>WVWY01000025.1:0-28859 GCA_011773785.1 Candidatus Nitrosomaritimum khambatensis | reverse complement strand
GAGACAACAACTTCTGTTGTTCCTAAGATTTTTGTTGATTCGTCCAAAAGGGACTTGATTAAGTTTGAATAATCACCACTGCGATCTGCATTTGAAATTTCCTCAAGTGCCTTAGAAAATACTCTGTCAATTGATTCTTCTATTGTTGTTAGTTGCTTGTTTCTGGCCTCAAGATCGGCACTTCCAATTATCTGTTTTTCAATTTTATCTGCCTCTTTTTTGCCATCAGCAATAATTTGATCGTACTCTGATTCTAAGGTCTTTACTGAGTCGTCTAGTTTTTGCTGAGATTCTTCTAGGGCAGTATTGAGACTTGTTTGAATATTTGATTCGGTTTGGCTGAGAATTTTGTCTATAGTTCGTTCTAATGCAGAATCAGATGCCAATGTGTGGCGTTGACTCGATAATAGATTTTAATGTTTGGGAATTGGTCCAATCAGAAAGATATTAAAATCAAAGAAGAATTGAGATGAATATCTTGGCTACAGCCGATCTAAAACTTGGAACCGTTATTTTGCCAAGAAGTGAGTCTCCACAAGCAATTTCTAGATTAACTGAATTTGAGTGGTTTCACAAAATTGATTCTGAAAATGATCTTGTAACTCCCGAAATAGATGATCTCTTGCTAGAGGCACAACAATCCTATCAGGAAATTGATGATGTTGTAAAAGGATTAGGAATCCCAGCAAATGTTGGAATTATGGAGATTCTTTTCAAAGGTACTGTAATCAAGAAGACGGATTACGAAATTGAAGAAATTGAAGATATGGTAAATTATCTCAAAGAAAATGCCCCAGAAATAATTCAAAGACCCAAAGAACTTCTTGAAGAGGCTGCAAACACCAAACTTGGAATTGACGAGTATACTTCACTAATAGAAACTTTAGAAGTTGTAAAGAAGATGAAGATGGATTTGAGTGGTTTTGGTTTGATGAAGTATTTTTACACAAATCTGTTTGTTATTGACAAAGCAGACTTTGAAGAAATTAGCCGTTCTTTGGAAGGAATTACAATTTACAAATATGATTTAGAAAATAAAGAAAAATCTGCACTTTTGGTAATATCTGATGTTGAAGATTCTGAAAAAGTTCTCAAAGTAATGAGAAGCTTCAACTCTAATGCTTTTACAATTCCACAAGGTATGCCTCAAATTCCAAGTGAAGCATATGAAAATGCTACTGCAAAAATTAAAGAACTGACTGCCAAGCAAAAATCAATCTCAAAAGAAATTGCTAAACTGCAAAAAAGTCTTAGACGTGATATTTTAGCTATCCATGAAAAGGCACAAGTTGCAAAAGATGTTCTTGAAAGTCTTAGAAAGCCAGGCGGGACAAAGCACTTTGCTGTAATCCAAGGCTTTATCCCAAGAAAGATGGAGAAGAAATTCCATGATTCTGCTAACACATGGACTACAATAGTAGAGGATGTTACTGATCCAAAACTAGTCAATGAACTTCCAACATTATTTGATAACAAGAAATTTGTTAAAACATTTGAGGTAATCACAAAAAGTCAAGGTATTCCAAAAAAAGGTGAACCTGATCCAACGCCCATGATTGCTTTGATGTGGCCAATATTTTATGGAATAATGTTTGCCGATGTGGGTCACGGATTGTTGTTAATGGGAATGGGATTATTATTCAAAGTAAAAGGACAAGGTGATCTCTCAAAGTGGGGTATGCTTATTGCAATATCTGGTGCATCAGCTGCTATAGCTGGTGTTGGTGCAGGAGAAGCGTTTGGATATCACTTAGATCACCTGGAACCATTTGAAGCTCTCTTAGAAGAGGGTGGCCCATTGTATTCAGTAAGTTGGCTAGTTGGTATTATTAGCGTAGCAGAACTTTCATTTGATCAAGTAATCAACATACTCAAAGTCTCATTGTTCCTTGGAATAGTTCATCTTGTATGGGCAATGATTTTGAGAATGCAAAGACTTGCAGCAGCAGGTCAGAAACTTGTTTTGTATTTGGAAGCAATTCCAAACCTTACACTTTATGGTGGAATCGTTGTAATCATGATGTGTGCAATAGGTTCTCAATATGATGTAATGAACATGTATTCTAAAGTTCACACAGAACCTGTTCCATGGGTTACTATGTTCTTGGGTGAATGGGCTCAAGTTTGGATAGTTACTAGAATCGCAGTAATTGTTGTAATTGCCTCCGTGGTCTTAATGGTGATAGGAGGAATAATGCACTCAAAGAAACATCCTGAAGAAGGGGGAGATCCTGCTAGTGTGGTAATGGAAGTATTTCTAGGAAAAACAGTTGAAGCGCTTGCACATACGATTAGTTATGCTCGGCTTGGTATCATGCTACTGGTGCATGCAGCGTTATTGTTGACAGTAAACAATGCATATTCTTCTCTAGGTGGAGCAGAGTCCGGTGGTGCAATTGCAATGATTGTTGGAGGTAACTTGGGAATTATGATGATCGAAGGATTAATTGTTTACATTCAGTCTCTCAGATTGCACTTGTATGAATTCTTCACAAAATGGTATGGTGGAGGTTCACAGCCTTTCAAACAGCTTAGACAGGAATTGATCTATAACAATTTCATTTGGAAAAAAAATTAATCTAGTTTTTTAAAACTTAAAAAAATTAGTCCTCTTCTTTTTTCTCACTCTTTGCTTTATCGTAACCTTTTTGGGCCGCATCTTTTGCGCCCTCATATCCTTTAGTTCCAAGTTCTGCTCCTTTTTCAATACCTTTCTTACCCAAGTCAGTCCCTTTTTCTACACCTTTTTCTGCGGTATCTTTGAGTTTCTTTAGAAATCCCATGACTCATTATTTGATTTATAGTAAAAAAACAATTCGAAAAAATTATCAGATTATTTTTCAACAGGTAAATCTAATTTGTTTCCCCATTCTCCCCATGAACCAAGATAAACTTGGACATTTTCAAATCCAAGTTTTTTTAGCATAAGAAATGAACTTGCTGCTCGGTATGCTCCCTGACAATAAGTTACAATTTTTGAATCTTTTGGAATATCATAGAGTTTGGATAATTCAAAATCATCTTTGAATGTACCATCTTCTCTAATGTTTAGAGCCCAATCGATGTTAATGGAATTTGGAATATGCCCTCCTTGAGCAGCTCTGAGAATGGTTCCATCATATTCGCCAGTAGATCTTGTATCAATTATTGTCAGAGAATCAAGATTGTCTCTAATGTTTTCAAATCCAGAAATTATTGAGGGATTAATTGTTCCAATAAAGTTTGTTGGTTCAAACGAGTTAGGAGCTGTTTGGATTTCTAGATTTTCTTTTTGCCATTTTTTAAACCCTCCATCTAACATTGAGACATCAGGGTGTGAAAAATACAATGACATCCAGACTCCTCTAGCAGCTAACATTCCAGATATTTCGTCATAGAAGATAACTTTCTTTTTTTCATCAATTCCAGCAAATGAAAATAGCATCTGTGTTTGTTTGTTAAAGTTTTCAATTCCTTCTTTTGAAGTATCAATCCAATGAAATGCAAATAGATCCAAGTTTACTGCACCAGGAATGTGTCCCTTAGAATATTCTTTGAAGGATCTAGTATCAATAACCAAAGTTCTCTGATCTTCTAAGACTGAATTTAGTTCTGATGTTGAAATTATCATGAAATTATTCTATCTATCAAATGTAAATTTATTTGGATTATTTGATAAAAAGAAGAAAAGAAAAGGGAATTTTCTATTCGTTTACGTATGCTCGTTCTCCGTGCTGAGCCAAATCGAGACCAATCTCCTCTTCTTTTGGAGTTACTCTGATTCCGCCAGGCCAGACGGCATCCATTACTTTCAGGATCACGATGGTAATACCAAAGGCGTAACCTATTGAGATTGCAGCTGCAATAATGCTGATTGCTTGCTGTTCCATACCTTCAGCTGTACCAGTCCATGCACCGGTTCCATCACCGCCAGTATCCCAGATATGTGGGCTAGCTAATGTACCAGTCAAGATTGCGCCTGTAAGACCACCCATTCCGTGGACTCCCCATACATCGAGAGCATCGTCCCACTTCCTTGCGTTCTTAAATGCAATAGATCCGTAACAAATTGTACCAGCAGAAATACCGATAATAATTGCGGCCATTGGACCAACAAAACCGGATGCCGGAGTAATTGCTACTAATCCTGCAACTGCACCAGATGCTGCACCAACAATACTTGGTTTTCCTGTATGAGCCCATGAAACTAAAATCCATGTAACTGCTGCCATACCTGTTGATGTATTAGTTACAGTCCATGCGCTAACGGTGATACCATCTACCATTACCTCACTTCCTGTGTTGAAACCAAACCATCCAAACCAGAGTATTCCTGCACCGAGGACTACCATTGGTATGTTGTGTGGTTCCATTGGTACCTTGCCATATCCAAGTCTTCGACCAAGTACCATTGCACCTGCTAAGGCTGCGAATCCTGAAGAAATGTGTACTACAGTACCACCAGCAAAGTCTAATGCATAGTCTGGATATAGTTCTGGATTAAGATCCAGTCCACCTCCTCCGATGAATCCTCCACCCCAGACCCAGTGTGCAATTGGGTCGTAGACAAAGGTTCCCCATAGAAGTACGAATATGACCAATGCGCTAAACTTGATTCGATCAATTAAACCACCAATAATCAGAACTGGTGTGATAATTGCGAATGTAGCTTGGAACATTGCAAACATTTGATGTGGAACTGTTCCTGGCCAATCTTGACTACAGTATTCTCCTTCAACCATCGCATTCATTTGGTACGCCGCCGACCATGTGTCGCCACAAGGACCTACAGCTCCCAACGGTGCAAATGGTGAAACCATGTTGAATCCTGCATAATCAAGGCTTCCCATGAACATTTGAGCTCCTTCATCTGCGTTTGGTGCAAATGCTAGTGAGTATCCCCAAAGAATCCATTGTACTGACATTAATCCCATAACAACAAGGGTCATACCGAGTACATTGACGATGTTCTTTGATCTGGCTAAACCGCCATAGAAGAAACCGACTCCTGGAGACATGAATAGAACTAATGATGTTGCTGTAAGCATCCATGCTGTGTCACCTGTATCAATTAAACAGGGCAACCAGTTGCCTTCGCCATCATCATACCAACATTCGTTAGGATTACCAGTGTAAATTCCACTGGTTCCTGCAACATATCCGTCCATACCATCAGTAACTTGTTGTGCAAATGCTTGTGACATTGCACCAGTTGCTGTAATGGCTACTGCGGCCACAAGTAATAGAGCATACTTGTGGTTCCTAGAATTCATTGTTTTAATCGAAATTGAAAATTATTTAAGGGTTGAGACCACAGAATTACGAAAATTGTAAATTATTATATTTTAGTTTATTTTGATAGTATCATAGAAATGATATATTATGTTATGGGGTAAAAAATGAAGATAAAATCAACTACAAAACTATCCATTTTTGACACCTTCAAGACTAAGGAAGGTAGTTTGACAGGCGAGGCCCAACGTCAACGATCAATTATTCGAATATTATCTAGCAAAGCCAATCCCGCTGAAAGAACAAGAACAGGTATTTCTCAAAAAATTGCCAAAGGTCAAGGAATAGTCTGGAAGAATATCTATTCCGGAATTTTTAGAGATCTTGATGAAATTTTACTTCCAATGGAAATTGCCGAGGAAGATGGAAGATTACCTCTTAAACGTGGCCCAAAGGCTCTGCAAGAGAAGGGAATTCCCTTTTACCATCTAACAAGAAAGGGGGTTCTAATTGCCCTATCCATAAAAGAGATCCAAAACAAGGAGAAATTACTTGAAGACTTTTTCGCAGAAGCCAGTCCAAAGGAAAAGGAATTTGAAAAAATTCTAGTTAATCTTTCAAAGACTAGCCCAAATTTTACATACTCTATTTTTCAAAAATATGTCAAGGCATTTTGTGATGATAAAATACAAGATCTCTTACCTTTTGATCTCTCAAAATTGCAAAGTCTTTCAGATGAATCTCTAGTTATCCAAAAAGAAATACTCCATGCGTTTTTGAAATTATCAAAACAAGAAAGAGAAGAAGCAATCAGATTTTTGAATGAAATAACCTAAATTTTGATTATTTGCGAACAAACCGCCAAACATTAAAATCAGTTACCAAATCAGGTCAATTGAAATGGGATCAAAGAACGTCTATGCCTCAGTCAAATCATTTAGCAAAAAAGGTAGATTGCTAAAAAAGGCAGACTTTCAGACATTAGCCGAATCTCGTGATTTAGACGAGTTAATGACCAGAATAAAAAATACAATTTATGGAGATTCTGTTTCTGATGTTCAAAAACCATATACTTCTCAAAAAATTGAAAATGCTTTAAGGAGTCATTTGGCAGATGTCCATTATTCAATTGCCAGGACAGCTGGTGACAAAAGTATCTTTAATGCGTATTATCTAAAATTCATTATTTCTAATTTAAAATCAGTACTCAAAGGAAAAGTTCTTGGAAAAAGCCAAGAAGAAATAGAATCCCACATCAATCTTCATGCAGAAGAGTTAATCAAACAAAGAGATATTGTGATTAAGGCACTAGTTGCCAAGGATCTTGAAGAAGCAGTAGCTAGTTTAAGCTCCGGCCAATTTGGAGAAGAGATTGCAAAGGCTGCTGCACTTTATAACGATAAGAAAAATATTCAAATCTTTGATATTTACTTTGACAAAATTTTGTACCAGCAATTGGGTCGTGCAATTAAAACCAGCAGAGAAACAGACGCTGTAAAATTAATTGGGATGGATATTGATTTTTACAATTTACTTAGTGCCATCAGAGGAAAATTCTGGGGACTTTCAGAAGAACAGATTCAAGATTTGATTGTATCAGCTACTCCAAGCGCATCAAAAGATTTGATTGGTAGAATCATTTCCGCAGCTTCAGTGAAAGATGCCTTTAATGAATTGACTAGTACTAGATACAAGGATCTAATTCCAGAATCAGAAAATGAATTAGATGCTGTAGCTGAATTTGAAAGAAAATTTGAATTAGAAATTTACCAATCTTCTTTAAGGTCTTTTTCCAAAATGTTTAGTTTTGCAACTACAATTGGAATTACAAAACTTACAGCCTACGAAGTAAGAAATTTGGCAGCCATTGCCTATGCTGTCGAGCAAAGAATACCAACTGAGACCACAATGTCTAAATTGATTCTAGAAGAAGAATAAGCCTAAAATGGCAAGTTCTCCTTCTAACAAAAAGAAAGTTCCCCCTGAGGTTATAATCAACACAATTTGGATCAGCACCTTTTTGGCAATGATTTTTACTTTGCCTGCTTTAGGCATATTTTTAGGAATTTACTACAGCACAGGAAATTTAGTTTTAGGCGCAGTATTGGGGTTTAGTGTTCATTTTGCTGCCTTTGCTTTTTCAGGAAAAATATCAAGGTTCATCACAAAGGTTATGAATTAATCTATAAGGGTGTACAATCTAGGTGATTTATCATGATGGGAGATAGAGACTATGGAAGTGTAATTAAAAACGCAATTGACTCTATTGGAAAAGAGTTAGAAATTGACATTGATGTTAAGGACTACAATACCATTCATCTTGCCGAGGCAGTGCAATGCTTACGTCGATCCTATTACGACAGAACTGATCCTAAAGAAGTTGAAAGACGTGGATTTAATGATTTGATTAGTGGTTTGCTTAGAAAATTAGAATACGGGAGCGAACCAAAATTGTTTGAAATTGATGACCTAAAATTAAAAGGGCAAGCAGATATGATTGTAGATGACATTATTATCATTTTCAGACCCATTGATGTTATCCCTGATGCCCCACAATCCAGTGATTTGCTATATCTGAATGCATGTATGTGGATTTATGACAAAACAGATGGAATGATTCTTTACATAACAAGTGACAGAGAAGAACATACTTTTTCAGTTACTCGAGATAACAAAATGTTTGAACAAGTAGTAAGAAGAGTAAGAGTTCTAAATGACCTGCTAAAAGACCAAAAGACTCCAATCTTAGAGCCTTCCAAAAATTGCATAGATTGCCAATATTATCAAAGATGTTTCATCAGCAAGAAAATCTCAAAACATGTATCCCTTGCTGAAATGCTTGGGCTATCAAAGGAAAATTAAATTAAAAATATTGTAAAGGGATTTTCCTTTGTTTAATCTAGTGGCTCTGGATGTCCCTTGCCACGTAATGCAAAGCATACAACTGCTAAGGCAATTGCTACCCCTGCTGCTGCACCATATGCTGCCATACCTGCTTCTGCCATTTGATAAAAAACAACTGTACGAGCTTTTATAACTTTGCCAATAAATTTGGTCTAAAAACAAATTATCATAATTTTTGGAAATTATGATACATTATTGATTTTTGAGTTTAACGGGTTAATTCAAAGTTAACTTCGTTTTCTTGTCCACTTGTCATAGAACTTAGATTAAAGAAAACAGTGCCCTTTAATCTCCATTGTGTGTCGGGGTTTTCTAAAATAGACATTAGTTCAGGAGAATTACCTGGATTCTTCAAAGTTATTTTATCTTTGAGAATAATGGAGTTATTACTTAGGAGTGTATAGTAATCTGATCCTCCTACCATCCCTTCTGGTCTGCTTCCGATTTCACCTGCATGTATTTTGAGTTCTTCTATATCATCAGATGCATATAGTGAATATTTTAGTAAGTTTGTAATCACACTACGAGAATTAGGATTTTCCAGTTTTAATTGGACTTCTAAAATTGCTGCCCTATCAGTTACTTGCAAAATTGAAACATCTTCAAAGGATATATTGAGTGGTTCTACTGGGTTTTGAATTTCTTGGACTGGTACACCTTCAGTATTCTCAGTTACAGAGGTGGTTGCAAAAATTGCTCCAATGGCTCCTACTAAAACTACAATAGCAATACCTACAAAGATTTTTGGATTCAATGTTTTCACTTAACCTTATGCTATCTTAAATGTTGAGATAGTTATTATACCATTATAAGGAAATTTCTTTATGCAATATTTTCAAGCCGTTCAAAAGGGAAAAATGATAGCTGGAAAATCCCAAATGAAATTGTTTGATATTGCTGGATTTGGGATGTTAACATTAACTACCAAAAAAATTGATGGGAAATTTTTTCCAGTGGGAGAAGAAGAATTTACAGCTGTTATCCAATCTGAAGACGGATTTGTGGCAGTTATTGTAGATGAAGACGGATATACTAAAGCCCAATCAAAAAAAGTGGAAAAAAATGAGGCTCTAGAAATTTATAAAAAATTGAGAGATTCAGGAGTTCCAGAGTATTCCAGGCCAAATATCAAAATCTGGACGGAAGACAGGCCTACAATCCAAAATGAGACAGAATAGTTTTCTTAGGGAATAACAATTTTTGTTCCAACTTCAGAACCTTTGATTGCTTTTTCTATTGTTTTAGGATCTGCTTTTAAAATTCTAGTTTTAATTTTAGATCTCTCAATTATTTTCAAAGCTACTATATCCATCAAATCGTACCCTCCTGCTACAGAATCTTGGTGAACTAACATGTTTTTGAGGTTCTTCAATTCGATTTGCTTGAATTTTTTTGCTTTTTTGTATTTGTTAGGATCCATATCATATACACCATCAACATCAGTGGCATTAAGAAATTGTTCTGCCTTTATTTTTTCAGCAATTAGTGCAGCTGTTCCGTTAGTGCTTTGTCCTGGATGTAATCCTCCAGTAACAACAATTAATCCATCATCTACTGCATGTTTTACTTCTTGAAGTGTAGTTGGTGGATGAGAATAGGCTTTGTTTTTAAGAGCGTAGATGAGTAGTTTTGCATTTAATCTTGAAATTTCAATTCCTAGCTCATCTAAAGTTGATTCATCTGCTCCAGATGACCTGGCATGAGAGATATAATGTCGAGCGATATTTCCACCACCAGCTATTACAATTGGTTGACAAATTTTGCTAATTTTTACTAAGAATGTGGCATAATCATTTAGGAGTTTTACATTATCCATCCCAAAAACGCGGCCAGAAAGTTTGATTACAATTCGTTTTTTCATTATTTTAGATCACCAAGAATTGATTTAGCGGCAATTTCAACTTTTTTTCTGTTTTTTTGAGGTGTATAGACTCTCAAAATATTCATGAATCCGGATATTGCGGACACTACTGGAATTTCTGATATTGGTAGTTCTTGAGCCTGAGATTTGCCATTTTCATTGGTTATTAGGATGATTTTCTTTGATTCTTTTTTTGACGGAGTAAGAGGAATTGAGGGGGTAACAGAACTGTCTACAAATATTTCCTCTTCGTTAACTTTCGATTTTTTTGCAAGAGATAATCTAATTTCATTAGTTTTAATTTTCTCAAGGAGTTTTTTGCTTGTAAAAATTCTTTCAAATACACATTTTAGCAAATTTCGATTTTGATAGTCTTCGGCAAATTGTTTTGCTTTTTTTAGTTTAGGGGATGTTGAAGATAAAAGCATGGATAGGACATTTTCGTCTGTAAGTTTGACATATTCATCAATTTTGAATTTAGTAAACCCAAACTCGTCATCAGATAATCGTAATGCCTCTAAAAGCATGACTTCGGCTGCCCTGACGGTTTTGTGAAAATATACAGCTTTGAACATTTGATATCTAGAGTGCATCATAGATTCAAACGAATACAGCGCAGATTTTTCAAGAGCTAGTTTCTTTTTGTGAATATCTAAAGATTGAGTTATCCGTTTATGATCAATTTTTGCATGTTCTGCTCCAGTAAAATACCCATCACGAAGTATATAGTCCATCATGTCTGCACTTAGAGCACCTGATACTATTTCATTGAGATATTGTAATTTTGAATCTCCAAAAGCTATTTTTGCAATAGTTAATTTGTCAAATCCATGTTTTGTTAAGGAGTCACCAATCTCAGATTTTAGAATTAATTCTTTTCCAAAATCTTCATGAGAAATTTTTTTTTGTTGAATAATTTCTTCAAAAAGATGGGAGAATGGCCCATGTCCAATATCATGTAAAAGACCAGCAAGTCTTAGAATTTCAATATCGTCCTTGGTCATGAATCCTTTTTCATTTAGCGCTTGCCCAGCTTGGCTTGCAATATGCATGACACCTAGTGAATGCTCAAACCTTGTATGCTGAGCTGCAGGATATGTTAGATGAGCACCAGAAAGTTGCCTTATTCGTCTTAATCTTTGAAAAATTGGATTATCAATAATTTTTAGTTCATGATTATACACTCGAATAAAATCGTGAATAGGATCAATGATGTCTAGATAGTTTTTCTTCATAATCCTATTTTCTTTGAAAATACTTTCAATATTTCTTGATGTACTTCTTCTTTTGATTGTGAGGCATCAATTATTTTCCATCTTTGTTTTTTGGCAACGGTTTTGTAGATTTTAGAAATTTTTTGAATGAATTCTTTATTTTTTTCAAACTTGTCACGATTTGATTTTTTTCTGCTAAAAGATTCTCTTTGAGATACATCCAATAGTATTACAAGGTCTGCCTTTGGTAGCCCATTATCAAGATTTTCCAGCCAACTTTTTTTCATGCCATTTGCGATTCCATATACTAAATTAGATTGGTAATATCGGTTCATAATCAAAACAGAGTTCTTTTCTTGTGCTTTTTTGATTTTATCTACATTTTCCCATCTGTTGGCAGATAAAAGACAGTGGATGGTTTGTGGAGGGAATTTTCGTTTTCCACTAAGATATTTTGAAATTTCTTTACCTATAGGCGTAGAATAATCAGGAAATGCAAATGTTGCAGTCTTTATTTTTCTTTTTTGCAAAGCTTTGGATAATAGCTCAGTTTGTGTTTTTTTTCCTGCTTGGTCGCCGCCTTCAATTACAATAATCATAACTTACCAAACCTCAGAATTGATTAATTAAAAATCTATCAATAATTGAATTTTGGAGTTTTAAAAATTTTTAAACAAACTCATGATATTGAAAAATTAGGTTTGAATCTACTCTTTGTGTTTTCAATAGTTTTACTAGTTTTGGTTCCTCCTGCAGTATTTGCAGTAGCTGATATTGAAAATCAAACAGTGGTAGCCCAATCTAAAGGTGGAGAAATTATTTTGTCTTTAGAGTTTGGTGAAAATCAAATTTCTCGATTTAATAAAATGATACCAACTTTCCAATCCGGATCTCTAATTGTAGGGGATAGTATTATTGAGATTGTAGATGCTAGAGCGAAATTTATGGGAAATTCTTTTGTGGTCCATTCTGATGATATTCTAATTTATGCAAAAAGTATGGGAGAACAAGGATTTCAAATCAATAGTTACCTTCTTGGAGGAAATCAATTAGACGCTATCAAATTAACTTCTGTTTCTATGGACGAAGAGGAAATTATTGCAGAAAATGATTCCCAAAAAATAGAAACTATTGTTTTGGTCCAACAAGATATCAGGACTTTTTGGAATGATAATTATGATATAGAGATCAAAGTCTTTGATAAGGCAATAAATCCAAAACCGCAGTTTTATCAGAGTTTTGGTGCAATTGAAAATGCAAACATACAAGTTACTTTGAAGGACCTTGAAGGAAATCAATTGACTCAGTTTACTGGTCAAACTAATTCAAGAGGGTTTTGGGAAGGAGATTATTTTGTATTACAAAATCTTGTTGTGGGAGGAACTTATCTAGTTGAGGTAAATGTGGATTATTTAGATTCAAATAATTTCCAACAACTTGAAACCCTTATTGTCTCTGACACGCGTGCTTCGGATAGTTCTAATTAAAAATTAATAATAATTTCAAATTGAGTTCAAAAAATTAGAACTATGGGAAAGTTATCGTTAAGATTTATAACCAAAAATCGATTAAATATCTCAAAATGGGATTGGTAAAGTCTATGGCCAAAGAAATGATGAAAGAAATTGGAAACAAATCAAGAGAGTTTTTCGAATTTGTGTTACCTCCAATTGATATGCACCTACATGATGACAAATTGACTCTGCTAATTGATATGCCTGGGTTTGAGAAAAAAGATATCAAACTTTCCTTGGATGGAAATATCTTATCAATTCAAGCATGTAAAGAAGCATCTGAGAAGGAAAATCATAAAATCATTTGTAACCAGCGTCCAAACATTATTGATAAAAAAATTAGATTGCCAGTTGATGTTAAAGATGAAGATGATGCAGTAAGTTCTGCAAAATATGATCAAGGAGTATTAACCATTACAATTCCAGTCCAAAAACATGGAAAAGATATCAAAATAGATTGATTATCTTTTTCTAAAAATAGTAAAAATACTCATTATTACTAACGAGCCAATCATGCCCGTTATTCCTATTGATTCATTTGATGAATACAAAACTGCAGAACCTACAAAAATGGCTGCAGAAAGTATGCTTCCAGAAAGTAGAATATTGGATTTAGGTTTTGCATTTAAAAGCTGAATTGACCTATTATCATCAATGAATTTTTTCAATTCTGGTGCAATAGAAATTGTCGCGTCAATTGATTTTGCAAATCTTTGAAATGAATATTTGAGTTCTTCAATATAGGCATCTTTGATTAAATGTTCTTCTTCTAAAATCTCTCTTAGAATTTTAACAAATTTGAAATCTACCTTATGTTGTTTGTAAATGCCCTCAATTATAGAGGCCATTCTCATGTATAATGCTAAATTTTTTGGTAAAACAAAAGGAAATTTGCTCATTGTTTTGTTGGCCAGTTCCATTAGACTTTGAACTTCCATTTCATCAGGTTTTCTCCCGTGCATAGCTCTTACCGTAAGCTCAATTCCTTTTTCAATTACTGATCTATTGAAATCTGGTGTAAGCATTCCAAGGTCATTCATGGCGTTTACTGTGCGTGGAGGGTCTTTCTCAACTAAAGCCAGATAGAGACGGATTAAGCGTAGTCGTGTTTCATCATCTAATCTACCCACCATTCCATAATCATATAGAATCAATTTTCCATCATCAGTTACTGATATGTTACCTGGATGTGGGTCAGCATGAAACAATGAATGCCGCAATAGCATTGTGAAGAATACCTTGTGAACATCGATGACTAGTTTTTGTCTATCAATTCCTTTTTCATCTAATGCCTCAACATTTGTTACCTTGATTCCTGGCAAATATTCCATAGTCAATACATTTTCTGAGGAAAAATCATCATAGACATTTGGGACAACTACATTGGAATTTTTTTTCATGTCTTTTTTAATTTGTTTGAGATTTTTCGACTCATTTGTATAGTCCATTTCTTCATGAATGGTTTCTATGAATTGAGAAAGCATCGCTTTTGCTGAAAATCGCAGATTAGGATCTACAAACCTTAATGCAAGTGGTAGGATTTTTTTTAATACTTCTAGATCCTCTGCAACGACCTTTTCAATTCCGGGTCTTTTGACTTTTACCACAATTTTCTGACCAGAAATACTTCCTCGATAAACTTGGCCTAATGATGCTCCAGAAACTGGGTTAGGATCAATATCATCAAATTTTTCATTTATTGGCCCTAGATCTTTTTCAATAATGGGTTTTACTTTATCAAAAGGAGCTGCAGGAACCTTATCTTGTAATTTTGCCAATTCTTCCAAATATGGTTGAGGTAAAATATCAGCTCTAGATGATAGCCATTGGCCAAGTTTAATGTAGACAGGTCCCAAACTGATGAATGTATTTAAGACCTTACGAGCATTTTTTCGATATTTTTCTGTATCAACATCCTTTCCTTCTTGTTTAACCCAAGTTCTTCTATCTTTTCGCAAGGCAAGGATAGAAGGAAGAAGTTTGAATAACACTTGTATGGTTCGAATTGTAGTCATGAGAATTACTCCAGTTTATCTTTGATTTTTTGAGCTGCCTTGTAACCTAAATATCCAGAAATTATTGATGATGCTAATCTATATGGAATTGATGATTGTTCTGAATAATTTTTGAATAATGATTTTCTAATTTGGGATCCTCCAAAAATTGCACATCCTAATCCGACTAAAACTTCTGGTGCATCAATGATAAGATGACCTAGTGGATCTTTTCTGGGATCAATTTTATCTGTATGAACTAGAAATTTGTCATCGTATTCTCGTATGTGTAAATTTCCATATCGGTATTGTTTTTTGGCACCATTTTTTTGTCCAAGGAATGTTTCTACTGCTCCTTCAAGCATAAATTCTCTTAATTCCTTTGGGACTGCAATTTCATCCCCAGGCATGATGGCAGGATCCCATAATTGCTTATAATCTTAGTTATAGGGTGTAGCCTTGAACAGATTTGAAATTGAACAAGTTCCAAATTAAAAATACAGGAGTGTTTTTTATCGGAATAATAATTTTGATTGTCGGAATTTTTGTAGTTATTTTTGATTATCCTCAAATTCAATATTTTGAAAATTTAGAATCTGATATGTTTCTTCTTCTTGAACCAGAAACAAAAAATATCTATGAGAGATTAAAAATAGAGTTCTCGATAGGTATTTCTCTATTGGTAATTGGCATATCATTATCTGTTATTTCCCTAGTTAAAAAATCAATAAAATAAAAGAAGGAATCTCTTAATAATATGATTTAACATAGAAGAATTTCCACACAACTTTTAAAAATTTATTTTCCTAACCAAAAATCGATTATGGATTATCATATTATGGATTATAATACTGTCATTAAAAGAATGGAAACTTACATGAGTAAATTTGAAGGTGATTATCCCGATTGGTATATAGGAATTACCAATGATCTTGATGAAGGATTGTTTGATTTCCATGGAGTAGAAGAAAATGGAATTTGGATTTCATTTGGTGCAGATACAGAAGAAGTAGCAAAAAAAGTTGAGCAGTATTTTCTTGATAAAAAAACTGATGGAAATCCCTCATCAATAAACGAAGGTTCTAGAATTGTCTATGCATATAAAAAAAATTCTAAAACTACACCATAATTGTTTTTTACAAGTTTTCATGTGATAAGTATTATTAATTTTTAAATTTTAGAATCTTTCAATTTTTCTTTGTTGAAAATTACAAAGCTAGCCAAAAAAGCTATTAGCATTGCTATTCCAGTTACATAAGCATAATTGAATTCATTGTCTGTGGCATTTTCTGAATAATTATTATGAAGTGCAAAGGTTGCTACGAGTAAAATTATGCCTATAATTGTTAATTTTCTGTGTAATTCCACGAATTTTAATAAAATATTACGTATATGAATTAGTAAATTCTGCTTAGTTTACTTTTCACTTTCCAGTTCAGATAATTTTTGAATTACTTGTTCAAGTTCTTTTTTATTATCATCAATTACTTTTGTGAGAACTTCAATCTCTTTTTTTAATTGCTCTAAATTTGCATCATCTGATTCTGTTATTTGTTTTTCAAGATCAGATAGGAGTTGTTGATTGTATTGGTTTATTTTTTCTAATTCTTCTTTGTATATTTCCAGTTTTTCATAAGGGGTCAGATTGTTTACAGCTTCATTTACTTCTTGATTGGTAAAGAATCCTATAGAGATTATTGATGTCCCTATTATTAAAACTGAAATTATTGCGATAACACTTGTTCTCATAGTAAATCGATTATTTTTTCTTGCTTGCTATTAAGAACTATTCACTTTCAATTTCTTTTTTACGTCTGCGCATAACAATTACCCCAATTGCTATTGCAATTATTACTGGGATAATGTACAAAATAGTATTGTCTTCGGATTCTTCATCGTTTTGTGGTTCCTCAACAAATATTGTAGTCTCATAAGGTAGGAAAATCTCCTCTCTAATATTGTCTTTGTATCTTACTGTAATCTTGATGTCATGTTCACCATATTGGGGTTCTCCTTCAAATTCTAGAGGAATGTTAAATGGAACTGGAGAATCAATCTCGATTTCATCTATGAATTGATTTTGTTTTTTAATGTTAGAATCACCTAGAGGTTCTAAAGAAACAAAACCAAATAATGCATCCTCATTTCCTTCGTTAATAATTTCCCCAACAACCATTTGAGTATCACCTAGTTCAATTACCCCTACATCATAAACGGTCAGATCAATTAGGCCTTTGATGTAGAAATCTACAATTTTATCTATTGTGTGCTTATCACCATGAGAGTTATAGTATGTAATAGCTAATGGTATTCGTAAGGTATCACCCTTTAGGTTTTCAGGAACATATACAGTTGCAGTTAAGTCTCTTGAAGATTTTGGATTAATGTTACCAATATCCCAATTAGATTCTAAAATAACTACATTTTCTACATTGGTTGTAGAAGCGGTAGTTGATGCCATTTCAGTTTGAGTGTTTTTAGAAACAATATCTACACTTGAGATAGGTGCAGTACCGTCATTAGATACTTGTATGATTACTTTGTTGGTTTGCAAGGAGGTCAAAAAGGGATCTAATGCTCTTACATTGATCAGGCTATCTCCAGTTACTTTGAATGTAAAGTCTGAAAATGAAGTCCTTACTCCAGATTCTCTTAATCTAGAATAATCAACTTTGACAGTTCCAGGATATTGCTGAATTTGGGTATTAGAATCCAGATTTACAAAAAATGTAAGATGAAAATTATCTCCTGCTAATGAATTAGAATCACTATCAGCGAAAATAACGGAAGTAGGGCCATCAGAGGAAGAAAATCCTAATGGTAGCGATAATTGTCCTCGTATTCCAGTAATGTCCTGTGTTCCAACATTTGCAAAAACTACTGTAAAGGGTACATTGGAATCACCTGGTTCTACCTCAATTTTTTGTTCAAATGTTCCAAAATATGCATCGAGGAATTTTACATCATGAAAATCTCGTTCAAATGGAGAACTGCCAAATCCTCCTGAAGAAATTTGTGCGAAAGAATTCTCAATTACAAATGGACTCGCTAACAATACTGTTAATGCGACAAAAATTTTAATGCTAATCATGCAACCATCTCCAACTCAGTAGGTTGTTCTCCCTCAAAGGCTCTACCATCTATTATTGTGATTATTCTATCAACATCACTAAAGTCCTTTCTATCATGAGTAACAACAATGAAAGTTTGGTTAAGTTTTTTTGCCATGGTTTTCATCAACTGTACTATTTTCATAGAAGTGACAGAGTCTAGGTTTCCAGTAGGTTCATCCGCCAAAACAATAGAGGGGCGATTTACTAGACCTCGTGCTATGGCAGCTCGTTGAGCTTGTCCTCCAGAAATTTTATTGGTTCTTTTATTAATTTGGTCTTCAAGACCTACTGCTTGTAATAATTCTAAAGCATCTTTTTTTGCAGAGCCATTAGTTCCTCCGATTTGTCTGGGAAGTAAAACATTTTCTAAAACGGTTAGATCATTGAGCAGGTTAGAAAATTGGAAAATAAACCCTAGTTTTTTATTTCTAAAAGCAGAGATTTTTCCATCGTTAAGTTTGGTTGTATCGATTCCATCAATGAAGACTTTGCCCTTTGTAGGTCTGTCTAAAAGGCCAATCATGTTGAGTAATGTAGATTTTCCAGAACCAGAACTTCCTACAACTATGACAAATTCTCCTTTCTCAACAGAAAATGAAACATCATCTAAGGCCTTTACTTGATTTGGTCCTTCTCCAAATATTTTGGTCAAATTCTTGACCTCAAGTACCTTAGACAGTTCTCATCGCCTCCACTGGTAGAAGTTTAGTTGCTCGATATGACGGATAAAGAGAAGCAATGATTGCCAAGGTAAATGAAGTAAGAGCAGTTTGAGTGATTTTTGCCCAATCATAAGAGACTTCTAATGGAAGACTATTGTTAAAGGACATTTTTGTTTCCTTGGCGTAAAATGTATATCCCAAGCCTGCAGCTGTGCCTACTCCTGCACCAATTGCTCCAATAATCATTCCTTGGAAGAGAAAAATAATCAAAATATCTTTACGCTTAGCACCAATTGACCTCATTACTCCAATTTCTCTTGTTTTACCATTAACTAACATCATTTGAATTGTAACTATTGCAAAAGCTGAAGACATCATTCCAAAATATCCAATCATGTTAATCATAGCAATTCCAGATCTAAAACCTGCTAGTTGTTCTTCTGCAGATTCTTCTATAGTTTCAGCTAGAAAATCATCATTTGGAAATGCACGTAAAAAGAACTCTTTAACTTCGTAGGCCTTTGTTGGGTCATTTAGTTTGACCATAAAAGAACTAGATTCCCCTTCTCTAGACATCATATCTCGAAGACTATCAATGTGCATAACAACACTATAATCCAATCCTTGGCCACCTGGAGACTGGACGATTCCTGCAACTCTAAAATTTCGGACTTGATCTTCACCCCATCTATCAGTTATTAGCAGTTTTAGATTATCACCTACTTGTGCATCTCCAAGGTCTCTTGCGACATTAGAACCGAGTACTACAGAATTCCGATTAATAACATAAGTTCCTTCAGCTACAGTTTCATGTACAGTTGATGTACGAACATCTCTATCTGGGTCGACACCAACAACAGGGATTCTAGTTTCTTCAATTAGTTTTCCATTTTTGGTCATATTGATTTCAGCAGTTGAAGACAACCGCGGTGTAGCACCTTGAACATATGGAATTCTTTCAAACCAATTTGCTAAAGCCAAGTCAGATTTATCGATGTAATCTGCCTCATCAGTGATGAGAATGTCCCCGTTTCTATAATTGCTAATATCTCGAACTATTGCATCAAACAGTCCTTGAAAAATTACAAAATTTACGTGAATTACCAAAATTCCAATTGTCACAGCTAAAACTGCTCCAATCAAACTGCCTTTTTTATTGAATAACATCCGTTTTGCTAAACGGAGCCTATATTCCATGTTTATCCTAATTTATGTCTAATATTTAATGTATTTGGAGTATAGTGCCAACACAATAGACAATTTTATATTATAATAGTCATTTGTATATTGTATAGGATTACAATAGGTGTCAATATGGACAATTTAGATATCAAAATACTAAGTAGATTACTGAATAATTGTAGAGAGTCTGATAGGCAAATAGGAAAAGAATTAGGAATTTCGGGTGGATCCGTAAGAGCAAGAATTCGAAAAATGGAGCAGGCTCAAATTATTGAAAATTTTACAATTAAGGTTGATCCACCTGTATTAGGTCTCGGAGTTTTGTATATTGTGGTATCAGGACAAAATATCAAAGAAATCTTAGAACAGATTAGTTTGGTAGGAAAACCATTTTTTGTTGTTCCATGTGTTGGTGGAGTTACAGTATGTGGAATTGTAGTTAAAGAAGAAATTCATGAAAAACTAAAGCTTGTAAATGAGTTAATGAAGGGTGTAAGAATTCTTTCCATTTTTGAAGCAGAAAGCCCTGGATTTAATTCAAATTTAACCAAAACTGATTTAGAGATTTTAAATGAATTAATGAAAGAACCACGACAAAAAATTGAAAATATTGCTAAAAAAACAAATCTTTCAACAAAAACTGTTACAAGATGTATTGAAAAATTAAATGAAAATGAGGGAATTCAATTTACTTTAGTATATGATCCTACAAAAATTAAAAATTTCATTCCTCATGCTATTCTTACTTGGATTGAAGGAGACATGAAAAATACTTTGAAGAAATTAGAAAAAGAATTTTCAGAATCATTTTTACAAATCCCTTTCATTGCCAAAAATCAAATTGTTCTATTTATGTATAGTAAGGATATTTACAATATGGATGATTTGACACAGCAGGTTAGGAATATAGAAAATATAAAGTCAGCAGATTTGTTTATACCCAAAAAAATTACGTTTTTGAATGAATGGTTGGTGTCAGCTATTCAAGAATTAAAAAAATCTCCAACTCTTCATCTTGTGTATCAAACAAATTAAATAATATCAAAAATTTTCTTTTTTTATGAAAAAGGAAAAAATCTATGAAGGTAAAATTTTAGGATTGAGTGTTTATGATGGAATAATTGAGGGACGTAAAGTGAAACGCGAAATGATTGAGCATAGAGGTGCAGCTGCAATGCTGGCTTTTGATGAAGAAGGCAAAGTCATTTTGGTAAAACAACACCGGTTTCCTCATGGATATGTACTTGAAATTCCTGCAGGAACTCTTGAAAAAAAAGAAGATCCTCTCAAGTGTGCTTACAGGGAACTAGAAGAAGAAACTGGGTACAAAGCAAAAAAAATGACTCATCTGATTACTTACTACCCATCTATTGGCTACAATACTGAGGCCATTCATTGCTATGTAGCCACAAATCTTAAAAAAATTGCAGATTTGAGCCTAGACGATGATGAGATATTATCTGTGGTAAAAATTAGCCTCAAACGGTTGCTTGGGATGATAAAAAGTGGCAAAATTCAAGATTCCAAGACAATATGTGCAGTATTGACCTATGCTGTTAAAAAGAAACTATACTAATTATTCATTATAGATTGGTTTTACCAAATCAGCAACATCTGCCCAGGATTTTGCAATTCTTTCAAACATGTAAACAAGGTCAAGAAAATCAATAGGGATTTGTTTTTTATTTCCTATAGTAGTTCTTAAATTCGAAAGATTTTCTTGAAATTTTCTATGAGATGCAATAGCTTCAATAGCTAATCTTCGATCTGGTTGTGTAAAGGCGTCAATTGATTTTTCTGCTAATCCACTAAAATTCGAAACTGCTACAAATATTTTCTTAAGATTTTCTTTTGATAAGGATGAATTGTAAATCGAATCTGCTAATTCAACAATTGTGTCACCGGCGTTTTCCAAAAGATTTGCAGCAATTCTGTAATCTAACACATCAATATTTTCAAGATTAAATACACTTGCGAGTTTCTTATCAACAAGCGTACTTCGAATTAATCTAACTAAAAGAAAGTACTGGCGATTTACTTCGACATCTCTTTTAGCTAGAGTTTGTAAATTTGATTTATCATCAGAGATTAATCCATTGGCAACATCGTCATACATTCCAAGTGCAATTGAGCTCATTCTTTTGAGAATTTTCTCGGGATTTAATGTGCTAGAATCTAAAAGAAATTGCATGTTTATTTTTGATGAGTCTTCTTCAATAATTTCCATTCCAACTAATCGTCTCATTGAATTACGTATTTTTTCCCTGTCTTCTCCTGGTATGATAGATTTTGAATTTATTTGAATTATGTCATAACCCAAAAGATATGCACCAGTTATGTCAGCTACAATATTCTCATCTTTTGGCAATGGGTATGAAATTACAAGTTCTTTTGTAGGACGGATTTCTTTGTTAGCAGAAATTGAGAGACTATCTTGGCCAGTTTCAAGTTCAACCTGACTACTTTTATCTAAATTATTGGCATCAACCCATTCTTTTGGGAGTGATACGAGAATGCTACTTCCTATTTTTTGTAGGCGTCGAATGAATTTAGTCAATTTATACTAATTTAATTAATTTAAGCCATATTCTTATATTTATTGTAAAATTTAAATTCAGATCAATGGAGGCGATAGGATTTTGCCCAGCACATGTGACAGGTTTCTTTAAGGCTCATTTTGATAATAATTATGAAAATCTCGAAAACTTTGGTTCTATGGGGGCAGGTTTTTCAATTAAAGAGGGAGTAACTACAAAAGTTATCCTTTCCAAAGCAACCAATAAGCAAGAAAAATTTAGAATAACTACTAAAGGATTTCAATCAGATAAAACAGATGTTTCAGAATTTGTATTACATGAATTTTTAAAATTAGGTAACTTTGATGAATTCTTTTTCGATATTGAACATAAGATAGATGTTCCCGTTGGGTTTGGTTTAGGTTCTAGTGGTGCAGTTGCTTTATCGCTTGCATATGCATTAGATAATCTATTACATACAAGTTTGGATAAATGTGAAATTGGAAAAATTGCTCATAAAGCTGAAGTTAATTGTAAAACAGGACTTGGTGATGTGTTAGCAGCTTATCATGGAGGTTTTGAAGTAAGAGTGAAACCTGGTGCCCCAGGAATAGGTAAAGTTGAAAAGATCAACACCAAAAATATTTCAATAATAGTGATTTGTTTTTCACCAATTTCTACAAACAGATTTCTTAGAGATCAACTTTCGAAAATTAATGGTTTAGGTGGAAAAATGGTAGATAAATTATTGAAATCAAAAGATTATGGAAGTTTCCAAGACATGTCACTAGAGTTTGCAAAATATGTTGGTGTGATGACTCCCAAGATGGAAAAATTAATTGATGAGTTATCTAAGAATGGAATAAAAAGTGGAGTTGCTCTTTTTGGTGAAACTGTATTTTCAATGGTACCAGATGAATCTAAAGAAAAGGTTTTAGAAATTTTCAAACACTATCCTGAAGGAAAAATTATTACTTCAAAGTTAGATGTTAAGGGAGCAAGAGTTCTTTTTAATTAATTGAAAATCCATGTCCTTAATTCCCAAATCGCATCCTAGAGCCAAATCTCTTTTTATTCGGGAAAAATTAGTAACAGGTTTTGACCGAGGCTTGGTGGCAAAAGAAGGTCTTTTAGCACAAGGAAGAGGCGAAGCTTTTGATTATTTGCTTGGTGAAAAAACCGGCAAATCCGCAAAATTAGCCTTGAAAGCCGCAGCTGCCCAAATTCTTTTGGCAAGATCTCCAGTAATTTCAGTAAATGGCAACACTGCCGCATTATGCCCAAAGGAGATTATTCGTTTAGCTAGATTAACAGGCTCAAAAATTGAGGTTAATCTCTTTTATGCTAATGAAAAAAGGAAAAAAGCCATTGTTAGTGTTCTTAAAAAGAATGGAGCAAAGGAGGTTTTAGGAACAAAAACATCATCTAAAGCCACCTTATCTGGAATAGACTCTGCAAGAAGAATAGTAGATAAAAATGGAATTTTTTCAGCAGATGTTGTCATAGTTCCACTTGAGGATGGAGATAGAACTATGGCTTTACGTAAAGCAGGAAAAGTCGTAATTACCTTTGATCTTAATCCACTTTCAAGAACTGCACAGACAGCAAACATCACAATAGTAGATAACGTTACTAGAGCAATTGACTTGTTAATTGAAAATTGTAAAAAACTTTCAAAGAAAAATGAAAGTTCCTTAAATAGAATTTTACAAAATTTTGATAATAAAAAGAATCTTTCAGACAATGTAAAAGAAATAAAAAATAATTTAATGAGGAGATTAAAAATTGCATAAATCAGTTTTAGACATTTTAAAAATGAAAAAAGAAGGGAAAAAAATTTCTGTAATTACCAGTTATGACTATACTTTAGCTTCATTATGTGATAAAGCAGATATTGATATTCTTCTTGTTGGAGACAGTGCAGGTATGGTAATGCTTGGATATGAAAATACCATACCAGTAACAATGGATCAAATGTGTTTATTTACGGAAGCAGTCAGTAGAGCACGAAAAAATTCTCTTCTTGTTGCGGATTTACCATTTATGTCATATCAAACAAACATCGATGATGCAATAAGAAATTCTGGTCGATTGATAAAAGCAGGTGCTGATGCTGTAAAATTAGAAGGTGGTTCTGTAATGGCAGAAACAATAAGTGCTATTGTTGATGTTGGGATTCCTGTTATGGGACATATTGGGTTGCAACCACAAACCACTATGCTATCTCAAGGCTACAAAGTACAAGGAAAGACCAAAGATATTGCCATGAAATTAATTGATGATGCAAAAGAATTGGAAGAAGCGGGAGTTTTTAGTATTGCACTAGAAATGGTAACCCACGAAGTAGCTGAGATTATTTCTGAAACTATAAGTGTACCTACAATTGGAATTGGTTCTGGTAAAGGTTGTGATGGTCAAGTACTTGTGGTACAGGATCTGTTAGGTATGTATGACAAACTAGAACCAAAATTTGTAAAAAAATACATGAATTTGTCGGAAGATATTGTAAAGGCCCTTGAGAATTATAAAACAGATATAGAATCAGGCTCATTTCCTGCTCAAGAAAATTATTTTTCAATGGATGATGAAGAATTAAAAAAATTACGAGAAGAAATTGGCAGGTAAGAAAACAAGTAAACAAAAACATCCATCTTTGGATATAGTAGATTCTTATGGAGTTGAATTATCTGGAAAAAAAATTGTCCTTTGTGTAGCAGGAAGTGTCGCTGCTTACAAAGCAATTGAGCTGGCTCGACTATTAATGAGACACGGTGCAGATGTTACCTGTGTTGCAAGTAATGCAGTTACAAAACTAGTGAAACCAGATTATTTTAAATGGGCTACTGGGAACGAGGTAATTACAAAACTAACAGGAGATTTAGAACACATTAGATTAGCTGATTATAATCAAGCGGATTTGATTTTGGTATATCCAGCTACTGCCAACACACTTGGTAAACTAGCAAATGGAATAGATGATACTCCAGTTTCTACTGTACTAACTGTAGGATTTGGATCTAAAATACCAATTTTGATGTGTCTTGCTATGCATGCTTCAATGTATGATAATGTAGCAGTTAGAAAAAATATAGAATTTTTAAGAAATAAAATTGAATTTGTCAATCCTCAAATGGTTGAAGGTAAAGCCAAAGCTCCTGAACCTGAAGATGTCTTAGATTATGTCTTAAAGAAGTTTGGAGCATCTCCAATATTAAAAAATAAAAAAATCTTAATGACTGCGGGTCCAACAATTGAATATCTAGATCCTGTTAGAGTTATAACAAATCAGAGCTCGGGAAAAACTGGAGTATTGTTGGCTTCAGAATTAATTTCAGCTGGTTCAAAAGTTACTTTGATTTATGGTCCTGGGGTTGCAGAACCTCCAAAGGGTGCTAAAGTCATTCATGTATCTACTAGTAAAGAAATGTATGATGCAGTAAAAAAACAAATGAAATCCAAATTTGATATTGTAATTATGGCGGCGGCGGCGGCAGATTATACGCCTGAAAATCCAAGTAAACAAAAAATCAAAAGTACTAAAAATCAGATCAAAATTAGCCTCAAAAAAGCACCAAAAATCATCAATCAAATAAAAAAATGGCAAAAGGGGGTATTTTTGATAGGCTTCAAAGCAGAGACTAACATCTCAAAACAAGCTCTAATCAAAGAAGGCAAAAAGAAGATTTTAGAATCAAATGCAGATTTAGTTATTGCAAACGATATTGGAGCACCACGATATAAAAAAAATCCAAACTCTAACGAGGTTTTAGTGATTGATAATAAAACACATAAATCATCTGGTTGGAAAAATAAACAAAAAATTGCTAAATTTATTGTAAAAGAAATCGAAGACAAACTAAAATGAAAAAATCTGAACTTCGAAGATTAGTTGCTGAATATCATGAAATAAAAATTAAATTGAAAAAAACTCAAAACAAAAAATTAAATGAGAAATTAAAAGAGATTGAACATAGATATTTTCATGAGACTGGAAGGCCTCTTTTATCAGATATTAAAGGAAGTTCATAAATCACTGAATTGAAATGAAATTTAATCCTACGGACTATAAAAAACGAAATATTACAATTTGGAATGAGGTCGCTCCAAGATATCACAAAAGATGGGCAAGTGTTAGTCAAGGTCCATTTCAAAGTACAAACAAACTGGTTCAACTTTTAGATATTAAAAAAGGTGAAAATGTTTTTGATTTAGCATGTGGGACAGGAGTAGTTACTAAAAAACTCAAACAAAAAGTGGGAAAAAAGGGTCACGTAGTTGGAGGGGATACCTCTGTTACTGCAATTAAAATTGCAAAGAAATGGAATGAAAAATCGAGTAACTTAGATTTTGTAAATGTTGATGCGGAGAATTTTCATTTTACAAGAAAATTTGATATTATAACTTGCCAGTATGCCTTGTTCTTTTTTCCTAATTCTCAAAAGGCTTTGAAAAACATGAAAAAACACCTCATAAATGAAGGAAAATTAGGCATAACAGTTCATGGGCATCCAAAAAAGGTCCCATTTTTTAGCAGTATTTTTGATGCCGTTACAAAGTTTATTCCTGATTATGTCCCTCCAGGATCTCCTGATTTAGATAGATTTGGAACAAAATCTGCTCTAAGAACTGAGGTAAAAAAGGCAGGCTTTTCTAAAATCACTGTAAAGGACTTTGTCTTTAGTTTTAACCCAGGAACCTTTGAGGATTATTGGAAAAATTATCTAAAATACCTTGCAAAACCCCTAAAACAAAAACTCGATTCACTTGATAGAAGGGAGAGATTAGAGATAAGAGGAATGGTAAGGGAAAATGTAAAGCCATTTACCTTAAAAAATAAGACAATTAGATTTCCTTGGGAAGTTTTAATTTTAACTGCTAAAAACAAAATTTGATAAGAATGGTCCGAGATTCAAAAAAGAAGGAAGAAAAACCAAAAGAATCTCCATTTAAGAAATTTCTAAAAAAGCGAGCTCCTGTATATCTTGCAGTAATTGCAATCTTTATTGTATTTGTTGTACCACAAATAACAAAGTCAGATTTACAAGATAAATTTCCTGAAAATCTTTCTGAAGAAGACCAGTTAGTGTTGGATTCTTTGATGTCTTATAGTGGGCCAGATAGAGAAGGATATACATTGATTGAGGCTATTTCAAACCAGATAAATGAAGAATATCCAAATGAGCAAATTTATGATAATAAAAAAACAATAGTTGATGTTTCGATTTCTAAATTAGATGAACAAAATTATCAGGTTTTGTTTAATTTTGAATCTTACAAAGGTAGCATTCAATATGATTGGAATATAGATATCCAAACAGGGACTGTTAAGGGAAACGATGAAGGTTCACAAAATATGAAAAATTTAGTGGACTTTTACGATTAGTAAATTTTTGAGGCTAGACCGTAACCAGATCTTTTGTGAATTTGTGCATGATAATTGGTTTATCTTTTACAATTAAAGAATCTTCAATTCTTATTCCAAATTTGTTTGGAATGTAAATTCCAGGTTCTACAGTTATAGCCATGTTTTCTTCAAGTTTAGTTTCACTTTTGTAAGAAACTGCTGGTACTTCATGAACTTCTAAACCAATACCATGTCCTGTGGAGTGTATGAAATATTTTCCATAGTTTTTATCTTCAATAAATTTTCGACATGCAAAATCCACATCTTTACAATCTGTTTTTGGTTTTACAGACTTTAATCCTAATTTTTGTGATTCTTTTACGATTTGATAGACTTCATTTTCTTTTTGTGATATTTTTCCTATCGCAAATGTTCTTGTAGAATCTGATACGTACCCCTTGTATCGTAGGGTTAGATCTACAACTACTAGATCGCCTTTTCGAAATTTTCGTTGAGTTACTTGGGCATGTGGTAAAGCCCCATTTGGACCACCAGCTATAATTAATGGGTTAAGAGTAGATTTGTAACCAGTATCAAACATCTGTTGCTCTATAGCATAACTCATCAGGATAGCTTGAAGTTCAGATTCTTTTTGTCCAATTTTCATTTTTTTTGAGCATAATTCAAACATCTCATCTATGATTTTTGATCCTTTTTTGAGGAGGTTTATCTCATTTTCATCTTTGACTATCCGAGAATTATAAAATGGCTCAGTAGACGACTGGAGTTTTGGAATTGATTTTTTCAACGAGGTTACTATGGAATAGTCGTTGCAGTCAGTACAAACATTATTTTTTTTGACTCTTTTTACTAGAGAAGAGATCAATCCCACTCCTCTTTCACCAGTAATCACTTCACAATTTTCAGATTCTTCTTTTGCCCTGCCCACTTCTAATTCAGGCGCAATTATTGTGGTACCGCCTCCTTTCTCCAAAATTCCTATGGCCTCTCCCCAAAATCCTGTTAAATAATACAGGTTCTCAGGCTCAAATGCCACTAAAGTATTGCACCCTATTTTTTGGGCATTTTTAAGAAGTCTTTTTCTCCGGTCCTGCACAAAATTATTTTATTAATTCTCAATTTATGTATGCTGCAAGGTTTGTATATCACAAATCAGAAATTTTATGATATGACAGAAAAGAAGAAAGTGGTTGCCTTGCTTTCAGGTGGATTAGATAGCCAATTGGCAGTTAGAATGATGCAAGAACAAGGTTTTGATGTTTCAGCTGTCGCAATAAAAACACCATTTTGTGATTTTGATTGTGGGAGAGGTTGTGGATTTGA
>WVWY01000026.1:104693-105099 GCA_011773785.1 Candidatus Nitrosomaritimum khambatensis | reverse complement strand
TCTCACGAACCTTTCGCTTAATTCTTTTTCCTTCAGTAAACTCTTGAAATTGAGCAATTTTTGTTTCTAAATAATTTTCATCAGAATGATATAGTTCTCTTCCTCTTTCTAAAAACTGTAAAATATATCGTAGTCTTCCTGGATCACCAAAATTTAGAGCCAGCAATCTTTTTACTGATTTTATTCTTTCATCTTTTTCTGTTGGTTTTTGGATTTGAACAGGGATTACAGAGGCTGAAATTTTGTGATTCAGGTAAATTTCATCAGAATGAAATAATTTCTTACCATGCTGTAATCTTTCTGAGATGTATTGAAGTCTTCCTGGATCCCCTTGTTTGGTATCGATTAGCTTTTTTATGCGTAAAACTGCATCTGGTGTGGAAATTTGGGGCAATTCCTGAGTCAA
>WVWY01000026.1:4520-104667 GCA_011773785.1 Candidatus Nitrosomaritimum khambatensis | reverse complement strand
TAGGTGTTAATTTGTTTATCAAACCAGCATGTTCTTTTATTTAAAATAAAAAATGAGATGAGACTATGCGTCTACATCGAGTTGAATTGGAATCACTGTGAGTGATCTTAGGCCTACTCCGACACCTGTGGTGCTAGTATCATGATCATCTACTGTAGAAACAGTTCCATTTATGACAAAGTCAATAACTCCATCATTGTCGGCGTCATGATTACTGCCTAAATTAACAACAACCCAGTGCCATCCATGTGCAGCTTTGGTCTCAATCCAAGAATTATAGAATATTGGATCACATGTTAGACCGTCGTCTGCTGTGGTATCTGGATCATTTTCAACAACTTCACATAACTCTTCAAGTTCAGAAAGTATGTTTGTGCTCACTCCGTATGTTCTATCACACATAGTGACTGGGTCCCCATATGGAACTCCATCAACACTTAGTTGGATTTTGTGAGATGCTTGAACTTCATCTGTCTCAGTTGCTACGTTAAGTTCAGAATTTTTTCCACCCTTAAGTTGTACTTCAGTATACAAAGAACACTCTTCGTCATAAATCACAAGTACATCCTGAGGATTGGATGCTTTCATACTTGCAAAAGCAAGCATTCCGTCACCTGATCCAACATCACTTCCTAAATTATTTGCCATAATGAGATTCATTTCGGCAGATGTGAATGATGATTTGTTTGCACTATTAGCTGCAATGGCATCTTGAAAAACTACGCCTCCTATTGCAAGAGATGCACCCAAGATTGCCATAACACCTAAAAGTTTTAGATTTTTTTGCATGTTGTTATTTGAAAAACCATTGCTCACATTACTTAAGGAACACTACAAAGTTATCAGTACCAAAATACAATTTAGATCAAATGTATTACATTGTATACTACAAAATTTTCTAAAAAAGTTTACGATCAAAATTTTCAAAATTAAATAAAAAAATAAAATTTATTTTATTTCTTCAAAGTTTTTTGTAAAATCAAACCCAATACAACTCATAATTGAAGGAAAAATAAAATCAACGTCTTTATCATTTGAAATAACTTGTAAAACAAAAGAAATCATCTCTTGTATCTCTAAATGTTCATCCTTGTACAAAGTTTTTTTTGAATTTTTAATAGAATCTAAAATTGTAAATCCATTATCTGTTTGAAGTAATTCTCTTAACAATTGAATACCTTTTGAAATTTTTTCATTTACATCTTTATGGTGAAAATCATCTTGTAATCTTTTAAGCTCATGTTGCAAAAAATGAAAATTAGCAATGGTAATTCTCTCAATCAACAGTAGCGATCTTTTTTGATAATTTTCGGTAAGTGTGTAAAATTTCCTATTTCCCCTCATGGAACAAGAAATTACATTTTTTTCAATCAAACTATCTCGAGTTTTCTCAAAGGTGGTTTTTGCCATAAATTTAGGAACTATTTTCTTTATCAAAGCATTATGATGCAGATCGGGGTATTTTCTAATTTCTTCTAAAATCACCCTTTCACGCTCAACTCCATTGGTTTCTGGCTCAAACTGACTCATCATTACTAGGTCGACCTATCACTGGCATCTCAATAATTATGGTTAATAACAAGGCTTGAAAGAATTTTACAAAATCAGTGGTAATTATCTAACAGGCATCCAAAATCTGATTATCTTTCCAGTAGGTTATTATCTAAAATTTTTTGGCTATCAATATGGAAAAAATAAAGAACAATTCTCCTGTTTTGTTTTACTTTAATCCCTCAAAAAAATGGTTAGTGAAAATTTCTAAAAAAGAACAACTTCATACTCATATCGGAGTTTTAAAACATGCGGATGCAATTGGAAAAGAATACGGTTCCAAATTAGTAACTAACAAAGACAAGTATGTCTATCTTCTAAAACCCACAATGTACGATTACATCATGAAGATCCAACATGGTACACAGATTGTTTATCCAAAAGATTTAGGGTATATTGTTGCAAGAGCCGGAATCCAAAACGGACAAAAAATTGTTGAAATTGGAACCGGCAGTGCATCATTAACATCTTTTATTGCAAGCATTGTAAAACCTAGAGGTCATGTCTACACTTTTGATGTTGATGAAAATTTTATGAAAATAGCTGCAAAGAATCTAAAAAAGGCCGGTGTGGAAAAATATGTAACTCAACAAAAATTAGATATTAAAGCTACAAAAAAAATTCCTGTTACTGATGCAGATGTTGTATTAATTGATCTTGGTGATCCTTGGACGGTAATCCCCCAGGTCCGAAAAATGCTGAAAGGAAGTGGTGCAATTTTTGCAATTTGCCCTACCATGAATCAACTTGAAAAACTGACAATGGCATTAATTGAAAATGAATTTACCGACATTGAATCAACCGAACACATATTGCGAACAATTGATGCAAGAGAAGGAAAAACACGCCACTCATTTCAAGGAATTGGACACACCACCTACTTGTGTTTTGCAAGAAAGGCCTTTTTTGACCGAGAATCAAAATCTGAAAAAAAATCGTCCAAAACTAAACCCAAAACCACCACTGACAAAAAAACCAAAAAAGCCTCTAAATCAAAGTAAAAACAAGATTTATTCCTCTAAAATTCCACCCTCTAATATTGGCCTCAACTCAACTTTCAGCCTCCATTGTTAAAAAATTCATTCCTGCTCGCAAATCATCTTCTCGCAAAGGGGATAACGGGACCGTTCTAGTCGTAGGAGGCAGCTACATCTATCATGGTGCCCCTATTTTGTCATCAATATCTGCTTTGAGATGTGGAACTGACTTGGTTTACACGTCTGTTCCAAAAATCAATGTGTCTGCAACAAGAGCCATATCCCCAAATCTGATTGTTCTTCCTCTTGTTGATCAAAAACTCACTAAAGGTGCTGTAAGAAAATTACTTGGTGCTATTCCTCGAAACCTGGATTCGGCAACAATTGGGATGGGATTGGCAATTCAAGAAAAAAATTCCTTGCTATTATTGATAAAATCTCTTTTAGATAGAGACGTTAGACTGTCCCTTGATGCAAGTGCATTGATTCCAGAAATATTGCCATTACTTGCAGACAAAAATGTAGTTGTAACTCCTCATGCTGGAGAGTTTAAGAGACTATTTGGAATTGCTCCCCCAACCTCTAAAAAAGAAAGAGTGACACTTGTTGAAAAACACGCAAAAGAAAACGGAATAACTATTCTTTTGAAGGGAGCAACAGATGTAATTTCAAACGGCAAAAAAACATTCTTGTATACAAAAAAAATTCCTGCAATGACTGTTGGAGGAACTGGTGATGTTTTATCTGGTCTTACAGCTGGAATGCTTGCAAAAAATAGAAACCCCCTAGAATCAGCTGCAGCAGCTACATTCATCAATGGACTTGCAGGAAAAGCCGTTCAAAAGAAATTAGGATTACACATGACTTCAATCGATTTGCTTGATGAAATTCCAAATGTTATGAAACCATTTGATAAAATTGTGTGAATGATATGAAACCACTCAAACATGTAGACTCCAACATGAATAATCTAATTTCTGATTTGCAAACTTTAATTCGCCAACCTAGTGTTTCAGCAAAAAACGAGGGGATTGAAGAGTGTGCGAAACTTGTTCAAAAAATGCTTACAAAAGCAGGTATAAAATCAGAAATTTTGAGGCTAAAAAAAGGTGTTGCACCAATTGTTTATGGTGAACTAAAATCAAAGAAGAACAATTCTCAAACTTTACTATTTTACAATCACTATGATGTTCAACCAGCTGAACCCTTTGAATTGTGGGATGATCCTCCATTTAGTGGGAAATTAAAGGGCAACAAAATCTTTGGAAGAGGTTCTGCAGATGACAAAGGGGAACTAATTACCAGAATAAAGGCAGTAGAAGCATTCCTAAAAACCACAGGAGATGTTCCATGCAACATTAAATTTGTAATTGAAGGTGAAGAAGAAACTGGAAGTGCTCACATTGACCAGTATCTAAAAAAATACAAAAAGAAATTTGCATGCGATGGTGTAATCTGGGAATTTGGATATGTCGATTCTAAGAACAGACCTATTGTTGGGTTGGGAATGAAAGGACTACTTTTTGTCGAATTGTTTGTAAAGGAATCAATTCGTGATGCCCACTCTAGCTTAGCTGTTTTAATAAAAAATCCCGCTTGGAGATTAATTGAGGCAGTAAAAACCCTTAGGGACTCAAACGGTAAAATTCTCATAAAAGATTGGTATGCTGATGTTCAGCCATTTTCAAAAAAAGATTTAGAAATTATTTCAAGAGAACCCTTTGATGAAAATTCATTCAAAAAAGAATTTGGAATTAAATCCTTTGTAGCAAACAAAAAAGGGCTTGAAGCAAAAAAGGCACTTGTTGGAGGTGCAACATGTAACATTGCAGGTTTTGTATCAGGATACACCGGAGAAGGTGCAAAAACAGTTCTACCTGGAAATGCTCTTGTAAAAATTGATTTTCGACTAGTTCCAAAAATGGATCCTAAAAAACAAGTTGAAAGATTAAAAAAACATCTGAAATCCAAGGGATTCTCCGATATTGGAATAAAGGTTTACCATGGCGAGGCTGCTGCCCGCACAAATCCATCAGATCCATTTGTTTCCCAAGTTAAAGAGGCAGCTGATGAATCATACGGTACATCAATTCTTAATGTTTCAAATGCTGGAACAGGACCAATGTATTCATTTGTAGAGAATCTAAAAGCTCCCTGCATATCAATTGGAAGCACCTACATGTTTTCTCGCATTCACTCTCCAAATGAATTTGCAAGAGTTGATCTACTAAAAAAGACAACAAAATGTATTTGTCTTATAATTGATAAATTTGGAAAAACCTAGCCTCTAACCACAAAAAAAGGAGAAAGCCCTTTATTATGCGAGGAAACTACTCGTGATATGTCAATGTATATGCCTGGTGCAACCGCAGTTGGAGTTACATTTGATGGCGGAGTAGTTTTTGCCAGCGAAAAAAGAATAGCATTTGGTAATTTTCTTGTAAGCAAATCAACCAAAAAAACTTTTGAGATCACTCCAAAAGTTGGAGCAACTTGTGCTGGCCTTGTAGCGGACATGCAGATCTTATCCTTACAGATTGCAGCGTTGGCAAAAATCAGAAAAATGGAGCTAAAAAGAGATGTTCCACCTAATTCTGTTGCAAAAATGATGTCAAATATGATGTATGAAAGACGTTACTTCCCACTGTTGACACAGGTTATAGTTGGTGGCGTAGTTGACAAACCAATTCTTTATACTCTTGATCCTCTGGGTTCAGTTTTACCTGATGAGTATGCAGCAGTCGGAACCGGAGCTGAAATGGCCCTAGGTGTTTTAGACCCTCAATTCAAACAAAACTTGACTGAAGATGAAGCCGTTGATTTGGCAAAAAAAGCAGTACGTTCAGCTTCATTGAGAGACTCGGCAAGTGGTGATGGTGTTGACATTATGGTTATTACTGCTGAGGGAATTAAAGAAACATCTGAAAAAATTTCTAACTAAGAGTTTTTCCTATTTCCCAGAACTTGTCAGAAATATAATGTAAATTTTTTATTACTTCGCCCTTTTCCATATTTTCCATCTCCTGACTTGAGACTAGAGTTTTTCCAACTGCTAAAAACTTGTGATGTGACTCTTCTATTACACAAACTAAGCTATCTTTTTCAAACTCAGAAAATTTTTTGATTCCTGGTCTCATTACATTTGCACCTTTGCACATAAATTTTACAGCACCCATATCCACCATGACGTATGGGAATTTTTCCAAAGTATGAGTTTCTGATAAAAAAGGAAGATATTCATCATTAATTTTTAAAACTTTGATTCCATTTCCAACAATGATTTGTGCATCACTAGTTATTTGATGTACCTTGAGATTTTTTATTTTTGGAAATTCCATCCTCCACTTTTCTGAAATTGTTTTTAACACCGAAGCAGTTTCGCTTTTAGAAATTAAATTTGATTTCAATTTCTCGCTGTCTCTTGTCTAATGTCTAACAAATCACGCAAAATAGAGCTTGCAGTTTCCATTCCACCAGCTCCTTTACCAATAATTGTTTGTGTTCCAGAATGTTCTGATGTAAAGGAAATTGCATTTAGAGTACCATTCACACAAAGTGGGTCGTCAACTGAGATTTCCTTTGGCGAGACCTCCAGCTCTTTATCACAAGATGCAATTAGCTTTATTGCACATTTTTTCTTGGCAGCCTTTTTGATATCATTGGTAGTAACATTTCTTATTCCGGTGCATTTGATATCTGGCATTGTTACCTTCATTCCCATAATCCAATTGGCTAAAATGACTAATTTGGCAGCTGCATCAAGCCCATCCAAATCAAGAGACTCATCTGCTTCTACATATCCTCTATCCTGAGCATCTTTTAAGGCAGATTTGAAAGACAAGCCATTTGCCATGTTGGTCAGGATGTAGTTAGTTGTTCCATTAAGAATTCCTGCAAATGAGGTAATTCTCTCTCCTCTAAGACTATCTTTGGCGTAATCAAGAATTGGTGTTCCTCCACCGACAGTTCCACTAAATTTGAGAATAACCTGATTGTACTGAGCTAATTCCAACAAAGAAGGAAATGCAAGAGCCAATGGGCCTTTGTTAACTGAAATTACATGCATTCCTTTTTTCATTGCAGAAGTAATGTGAGTCATTCCAGGCTCGGCATCTTTGTAATTACTTGCAGTAGTTTCAATTAACACATCTGCTTCAACATTTTTTATCATGTCGTTTCCCGACATTTTGTTTTTAGTTTTTGAATAATTTTTTACAGTTCCATACTTTTTTTTGGTCTCTACTAGTTTCTCAAGATCGAGGCCAGAAGAATCAACTGCACTTCCTTTGCTGTCAAAAACTCCAACAACTCGTGGTTTTAATCCATATTTTGCGTACAAATCCTCAGAACGCGATTCAAAAAGCTTAACCAAGCTCTGACCAACTACACCAAAACCGCATAGAATTATTCTCAAAATTTCACTTTCCTTTCAAATGAGATTGTTTTGTATGTTTTATTCATATCTTTGATTTTCTTATCATAATTTGCGTTTTATTAATAATTTTTGAATTACTCTTTTTTGTCTAAGTTTAGAGAAATCGAATTGATGCAATATCTGAGGTTGGTGGGCTTTGGCCCATCATCAAATACATGACCAAGATGAGCACCGCATTTGTTGCAATTGACTTCTGTACGAACCATCCCAAAAGAAGTATCATTAACATACTCTATTTTTTCTTCTGATATTGGGTCCCAAAAGCTTGGCCATCCTGAGCCAGAATCAAATTTAGTCTGTGAATCAAACAATGGTTCTCCACAACAAACACACTTGTACACACCTTTTTCTTTACTATCGCAATATTTTCCTGAAAATGGCGGTTCAGTTCCCTTGTTGATGCAAATCTCATATTGTTCTGGAGTTAGCTGTTCTTTCCATTCGTTAGAAGATTTTCTAATTTTTTCACTCACAAAATAATTTGATTTTGATACTATTAGTATATTTTCTATTTTAGCTTCTTTCTTTTTTCTTCGGTTCTTTTTTCTGACTCAAATCTTTCTAAATCATATTCTTTAAGATCTACAAATTTCATAATTTTACTCAAGTTTGGATGTACCTTGTTTATTTGATTATACATCTGTTGCGCCACCCGTCGATAATCAATATGTCCTTGTGGAACGGTTCTAAGCTCAATCAAATGACAGGCTTCTCTTAGGTTAAATTTCATAATGTATGGATAGTTGTATGCAAAATTGACAACATATTGAGCTTGTTCAGGAAATTTCTTTCGAATTTGCTCAAACGTTTCTCTAGTATTATTCATACATTCATTGTATTCTTTTTGTATCCCTAGAATTTTTATTTCATCTGGGGTGTTGTATCCATGATCCGTAGTTAAGAGCTGTCGTTCAAGTGTTAAAGCTCTATGGCGATGAAAATCTCTGAACATTCCAAAATTATTTTGTAAATCAAAAGTATAGTAAACACTTTCAAAGGCTCGATTTGGTCTATGTCTTCTGTTTTGTCTTAATTTTGCAAGGGATTTGATAATCTTTAATTTTTTATCTTTTGATAATTTTTTTACTTGTTGTAAAATATTTTGGTAAGACGTACTTGGGGAATGTTCGTAAATAACACTTGTAACTATATTGTCAATTGCCTTTTGTTCTGATTCCCAATCTACTAATTTAGTTAGCACACCAGACCTTTTTTTTGGTTTTATTTCCTCTGCAAAAGATTTTGAGGTTTTTTTGACTTGTCGTAAATAATTTTGAAATGCCTTTCCGTATTTATCATCGGACCTTCTGACAAATGATTTGATTGTTGTATCGAGTTCTTTTTTGATTTTTGAGGCTAGTTGCTTTTCCTCATCAAGGTCGGATGCTCCAAGAATTGTAAGAAGATACTCAAAGGCACGCCCATTTCCAGTGATTCCAACATTTGTAAGCGTGGAAGCAGGCAACAATCCTCTTAGAATGTCCAATGCTTTGGCCTTGGTTGAGCCTCGGTAAATCATGTTGGCAGATTTGATGTCTCCCTCGTTTTTGAGTTTGGAGAATGATTTTTCTTTTCCATCATTAGAATCTTTAAAGGAATATTTCTCAATCGGATATTTTTCTCGAACATAATTTATCATGGCATCAATATTTTTTGAATAAACATCAAATGAGAAATTACAAGTTTCCAAATACAAATCTCCAAATTTGGATTTAAGTAAAACAGGATCACGATAAAACCGATAATTTCCATTTGTTTTTTTATTCCATGCAACATACCTTGATGATTTTTCCAAGTAAGATAATCCGATTCTCCTGTCTTCAATTTTTTTTACTGCAATATTTGAAAGACCTTCAATTGCAATTTGAGCTTCACCAAGTTCTGCTACAGAATCATCCCCGTACTCTAGTAAAACTCGATTGTAAAATTCCTCTCCTCGATTTTCATTTTTTAGAAACTCATCAAGGAAAATTCTCCTCATACTTTTGTCTGTTCTACTATATCTTGACATTAGAGCACCGCGATCTACTTGACGTGGCGTAATGATAGCAAAAGTTCCTTTGTCAGAATTTGAAAAATGTTTTTCTAAAATTTTTTTTTCTTTGGCAGAAAACTCAGACAACAAAGTGGTGAAGTATACCAATTATTAATACTCTATTTCTTTTTTCCAATTTGAATCAGATCGGGTGATTGATTTCCTTGCATTCCTTTTGCTTGCCACTTTAACAAAACTTCTTTGAACATTTGGGCGTCAGCTTCATTTTCAGTATACATTAACATTGTTACCCATCTTCCTTTTCCTGCGGTTCCACCAACTGAGTTCATCCAAAAGTTGCTTGGCAAAGTTTGCATTGCTTTGTTGTCAGGATCTTTAGAAATCTCTGTCCATCTTTTTGAAACAAAATCAAGAATCTGAATCATCTCATCCTTTTGGATCATGACGATGCTGGGGTTGTTCTTAATTTATAATTTCTTAGAAAATGCCTGAGATTTTTAGTTAGTAAAAAAAATCTTACCAATTCGGAAAACCTTTCTAACACTTTGTAGGTTATATGTAACCCTCCATTCTAAACATGCCCCAAGACGATATCGAGATAATCGGTAAAAACGTCAAAGACATGTACGGTACATTCATGGGTAAAGTCATTGGAACAATGACAGATATCGACGGAACCATCCAGACTGTTGGTGTTGACTGCGGTTCTCAAGGATTACAGCAAATCCAATATGAGCAATTAGTAGTTCAAGGCGATGTTGTTATATTTATTCCAAAATGGAGATTAGATTCTCAAAGACTAATCCGTGAAAAACAATTAACTCTAAGACGACTCAAGGCTTTGATTGATATTGTTTCTGACAATGATGACATGAAAGAGGATGCAGAAATAATTCACGAAAAATACAAATCAAAACTTGTTTCATTAGAAGAAACAGAAAAACAAATCAATGAAAAACTTGAGGAAAGATTAGCAGAGTTAAATGAGCAACTTAAATCCGCAAAGATGTTGATATTTGATGCAAAACTTCAACATAAAAGTGATGAAATATCTGTTGCAACATTTGAGACCGTGAAGACATGCGCCAATGAGCTAATTGAGCATATCACTCACGAGACGGCAGAAATCTCAAACGTTCAAAAGAGAATTTCAGACCTTAATGCTGAAGCAGTTACTGCATCTGTCCCTTCACAACAAGATTTGCAGGACTCAGCCGTTACATATCTGGACAATCCTGAACTTACACCAAATGTTCAGACCAGACTTCCTGAGGCACCTATAAACGAGCCAATCACCTCGACTTTTGACCAACCAAGTGAAAGTGAGGCATTACCACCAGTTCCAGAAGCTCCAGTTCAAGCTGAAGCTGCAACAAACTTTCCAGAACCACCCCAACAGGTGACACCAGAAACTTCTAAAGACACTACTGACGACAACGATTGGCTTGCCCGAATGGAAGCACAATAATTTTTTTTGATATTTTTTATTTATTCACTCCACTAGAGAAATCTATGTTGTTGGTTTTTTGGCCGCAATAATTTACTTGATTTTGGTTTTAGGTAAAAAACCATCAAAAAATGTAGAAATTTTAGCCTTTTTTGGATCGATTTTATTGCCAGGCTTAAAGTCAAAAAACCAAATTGGGTGAAAAAACTCAATTTTTTTCACTTTTTCTAGGCGTGGAAAAAGTACTTTTTTACTTAATTTTTCAATATTAGGAACAAATCGATCAATATAACGATCAGATCGATCAGATCAATTTGACTTGATCATGATAAATCACAGCGCTCGATCGTACAATCCTCAGAGAAAAAATGGCTGAAACAACACAAGTAACAATATTTGAAAACGACCCGGATTCAAGTTCGTATGAACATAAACAATCCATTGACCAATTACAAACTCAATTTTCAAAATTTGGTTTAACAACTAACCAATGTAAGGTATACATCTTCTTAGGAAAGTATGGCTCCAAAACTGCTCCTGAAGTATGCCGCGCATTAAAACTACCGCGAACAGAAACATATCATTTGTTAACAACTCTACAAAACAAAGGAGTAGTTTCTGCAACTTTCCAACACCCAATCAAATTCTCAGCATTACCTTTGACTAATGCTCTGAAATCAATGATTGATACTGAAAAAGAACGGGTCAAAAAGCTTGAAAATCAAGAACAAGAATTAACAAAAATTTGGGATTCTATTCCAACATTCCACAATGAACCTACCACAGCAAAAGAGGATAAATTCCAAATGTTACAAGGGGAAAATCAGATTTATGGTAAAATCAACGACATGATAATCAACTCAAAAAATGACTTTCAAATTATTGGAAGTGAGAAGGACTTTCTAAAGTTTTATCATGCAAACTTTTTAGAACCATTGGACAAATCCGAAATAGATCTTAAGATTTTAACAAATTCATCAGATAGAACACTGTATGTTTTTGATGAGATTGACAGAAATAATGTTAAGAAAGTTCCATCTTCGGCAAAAGGAAATATTTGCTTTGTAATTAAGGATAATGAGGAAGTTCTTTTCTTCATGAAAAATCCTGAAACTGGAAAAGACAACATTACTGCAATGTGGACAAATTCAGAGGCAATGATATACTCTAAAAAATTACTGTTTGATTTGCTATGGTCCAAATCAAAAGCAATTCCTCTTTAGTTAGTTTTATTTGTCAGAATTCTTAATCCCTAATTGGTTGAGGGACTTGTTTCATATCCTGAAACATTGAATCTAAAATATCATAATCTAAAGGACTTTTTTCTTCAAAGGTTTTCAAAAAATTCTCTGCAATCAGTGCTTCTCTTTCTTCAGAAGTCATGATTCTACTATTTTGGCCATAGGAATAAGTGACACTAGTCAAATTTTTTGGCGATCAGAACAAAATCTGGTTTTTGTGTAAATTATTAACGGATCGCATGATTGGTCTTAAAAACAAAAAGAGTTTAGTGTTTGGTGATCCTTCTTTGCCCTGATTTTTTTAATATTGTTTTGACCTTTTGGAGGCATTGAGTCAGAGACATCTCACGGCGTTAGCTGGAGTCCACAAGCTCACATAAACTAGTTAACGTGTTTTGGTTGCCTCCGCTTTTGAGGGGGCAATCCTGGAAAAAAAGAAATTTTTTAAAAAATTAGACTTCCTTTATGATTGATTTTATTTTCTCAATTTGTTCAGGAGTTATCTCCAAATCTGGATGTTCAGCTTTTACATGTTGAGCCACTTTATCCATTAATTCCTCTTCAGAGTTTGCAGTAGTGGACCAAGTACATTCTGATCCTGCATCTGCACAGCTAATACTTTTTGCCATAAGGCTACTTGTTTTGGGTAAATTTATGTGATATTCCAAATATTTGTAAAAATTGAATAACATTTAGAAACATCAAGCGTTATTCACTAACTAATGTCTGAGACCTTTTCTATAGGGCTTGGTAATGACAATCCTGAAGTAAGAAAGCGATCGGAAGAAGATTACGTTTCTTTTTGGGAGGATCAAGCAAAAAAACTTACATGGTTTGAGCCCTGGCAAAAAACTCTCGACTGGAATCCTCCTTTTGCAAAATGGTTTGAAGGTGGTAAAATTAATGCCTCTTACAATGCGCTGGATATTCATCAAAATACTAAACCCGAAAAACCTGCAATTATCTGGGAGGCCGAATCTGGTGAAACCCGTGTATTAACCTACAAAGATTTATGGATAGAAGTACAAAAAACTGCAAATGCTCTAAAATCATTAGGAGTTGAAAAAGGAGACCGTGTTACAATTTACCTTCCTATGGTTCCTGAACTTCCAATTTCGATGTTGGCTTGCGCAAGAATTGGGGCAACTCACACTGTAGTATTTTCTGGATTTAGCTCCTCTTCATTGAGGGGAAGAATTGAAGACTCTAAATCTAAACTTGTAATTACATCTGACGGAGGATACAGGAGAGGCAAAATTGTAAAGCTAAAGGAAGTAGTTGATGAGGCAATCGAGGGATTTGATTTTGTAAAAAATGTTATAGTTTTAGAAAGAACAAAAGAACCAATCCCACTAAATCCTAAAGATAAACTCTGGAAGGATTTGATTGATGTCGCCTCTCCTGAATGTGAAGCTGAAATTTTAGATAGCCTGCATCCTTTGTTTATTTTGTACACTTCAGGAACTACAGGAAAACCAAAAGGAGTTTTGCATGGTACTGGAGGTTATCTTACACATCTACATTCAACATATGGTTGGGCTTTTGACATTAAAGATTCTGACGTGTTTTTTTGTACTGCAGATATTGGGTGGGTTACAGGCCACAGCTATGTGGTGTATGGACCACTATTGCATGGGGCCACCGAAATAATCTATGAAGGTGCACCTGATTATCCAGACGCATCTCGAATGTGGGATATTATTCAAAAACACAAAGCTACAATATTTTACACAACCCCAACTGCTCTCCGGATGTTTATGAAATTTGGAGATGATATTCCAAACTCTTTTGATCTTTCTACAATCCGATTACTTGGAACCGTCGGAGAGCCAATTAATCCAGAAGTTTGGAAATGGTACTATAGAGTAATTGGAAAAGAAAAATGCCCCATTATTGATACCTGGTGGCAAACAGAAACAGGAGGAATGATGATTTCTGCCCTTCCTGGAATTGAGACTATTCCTCTAAAACCAGGTTCAGGAACTAGGCACGTTCCAGGCGTAAGTATATCGGTGGTAGATGAGGAAGGCAAAGAAGTTTCTGTAAACACAAAAGGATACCTGATTATCAAAAACCCATGGCCTGGCATGCTTTTGACACTATGGGGTGATGATGAAAAATACAAAAATGCCTATTGGTCAAAATTTGAAAATTCCTACTATTCAGGAGATTATGCAAGAAAAGATGAAGATGGATATTTCTGGTTACTTGGAAGAGCCGATGATGTCCTCAAAGTTGCCGGACATAGAATTGGGACAGCAGAGCTAGAAAGTTGCATTGTGTCTCACGAAGATGTTGCAGAATCTGCCGTTTGTGGAATTCCTGATGAGGTAAAAGGAGAAGTAATAATTGCATTTGCAGTGCTCAAAGAAAATGTTGAAAAAGATTCCACACTTTTAGAAAAAGAAATTTTTGAAAAAATAAGAAACGATATAGGTCCCATAGCTACTCCACAGCAAATCTACTTTGTTTCAAAATTGCCAAAAACTCGAAGTGGTAAAATAATGAGAAGATTACTAAAGGCAATAGCTAACAACGATACTATAGGTGATGTAAGCACTCTTGAAGACGGAGCTGCAGTAACAGAAGTTCAAAGAGCCTTTCAGGAATTACAAAAATCTATCAAAGAAAAAAATAACTAATTACAAATTCATAGAGTATTTTTTAATTCGTTAAGATCGGTTGATAATAACAAATTAAACATTTTCTTTAATCCGTCATATTCGGATTTTGCATTTTCATCAAGTTTTGAGTAATCCTTGCTGATTTCTAACAATCTGTTTTCAGCGTTTTTGAAAAACTCCTCAAGAATTTTTATTTTTTCATCTGTCATTTCAGTTAAATCGAAAATTACAGTGTTACTTCCAATCAAATTATTTTTTTCATCATATAGACTGACTGCATGCAGTAAACCGGGAAATGTATTTCCATCTTGTTTTTGAAAAGTAATTTTTCTGTTAGATACCTCTCCTGTCTCAAACCATTTTTGTAAAGAGTCATTCATCTCGCCCCATGATTCTTTTGGAACATGCTCAAAAATTGGCCTGCCTAGAATCTCTGATTTTGCATAGCCTAGCTTGGCAGCATAAGTTGAGTTGCAATCTAAGATTATTCCTATGGAATTAATTCTTCTCCACATAATTGGGGCGTCTTTTAGGATTTTTCTAGCCTCAGTTTGATGCACTTTTTCAAATATCCATGCCTACTTATTAAATTGAAATATGCCTAGACCACTTATTTGTGTCATATGTGTCAGCAACACAAAAGACATACACCTGTTTAACAATCAATTCGGAGTAATTTTCTTGTTTGAAACCAAACACAACCGCGGTTATGGTTGTACTGGTATTCCTTTTCGGAACGGTAACAATCAGCCAATCTAATTTAGCTTTTGCTGCTTCCTCAGAAAAGATTCCGCTCGTCCAAAAACACGAGCAATTTGAGGGGCAAGAGGTTACTGGATTTTGTTATCTGCAACAAAATGAAGGAAATGTAGAGTGGAGAATCAAAGTTAGTGGTCTTGTCCCACAAACACAAGGGCATTTTGATCTAGGACACTGGGCAGGAGAAGATGATGTTCCATATACAGCTGATGAGAATGGTGATGCTGATTCTAAAAACCAAATAATTAATTTGAGTAAAGTAAACTCTGGATTATTTTCTGAATTTGCAAATTGTAAAGTTTACCTGGAAGGAAGCAGTCACTTTATTAGTCCTGTAATTGCAATTGGAGAACCTGGTTCTGCTAATCAGGAATCACAAACAACAAATCAAAATCTATCTGAAAAAGAGTCTTTAGAAAATAATTCAAAAGGAGTTGCTTTAGGAAAATCAGATTCGGGGGAACGGAATGTAGATAATTTTAAAAATTTAGAAACTCCTGAAAAAAAGTTTTTCTTATTTTCCATCTTTGAATCTATTTTTGAGTTATTCACTAACAGTCAAAACGAGTCCACCGCAAACAATTCTAATATCAAACGTGGCGTCCCCTTCTCTAATACTGATCCAAACGATGCATCTATTACCATTGACTCAGATAAGGAAGAAACAGAACAAAACAATTCCAATCAAAATAACAAAGATTCACAAAATGATAAGAATTCAGGCCCTGGCAATGACAAAGGAAACGACGCCAAACCAGAGGATAAAGGCAAGCCAGTCAAAGGAAACGACGCCAAACCAGAGGATAAAGGCAAGCCAGTCAAAGGAAACGATGACTAAAACCACTGGTCTAAATTCTGGCTCTTTTTCTCAATTGCTTTTTTTAGACGATTCAAAGATGACTGAATCCTATCTTCTGAAAAACTTCTCTCCTTTACAAGAAACTGTGTCATTGCTTCATAGTTTACTTTGTCAAAAACAATTTCCTTAACGTCTGCAACTTCTGGTTTTAGGAAGATTTCTCTTATTTGCTCATAGTCTATTTCTTGAAGCTGTTCTTGAATTTGTGGAATGTCTTCTAATCTGGAATGCTGTTTTATCATTTTTAGTGCGGTTTTTGGGCCTACTCTCTCAAAACCATCTGGATTAAAATCAGTGCCAATCAAAATTCCAATGTCAACTAATTGTTCTCTTGTAACGCCAAGTGATTCTAGAGTTTTACTTGTTTCGATAATTTCCGGTTCAATTTCGATGTAGGTGTTTCTATTTGGAATTTTTCTTCTTCCACTGTTTGTAAAATTTCTAATCAATCTTTTTGCTCCTAGCAAAATTGAATCAAAATCCTGACTTGCCGAAGCATATGCTTGACCGGTGTTTGTCAAGTGAGCTGCAGTAGCTTCTCCTTCAGATGGGGCGTCAATATATGGAATGCCAAAATATTCTAGGAGTTGTTTTGATTCTTCAACCATCCCATCTTTCATGGCAGTTGTTTGTTGAGCGTATTTCCTAGCTTCTGCCATATCTCCTGCAGCTAATGCTTTTTCGTACTTTACTGTGGCATCTTTTTTGATTTGTCTTCTTCTTTCAATTTCAGCAGTTTTAAGAGAAGGAGGCTTGCCATCAAATACATACACTGGCTTTATTCCTAAAGATAAGAAGTTGATATTTCTATAAAGCAGACCGCTAAGGTGGCTTGTAATTCTACCTTCAGAGTCTGTTAATTGTAACCCATCAGGACCTCTTATGCTTGCTAAAAACTGGTAGATTGCATTGTATGCATCAACTGCAATTACCTTATTTGCAAAATACTCTAGCTTTGTTTTTTCCCTGATGACCAGAGGTTTTAGGTTTAATCCCATTGTGATTTGTATTTTTTTTGCTGTTTTGTATTTATCTATTCAAAACAAATCTGAGCAAACTCAATATGCTTGGGAAAACTGTGATAATTGTGAAGCCTTGGTTATTTTGGGTTGGTATTAGCTTTATTGTTGGGGGTTCAACTAGTTTGGCCATAAATTTTGGTGTAGATGCTCCTCTGTCCCCGATGGAAGATCTTACAGGCTATTCAGTTGCCTGGATTGCAATAGGAATAGTATTTGTGTTGTTTAGTCTTTTTAAGAAGAAAAAGGAGAAAACCCAATGAAAAAATTTGACATTTCACCTAGATTGGAAGAGAAGATTTATGATTCAAAATTTGACAGGTCCAAATTGCAATTGATTATTACAACTTACTTTCCCTTAACTGATAAAGAAAAACAAGATATTTCAAATTCATCAACCTACTCTGAAAATGAAGTAATTTTCAAATCAATTTTTACCGATATTGTTTCAGATGAAGAATGGGGAAAAACCAAAGAACAAATCAAAAAAAAGTTTCAAGATGAACTAGTAAACATCGACTAAGCTAGAATTCTTGGATGTTTATCCAACGAAATGTTTTCTTTATTATGGTGAAAATTTTAGGAAAAATGCCGGGTTAGCCAAGTGGTAAGGCGGCCGTCTCGAAAACGGCTACGCGCAAGCGTGCAGGGGTTCGAATCCCTTACCCGGCGTATCAAATTTAGTTCAAAATTTTATTCCTTTATCAAATTGTAATAGTATTTGCTATCAGTTTGTTTGCCTGAAGAGCGCTGTTTTCCTTATCTTTAATCTCTAACATCAAATCAAAATTATAGTGAAATAATTTAGTGATGATATTTTGAAAATCTCCTAAATCGATTGTAGGACAATGTTTACCTTTTCTTCCATTTTTGTCCTGGGAGCTATAGTCTACCATAGGTAACCCATCTTTATTTTGCCATGTTTTTGATATTATGTCAAAAATATCTTGAATGGGTTTGCCTTCATTGAGGATGGAGTAATGAAATGTATCAAATAATATCGGGATTTTTATTGAATTGTGAATCTCAAGACAATCATTTACTCCAAAATAATGCTCATCATTTTCAATAACTAATCTTTTTTTGACAGATTTTGATAATTTATCAAAATTTTTTATAAAATCTGTTTTTGCCTTTTCTTTATCTCCTTGAGGAAACCCCACATGGATTTGGATTTTTGCAGACTCGTCTAATTTTAACAAATCAAGTAACCTTGAGTGATATTCTAACTCTCTAATGCTTGATGAAACAACGTTTTCTTTTTTGGAATTTAAAACAACAAATTGTCCTGGATGCATAGAAATACGAATTTTATTTTTTTTTATTGTATTACTTAGATTGACAAAATAATCTTGAAAATATTCTTCCCAATCAAATTTACAAATAGGATGTGAGGCAAATGGTATGAAACTTGAACCAAGACGAAAAAAAAGTAATTTGTTTTTGATATTAAAATCTAGAATTTTATTAAACTCTTCAAAGTTTTTTTCAATCGTTTGAATAATTTTAGGATCCGAATATGAGGCTAACCGAAACGTATTGTTGGTATTTGCACGTAGTTCAAGGTTCTGACACGCATAGCCAATTTTCATTTTAATCAGATAATTTACTAGTTATTTTTGCAATTTTTGAACCAAGTGCTCTTGCCACAACTAGGTCCACCTCTTTTATTTGGTCACTATTTGCACCAACTATAGTACTTGGACCATATGGACTTCCGCTTTCATGAAGTTCTTTGGTATCATATGATGGTCCAACAATTATCATTCCTTGATGAAGCATTGGGAACATCATTGAAAGAGCAGTTGTTTCTTGACCCCCATGAACACTTGATGCCCCAGTAAAAACTCCTCCTACCTTACCAATTAGTTTTCCTGTAAACCAAAGATCCGTGCTAAGATCCCACATCTTTTTCATTTCATGTGCCATATTACCAAATCTTGTTGGTGAACCAAAAATTATTGCATCTGCCTTTGACATCTCTTCAATGATTGTAAACTCATCTGATGTTGGATATTGTTTTTCTAATTCTTGATGTTTTTCAAACCAGATTTGATCTTTTTTTACAATATCTATTGGAACATCATCTGCAATTCTCATTAACTTGATGGTTGCTCCTTCTTGTTTTGCTCCTTGAGCTACTGCTTCGGCCATCTTTGCGGTGTTTCCGCGCCTAGTGTAAAATATAATTAATACTGCAGGTTCACTTTTCATATTTTTTTTTGATTTTTTTAAAATAAAAACAAGGGAAACCTTTGCCACTAGTGCCAAAGTTAAGTTAAAGCTTATTACGGTTGTTTTTCCCAAAAAAAAGAATAGCATGAGTTTTTCTGAAATAAGTCATGAATATCTAGAATCTCTTAATCATACTCATATCCTGCTTTTTCATGAGGATCAAAAAAATGCCGAAAAGATAGAGTTTAATTTTATTAAATCTGGATTAGACAAAAATCAAAGATGTTTTTACACTACCAATGAACCTGAATCATTAAAGGAAAGATTGGAAGAATTTGGGATTCCAGTAGATAATAAAATTGAAAATAACTTGCTAAACATCATACCAATTCCAAAAACGTTTGACGAATATTCCAAAATGATAGAGGAAAAGGTGGCATCTTTGCCCAAAAATGAACCAATAAGGGTCGTCTCAACACATTACTTTGATTTTAATTCAGACAAGAAAACTGAGTCCATGGAAAAAATAGAACAATGGGTTGATGATAACTTTGAAAAAATTCCTGGTAACTTTATTTGCTCATTTCATGTTCCATCTGTAAGCAAAGATTTGGCTGGAAATTTCATGAAAAATCTATTGGATTCTCACCACTCTGTTTTAGTTCTTACAAAGGACGATAAAGTGGAAAAATTCGATTTTCCTTAGACTAGTCTACTGGTAATTTCTTCTATCAAATTGTTCACTCTTGCATAGTCATTGAAAAATTTCTGCCCTCTTTGAGTGATTTCTATATCATGATTCATCTGAATTAGCCCTTTTTGTTCCATTTCCTCCAAGTATTTGAGTAGCTTGTCATAGGAAGTATTACATTTTTGCTGAATCCTGGTTTTGGATATCTTTTCATTTTCAAGTTTATCTTGGTTAATTGCCATCATAATTTCGTAATAAATTTGCAATTTCGATCGCTTATCTTTCATATACTAACTTAATTCAATTTTTCTAGACAGTAATAAAAGCGACTGAAATTCTAGTCCCTTAACTCTCAATGAAGGATACGAAATCTATGGAATGCCCAAATCTTATTTTATGAATTAAAATATGATGTCTGAAAGAAATTAAAAAACTCACCTAGGTGAGGAAGTCCATTAAATACTCAGTGCCTATATCTTTTGATGGCATACCTAAGAATTAAAGCAGTAAAAGGTGAGCAATATCTCTATTTAGTAAAAAGTGACTGGGATTCAGAAAGAAAAACTTCGAAACAAAAAATTGTGAAGTATCTTGGAAAAAAGTCATCAGTAACAATAGAAGACATTCCTAAAGACTACAGAAATTCCAAAAAAATTACTGATTTCTTTTCAAATCTAAAATATTTTGATCCAAACAAACATGATGATGCTATAAACAAATGCAAAAATGATTTACTTTTGTCCTTCAGAGAAGGCGATGATATTGGGGCATTTTCTTTGTATGACTCATTTGAAAAAGTGTATGGTTCTAAAGAATTTTTAGAAAAGGTTTTTCGACCCACAATAGATCAAATTGAACAATCTAATTACAAATTACAAAACAAACTAGGGCAACAAATAATCTCTTACAACACCGCACAAAGTCTCATAGATAAAATCAATCAAAAAAATGATCAAGACACAAAAAAGAAAAAAATCCTCATTTGTTTGCCCTATGGTGAACAGCATGCATTAGGTTCTAAAGTTATAGAGTCCTTTCTTTTATCCAAAGGAAACACGATTTGGAATCTACCTGCCTATACATCAACTGTATCTATATTAGAAGAAATTAGAGAAAAAAGCCCAGACCTTGTTTTCATATCCGTATCTCTGGAGGAGAACATCTCATCTGCTAAACGACTTGTAGAAAATATCCGGGAAAATTACAAAAAACCAATCTTTGTTGGGGGTCAAGCAACAAAGACAAAAACTCTCTCATGGGAGGTTGATGTGGTACAAGACCTCTCTCTTGAAAAAATATCGAAATTAACTAGAACAGAAAAAATTCCTAGAATTTGGGTGAAATAAAATGCCATACGAACTAAAAACAAAATCAAATGAATCAATTGAATCGCCATTTAGTTCTGCATTGGACGATGAATGGAAAATTAAATTATATGACGATTTCACGAAGGGAGAAATAAATTCGGCCCTCAGAACATATCACGAGTATTCTCAAAATTTTGATAAGTTAGAGTTTTTTGAGAGAATTTTCAAACCAACCCTAAATCAAATTGAAAAAGATTTCCTTAATGATAAAATCAGCATGGCGTCACAACATGTGGCAGTAAATGTTGCAACTATCTTAACAAGAAAAATAGTTGAAAAACAGCCCACAAATGTAAAATATAGTGACAACTTTTGATAAACCATGGAAAACGTTAATGAAAAATTTTTAGATGGAATTTGGGCCCAGTTCCCTGATCTTGCAAAAGAAGAATTAGTAGATATCACCGACAAAGAAAAATTTGCTACCCTAAATGATCACATGATAGCAGAATTTATCCGGTATGATAAGGTAAAACGCCGTGACCTTTACAGACTAAGCATTATGATAGAAAAATATGCAGCAAAGGCATATGAGCCTCTAGTGGCTGTATTTGAAACTGAACACCTCTACAAATACGTGGAGAAACGTTATCTTGATTTGATGAATAATATTCCAAAAACTTGGGTAATTGGTGGATTTGACAACCCATTCTTTGCACCAACAACTCCTCCAGAAAAAGCTGAAATTCTTACTTGCGCAGGTACAAATCTTGAAGATATGTGGATTGTTGCCTCAAATGGTCCAGATGGTCCCTTTGGTTTGGTTGCAGAAGACCTGGGTGGTGTTGAAAAAGGAGATTGGTTTAGAGGATTTTTCACAACAAAGGCTGAAGTAATCGATAAGGTGATTGAAAAGATGAATCAAATTATGGGAGTAAATATTGATTTATCTAACAAAGGACAAAACTAATCCCTATTAACAAAAAAATTTCAAAAAGAAAAATATTATTTTAGTTGTGTGTTGGTTTTGCTGATCCAGTCGCTCGGACAATATCAGGATCCTGAATGATAGTTTCAACATGTTTTATTCCCATCAATCCCGAAAAGATGACTCCATCTCCCCATCTTGATTGTGTTACTTCAATTGGATATTTGTCTCGTCCTTCTTCTTGTTTTTTATGAAGGTCTGTTCCTTCTTTGTAATAGACGTAAAGGTTGACATGAGGAATATCAGGTCCAACATATCTTTTGAGATTCAATTCAAACAGCATAATTCTCACTATCAACTCTGGGTCGATTTTTGGCTGAGAATTCATCACTTGATTTAAAAATTGTCTAAAAAGTGGCTCAATAATTGAATTTGTTGAACTCATTTTTATTCAATTTCCGTTCGTTATTTACTGTATTTAAGATTATATCAAAAAAACCCTAGTTCTAATAATTGACTATGAATTTTATTTATCCTTGGAAATTATAGAGCGAAATTAACTACACCTTTAATTTCAAAATGCAGGATTTGAAAAATTGAATTTATGAATTCTCTAAACTTCCTAACCCCTGTTAATCTGAATAATGAAATTTTCTTAGGCCATTGAAGCATTGATTGTGCACTGGTTTTTAATTAATTCCTTTTTGAATTATCTTTAGTATCAATTCAGTGGTCTATTCAGTATAACTAGACATTCTTGAAATTTCTAACCCCTTTCCAAATATACCATGTAGCAACTGTTCGATATGGCCTCCATTTTTGCGCAATTTTGATTATAATTTCATCAGATGGTTTTTCACTAAATGAATAAAGTGTCTGAATCCCGTTTCTTAATCCCAAATCCCCCAGAGGAAGGATATCTAGTCTTCCTAATCCAAAGATGAGGAACATTTCTGCAGTCCACCTTCCTATCCCTTTGATTTGAGTAAGGTCGTTGATTATTGCTTCATCTTCTTTTTTTGAAATTTTTTTTAAATTGATTTGATTTGAGATTATTGCACTTGAAATATTTTTGATATATTGTACTTTCATTTTAGAGATTCCTGAGGAAAGTAGGGTTGAATCATCTGTACTTAGCACTTCATTTGGAAGAGGGTATTTTGGAAAAATATCTCTAAATCTTTTACCAATTGCCTTTCCTGCCGCATCAGAAATTTGTTGCGTAATTATTGCATCTATAATGGCCTCATATCGATTTCTCATAACACGAATTTTACAAGGCCCCACATCATCTATTATTTTTTTTAATTTGGAATCCTTTTGTAATTCCTTTATTGCGTTTTCATACTTCATGTTTTATCTCTTATATTTACTAAAAAATTATTTATGATATTTTGTTTTTTAAAGTTTCAACCATAAAAGAAAATAATATTATTACAAAAATATATTCAATTAAGCATGAAAGGACTGTGCCAAAGATGCTATACAAGTAATGTGGATCTAGAGATTGATGAAAATGGGATTCCCACATGTATAAAATGCCGAGATCCTCTAAATGTGGACCATGATTAATTCAATTATATTTCATAACACAATTTTGTAACAATTTTTGAGAACACACAACTATGCTTAAGTAACTTCCCTTCCTATGAAATATACAGAAAAAGTTGAGTTGTCACCAAAAGCCCATCTCGGTCTTGGTCTTAAACTCTGTTTCAGATACAATGGAGAAGGCTTCATAAAATCTGAAATTTGCCTTTTTCTGATTTTTCCCGTTGATTTACCTTCTAGGAAGTTTTAATGTAAATGTAGTTGGGTGCTCTTTAACATCGATAGTTCCTCCATGATTTTCTATTATACTTTTACAGGTGACTAATCCTAACCCTGTACCGGTTTGTTTTGTGGTCGATAAAAGTTTAAAGATTTCATCCTTATCTATGCCAGAAAATCCATGTCCTGAATCTATAAACTCAATTATTGTTTTAGCCAAATCTTGTTGTGCTTTTATTTTTATTTCTCCCTTTCCTTGCAATTCTTGTATTGAATTTATAAGCAAATTTCTAAACACAATTTGAAGCTGATCAGAATCTCCAAATACTGATACATTATTCACTTGAATAATTGTTTTGATGTTTTCAGGAATGTTGACTGATTCTAAAGTCTCATTCAATAATGATTTTAGATTATACATTTTCTTTTGGAGTGGATGGACTCTAACAAAATCTAAGACATCTTCTACTTGATGAGAAATTCTATTGAGATTTTTCTCAATAATCTGTAATTTTTCCTTAGCGTCTCCAGATGCAAACGTTTGTTTTTTCTTAAGAATACCTAATGCAAGTTGGATATTGGACATTGGATTTCTAATATCATGAGAGAATCTTGCTGCAAGCTCTCCTAATGCCGAAGTTCTTTCCTTAATAATTATTGTTTTAGTTAGTTTAACAGTTTTAGACAATAACAATAATGTATAAAATAATAGAAAACTCATTGATATTCCTATAAATGGAATTACTAATTTGTTGTCCTGAATGGTTTGCTGATCAGGAATTTCTCCTAGATAGGAAATAATCCATACTCTTTGACCAAATTCTAATTCTTGTGTACTCTCAAATATCTGTCTTTCAGGATTGGCTTTTACATAATGGGAGGAAAATAAACGGCTTTGTTCATTTTTCACTTTATCATAAATTTTTATTTCAATGCTCTCAAAAATTTTAACTCCTAAAATACCTTCAACAAAATCATCCATTCTTATTACTAGAACCAGAAACCCATCTAATTGTGAATTATTTTCTTCGTTGTTTTTGTAGAGGGGCATAAGGAGCAAAACGCCATTTTGTTTCTTCTCATCTATTTCTTGAACTAATGTGAGTTTTTCAGTCATTGTAATTGCATCTGATTGGATTGCTAAATCTGCTGCTTGTCTCCTTAAGTCATCTGAATAAATGTCAAAACCTATTGCTTGTTTATTTCTTTCATCTTGCGGTTCTAAATAAACAACTGGGGCATATGTAGATCTTGAACCTTCTGGATAGATTGAATAATCTATTCCATAAGCTTGCATTTTTTCAAGCAATTCATCCTTTTCTTTTTCACCAAGCAGATACTGATTGTAACTCAGTCCTTGAATTTCTGGATACCTTTCAGAAATTTCTTGAACTTTGAAAAATTCCGAAAATTCTTTTGGGGTAACTTCTTCTGAGGCTAGAAAAAGACCCTCAAAACCCAATAAAACCTGCTCATGTGTTTCTAATTGCTCTTTAATCTGCAAAGTAGTTTTTTCTGTAAATCCATTAAACTCAATTTGTTGAGATTCATTTTCTAAATCTAGAATTACCAACCAAAAAATCAAAGTAACGCCTAAAGATAATACTAAAGCTATCCATGGTATTGGACCAAAATTCATATGCTAATACGATTTCGCTGATATTAAAAATCTCTTTTATGAAATTAACATGCTTAAATGTGAGATTTGCTTTTATTTTTTGTGGGAGAAGAAAGTACAGTAATCTCTTTTAGAATTAATAAAAAATTAAAAAAAGCACTTGAGGACGAATGTGAATTAAAAAAAATTTCTGTAAATAATGCCTTAACAAATATGGTTGATAACCATCTCAAATGGGACAAGTTTGCCCAAGAAATGGGCTTGATTTTTGTAACAAAGGCAATTTTTCGAGACATCTTAAGCAAAATATCTGAAAGAGAAATCAAAATATTGGCAACTACCATTTGTAGGGGTGCGCTAAGAAACGCAACTGTGTATATGAAAGGAGAATTTAATCTTGAAAATTTCCTTGAGATAATCGATACGTGGTTAACTCATTCTCATGTTCCATTTAGGAGAATCGCAAATGAAGACCATGTAAAATATATCCTGTCGCATGATTTAGGTTCAAAATATTCCTACTACATATACACTGCAATAAACACACTTCTTCCCGAAGTTGATTGTACATGTAAAAATTCTCATCTTGAAGACCAAACCTTGACCTTTGAAATTGTAAAACCAGCAAAATAGATTTTTTTCAAAATCATTTGTACTACTTTGTAAACGCAGTTCTTAAATCTATAAAAATTTCCATAAGTTATGATGTATAAAAGCCGACTGATTTCTAACCATCTTGATCAAATCTATACGGATTTACTTACTAATTACATACAAAAAAAGTCAGTAGAAAAACCTACCAAATAATAAAATCGAGACAAATTAATGACTCTAAATTCTCTTTCCCCATCCCCTGTTTTTAATAAAAGCCAAAGACATGTGTGCGATACTTGCCAAAGTGAAATTGGGGATGAAATCTCCAGACTAATAATCATGCGTGATAAAGATAGAGGGCCACGTCTGCTGTGCTTTCATTTCTTCTTTCCCTGCTGGGATTTGAGACTGTTATGCCAAAAATACCCAAATTTGATAGTTGATCATTTAAGATTTAGTTTTCCAGAGAATCTAAAAATTTCAAAAAAATCTCTTAAAGATATGAAAAGTAATTTTGGATTTTGGAATTAATTTTTGTTTTGACTTATTTCACACCTAATCATATTGAGTAAAGGCCTAGAGTAAATTTCCAAGTTGTCTCATCCAATTTTACGAATTACAGACATTGCAGTGTCATGAAGTGCTTTTGACACGTTTGACATTGTTTGAAGAGTTTGTTGTTGTTTTTGAAGTGCATTTTGTAAATCAATGTTTGCTAACTCTGCATCGTCTCCTAAAGTTGAGATTTTTTCCTCTAATACTTTAACCCCTGTTTGTAGAGAATTTATTTTTTGATCAATGCTTGCCAAATTCCGAGTAATAAATTCAAGATCTGATTCTCTGTATTGTGAAGACGATTCGGAAGTGTCTCCACTTGTCAATCTTTCTGCATCATCATAATTTGATTCATGTTCCTCAGAGATGCTTTGAAGCCACTGTTCTATTATTTTTAATTCAGCATCAATTTGCTGGGTCTGTTTATCAATTTCATTATTACATAAAACAACTATTCCCTGTAAATCATCAACAACACTGTCAGTGGTTTGTGAATTTTCAAAGGATATGATTCCCTCCTCCCAAGCCGTAGTTGTTCCTCCCTTTCTCATTATTTCCTTTACAATTGTTTTAGCCAATTCAAAATCTGCTGAACTGGCCATTATCAGAACTTTGGATTGGGAGGGGCCAACTTGAGATGAAGTTGCTTCTGAAGGACTAATTTCGGGATTGATGAAATCTGGATTAAATATATCTGGATTTGCAGATATGGCTGACTTTAGGTCATTAAAATGTTGAACCTTTTCGGAATAAAATTCTAAATCCTCACTAGTTTCCATATATGCCTCCCTTAACACATACTGAATTAATGATTCAATGTCTGTCCCTTCTCCATAAGTCATTAAAATTTTGTAATTTTCTCCATTCATTGAGGGAATTTCTATGGTGGCGACTCTAAGGGTTGAAATTGCCGATGATTCGTTTGTCCCCTTTCTTGCCTCCAAAAGATTTGGAGTGGAAATTCCTGCATCCTCTAATTGTTGCTTAAGAAAATTTATTTCGCTTCTCATATCTTCTACCTCTTTTGCAGCTTTATCGGAAAGATGCATGTAGTTGTTATCTAAAAGCCAATTAATCGAAGTAAGTAGTTCGGTTTGAGAAATTTGTCCTTCTAAATACCATCGCAAGTTATTGTTTAACCAGTCTGGGATTGGATTTGATTCTGTCTTTTCAAAAGCCACTATGACCTCATCATCGATTTCAGGAGATGAAAAACTACTGTTAAAGGAAATTGAAAAAACTAGTATTATAAAAAACACAACAATTCCTTTTGTCATCGATTTTAACATCCTCTCATCATAGATACACTTTTCTTAGAATTTACTCCAAAAATACCGAGGGTATAAAAGAATAAAATTGCAATTTATATCCAAATTATGAACATATCAAAAATTCTAAAAGATTCTGGTTTGAATCGGTTCTTTTCTAAAACAAAACCAAAGATCTCAAATCAACCAGTAGTCAATATAACAGACCTTGATGAGGACTGTGAAGTAGTCACAATCGACAAAATAGGGATTACAGAATTAGGCCAGGGTGCCTTATTGCTCAAAACTCAAGATGGAAAAGAGTTTCCAATGTCTGCATTTTCTGCTGAAACTGCAAAAAGCATATCTGATTTTCAACAAGGTAGGCTAGATGAACTTCCTACAATCTACAATCTGGTTGAGCAAATCTGTGAAAACGCTGAGCTTTTACTTGTCAAAGTAAGGATCTTTGTTAGCGGGCATGCACTAAGAGCAAATCTATACTTTACAGGAAAAAAAGGACTTGTTTTGAGAAATTTCAGGGCATCTGATGCAATTGCGCTGGCAACCTTTTACAGCATTCCAATTTTGTTGAAAAAGGAATTACTCCAACAAAGCCCAAAAATCAACTCTAAATGAGTTGATTGTATTTTTTCAATTCGATCAAGTTACTCAAATGTGGTTCATAATGAACAACTAATTTATTTTATTATATCATTACTAAATTCAGAACTGGAATTGAAATACGGTTGTTGTAAAGAATGCGCGTGTGCCTCTTCAAAAATACGAGACCCAGGATGTCTTTGCACCAACCACGACGAATTTGATTAAACTAGAAAACCTAATATCGTATTTCATTATTGATCTTAAACCCCGCCTTTATCATTCAAAATTTTTCTTGAATAATTTTGAAAACTCTTTTTCAATTGTTTTTCTGAAAAGTTTTTTGTTTTTTATGTAATAAACGGTTTTTCTATTTCTATAATCAATATTTTGGATTATTTTCTTTAATCGTCATCACTCCTTTTTTATTTCTCATTCTTCTAATTATGAGAAATATAGGAACTAAAATTAGTAAAGCGAGTACAAAGAAGAATATTCCTATTGCTGAGTAATCATTTACAAAAATTTTAGTCTCAAACCATGCTTGAGGTAGAATTGTGACAAAATCACTTCCGGAAAAATCTTCTATAGTTCCAACTGCAAGGCTATATTTTCCAGATTGATTTTTTTCATCCACTACTATGATATAATATTGGCCGTCCGAAGGAATGGTTAGTTTAACTTCTTGTCTTTCCCAGTAAGTAACCTGTCCAAAGGGTTCGTAAAACTCTCTTCCAGGATATGACCCTTCATAAAGAAATTTTTCTGTAGATAATAGACCCTCGTTAGCCTCATTGGAACTTTGTATTGTTCGTGGGTCCATTAGAATTAAAGTTGGAGAGTATTCTTCTAGCCCCTGGATCTTTGGAACTACAATGCTTGCATAGAAAGAATCCCCTTTCTTTGCTTCAAAAGTATAGAATTTTGTATCTCCTGTATCAAGATTCTCATAAATGGCCCATGAAATTTTATGATCAGGTATTACCAATGCAGTTTCCAGACTGCGATGACTATCATCATGAGTAATCAATTTGTGTCCAAATGCAGGGGTTGTGACAAGAAAGCCTAAAACAAAAACAAATAGAATTGCTTTTTTCATGCATTATGCTGCCATTTTTACTATTTTAACTCAAACTCCAAGTCCTTCAATTGGCACTAGAAAATAATCTCAGCACTATTCAAATATCAAAACACCCAAAATTGTCTATGAGTCTAATCACTATTCAAGAATGCAAAAACTGTAGAAAAAATTTCCAGGATTGGTCATGTGATTACTGCTATTCAAAATCTGTTATTAGAATTTGCGAGGGACAATAAAATTGCAAGAATTGCAAAACTCAAAATTCGATGAGATGGTTTCAGACAATAAAATCCCAATAAGGCTGGCATGCATCAAACCAAACGGTATGCCTACAGTGGTTTCTCTTTGGTATATCCAATTGGATGGAAGGATTTATTGCGCTACACAAGGTAATGCAAAAATTGTTTCATATTTGGAGAATAACCCAAAATGCGCTTTTGAAATTGCAGGAGACAAGCCTCCATACAAAGGAACCCGTGGTGAAGGAATTACTCAAATCATCCAAGAAAAAGGCAATGAAATACTTGAACTCCTGATGAACAAGTATCTCGGACAAAAGGAATCAACATTAACAAAGTTCTTGAAGAAAAATTCAAAAAATGAGGTAGCAATTGAAATAACTCCTCAAAAAATTTTCAACTATGATTATACAAGAAGGATGAAAGATATCTGAAATGAAAGATGAGGGTTGCCCTACATGCGGGTCTCGTAATTATGGAAATATTGAGATGGTAAAAGAGAATAACAGCGTAGTGTGGAAAAAACAATGCTACTCGTGTAAAAAATTTTGGTATTCTCAAAAATAAGTATCAATTAGAATTCCTAGTGCCAAAAAATTTAGTTTAATGATATAATTAATATCTTAAAAAAATAATATCAATTTATGACAGATATAATTTGGGGGAATGGGTCACAAGTACTCACAAAAGATTCTTTTGTTCTAAACGTCACTCATAGAAAAAATGGAAACAAGGAAAATTACTCAGACTCTGAAAAAATAAAAATCACCTCTGCCGATTTACCAGGTTTTCCTCACAATCAACAAGAATGGGCACCTGAAACTCTCCAAGAATGTATTAAAGATGCATTTCTAAAATGCGAAGTAGATAGAAGAGAGGAAGGAACTCTTCTGGCGAAAGTTTCCCATTCCGGCGTGGGTGGGTATTAGTGTGGGCCCCACTCATAGTTCAAAAATCTGATTTACATAGAGTAAATTGCCAATCTCTCATTTCAAGTGACGTTCCTGCAATAATTTTGAAGGGATTTTATGATAAAAAGAGTTGCCATTCTATAGTCAATAAAATAATGACCGCCCCTGGAGACTACCAAAAGAAAAATCTAAAACACATTGGACCCTTTTTGATGTCTTATGCAACAAACAAGATGGAATATTTTATTCAAGCAAAAAAGACTCAAAAGAAATTTTCGAAAATATTTTCTCAAAAAGAAAACCCCACGAAAAGAATTTTCAATATGCTAAAAATGGTTTTCCCTGAATCAAAAATAAATTTGGCAAATGAATATGGTAAAAAATACTCTCCTTTTGTTATTCGTATTCATGAATTAGGAAAATCAATACCTGTACACAAGGATCATGTTGGTTATGAAGGAAAAGAATATTCTATTTCAAATATTGATTATCAACTATCATGTGTTTTACACCTACAAGAATCAGAACATGGAGGTGATTTGGTAATCTATAATAAAAATTGGAAAAAAACTGACGAAAAATATCGAAAAATAGAATTTGGGTATTCTTCCAAAGTTGTTACTTCAGAAAAATCTTGCAAGATTTCAAATCTTGAACCTGGAGATTTAGTTTTAATCAACCCTATTCAATATCATGAAGTAACAATGATTCAAGGACCAACACCAAGGATTACTTTAGGAATGTTTTTGGGTTTTTCTAATAATGAAAAAAAAATTATTTCCTGGGCCTAGATTAGTTAAAAATGGATTTGATTAGTTTTGTCAGGAAATGCAAAAAACAGTAAATTTGAAAAATCTCTTTTTGTTTTTAGGCGTGACTTACGCCTAGAGGACAATACTGGATTATTCCGAGCACTTGAAAATTCAAAGACAGTGATTCCAATTTTTATTTATGATGATTTTTTTTTGAAGCATTTTAAAGATTCACAATTTCGATGGAACTTTCTTAATGAATCTCTTTTAGATTTGAATGAACAATTAAAAAGCCAAAAAACCTCTTTACAAATTTTTAAAGGAAACCCCAAAAAAATAATCCAAAAAATCGTCGAAGAACATAATATAGATTCTATTTTCATGAATACTGATTTTTCATTTTACTCAAAAAAACGAGATATGGAAATTCATAAACTGTGCTTAGAATTGAAAATACATCTATCAAGTACCCTGGACTTTTTACTACATAACCCTAATGAGATTAAAACAAATCTCAATAATCCTTACACCATTTATTCTCAATTTTATAAAAAAGCCAGGATATTTCCTGTCAGAAAATCCCAAAGGAAATTAAAAAATAATTTTAATAGAGAAAAAATCTCCGATTTTTCCATTTCAGTTCCCAACGTTGAATCTGAATTTCCTGGGGGGCGCTCAAATGGATTAAAAATTCTAAAAAATCTAGATAACTTCAAAGATTATGACAAAACAAGAGATTACCCAATAACCCTCACTACAAGATTATCTTCTCATTTGAGATTTGGAACAGTTTCAATTAGGGAAGCGTACGATTACATCCTCTCAAAATTAGGAACCCATCATACTCTGATGGGCGAAATTTATTGGAGAGAATTTTTCAATCATATTTCTTTTCATTTTCCTTTTGCTACACAAAAGTCATTTAAGAAAAAATATCAAAAAATTTCATGGTCTCGTTCTAAGGTCAAATTTGAGGCATGGTGTAATGCCAAAACTGGCTTTCCAATAGTCGATGCAGGCATGGAGGAATTAAATCACACAGGTTTCATGCATAACCGTGTCAGAATGATTGTGGCATCGTTTCTGACTAAGGATCTTCATATTTACTGGAAATTAGGTGAGAAGTATTTTGCCCAAAAATTAGTAGATTATGATCCTGCTGTGAATTCCGGAAATTGGCAATGGGCTGCATCTACAGGTTGTGACTCTGTCCCCTATTTCAGAATCTTTAATCCCTGGTTACAGCAAGAGAAATTTGACAAAGATTGTTTGTATATAAAAAAATGGATTCCAAAACTGGAATCCTTAACTCCAATTGTCATTCATAATTTATGGAAAAATTTCCCTTCAAATCTTAACTATCCTAAACCAATAGTAGATCACAAAATAGAGGCGCAAAAATCAAAAGAAATTTTTAAAGAAATAAAATAAAAAAATTCATGGTTCAACCATTATTAATTTCCCTTGAATTTTGTCATAGAATCCATTGACTTCCATCGCAGGAACTTTGAATGTGGCTGAAACCACTTCGCCTACTTTTGCTGTGCATTCTGGGACTATCACACTTACACCTAGTTTTGATTCGCCAACACAACCGTGTTTTGTAATTGCCAAGACTGTTACGTCTTCTGTTACTTCTGTTGGAACCAAATTCCATGGTGTTATTGTAAAAAGCAGAACCACAGCAAGTCCTCCAGCTATTAAGGCCATAATCTTAATCGTTGGGGACTTTGATTGAGTGTATACTGGTTTTTGCATTTTACCTCAATGTATATAGGAATTCACAAAATATAATGGAGGGGTAAAAACTACCCCTAGTGCCAAACTTTTGATTCTAGTTATGTGTAGGCTTAGCCTCGCCTGTCACCTTTACGATATCGGGGTCTGAACATACAGATTCAACAGTCCCAATACTCATCAAACCTGAAAAGATCACTCCATCTCCCCACCTGCTTGTGGTTACTTCAAATGGGTACGTGTCACGACCCTCTTCTTGCTTTTGGTGAAGATCTACGCCTTCTCGGTATCTCACATAGAGATTTACGTGAGGAATATCTGGTCCTGGATATTTTTTTAGGTTAACCTGAAACATCATTACTCTAATTAGAAGATCAGGATCCACCTTTGGCATGGTATTCACAACATCCTGAAAGAATTGATAAAAATATGGTTCTAACTTGGGCTGCTGTATCACGACTTTTTCAACTAGTGCTGTCATGACCGTAATTATGCTATTGTGATATTTAACTAGTGATAATTATGGGTGCTAGTGCCAATTTCATTAATTTTCTAACACCATTAATTCCTTAACTCTATTTCTTATCGTTACGGCACTTATACCTGCAGCAAGAGATATTTTTGCTTGTGTTATGTTTTCATTATTTTTTTGAACGGCCAAGTAAACAGCTGCCGCTGCCATGGCCATTGGATGCTTTCCCTCCGTTATTCCTTTTTCTACTCCTATCTCCAGAATTTCTCTAGCGTAAATTTTGGAACGCTCAGATATTTTTACTTCATTTGAAATCCTAGAAACAAATTCACAAGGATTATACGATTTTGCATATGTGTCAAGTTCCCTTGAAAGAAATCTATATCCTCTTTGTATTGTCTTCTTTTTTACTCCGCCTGCTTGGGCAATATCAGATAAAGTTCTTGGAGTCTCGGTAATTCTACATGCCAGATAAAGAGATGCACATAATATGACATGATTTGATCTCCCGGGTAGTAGCTTCTTTTGATAGGCTTTACGAAAAAGATATGCTGTTTTTTCAACAACATGATCGGGTAGTGCCAATTTTGATCTGATTGCATCAAGAAGAGTAAATGCGTTTGTATATGATTGGTTTTGGAGGGAAAACCGGCTATTCCTATCCCACATTCTAAGACGATGAAAAGCCCTTTTGTTATCAATTGAGAGGGATTTTCCCGAAGAGTCTCTATCTTTGGATTCAATCAATGTAGATAACCCCATATCTGCCATTTTTAATGAAATTTTTTGACCCGTTCTAACAGCTCCCTGGTAATCATCATTTTGTAGCCCAAAATTCTCTGGTCCAAAGGATATGACTTTTTCAGATTGAACTATACCACATTTACTACATGAAATTTCTCCAGTGATGAAATCTGTAATCAAAAGCGAATGGTCACAGATTTTTTGTTTTTTACTTTGAACCATAATTACATTAGGACATTACAAAATTTATACAAAGACAATTTACTTTGTGAATGAAAACCTTTTAGAAAATTCAGTATAAAAATTTTCAAAATATAAGGGATTTCCTTAAAGAGTGTTAAACACAAAATTAAACAATTTTAATTCTATTTTATTTATCTTGAAATTCATCTTCAATGTGGTAAACAACATAGTCTCCTTTTGAAGAACTAAAAAGACTTACAACCTTTGACATGAATCCATATTTTTTATTTCGCAATCTAATTGCTCTTTTGGCTACATCTCCTTCCACTATTTTTGCAATTCCATAAAACCACTGACCTTTGGGATTTCCAGAAAAATCAGAAATCGCAATTTGAACTTTATTGTTATTTCTTATTCTTTTGACTTTTGCTGTTTTTTTTCTAGTTGTTACCCATAACGAATTTTCTTCTTTTACATACCAAACGGGAGTTACCACTCCATCACCATTTTTTTTAAAAGTTTTCAATGCAATGTATTTTTTCTCTGGGGGTATTTCCACAATCTAAAATCTGTTTTAAATAATGTAAATCTTTTTTATTTTTCTCTGAAATTGGGCACTAGGAATTTGCTTACCACTAGGTTAAATATCATAAACACCAAAAGCCCCTATGGCAGAAGAACAAGAATGGGCTAATTTGCTTGCTGAAATATTTGACAAGCTTACAGCAAAGCACGCATCCATCACATATGCTTTTGAGAATCTTGAAATGAAAGGCAAGGTGGAAAGAGCAGGCAAAGTTGTTCCCACTGGAACAGTTTCTCTAACAGGGAAGCTGACTATAACCGCAAAGTAGGTTGGATGAGAATGAAACATCAAAATCTCTCCGCCAATTTTTTGACTTACTTAGAAAACGGAAGTTTGAGTATATCTACAGGAAAAAAACCCTCGATGAATTTTAAATCCATTGGCAATAGAAGAATACTTGACATTATTGATATTCCAATTAAATTGGATAAAAAACCAGGTTTGATTAAGCAACTAACTGAGGCCAAAAGCTTGGCAAAAGATCTTAGCAAAAAAAATATCACCTTTGAAATTCAATTAAAGGGGGCACCAGTAATGAAATTAGGCAAAGAGGCCAAACCCAAACTAGCAAAGATAGTCACCCTTAGTAGTGACATCGAGATAACTGATTTGAAAAAGCTCAAGAAGTTAAGTGATTTAATCTAATCATAAATTCGAAATCTAGAAAATTTTTCAAAATATGATCATTCAAAATTATTTACGAAGTCTACAATAGACATAATTTTACCCATCTCTACTATTCTACCATAGTTCTTGGTTTTGCTTTTTTTGATTGGTTCGTTATCTACGCTGATGAATAATAGATGAAAGGCATCAATTGGAACTGAGACTCTCTTAATCTTTTCAAATGATGTTATGTTATACATTGCTCTTCCAATATTGCTCCGGTCTTCTAATTTGCATCTCTCGACCCAATCTGAGGCTTCACGTTTCAAAGCTTTTTTTGTTTCAGCTAGTGGTATTTTTAGAGTAACATCTTTCCTTTTTGCATTCCATAAAATTTCTCCATCAGTATTACTTATTACAGCTAGTCTGACGGAATTGTTAAAATCCATTACCATGTTGAGAACTTTTTCATATCTTGACATCATCTAATGTATTTTTTTAATGAATAAAAACAGTGCGGTAACATGAAGAACATTCTAAAAGATTCACTTAAATCTTATAGTAAAAATAGGATTTTATGGTAACTCCATATTCTGGTTTTGTGGCCTCTGTATGGGAACAATTTCCTCAACTTGCCGAATGGCATGATCTTGATAATTCTATCTTACCACTATGGAAGTTAGATAAATTTATTGAAAAAGGGTATCATAATTTTCATTCTGAAAGGAAACCTCTTTACAATTTGAGCAAATTAATAGAAAAATACGCACAAGATAATGGTGAGCCACTTCTTGCTACCTTCGAGGAAATAGCTCGTTACAAATTTGTAGAAAAAAGATATCAAAAAATGATTGAAAATATACCTAAAGTTTGGGTCATTGCAAATTATGGCAAAACACAAATCAAAACTCCTGATAAAATTGAAGTAATTAACTGCAAGAACACAAACCTGGTAAATGTTTGGAGTGTGATTACTCGAGGACCTTATGGGCCATTTGGCTTAATTGCTGAGGAATATGAGGATGGAAATTTCAGAGGATTTTTCACCCTAACCCCAAATGTGTGTAGATATGCTTTGCAATTAATGGGAAAAACTTTAGGACAGAAATTCCGCATTCAATAGCGACCTATCAAATTTATTATTCAATTGCTTATATTTTGAAATTAGTTTCAGGGTTGAGAATTTTTAATACTATCTACGTACCAACTCTCTACAATTTCAAGGCATTCTTCATAATTCATTTGATCCTTAAAATTTCCTTCCTGGTATTTTTCTTGGCAATATTGAAGACTTGAGTTATAGGTTTGTTGTATGTTTTGTTGGATTTTTTCTTGTTGGGTGGTCGAAGTAATTATCAAGGGAAATGTATTAGATGCAACAGAATTTGTAACAAATACTAATGCTAGTAGAATTGGAATTGCTACAACAATAATAACAAAAATTTTTCTCATAACATTATTTTTTACTAATTATCTAAATAGGATTTCAATGAGATTATACATGATAAATTGGATTTTTTATCGTATTGGAATAAAGGTAAAAAATTGGCACTATCAATTTTGGTTGGCATTAGTTAAATATCATATTCACTCAAGTACAGTATGAATCTTCAATATTCAAATCGAAGGGATTTGGTGGCAGATTGCCCAAAGTGTAGGTCACCTGCATTAGTATTGGTTACCGCTTCAAATGGACGCAACTCTAAAGATTTCCTGGCATGCGCGAGGTGTAAATTTTACATGTTCGTAGAGGAATTCAAAGAACGTTTATTCACGGTTTGAGCACCAGAGTATCAAAAAACATCGAAAAAACATGCCACATATAGTATTAAACGGAAAGGTTGACCTCCTGAAGATTCAAGATGCCTTCCAACCAATATTTTTGAAGTCAGACTCAATAATTCGTGTAAAAGAAATGTATCTAAATTCAGCCAAAAACAATGCCCTTTATTCTACTCTTGTCATTGATGAGACTAATCAAGAATTCTTTATCGAAGTATTGTCTGGTGATTCAAAAACAACAATAAGATTATTCCCATTGACTGATCCGGAAAAAACTGATTCAGTAAAAAATGCAATGGTATTGATATGCAAATCGATTAAAGAGTTATACCCCGACATTCCTGTTGGCAAAACTAATCTTAAAGACTATCTTTTAGGAATGTCAATACATTGTTGAAATTTGTACTTCATAGAACGACATCTCTAGATAGAGATAGAATATTCGAGTTGAGTACCAATTTAGAAAACTTTTCAAAATTGTTTCCCAAATATTTCAAATCGTTGAAAATTACCCAGGCAAATAACTCTGAACTTTTAGTAGAGGAGGAATTATCTTTCTTAAGAATAAGAAGAAAAATACAAACTAAACATAATATACAAAAGCCCAACATTCATAAAATTTGGATTTTATCTGGGCCCCTAAAAGGTTCATCCTTTGTTGAATATTATGAAAAAGCAAGTAAAGGAACTGCAATAACAATAGAAGTCAATCTTTCTTTCAATAATATTTTCGTGATTTTTTATCCACTACAAAAATTTGTCAAAAACCAAGTCAACAAAATAATGGATGAATTCATTTATCAGTGTGAGCTTCATGAGAAAATTTTAGAAAAATAAAAAATTAGCACTAGATTATTATGATGCCAGCAAGATAAATATCAAAATAAAGATCAACAAGCAATGACACAAAATGTCACAATAATTGGTGCAGGTGTAGGAGGTTTAACTATGGCTGCTCTCTTGGCAAAAGAGGGTATTAGGACCACAACATATGAAAAATATGGTAAAGTTGGTGGAAGGACTGCATCAATCACCTACAAAAATCACATTTTAGATAACGGGTTTCATATTATGCCATTTTACACTCAATCAGCGATTTATCAAATTCTCAAGAAAATTGGAATCGAATCTCAATTAAAACTAGGTAGAGTTGATGATATTGCATTTTATTCTGACGATTCTTTTCATATCTATCCAAAGGGCATACTAGATCTTCTGAAATTGTCTATGGTTCCATTAAAAAGCAGGCTTGCTTTGTTAAGAATTCTTTTACCTCTTGCATTTTCATCGATTGAAAAAACGGAATCTTGGGATGACACCTCTCTTGTTGATATTACCAAAAATTTAGATGAGAAAACTAATGCCTTTTTTGAAGCAGTTTGCATGTTGGCATTTGCTGATAGCGCCAAAAACATTTCCTTGGGTGAATTTGCAAGAACAATAATTAGGGCTAATCCATTCAAAGGCGGTACTAGCGAATTTGCATATCCTTCTGATGGAGGTTATGATAAAATTTCTCAAATCCTTTCAAATTACATTCAATCAAAAGGAAATTCAATTTTGCTTAATAGCAGCATAAAAAAAATCCTAATTGAAAACAACCAGGTTACTGGATTTATTGATAATAAAGGTAATTTCATAGAGACTAATTGTATTGTTATTTCATATCCTGCATACCAAGCTCTTAAGCAGTTATTTGATAAGGAAGTTTTTGATCAAAAATTTTTAAAAAAAATTGATAATCTAAATGATACCACTGCCGTTATTGAAGTACATTTTGCTTTATCTAAAAAATTAGATACTCGTCATGTTGTTTTTCCTGTTGGAGAAAAATATACTGCAAAGGGAATTTTTTTCATTTCTAATATGACTCCAAAAGTTTCACCTAAAGGGGAGCATTTGATAATTACAGGAACACCTGTACCTCCACAATATGTGAAAAGCCCCCAAAAAATACGTGAAACTGTAGAAAAAATGAAAGAAGAAATAAACGCAATCTATCCGGATTTCAAAAGTTCCTTACTTTGGGAAAGGCCAATGGGATGGAGTCTGGTGGAATCAGTTGTCAAGAAACCAGGAAAAGTATGGAAATCAAAAATGCCACACAAGGTAAACGGAATAGATGGTCTTTTCTTCGTTGGGGACTCTACTGTAAGTTATGGAATCGGAACCGATTCGGCTGCGCATAGTTCAATTCTGTGTCTTCCAAAAATACTCGAATACCTGAGACAACAAAAACCAATTATTAACTAGACTATGCTGCTCTGATTAATCTGGGTAAATGTTCTAAGGATGTGTCTTTTAGAACAGTAGCCTCAAATTTTGGGGTTTTTTCAGATTGTAAGGCAAAACCTCCCACAAAAATTGGAATTTGGTATGCCTCTGTGATTTTCCGTACCAGCCTTTGACCAGGCTTTATGTTGTCCTCTAATGTTATTGAGACAAAAACAACGTCTGGCTTTGCAGTTTCAATAAAACTGATAATAGATTCATTTGGAGCCGAATTTGCTAAATTGTAAACTTTGAATCCTTTTGAACTGAGATAAGTTTCTAGAACATCGCATCCTAACCTATGTTCTTCTCCTTGTGGAACGCAAACAAGTATCTTTTTCTTATTTGATTCTCCCTGATTTCTATCCATTATAATTTTAACAAGTCCCTGGGCAACATTAGAGGCTACATGTTCAGTGGCTATACTGATTTTGTTATTGGCCCAATTCTCTCCAATCAAGTACATGACTGGACGTAAAATTTTATCAAAAAAATCTGCAGAATTGAATAATTTTACATAATCTTCATAAGTTTTCAAAGATGACTTGATATCTCCTTGAGTAAATTTTTTGTAAAGCTGCTCTTTTGTCTTTTTCCTGGCCTCCTCTTTTTTGGCCATATTCTCAGGATTGTGGGATGCCAAAAATGAAATGATCTTTGGATCATTTCTGTAATCAGGAGGTATATCGTCTTTCAGAACATCAGCTGCCTTCCCAAGATACTTGACAATCTCTTGCCTTGAGGTGTTTTTTTGCTTGTCCCAGACACTTTTAACAAGGTAGAGATATTGGTCGCCTTTAATTTTTTTAGCCCTGATGTATACCATTTTAAAATTTTTAATCCTGCTATGGTATATATTTAATGCCAAATTATCCATCTAGTGCCAAAAATATTACCTTTTTGTCATTGATTAAATCATTTCATGACTGTTCTATTTACCACTAGTAAAAAATATTGGCACCATTTTAAATAAAATAACGACAAAAAACACACCATGAAGAATTCATTTTATCTGAGATGCAAATATCCCGGAGTTGTTCTGGCATGCCGAACTATATTTGGAAGTAAGGGAGGTGAAATCCTTGGATAAAACTATTGTTATATCTGGTGGAATAATTACTGCCTTAGGAGTATCTTTTGCCATTGCTGGAGAATTAGATTATACTCTACATTCTGCATACGGAATGGGTGGTGCTTTCTGGACCCTCGTTGGATTGGTAACAGTTGGGGTAGGTCTTAGGGTAAACCGCAAGAGGAAATTAGAGAAACTTCCCAGAGTAGGTGTAATCTAATAAATGTCTCAAAAGGCAGATAGTGATGTGGTCGCCGAAAATCGGCCCTACTCTATTATTGTAACTGGCGCAACGGGATTTATTGGATCAAGACTTGTTGAGAAATTTGCGAGTATGGGCATTAAAGTAAAAGGAATGTCCCGAAGAGAGATACCAGACCAGCCTTATGTTAAATTTGTAAAAGCAGATGTTTTTGATGTAGATAATCTTACTACTGCATTAGAGGGAACAGATGTAGCTTACTATTTACTGCATTCGATGGAGGGAAGCAAGGAAGAATGGGAAGATTTTGCATCTCGAGAAAAAGTTCAAGCCAAAAACTTTCTTTCCGCAGCTACAAAAGCTGGAGTTAAAAGAATAATCTATCTTGGAGGTTTGATTAACGAGGGTGATGAATTATCTCCACACATGCAAAGCCGAAAACAAGTAGGTGAGATTTTATCATCAGGCTCTATTCCTGTGACTGAATTACGAGCTTCGATAATTATCGGAGCTCAAGGAGGTTCTTATGCAATGTTGAGATACCTTGTAGAAAGATTAAGAGTAATGGTATGTCCTTCATGGGTAAAATCATTAGCACAACCCATAGCTGTGGATGATGTTGTGGAATATTTAGTTGGTTGTTTTGAGCATCCAGAAACTTCTGGCAAGATCTATGATATTGGAGGCCCAGACAAAATGACCTATGAAGAATTAATGAGAGACTATTCGGCCTATTTGAACAAAAATCTTTTTGTTATTCAAATTCCATTTCTGACAACCAGATTGTCCTCTTATTGGGTAGACCTAATTACACCTGTAAAAGCTTCCTTAGCAAGACCTCTAATTGATAGTCTTGTTCATGATACTGTGGTAAGAAATAACGATATCAAAAAAATAATTCCAATTAAACTAAAATCCGTTAGAGAGGCAATAGAAATTGCCACTAAAGAAATCAATACCAATCCACCAAAAATGAACAAAAGAGAAGAAAAAACTGGTTTCAAAATCAACCAAAAAATTTTGTTGGTAAGTCTATTTGCTTATGGTATATGCGGAAGCACCTATTATTGGTTGGACAATAGACCCGAAGTTTATGAACCTCTATGGCTTTTAGCCTCTGGGATTTGGTATCTTACAATTGGATTCTCTATTCTATTTGTCTATAACAAAACAAGATTAGGTTATTTGATGGCAGGAATCTTAACGTGGGTCACAATGGCTTTTTGGCTGTTTGATAATTTCTATGTGGCATTCCAAATGTCTCTGATTGCTGGAGATCCTAGTACCGTAATCATAATAAGAAATTTTGTGGGAATAGCACTTACCGTAATAGGTATAATTGCTTCTCATAATCTCTTTCACAAAGTGATTGATTACCAATACAAAGGAAAACCAATTTAATCATTTTTTATTTTTTATCAAACAAATCATTATTAACAAAATTTTGTTTTTATTAGCACTAGAAGAAAAAGTTAGCCCCCATTAAATATAATCACAACCCATCATGGTCCATGATGCAACAGCAACAACACCATACATTAGGAAAAGCAAAGGTAGGAGCCGTTGCAGGGCTGGTAGCTGGGTGTGCCTTATTTTCTTCATTCTTTGCTATCGACCAACAACTAGGAATTCCAAATGGAACATTTTACAAGACTGTTGGTATACCAATGGGACTTGAAGGTGCCGAAGCAATAGCGATTGGATTTATGGCTCACATGTCAGCAGCTGCATTGATTGGAGCAACTTATTCTGCGGCTGCTTCAAAATGGAGAACTTTCCAAGTCATTACTCCTCCAAAGGGAATTCTAATGGGAGCAGTGACAGGTCTAATTGTGTTTACCGTATTTTTCCTCCCAATCAACCACTTGATTATGACACCTGCTATCGTCGCAGAATTTAGTATCACAGACCAGGATAGACTTTCAGTTGAAGAACTTGAGGCATTGTATTCTTTGTTAGTAGGTTCAGACACTGTACTGTGGTATGGACTTTGGCTCCATGTGCTTTTCGGAACTGTGATGGGATTGATGGTATCATTTATCCTACATGACGACTATAAGATGGTAAAAAGAATCAAAGGATTTTGGTAGCCTTCCAAAATTTTTTGAATTACCTCTTATCTCCTTTTTATTACCCTCTAACTTAATATCACAAACCGATTTTTTACTGCTATCGTGGTAATAGGAATTAGGAAAATACTTTATATTTTCAATAGGGAGTATTCCCTTCGTTCTGAATTATTTTGCACCAATTCCTTTGGATAAGGTTCAAAGATTGTCTGGGACAATATCGATTTCACATCAAATCTCAAGGCACATGAATACAATAAAGTGGAAATTTCTGAAGGCATGACATTACCTGCAGAGAATCCTGACATTGTTGCATTGAAATAATCCTTTTCGGGAATGGTTAATCTATCATAAAACATAGACAAAATGTATTGATAGGTGCCAAATAATGAATCAGAATTTGGAATTCTATTTAATAAATTATAGACTAGTTGAATTATCTTGTCCTTTTCTTCTAATTCCTCGGGTTTTGAAGATAGCAAATCCATTAGTTTTTTGGAACTATTTTTATCATAACACATAAACAACATTTCATTATCCTTGAAGAATTGTATAGTTTCATCTTTTGAAGATAGGGAATTTCTTAATCTCGCCATTGTAAAAACCCTGGTCAAAAAGGAATCTTTCAATACAGAATTTCGTAGTCTTGCCTCATCTTCTATTACTAAATATGGGAATCTCTTACTAAGCAATTCTGTAAACATGCCTACGGTTTGATCAAATCCAACCTGTTTTCCAATTTTGTGATACAGTCGGACATTACGCACACCACAAGTTGGTGATGAATGTTTTAGAATAAAGCCATCAATCTCCTCAAGGTCTTCGAAAAATTTGTTGGAAAAATCTTCCATTTTTTGAGTCAAATTTTCATCAGTTGAGGGTTGGTACAAATTCTTTTTGCCTTTAATCCTAACTAATCTAATAGGTTGTCTTGGACTTCCTAAACCTATACCCATCTCTGGACAAACAGGAATAAAGTCAACATGACTTTTTAGTTTTCTAACAAAATCATTACCAATAATTTTTCCATCGTATCGGCAGTTATCAAATTCAAGACATTTGCTGATTCCTAGTATGGGTTTGACTGATTTTGTCATAATGACTTTATTTCCTTAATGATATTTAACAGGTGGTAAAATTATATCCTAGTGCCTACTAACGATTAAAAACAGGTATCTTTAGAATGTTTTAATTAATCTCTAAAATATTGTGGGTCATACATTTCCAAAATATTTCCCATTTTGGCCTCGGCATAGAGTAAGAAATAGGTTTGACTAATCAAGTAGAGATTATTCAATCTGTATGTTATAGGTTCTATTTCTGATAAAACTTTACCAAGGGTTATCTTATCTTCCCGATAATCTTTGATAAATTGAAGAAAAATCTTTTTTTCGTTTTGATTAAGGTGTTTTCCAAAAAAGCCAAACAGGTGCATCAGTACATTTGTGTTTGTTTTGGTTGTAGGAGTGCAATTTAGGGTTTCAATGAGGGCACTTTCGTATTTTTCTAAAATTTTCTTTAATGTCAATTTTTTATGATTTGCCACTAGGTTGCCCAGAATTTTTAATTTGGACTGGTTATGGGCCATTAGAAGATATTTGTTATTAGAATGGAATGTAACTAAATCATCAATACTTGGTTCGTTTTTGAGTTCAGAGAAACGCTCCATAACATAACCAAACACATCATCTTCGGTCAGCTTGGGCATTTCAAGTAATTTTTGAGGCCCCTTAGCGTTAGATGCGACATTCATAACGGATTGAATTGATGATTGCTTTTAAACCCCTAGCCAATATAACTTACTTACCACTAGAAATAGAAAAAAACGAGGATGCTTCGGTAGACGGGATCTAGTTGTTAACAACTAGGGAGAAGGCATCCTCAATCTAATTGCATTATCATTATTAATAAAAAAAGTCACAATTAGAAAATAGTGCTAACCTTTTGAACAAGGGACAATTGGCACTAGCTAGTGAATTGGCACTATCTTATATATGACAAACGCAAATTCAACTCAATGAAAACTACAACAACAGCAATAGCAGCAATATTACTTCTTGGATCAGTTGCACCCTTTGCTTTTGCAGAGCAAGTACCTGAATGGGTCAAAAACAATGCAGGATGGTGGGCTGATGGAACTATCTCTGAATCCGAATTCCTACAAGCGATTGAATTTCTTATCAATGAAGGAATAATTGATGTACCTCCAACACAGGTTTCTTCTGAAAAGTCCCAAGGTGTTCCTGAATGGGTCAAAAACAATGCAGGATGGTGGGCTAATGGCGATATAGACAATGATTCCTTTTTGCAAGGAATTCAATACATGGTTAGAACCGGGCTGATATCTGTTTCATCTGGAACAGAAGAATCCACCGATGCAAGTTCAGATAACACTGAGTTGTCAAAACTAGAAGCAAAATTAGCTGAATGTCAAAATATCAAAAAGGCATATGAAAGATTGGATTGTGAAAGGGCAGTCAAACATGAGATAAAAGTTTCAGAAATTAAAAGTAAATCAGAGGTTTACAACATAGGACCTGCAATGTTCTATTTCCCTGGTGCAGAAGTTGAAATCACTGCCTCGGGAAACGCTCATCTCAACATTGACATGCTTGTGGAAAATACTAGCAATGAAAATCTTCAATTGATGTGTTCTGGTCCTTCTGTATGTAATTATGACGTTTGGAATGGCAACAAGGCTTTCAAATATGCTTCAACTGATTTTACAAGCGGACTACTTGTGATAAAACCAGGTGAATCAAGAACATTCAACATCTTCTTTGGACCAAACATAGGCTATGGTGGAACAGAATTCATATACGATCCATCAAAGGAATATGTTTTCCGCGTCAGCGAACCATGGGGAAGTGCTAGCATTCCTTTAAACCTTAGCTAGTTCTAAAATTATTTTTTAATTTTTTATTGTAAATAGGGAATTAGCACTAGTAACCAAATTTACCACCATCTTAAATATCTTAACAACTAAAAAGGGTTATGAGCAAGCTTACCGTCCCCAATGTTGATTACAATTTTACAGAAAAAAATTTACTAGTTGATCCTAGACTCAAAATTTGTACTGAATGCGGTCAATCAAGTGTTGAAAACTATGAATTTGGAATCTCATGTGAATTCTGTGGTACTTTACTAATTTTTAATCCACAAAAGGCGGCTCACACAAACTGGAGGACTGAAAAATGATGTCTGTGATTCATTCCCAATATTGCAAAAATCTTTCTCCAATAACTGATTTCAATACTGGAGAGATTGCCTGCGGAACCTGCGGATCTGTGATTTTGGAAAAAGCAATCGATATTGGTCCTGAACAAACTGGGTTCACAAAAGAGGAGTATGAATCAAACACCAGAGTCGGAACAAAACTTACCTTGAAAATGTCTGATATGGGACTATCTACTGTTATCCAACAATCTAACAAGGATTCTACTGGAAAAAGTCTCTCTACTGAAAATTCAAAAATTTTTTATCGATTAAGATTATGGGATAGAAACAGTAAATCAAAACAAGAATACAAGTCTTTTAACAAGGCATTTTCCTTACTAGACGGAATACGTGCCAAATTAGGACTACCAGAATCTGTTGTCGAAAAATCTGCACACATATTTAGAAAGGCTGCTGGAAAAAAAATACTAAGCGGACGTTCTACTGCTGGAATTTTATGTGCCACTGTATATCTTGCTTGCAGGATAACTGGAACTCCCAGAACTTTACAGGACATAGCAGATGCAGGCAATATCAAGCGTAAAAATCTCCAAAAGAACTATCGATTTTTGGTAAATGAACTAGATATTACTCCAGAAACCTACAGTCCAGCAGATTTTGTAGAAAGAGTTCTAAATGACGTTGGAGTTGGCAAGAAAACTCGAATGGATGCCATCCGTTTAATGAGTAGGGTTTTGGATGCTGGAATTAGTACCAGTAAAAATCCTATGTCCATGGCAGCTGCAGTTGTTAACTTGGCTTCTGTTAGGAATAACGAAAAAATTTCTCAATTAAAAATTTCCGAGATTTCGGGAATTAGTTCTGTGACCATCAGAGATAGGTCAAAAGAAATTAGAAAAAAAATAGGAGGTGAATGGTAGTGGGAAGAACATGTAGAGGAATATGCCAAATGCACAAAGCAGAACCTGTTCCAAACAGGGTAAGATACGAACTTGGACAGAAGCGTTGTACTTTTTGTGGGCTCTTTTTAACAACAGAAAGTATTCGATGCGTATGTTGTAAGGCAGTTTTAAGAACTAAAGCTCGAGGCAAAAGACAAAAATTAGAAACCTAAGATTTGAGACCTAATCAAATTTTTTGAACATAGATTTGGTTTCAAATCAAAACTACTTTATGCAAAGCAGTTCTATGATTATTTGACAAAAATGGAAATTATGGGAAGAGGGTTTACGCAAATTATTAGAGAATCTCCTCTCTACTTTCATCTTGGATTAAAAATTGCAGGATACAAGATGTTCAATAAAAAAAGTCCCTTTTATGCATCTGCAGATATTATCAATGTCTGTAATTTACATTGCACTCATTGTTATTGGTGGCTTAATAGAAAAGAAAACGAGGACCTAAGCGTTGAAGATTGGAAAAAAATAATTGAAGAAAAATTCAAGAAAAAACATGTTTTCATTGTGACCCTTGTTGGTGGGGAGCCTTTAATGAGACCTGATATTGTAGAATTATTCGTAAAAGAATTCCCTAAACGAGCTTGCCTTGTAACAAACGGCACCTATCCGTTGCCTTACTTTAAGGACATTTACTTTTACTGGATTTCAATAGATGGCGACCAAAAGACACATGATAAAATCCGTGGGGCAGGCTCATGGGAGAAAACCAGAAAAAATGTAATTGATTACGTGGAAAAAAACGGACCAAAAGCTTGGAAAGATATCTGGATTACAATGACGATAAACTCGTTAAATTACAACACTATCCAAAACGTAATTGATGACTGGAAACAATATTCCAATAAAATTGGATTTCAATTTCATACTCCCTTCATGAAGGGAGATCCACTTTGGTTACCATTTGGAGAAAAAAGAAACAAGGTTATTGATGACATTCTTGATATGAAATCAAACGGACTAAAAGACTATATCATTAATCCAAAAGATCAACTCGAAGTGATGAAAAGAAACTGGGGTGGAAAGGGAACCACTCCTGTAGATTGCCCAACCTGGGCAATAATTTCAGTGGATCATCTGGGAAGAGAAAAGCAACCTTGCTGCATTGGAAGTGCAGAAAAAGATTCTATGAAACCTATTTGTGAGGAATGTGGCCTTGGTTGTTATTCTGTTCTCTTAGGGTATGGGATAAAGGGCAGTATTTGAGAAAACTCCTATAAGGTAATTTATCTAATATTTCCACTCTTGGTAATTTCCTTTTGTTTTTTATAACCTACAATTGGCTCAAAAATATGGAAATTGCAAAATCATTCATGAACGACCCAATTACTATTGAAAGCACCTCCAATATGGCCCAGGTTTTAAAAAAAATAATTGATGAGAAAAAAAGCCGATTACTAGTAACCACAAATGGAAAAATTACCGATATTATTTCTGAAAAAGATTTAGGTTTATTCCTGCTATCTGATACCTCAGAAAGAAAACTGGATCAAATTTCAGCCACTGAAATTTCTAAAAAAATAGTATCACTGGATGAGAATACAGAACTAAGTAGATGTGCCCAAAAAATGATTCAAAACGAAATTGGTTCTCTGGTAATTACTTCAAATGATGATGTTGTAGGGATAATAACCAAATCTGATTTAACACGATATTTTGCATCAGCTCATTCTGGTGCAAAAACCGTAGGAGAATACATGTCTCCATATTATGCATGGCAGTACTCTGATTCAACCCTCTCAAAAATAGTCCTAAAAATGCTTGATGAAAAAATTTCTCGCATAATACTACGTGATAAAAATGAAAACCCAGAAGGCATTGTTACTTTTAGAGATCTCTTTAACATATCATTGACCCAAGGCGAAGAAACAGACGTTGTTGATAATTCAGATCCCTTCATTTCAGTGATATTTCCAAGAAAGGGCTTCATTTCTGAATCTGGTTTTGGAAGCACTACAAAGGCTGGGGAGATAATGACTAAAGGCATTCATTCTGTAAAGTATGATGAAGACCTTGCAAAGGCTGCTCAATTACTATTAGATAAAAACATCAATGGAGCAGGAGTACTATCAAGTAGTGGAACTCTAATCGGTATTATTAGCAAAACCGACATTGTAAAGGCATTGGCTTTTTTAAAGTAGTTAGAATTCATTATAGAGCCCAAAAATCATGATCGTTTTTATCATATGGCATATTTGATATTTTATGAAAAAAATTGAAGCTATTATTCGGGATTCAAAGTTTCAAGACGTAAAAAACACCCTTACGAAATTGGGTGTTAAAGCAATGACTACCTATGAAGTCAGAGGTAGGGGCAACCAAATAGGGATGATTAGGTCAGGGGATGGCACTGATGATTATGAGGCCGATGATTTGGTTCCAAAAAGAAAGATAGAGATTGTTTGCATCGAAGAAGAGGTAAACAAAATCGTAAACTCTATTGCATCAAATGCATCGACGGGAAAACCTGGAGATGGGAAAATATTTGTCACTGATGTAATTGATGTTATTCGAATAAGGACCGTCGAAAAAGGCCAAGTTGCAATCTAAAGTGGATTTATCTTTGCTTTTCATTAAAGCTAGGGTGAATTTTAATTAGTATGAGAATAATTTAGAATTTTTAATCATAAGATTTTCTCTAAAAAATTTCTACATCAACAGACGAGTTTTGTTGGTTTTAAAGACAAATAAAATCGAAATATATTCTGTTTTGTGATTCTTATTTTTAGACAGACAATAAATAATAAAAAATTCATCCAACATAGTGAACAAAGAAAATAAAAGGACTTTACGAAGTTGGTTGAATCCTAAAGGATATGGAATTGGACGAATCTCCTGGCTTTTTATGAGAATTTCAGGTATTTTCTTGTTGGTGTTTTTTGTAATTCATGTAATTCATTCTGCCTCAATTCTTGATAGACTGTCTTGGGGCCAGCTATTGCTTTATGCTTACTCTCCAGTTGGATTCATAATTTTATCTGTAATGATTAGTTTAGGTACATTTCATACCATTAATGGAATTAGATTGATGTTTCAGCAAGGTGGGATAGGAATTGGTTCTCCAAGACGCCCTGATTATCCGTACAATGTAGAATCAATGAACAAAAAAAACAGATTGTGTATCTACGTAACAATCGGAGTTGCAGCTTTAGTATTGTATTATGCATTAGGAGTGTTTTTCAAATTTTGATGATAAGAGAGAGCCAAATCAGAAAGATCCATTATGCTACGGCAATGGGCTCGGTGGGGTTGGTTGCTTTGCATATTTTGGTTAGATTTTCTACTGGCAATTTTGCAGAATCTCTCAGCTATGAAAATGTAATTTCAAATTATCAGAGTTTGACTTATGCTCTTCTTTTAGAATTAATTTTGATTCTTGTTTCCGTTCATGGATTTAATGGATTAAGAGGAATATTGCTGGATTATCGCAGTGGAATCAAATATGAAAAACTGGTCAATTGGGGATGTTTTCTATCAACTATTGGATTAATTACATTTGGGACAATTGTTATTATTTTGGCTAATCAAACAAAGATTTAGATTCTAAACTATTTTTCTTGATTCTAATTCAGGCATTTCCCAAAAATTAGCATATCTGAGTCTGGTGTGTGCTTTGTTTGTGGGTAAAGTGAATCTCACTCATGAATTTCTTCACTTTAACACTGGTAGGGAATTACTTATCTAGAAGGTATGAGAATAATAAATGATGAATAATTCACAAAAGAAAGAGCCACTAAAAGAAGGTGAAGTAATTCAACAGCATTTGGATAGTATCAGCATGGACCCTTGGTATTTCATTTATCAAAATTATGTAAATCCTACCCACAAAAACGATAGTAAAAAAGAATAATTCTTATTTTTGAGAAAATTTTTTGTTTGTTTATTTAATCACATGGAAGCTTGTTCCAGAGCAATCAGGTATTCCTCAAGATATCCTGCTATTCCTAGTAGGGCCACTACAATCCCAATTTCAATTAAGCTAATTTTGATAAGTGATTTTGGATTTACTTTCTTAACTAGTGAATATACTACAAGAAAACTTCTTGACATTGCAATAGAATATGCTACTAACTCTATTGCGCCATAAGGAGAGGAATATAAAATTGATAAAGGTTCAATCTCTGCTAAACCTGGTGCCATGGTAATTATTGCAGCAAACCCAAATCCTGTTGACCATCCTGAATAAGCACCTAGTCCAACACCTACTCCTGGAACAAACATTGGTAATGATGCAGAAATATTATTTACAAAAATTCCCCATCCATCAATGTCTTGTGTTGAAGATAAAAAACCCTGGACAAAGGCATTTGCCTCTTGCATACTTACCTCTGATGTTGCTCCTATCTGAAATGATATTGAATAAACTGCCATAAAGATAAAGAAAGTAATAATTCTAAATTTTAACACATTGCTCAGTTAGGTTCATAATATATCAGGTTATGGTATGGATTAGATCAAAGTCAATCATGCTGATAAGCGATCTATACTAGGAATAGAACTTATAATTTCTACAACATCCTTTTTAAGCATCAACTTCAAACTGCCATGTGGCCAAATCTAGAACAATCATTTTGTCTGTAAGTAAAAAAACAGGAGATGTCTTTGATGCAATTTTGAATTCTCCTCCAAAAATGATGCCAGATGCTAAACAAAATGGTGATGGTTCTTGGAGTTTTTCAACACCACGTGGAAACGCAAATTTGAAATTCAAGCATAACAAAAATTTTGGAATACTAGACCATTTGTATGAAGATGAAGAAACTGCTTGGGATGTACCAATGAGAGTGGTTCCTAGCGGAGATGAATCTGAGGTAATTGTTACTATCTCAAAACCTGATGTTCTTACAGACGCACAGTTTGATGAAAGAATGAGGGAGATTGACGAAGTTTTCAAAAATCTCAAAGACCTTATTGAAAAAAGCTAATCCTCATTCCCCTCGTGCCTATACATGGACAAATCCTTCTTTAAGCTTAAATGTAAATTTTGTAATTATTTTCTAGAAATGCCATACGAAGAAGTATATTTCCAAAGGTTAGAAGATGACTCTGAGGATAAAAGGAAAAAACATTTTTCAAAAAAATCTTAGAGTCTTTTTTCTATTTGCTATCTGAATCATCTCCATCCATTCGATTATCTCTACTTGGACCAACCATATCTTCTGGTTTTACTCGACTATCCCAATCACCTCTCCATCCTTTCAGTAAAGCAATTGCTCCACCAGCCATTAGCGCAACTATTACTGCGAAGAAGGAACTTTGATCAATCATTTTGTCTGAACATGGTATAGGAACTGGGTCCCTATCTTCGAAATATTCGTAACAATCACCAAATTCTTCAGATTCTATGTTTGCTGTTTGAAAGTTTCCTCCAAAAATACCTAACACCACAAATCCGGCAAACACCAAAGCACCGCCAATCATAATAAATCGAATATCGCTCATGATATTAGTTTGAGTTTACTGTATTTACACTTTGATTTGTCTAGGTTATTTTTCAAGACGGCTTTTTAGATTACAAAGAGAAGTTTCATAGAACGTACCCATAAAAACAAGAAACTCCAAAAATTCTTTTTCTGTCATTTTTTGACTGTTGACATAGGATTCCCATGTTAGTGTTACAGAGTTTTTGCTTTTGGGCTTGATTGATAAAGTTGCAACATAAGCACGTAAAGGAAGTCCTTCAGTTGCAATGTATGTAAAGTATTCTCCATCTTTCCAAGCAACTACATGCTCTTCTATTGTGTTTCCATCATTGAAAGTAAGTTTTCGTATTGCTCCTACTCCTCGTTTTTTCTTTGAAAGGTATTCAGTTTTTTTAACATCCACCAACCATGAGGGAAGTCCAACAATATTGCTAATTTTTCTCCAGACTTTGTTTTTTGGGGCATTAATGGTAATTGATTTTTTTACCATTCCTGTATGGTAGGCTTTACCAGATTTGACCATAATTATGGCTATTTTGGGCTTGATTTTAAATTTAATCTTGGATTATACTTAGATTATTTGAAATCCGTTCTTTTTACTGAGGATCTCGTTTTTTCGAACACATTTAATCCCCAAAATTCAATATTTACAAATGGTATTTGGTTGGGGAAAAAAGAAGGAAAAAGAAATTCCCAAAGAAATTCCCAGTAAAAAAGAAATTCAGTTATCTGAAGTTGGAAAAGTCACGCAGGATTTGTTAAAATTAAGAAATACTCAAACTTTGGCTGAAATAAAATCCCTTAGAAATCAGGTTTCTCCTTTAATCAAAGAGCTTGCAGGAATCATCAGAGAACTTGAAAAAGATGATCTAAAAGTTGATGACATTGATAAACATCTAAGAATAATTGTTGTAAGGGGAAAAAAGCAAGTAATCGAGGTAATAAAAAAAGAGGCAACAGATTTACCTGATATTTCTTCTATTGATAATATTTCTGAAATGAGCAATACTCTTAATCAGAAACTAAAAAAAATTGGTGATGTTTTAGGACGCCAAACAAGAGTTATTCATATTTTTGCAAAAAAGTATGCTGAAAAACTAAAAGAAATTTTGTCGGTAATGAATTCAAACAGTAAAGAAATTGAAAGATTGATTAATAATTTTCAAGACTCTAAAGTATCCTCTGATGAAATCACTCAACTTTTACAAGACATATCGAATTTAGATTCAGAAATTGTAAACAAAAACAAAAGAATACAGGAATTTGAAGATTCAATAAATTCATTAAAAGACAAAATTCAAAATAATCAAAAATCTATTGAAACAATCAAATCTTCTTCAGATTATAAAGAATTTTTAAAATTAAATCAAGAATTTTCTGAATTTAAACAAGGTAAAAATCAAATAAAAAGCCAAATTGATTCTCAATTTACTAAAATCTCAAGGCCCCTGAGCCGTTATGAGTATGCATCTTCTTTGGATAAGGAGCAAAAATCACTCCTCTCTCAACTAATCAATTCTCCTTTAGATGTGTTGGAATCTAAAAACCAGGATTCAATTCTTGTAATTTTAGAAAATGTAAGAAAAGGCATTTCATCAGGTTCAATTTCTGTGAAAGACATTGAAAAGTCCATGAGTCATCTAACAGAAACTGAAGAATCCCTTGATTCTTTTATAACCAAAGTAAAGGAATTTGAAGACAAAAAGAAAGAATTTCAAAACAAATTGGCAAGTTTTGATAATACCCAGCTATCACAACTAAACAGTGAGGTAGAAAAAGAGGCCAATCAACAAAAAGACCTGGAATCCAAAATCTCTTCTTTTAAAAAAGATATTGAAGAAAACAAAGCAAGTATCCCCAGAAAGATTTCTGAAATTCAAGGAAAATTAAAGAGGTTTTCCAATACGGACTATACTGTGGTTCGAACATCTTAAAATTAATTAGTATTGTAAAGGAATTCTTTTTGTGATTTTTAAGAAAAAATCCTATGAACGGCGGGTTTCATTAAAACAAGATGTTGTGGATAGCATCTCATCTTATTGCAAAATTAAACATCCAAATGAAAGCATCCTTATTCTCAAAGGAAAATCCAAAAAAGGAAATATTACAATTGACGGTCTAGTTATTCCTCCATTTAGTCATACTGGACCTACCTTTGCGGGATTTCCACATTCCTTTTTGCCTTTTGATATGAGCTATGTGGGAATTGTTCATTCGCACCCAAGTGGCTCAGCAGAACCATCCCTTACTGATTTGCATAATTTTTTTGGTCTTGTTTCAATAATTGTGCAACACCCATATGGAGATGATGATATTTTTGCATGGGATAGCAAAGGAAATTCAATTCCCTTAGAAATTATTTGATATGATTTTTTTTAATTTATGATGGTAATTTGATAAATACTGACAAAACTTTATAAGGATTTTAAAGGTATTCTCAATGAATTGTTTAGTTTCAAAACTTACTTGATTTTCTTATTTGCCTCTTTAGCTATTAGCATCGGTTTGCAAATGATTTTGCCATTCCCCTATGGTTTAGCTGCTGCTTTAGGAATCTTCATTGTATTCCCATTGCTTTTACGCAGACGCGCCATGAGTCGTATGGGCGGATATGGTGGTGGAACCGGTACCGGCGGAGGTTTCTTTGGAGGTGGCGGGGGCAACGCCAAAGTACGTTACGTATGCCTAGTTTGTAATAGCAAACATAGTGGCGGTTCATGTCCTAGATGTGGTTCTAAGATGCAAAGAGCAGATTTTTAATTCTGCAATGTCATTAGACGATCTACGAAAAAAGGTAATTTATCAAAATTCTGTCGATATCTGGATTGGGTCGCGCCAAGAAAAGAGCCAACAATGGAATGAACCTCAAAATTACAAAAAATTCATTGAATATCTCCAAAATCAAAATATCTCAATGAAAAAATTTCCGTTATGTGTTAGTGAAAGCGATTCAATTGATCCTGAAAAGAAGAAATTTGCTGAAACTCTATCAGAATCTCAAGACCCTAGCATGGCAACTTATACAATAAAACTTAATGACTCTACTTTAGATGTCATTAGAAAATTTGAATTGAACAATTGACTATCTTCGTAGTTTTGGATTTACAATAACATCAAGTGCATTTCCTATAAAGACAAAGGCTAGTCCCGTAATTGCTATCATCACACCTGGTGGCATTATCCACCACCATAATCCTCTTGAGGCAGCTCCAAAAACATTGGCGTCGTGTAAAATTTGGCCCCATGTTGGAAATGACGGATCTCCTAGTCCAAGAAAACTCAAACCCGCTTCAGTTGTGATTGCGGCTGGAACGGATATGGCTATACTTGCAAATGCGTATGGAAGTAACTGTGGTAAAATATGCCGTAGAATAATTTTTGATTTTTTCTGCCCCATCATTTCTGCAGCATCAATATATCCTCGAGTTTTGATCTGAAGTGCCATACTTCTAGAAACCTTGGCTACGCCAACCCATCCAAAAATGGTTAAAAATCCAATCATAAGAAAAATGCTGTTACTTATGGTCACAGAAAGGATGATCAAAAATGGTAGGGCAGGAAGGGCATAGATGACGTCATTGAATCTCATCATTACCTCGTCGGTCTTTTTACCTCTGTAGCCCGCATACACTCCATAAACCAAACCCATTGCGACTGAGGCTATTGCCACTACTATGCCTATGAATAAGGCTAACGGAGTCCCCCAGAGCAAACCAATTGCCAAGTCTCTTCTTAACTCATCTGTTCCCATAATTCCAAATGCCTTTCCTCCGATAGTTAGAGTTGAATCTGAAATTTGATTTTCTGAATTAACTCCATACAAATTAACAATGAATAGATAGTTTCCTTTTAGTGGTTTATGGGAATTTGACTCTGCAAATACAATGTCTTCAGCTGACAATCTATTTAATGAAAAATCAAATTCATCTGATTGTAAAAACAAATTCTTTCTTATTGAATCATCTGTCGAAAATACTCTTTCAGTATGCATTGTTTCTGTGTTGGAATAAGGCAAAGAGGTTGATACCAAATTTAATGTCTTTCCATCTGGTCTGATTACTGAAATTTGTAAAAGAGGAGAACCAGAATATTTTGCAGAAAATTCGTAAATGAAATCATTAGGAAAATCATCATAATCAAAAGAAAAACCAAATTGATGAGATACCAAAGATATGTCCCCTGAAGTTTCAATCTTTTCAACAGGGTTTTGTAAAATTTTGTGTTCTGGAATTTTTTCAATTAAAAACAGATTAACCCATACTGGAATTGCTACTTTGGGATATGAAATCCAATTGCTTGGGTTGTTCCACTGACTAAATGTCTCACTTGGAATGGCAACCATTGCAGTAATTGAAACCAAGATAAGAATTCCTAAAATTGAAAGGCCAGCTATTCCTACCCTACTTCTAACAAACTCATTTTTTATTTCTTGAGGAGATATACTCATTAAGCTGTCCTCACTCTTGGGTCAAAGTATCCATAAAGTAAATCTGCAATGAAAATACTAACCAAGAAAAATACTGTCAAAATGTAGGTTGCACCAATAATTACTGGCAAATCCATCACTGTTATTGCCTCAAAATATAATCTGCCCATGCCCGGCCAATCAAAAACTGCCTCTGTGATTATTGCTCCTCCTAGTGAGCCTGAAAGACTAAGGGCTAGAATTGTTACTATGGGTGGTGCGGCGTTTTTTAAGGCGTGAGTGTAAATTATCTTCTTTTTGCTAATACCAATGACTTTTTTTGACATGATAAAGTCTTCTTGCATAATTCCTACCATGAAATTTCTTACCAAATATGCCCATGCACCAAAACCAATCATTACGATTGTAATGAGGGGAAGAGTCATGTGGTATAACAAGGAAAAAAAGTAGTTTGGATCCGATGCAGGAATTGGAGGCGTTGCTCTTGCTGGAAAAATTTGATACATAAACGCAAAAACAAAAATCATTATCATTCCAATCCACCATACTGGAAAACTTGAACTAATTATCGCAAAACTTGAAGTTATTCTATCTACTACAGATCCCACTTTACTTCCTGATAGGGCTCCTAGGAAAATTCCGATTACTGAAATGATTATTGTTGCTGTTGTGAAAAGTAAAATGGTTCGGGGAAGTTTTTCAAAAATAATTTCTCTGACGTCTGGTGAGCCAGCGTCACTTGTAAGGAAAGTGGCATTACCAAAATCAAGTAAAAGTATCTTGTACATAGTCAAACCAATTCTTTGCGGTGAATACCACGGCTCATCTAGTCCTAAAACTTCTGTGGCAAGTTCAATTTGATTTTGTATGTATGCGTCAAATTCTTCTGTGGATGAGAAACTGCTTGCAATTGTAGGATCACTGGTAATCTCAGTTCTTACTTGGTATGCAACTCCTTGCTTGAGGATGGTATCCATATTTGATCCCACAAGAGAAATAGTAAGAAGCAAGGTCACCATTAAAACCCCAAACATTGTGACAATTCTTGTCGCAACGAATTTTTTTAATCCCAATAACTTGGAATAAAAATCTCAGTTTATAACAATTGATTAAACTGAAGATCTGAATTAGTTTATTAATAATTTCATACCTTTTTGGAACAAAATATAACATCGATGATGAGAATAAAGAAAAATCTAATTTAGTACAAACCAGAAGAAATTCTATTGAAAAAGACCAGTTTTGAGCCTGATAAATTGGCTCTAACTAAGCAAGATATTTTGGATTTTTGCGACAGAGTCATAGAAAAATGGAACAAAAATCCTCAAAAAAATGCAACCAACATACTGGCGATGAATGCTGTAAAAACAAGTGTTCTGTGGACTGACGATGAGTCGTTAAAGGCCATCTGGGGAGAAATTATTGCATGGACTATGGAGCTGCTTTATGAAAATGCCTTAGCTCAAGGGAAAGCAACTGGTGATAATTGGTCTGAAGTAATGAAAAAAATAAAGAATAAAAAATAACTTTACAAAAATTTGATTATGAGTGCAAGCACCATAAAAAAGGCAAAAAAACTTGTTGAAACTAGCGGGGTGAAAAAAATAGATGATGACCTTTATCAAATAAAATCTTCTTCTGATCCTGACAAATCCTACTTTGTAACTTCTGATTCATGTGAATGTCCAGGTTTCAAAAATTTCTATAAATTCCATCACGGAAAGGGCCTAAAAGCTAATTGTTCTCATTTGGAAGCTGTTCGAATTTTTAAAAAAGAAGAGTAAAATTACTTTAATTTTTTCAAATCTGCTTTTCCTACTGTTGCCATATTTTTTTTAATTATGATAGGTCGTTGAATTAATCCTGGATATTTTACCATGAGCTTTATTATCTGACTGTCTGATGGTTTTTTGTCTTCTAATCCTAGTTCCTTGTACATTTTGTCCCGTTTTCTTAGCATTTCATAGGGGGATTTTCCAACAATCTTGATGATTTTTTTTAATTCCTCTTCAGTAAAAGGGTCTTTGAAAAAATCTCTTTTTTCTATGTCCATCTTCATTCTATCTATTTCATCTAGGGTTCTTTTGCAAGTAATGCATGAGGATTTATGATAGACTATTCCTGATTTTGATTTGGGCAATTTGATAATTCCTATTATTTGTGGAAAATTGAATCTTTCTTTTTAGACCTAATTTTGTGCGTAAATTATGACTGAATTCATAAAAATTGTATCTCAACAAGTCTCTTAAAGGAGACAAAGCTAAGGGAAAAAATGCAAAAGTGCCCATTATGTCAAACAGAATATAATGACACTGCACAAGTTTGTCCTCTAAAACATTGTTCTAATTGTGGTTCATTGAAGCTTCATAGCTACAAAAATCGAAGTTTCCAATCAAATCGTGCAAAGCAGAATTTTATTTTTATCGTTCCTCCTTTGGGATTTTTTGTTTTAGTTTATGGGTATCTTTTTGTTCAAGGTGATTTGATTCCTTTTCTAAGTATAGTTGCAGTATATTCTGCATTCTTTTTGGGGGTTTTGTTTAAACTTACTAAAAGAAACATCGATTGCCAAGAATGCAAAGCGAAAAACTTTCCGTTTGTAAGCGATATCAATCTAAATCCAATAAAACGAGATACTACAATAGATGATCAAGACCTAACAAAAAAAATTGCAAAAACTGTTCTTGATGGTTTGGCAAAAGAACAAAAAAAGCATAACAAACGAGATATGATGATTAGAATAATTGGCGCAATTACCTTAATCACAATAGCAACTCTTGGAACATTCTTTGTAAATCCAGATGATGTACTTTTAGGAGAAATTATTGAAATGATAAAATCTTTTGAATAAAATAATTCTCTTTTCAAATTATTGTTTGATTCTTGATTTCTAATCAGAGTTAATTTGGATTAATTTTCCATCTTGGACTGTGAATTGTAAAACTTGGCCATTTACCTCCACTACAAATATGGAGTCATTGTAATCTACTTCCAACATTACTCCGTTTACGTTAACTAGTATTGATGACTCTGCATCAACATTCTCGTCTGTTGCGAGATTTTGAATTTCTGTAGGCTCATTTTCTACTACATTTTGTTCAGTTTCAGCAGAAATCTCTGGTTCTTTTTGATAATTTTCTATCATATCTCTACTTGTACTTAGTTTTTCCAGGTATGCTTGGTGAGCTTCTTTGGGACTACCACCATTTTCAATAATTTCATTTCTTATCTGCTGGGCTTCATAAAACAAATTTTTTGTAAACTCCAAGTGTTCAACAACCACATCTTTTACCTCGTCGTTTAGATTATTGACATAATTTTCATATTGTGGACCTGAAAAAATTCCCGGTTTTGGTTTAAACTCTTCTATAGCCTGGATTCTTAGTCCTTTTGCAATATCTTGTTGTTGCTTTTGATATTGTTGTTCTTGAGTAATTTGATTGCTGATTTGCTGCTCTTCAAGATATTCTTGGTATAATTTTTGATAATAGTTGTATAGCATAAGGCCTATGGGATTTTTAGCAAAATCTTCAGGATTGGAATTTAGATATTTTTGCGCTTGGGGTGTTGATAGTTTAGCGTTTGTTACAGTTGTTGGCGAAAGTTCTCCTTTCACTTGGAATTGGGTGGTTGTCATACCTGTTTTCCCATCCAAGGTTGAAACAGAAACAGTAACAATGTAATTTCCTGGAATTCTTTCATGTTTTCCAAGCTCAACACTAAATTCTCCTGACTGACTAGTTGTTGTAAAAATAGACATGGATTGGGATTTTACATTGACTGTTGCTTTGTATACTGGATTTGATGCATGATCAGTAACTACACCTGAAACAATTGGTCTTTCTCCAGAAATAATAGGCGAATTTTCTACATTAGCTTGAACCTGTAAATCCCATAATTTTGCCTCAGAATTTGAGACTAGGGGGATAAGCACCAAAACTGCAAATAATCCTAAGAGCATCACGTTCTTGAACATGGAACCTCATTTTGGTTTGAGTTGTTAAGAATCGATATGAAGAAAAGTTAATTTTTCTTCAATTATTTTTGATTAATTTTCCCCGTGTAGTTCTTAAACTACTAGGCTAACTATCTACAAATGGATTTAGAAAAATTTCAAAATGATGTTTATGAGGTAACTGGCAGTCTTTCCACTCAACTTAGAGAACAAGATTTGCCTAAACTCAATTATGTGAGGCAACAACTAATTGAAATGTATAAAAAAAATCTAGTCAAAATTAATCATTCTGTTTTAGAGTTAATTTGCGCGGCAAATCTAATTGCCGATGGATATTCCGTAGAGGTGGAAAAACAAGTCTCAGAAATTCTTGTTTGTGACCTTTTTGCAAAAAAGGGCGATGGTGATACAATACTTGAAATTGAAACAGGGTTTACTCCCCCTGACCATGCATTAGACACTAATGATTATCTAACTGCACGAATTATGAGTAAAATTGCACGATACAGCAAATATTGCGCAAAATTTTCATTGGCAACACCTGTTACTGGCATCATACCCATCCCAAAAATTTTCCTAATTCCTCCAAATGCAAGGAAAAAAGATGATGTTAAAAAAGTACAAGATCTATGTGATCGGTATTACAAAAATCCTCCAATTAATCATGATGACATTTTAAATGCACGCCTTCACTCAATTTATCTAATTAACGTGGACAAAAAATTTGCCAAGCCCTTAGATCCTCAAGGATATGTTGAACTAACCGAAAAATTACTGGAAAGAAGCGAGGTAAAATACTAGTTCTCCAAAAAATTCAAATCTATCGAATCACTAATTGAAAGAAGGTATGATTTGTGGATCTTGTGAAACACGAAAACACTACGAATGTATTGATTGTCTAAATAATCACGAAACCCATTTGTGTAGTTGTGATTGCCATGATGAGAATACTCCTCCTCATCCAATAAACAAACCCCATTAATTGTTAAAAACAATGAAATACAAAGAATGCCATCTAATTATATGGCCTTTGCTGTAATAATACCAATTACTATAGTTGCAATTTTGGGCATTGCTGGATATTTGATATACAGATTTGTAATCTTTGATTATTTGAGCAACAAGTCAGTAAATGACACTTTACAAAAATATAGAATTGACAAATCTCAATTTGAAATAGTAAAGGAATATTTTGAAAATAAGGGCGAATCTCTTTCAAATCAAGAAATATCTCAACTTGTCAAACAATACAGGCAGAAAGAACCTGAGCAATTCCTTGCAATGTATGATTCTTTGAGAGAAAACTCTAGAACAGATTAATTATTTCCTATGGTGCAACAGGGATTGAGATAAATGGTGTTCCTCCCTCTCCAACCACTAGTGGCAACTTACCATCCCATTCTTGGGTTTTTAACCACTCTAAGTAATTTGGATTTTCTGCAAGGGCTTGATTAATAATTTTAATTGCTTCGGCCTCACCATTTGCCTCTGCAATGTTGGCTTTTGCAAGACCAACTGCCTGAGCTTCTAATTGTCGAGCTTCAACTTCAATTCTACGTAAGTCATTTTCTGCTTTGAGTGCTTTTTGCTCTGCCTCTACTTTTGCTTCAATGGCTTGAGCAAATAATGGCGAAAATTGAAAATCGGTAATTGATATTACATCTGTTTTGATATTATACACATTAAGTCGTTGGGTAATTTCTTGCTCAATGTCAGCTTTTACTTGGGGTCTTTTTGTGATGAGCTCTTCAGCATTATACCTTGCAGTCACTTGCTTTACTACTTCTTCAACTGCTGGTTGAATTATTCTGTTTTCATACTCTAATCCTACTTCCTTGTATAACGTATTTACTGAATTAGGATTTGGTCTATAGTTTACTGTTACTTCAGTTGATACTGTTTGCAAGTCTCTAGATGCCGATGATGTATCCTTTACAAATTTGAGTGTCCTTACCTCCATATTCACAACTGAATCTTGAAAAGGCACAACAAAATGAAGACCTTCTTCAAGTGGAAGAATAGTAATATCTACGGCATTCCAATGAAGCAATACCCCCCTATAACCTGCATCTACAATTTGAACAGAGGCCGAAACCACCACTCCGATGATAATTAGAATAATGGCCCCAAATACTATTGCTTTTGCCTTTCCAAAATTCACTTGCATAGCAGGTTGCTGATATTTAGACAATAGTATTGTTAGGATTTCACTATAATTATACTATATTATTCTGAGTAAAATTTCTTAAATCCCTCTTCAGTGGGAATTAGTTCTATTTTTTGGCCAAACAAACCCTGCTTATTTTGTACCTTCATCAAGCCCTGTTTCTCCAGGCTTTGCAATGTCTCATCTAATTTTTCAGCATCAATCCCCAAGTTTTTTTGTATGTTGTTAAAATTATTAACCCCTCGATTCAGCTCTCCTAAAACTAGCATTTCTAAAGACTGGGGTTTCATACGTGAGGGAACATCTCCCTTGTATTCAGATCTAGGTGATTCTACAAAGTCCGTATTTTCTCTTTGATATGATTGAGTAGTGATTTGTTCTTGACTTGGGTTATTCTTTTCCTTCCATCTTCTTACTAGCCTTGGTAAAATTCTTGAAAGGGGAATAATTAAGAAAAATACCAAATAAACCCATGCAAATCCGTCTTGCACCATGATTAATCATTCAATTTTTTAGTATTTCATTATTACCTTTTGTATTCTATCATTGCAAATACTGTGGCTTGTTTTTGTTATTGAATTGATTATGTTGGCAAAGGAGTTAATTCAAGTCAGAGAATTAAGATTTTAAAATTAAATTTTCAAAGGTTTGATTATTGTAATATTTTTAATATTACAATTCTTTTACTTTAAAAATTACAAAAATTTTAAAAAAAATTGAACAAATGTAAAGGACATTTCTAGATCTATCAAATACAACCTCGCTACTAGAGATCTTGCATGAATAAGAAACTGTTCTTCGGAATTCTAGTTGCATCAGTCTTTGCAATTAGTATTTCAATGACTGCTCATGTCTCAGCTAATGGTGGTTTACTACCGACGCCAGAAATCACTAACGCCGGTACCATAGAAAAGGCGACACTATATGACAATGGCGACGATGAAACTTGGGAGGTTGAGGCAATTGCAGAGGGAGATCTTGGAGATTTCTCACGAGAAACTGGTAACGAGGAAAAAGGTCTAGGTTCAGTTGTGGGCGTTTTCAATGAAGACATCCACACAATCTGGATAACGGGGCAACATAAAGTAGATGGTCTTGACAACCACGACGGTGTGGATAATTATGATGCACACTCCCACACAGTGGTACTAAAACACTCCGATGATTGTGCAAGTGGATTTGCATATGATATCGTAAGTCCAGCCAATGAAACCGATACAACTATTGTCTATGATCCCAAAAAAGATAAGACCACAATCAGACACTTTGATATTCCATCAGTCCAAGAACTCGCTGACATCAATCAAGTCTGTGGTAAAGGTACCAATGGCAATGATGTAGGAGCATTTTATGTCTGGGAATTCTATAGAGGAGACAAAAAGGAATTATGTGTCGACTTTGATACCGCAAGATCCCATGATCAATTGATCAGCCAGAACAAAAATGGCGGTTTTGAGTGTCCATAGCCATAATCCACACTTCTATTTTTTATTTGGGGTTTTCATTTACTTTCTTCCTTGTGTTATCTGTTACAAAAATTCATAACTTATGGCAATAATAGAAATAACATAGTTTAAAGAAACATTATGGTTCTTTAAGGAAAATTTTTTTTGAATTTAAATTATCTTTTTTGCAAATTTGGCAAACCCAAAATCCATAGGGATGTCGAGATTATCCAAGCTGCTGAGTTACTTTTTTGACTAAATAACTATTACTAATTTTTCTCAAATCCGTGCTTAGATCGAATCAAACATGAAGATTCATAAAGCAAAAAAACTTTCTATCGACAAATTATGGCAACATCCATGGAAAACTTCGGAACATTAGAGTATGTTCTGGATAAATATTCCAAAACCTGGAGCTGGAAACTAAAAGGCCAACGTGCTGTAAGCATGATCTCAAAACTTGTGCCTGAAGCATGGTATGGGGAAAATATTGATGAAGTGATCATACCTGATAGTACTGAAAGCGTCAAGCAGCTCAAGGCTATGATGGACAGATACCCGTTAGAAATTTTATCAAAATCTGCATGGCAAAGAAAGGTCGTCAAAACCTTCGCGCCAAAGCCAACTCTTCCTCCCATTAAACACAAACTTAACCGAGCAAAAAGTGGGGATCAATTTAGAGGAAAACTACTTAATTTCCAAAAAGAAGGATTGGACTTTTTACTGAAATCTTCTGGAAATGCATTGTTAGCTGATGAAATGGGTTTGGGAAAAACGGTTCAGACTTTATCTTATGTTGCCACTGAAAAACAAACATTCCCTGTTTTAGTTATCGCGCCACTGGTTACCTTACAAAATTGGGCTAGAGAAATTGAAAAATTTGTAAAGAAAAAAAGCAGGAATGGCAGAATTCTTGAAAATGATTCTCCTACTTCAACGCTAATTAGAACAGGGAAATTACAAGAATTACCTGCAACTGATTTTTACATAATTAACTATGAATTACTTTACAAAAGATTACCTGATTTATCAAAATTAAATATCAAAACTATTGTTTGTGACGAGGTACACAATCTTCGTTCAAAAACCACACAAAAATACAAAGCAGTCAAGAAATTAGCAGCACTTCCTTCAATTTCTTATAGGATAGGACTCTCTGGAACACCTATCTATAATCGCGGTTCAGAAATTTGGCCAATAGTTGATATCTTAAAGCCTGGACTTCTTGGAAGCTTCAAAGAGTTTTGTGAGTACTTTTGTTATGTTAATGAAAAGGGCAAAGCAATTGTTCTTGAAAATAAACGAGCTTCACTGAGAAATGAATTACAAAAACATGTTATGCTTAGAAGAACCAAAAAAGATGTCCTAAAAGAACTAAAAGACAAGGTTCGCTACAAGGAAGTAATCGACGCAGATACAGAATATTATCTTGAAGAACTAGACAAAATTTGGACACGACTTGAAGAAGAACAAAAAGATGCCGAATCAGAATTCAAAAAGTCTGCCTCATACCAGCGTGCAATTCAAAGCGAAAGGCAAATTGCAGGCATCGCAAAACTTCCGCATGTAATTAATTTTGTAAAAAACATTATGGAAATTGAAGAAAGCGTTGTGGTGTTTTGTCATCACAAGGTAATTCACAAATTACTCCATGAACGTTTAGGGGAGTTCTCACCAGTATCAATTATTGGAGGTCAGTCTGATTCTTTACGTCAAGATCAAATAGACAAATTCCAAAAAGGAGAATCAAAATTAATGATTGCAGGATTAAGAGCTGGAAATGTTGGTATTAATCTGACACGTGCAAAATATGTTATTTTTGCAGAACTGGATTGGAGTCCAGCAATTCATAGACAAGCCGAAGACAGATTGCATAGAATTGGACAAAAAAATACTGTATTTGCATATTATTTGATCGGCAATGGGACCTTAGATGATCATGTTGCAAACATTCTAGTTGACAAATCTTATGAGATAGACACCATAATGGACGAAAAGACAGAATCTTATGAAAATAAAGACAAAGCCAAACTAATTTTGGCTCAAATTCATGATAAAATCAGCTCAAAGTGAAAATTTTTCTAACTTTTCTTTTATCTGATTTAATTTAGAAACGAGGTTTTGTTTTTTTTCTTCAGAAATTTCTTGAACATCCTTTATCTCTCTAATCAATTCTATAGTTATTCCCAAAACTTCATCTTGTGGTTTTGTCTCCTTAGGCTCGATTGCAGATGTCTCGGATTGAACCTTTTCTAACTCTTCAATACCTTCTGGCAAGATTTCGTAAAATTTTATCAATCCTCTCTCTTCCCTTAAAGGTGACATCAATACCAATTGTTGTTTTCGTAAATTTTCTATCTGATTTTCAATTTGCTCTACGGGAGTGGCTAAAAATGAGGAAATTTTTTCAATGGGCTGAGATTTTATTTCTAGAATTCTCAGTATTCGCACCCAAAGAGGAATAGAATTATCCCAAAGAATATGTCGAGCCATTTGAGTAATTGAAAACGAGCCGTCAGAATTCATGTCTATTAATTTTCTTTCCTTCAATGATGCTAATTGATCTAAAATTCTCCCCACACCAATTTTTTTTAATTCAGAGTTTTCCAAATCGTTTTCATCAAATCTTCCGTTTCCTTTAATTCCCAAATGAAGAATTTCCAAGTCTATTAATCCTAATTTTATCATGTATTTTTTTGATAATTGTTTAGTTATCTTCTTTTCGACTTCAAAATTATATGTGGATATTTCTTAAATTAGTGTATGGTCCTTTATGAATTACCAAAGCCTCCCTACAGTTATGATGCTCTTGAACCTCATATTGACAAACAAACAATGGAGATTCATCATCTAAAACATCATCAATCTTATGTTGATGGGTTAAACAATACTCTTGAAGAAATTGGAGGCACCTCTCATCCAAAGTATATCACATCAATTCTTTCAGATTTAAAATCCATCCCAGAAAGCTCACGAAACAAAATACAATTTTTTGGAGGAGGTTATGAAAACCACCGTCTTTTTTGGGAAACAATGAATCCTAATGGAGGTGGGACTCCTGGAGGAAAACTAGAAGATTCAATTGATGTTTATTTTGAAAGTTTTGAAAATTTTAAAGAAATTTTTTCAAACTACTCCTTGGGTATTCAAGGAAGTGGCTGGTGTTGGCTTGTCTTTAATCAAACTTTCAATAAAATTGAAATTATTACAACCCAAAATCAAGACAGTCCTTGGTCCTTGAATAAAATTCCATTACTTGGATTAGATGTATGGGAGCATGCATACTATCTCAAATACCAAAACAGGAGAAATGAGTATGTTTTATCTTGGTGGAATGTTGTCAATTGGGATTATGTATCAAACAGATTTTCTGAACTTTCCCATTAACAATTGTTTGAATTTTTATAAAAATTAAAACAAATTTAAATCAAAATTCCCTCTTATTTTATCTTGGTTGATGAAATTAGTATTCTATGAGCAATTTATTCATCTTGAAAAAAGAAGGACTAAGTGAAGCCAAAATTAACCAGGCATTAGAAATGCTTCTAATCGACAGAAAAAATGAATTCCGAGAATTAGCAAATATGGTTCTGCCAAAATCTACATCTGAGCCAATTAAAAATTGGGAGCAATTTGTAATGAATTTCTGTCTAGATGTTAATGATGCATTTAGAACTTGGTCCGGAGATTTAGAGTTGAATGTAAACTCTCCCCAAAAAGCACTTACTATTCTAAGGCAACTATCACGAAATAAAAAAAGCATGGTCCAACTGTCTCATCTTTTGAATATTTCATTTGATCTTGCTGAAGAATTCAAAGAGATCTACAGAAGAATTTAACAAAATAGAAAAAACTTTTTCCACCGCTTTCGCTGTGGAAGAGTTCTATAAAGAAAAGCATTTGCTAGATTTTGTAAAAAGATCTAGCCTCTGCCTATTCTGAATATGGCAGTACTGCAGGATGGACATGTGCCCTTTATTGCAGGTTTGCCATTTTTCATAGTGTATGGGCTAGCACCAGTGATTTCTCTTTTATCACGGCACTTAACACAATAACCAATTACCATGACATTTCTACGCCTAAGGTCATATTAGCGAGAACTTGTTAAACTTTTTTTACTATGAGGCAAAACACCGATCTTAATTTTTGTGTTCTAAAACGATTTTTTTTGTAGTTGTAAGAACTTAATCAGAATTTCAACTTGTCATAATTTCCAAAATAGCTGGTCTGGTCAAGGCATCCTGATATAGTAAACTATCCCAGACAAATATTTCTGCTGTATAGACTCCTGATTCTGTTGGAGTCCATGATAAAGAGGGACTGAAACTTTGATAGCTTGTCAATGAACCAGAAATCCATCCCAATTTAACAACAAAATCATTCTCATCTTTGATTTGTACAATGTATACAAAATCTTGATTGTCTTCTTGAGCGTTGGTAATTTTTGCAGTTATCTGAACTTGTTGATTTACTATAATGTGCTCTCCTAAAGTAGCTCCGCTTAGATTGACTAGTCTCTCATCATTAATCACGGCCCGATCAAGAGGCTCGATTCCATAAGCGAGGCTTCCTATTGGGAATAAAAGAAGTGGCAATAGAAATATGGAAATTTGTTTTATCACGTGTCTTTCAAAATTTTTTTGTTAATAAAGCCTTACTGCCTATCTATCTGCGTCCGAATCTGGGTGCCTATAGGGGTTCAAGTTTTTTGAGATGTTTCTTATGGCTAGTTATTTTGTTTGGATTAAGAATATTTGATGGATCTAGCATTTTTTTTAATTCAATGAATGCTTTGAAATTTTTAGGGCCATACTGTTTTGGTATAAACCACGATCTTGCAATTCCATCTCCATGCTCTCCAGTAATGCTTCCACCTAATTTGAATACATGTTCAAAATAATATTTAGAAATTTCATCAATTAAGAATATTTTTTTTCTTTTTGAAATTATTCGCACATGGATATTCCCATTTCCTGCATGACCATACATAATTGTTTTAGTGTGGAATTTTTTGTTAGTTTTTTCTATTAAAGAAAACAATTCTCCAAGTTTTTCTAATGGAACAGTTGCGTCTTCAATAATGTGGGGAACTCTGTCTTGAAATTTAATAGATTTTAAACTAAATGATAAGGCAAGGTCTCTGTATTTCCACCATTTTTCGATTTCTTTTTCCTTAGTAATTTTTTTCGAAATTTTTCCAGAAACTAGTTTTGCAAAAGATTTGCTTTTTGTGTCAATATTTGTATCATATTCTACAAAAAGAAGACATTTTGTATTTTTTTTAAATTCAAAATCAAAGTTTACTAGAGTATCTCTGTCAACAAACTCTAATCCGGAAGGCTTGGATTTACTAATTTTAAGACAATCACTAGCAGCATCATAAACTGATTGATATTCTACAACAAACAAAAGTCGTTTTTTTGGAAGGCTTCGAATCTTCATTTTTGCAGACAAAATTATTCCTAGCGTTCCTTCAGAGCCAGCTAATATCTTATGAGCGTCTTGCACCGAATTTATTGAATCCAGTCTATAACCACAGGAGTTTTTTGATACTTTGGGAAATTTTGAGACATCAATTTTTTTTGCAATTCTTAGAATTTTTTTCCCAAACGTTTGATTTTGTGGTAGGATAATTTTTTTCCCCTTTCCATCAATGAATGTAATTTCAATTAGATTTTCTAAAGTACTTCCATACTTTATGGTCTTACTTCCACTTGCATTATTTCCAATAATTCCTCCCATAGCACAATAAGGGCCAATCGATGGATTCGGAGCAGAAAATTTGTGTTTTTTCTTGAGGGCTTTGTCTAAACTCCCTTTTTGTACTCCCGCTCCTATTTCTACAAAATTCTTTTGAATGTTAATTGAATCAAAATTTCTCAAATCTATTATTATCCCTTCATTGAGGGAATTGCCAACTAAACCAGTTCCAGCACCCCTGGCTGTAACTGAAATTTTATTTTTATTTGCAATTTTTATTGTAGTAATTACATCTTTTTCTGATTTTGGAATTACAATGATTTTTGGAAATATTTGATAAAGACTAGCGTCAACTGAATAAAATTCTAAAATTTCTTTGTCCCAATAGACATCTCCTGAAATTAAATTTTTTAATAATTTTCTTATTTCTGAAATTTTCATTTGTAATTTAGATTAAATTTTAATTCGATAATAATCCCATCTTTCAGGATCAAAGAGTGTTACAAATTCTGCTTTTTCTTTGTCCACTCTAGCCCTTATGACATCCCGAAGGGCAAAACTGGTCAAAAATTTGTATTTTTTGGCATTGGCTTGCATAATGAACATGTGTCTCATCTCGCTTCCTCCTTTAAGCCCCCAATACCCCATTTTCAAGGCTAAAGGTTCAAGAAAAATGGTATTATTCAAACCATAATTCTCATCTCTAATCTCTGGCCTTAATTTATATGATTCAAGTGGTCCTCCCTTTGCAAATCCAACAATTTCTCCTTGACAGTCGTTTACTCTAAGGGTATTTAGCACAATTTCTGGGTTTCTTATTGACTCCTCAAATTTTTCTTTGCCAAATTGAAGTGGTTTTGGCAATTCTGAAAAGATTGATTGAAGTGTTTTACTAAATTCTGTATCCTCTCTTGTTTGCATGTTTTCAATAGTTGGAACTAGTCTTAGATTTTCATGTGCATAATTAGCTTGGATAGTAATTTCTTGTTGCCTAATATCCATAAAAGATAAAACAGTATCGAAGAAATTTTTTCTCATATGTCTTGGTAATGATTTTAAAACCAATTGGAGCATTTCAGTTTCTTTGTTGAGTAATTCCTCAAAATATGCAACAGAACTTCTGACAATTAATGATGGTCTCCATGCCAAAGCATGAGCATTCATTTTTGCCATTTCCATTGCTTTGCCAAAATTACCTAGAGTGTAACCACTTACTCTATCTACAACTGAAAGATACCACCCAAGATACATGATATGTTCTTGAAATTGTTCATCGGTTTTTGTCAATTCTGATTTTTTAAAGCAATGATGAATTTGCGACATTGCATTTTCTTTTAATTGCCCACTCCATGGATATGTTGTCCTTAGAATCAACACTTTGATTAATTCTAAATCAAGACCAGCTGAATCTACTAGCTGTCTTAGTTTTCTGTCCATGGAAATAAATTTCAAAACGCTTTCTTCATGAGGTTTGTCTACACTTTTTTGTGGATCAAAATCATGAAACAAAGCTGATACATACAGATATTTCAAATCTTGCTTGGAGAATCTCTGGGAAATCTGATTAAAGTTTGCTGCTAATAATGATACATAAGTTACTTCTAATTCGTGGTTGATGTTATGATATCCGTAATAATCACTTCCTAGCCCCTGCGTTTCAAATAATTCTACCGTGTAATCTAGCATTTCTGTATAGCAATCATCCTCAAGCCCACTTTCTACTAGAAGGCTCAAAAGCTCATTTCTCAAGTGGTGCGGATTCGCATATTCCTGCAATAAAATGTCATAGAGATTGTCATTTTTAAAGATGTTTAGAAAACAAGTAAAATTTTTAATTAAATTTGCTGTTTTTTGTAATTATTTTTATTCTTACAAGTGGGAAAGATTCAAAAGAATTTGAGATTTCATAACATCAATGAGTTTTGATAAGCCATTACTTGAAAGCCTCATAAAAGAAAATGATGCAGGTTCATGCAAATTCCAACTACATCTAAATGACAAAGAATACTCCTTACTACAAGTTTCTATCTTAAATTCTCCTAACCCTGTCAATTCTCCTACCACTCGCGGAGGAGTTTATTTTGCTGATAAATTTGCATACAAGATTAAAGGAACCATTGAAGATTTGTCTATAGTTCCATTGTTGAGTAAAACAATGCTGGGCCCAAACACGGAGTTTGGGGAGATTAAAATTACAACAGAAATGAATATGGAAAACCAAAAAAGGGATGTTATTATTCATACAAATTTAACAAACAGTGTTCAAGGCCCATCAAAAATTGAGTTAAACATGATTATTGTCAAAATTCAACTTGGCTGATCAACACCAAGATGCTTATCATATTTCTCTCTGGTTTCTTTATTGGATAAAATTCTGTATGCTTTGATGATTTCAATCATTTTTTCGTCTTTTTCTTCTTTGGTTTTATCAGGATGAAGTTTTTTAACCAATTCCCTATACCGGTTTTTTATTGCATCCTGACTCGCAGTTCTAGAAACCCCTAAAATTTTGTAATAATCTGGAAGAGTTGATTCTCTTGCTTGCTTTCTAAATTCAGCTTCCTCTTCAGAAGTTGGTCGGGTGTATGTAAAATCAACATAGTCATCGGTCCAATCTGAATGATATTTCTCATAAGTCTTATCCTTTTTTGATTCAAATTCCTCTTTGTCGTAAGAAGTTTTTTTGCGAAAAATCAAATCTCTTGCAATAAAAAGAAAAACCCCAACAACTGCTACTGCAAAACCTCCAAACAACATAATTTTTTCTTCATTTGAAAGGTCGTATTCTAGATTAGAGCTAGAATCTTCCACCTGAGCGTTTGTAGGAAGGACCACTCCAACTAATAACATTGATAAAATAATGAAAATGTTTTTTTTCAATTTCTCACCTAGGTTAACCTGAAATCTTCTTTAACTGTGTTTAGCACTACTCGCGTTATTGTATTCTCTACATTAGGCATCGAAGAAAGAGATTTTACAAATTCACTTAGTTCATTTCTTCCTTTGAATTTTGCAATTGCTATTGTGTCAGTACTGCCCGTAATATCGTATACACAAACAACGTTGTCCATTTTTGATAATTTGTTTTCAATTTCAACAATGTCGTTTTTTGCAATTATTTCGATTATGGCAGTAAGGTCATAACCCAATAGCTCATGATCTATATTTGCAGTATAGCCTTGAATGATCTTTTGTTTTTCCAATTTTTTTATCCGTGACAGGATAGTTACAGTAGACATTCCCATTTTCAAAGCAAGTTGTCTTGCTGAAAGTCTAGCATCTGAAATCAGGTTCTTTAGAATCTTCTCATCAGTTTTATCTAGACCCATTGTCCAAGATACATTGAAAATGAATTTAAATTTTGATGGTTTTACTGTATTTTTGTTAAAAATTCAATCAAAATTGTTTGTTTTTTTGAGTTTTAGGCATGATACAATATACAATGATAAATTATTAGATCCATTGGTGTATTGAAAAAATTAATCTTGAATGCCACTTTCTTCTAACTATGGATGATCTGCAAAAACCTGACGAGATTGAAATTTTTTACAACAAAGAAAAGGTAAAGATTTCAGATTTGACGGAAGAAGAAAAAATTGACTGCATATCCAAATTATGGAATCAGAAAGAGGCCTTGGAAGGAGAAAAAGAGGTTTTACAAGAGATGATTCAAAAAATGTACTTTTATGGGAAAATGGAAAATCTTCAAGGAGATACGGACTAATTTTTCCTTGAATATGCAAAGTGCTGAAATTTTTAAAATTATAATACAAAAGAAGTTTAAAGAAAAGCATGGATGACATTTCCGAACTTGTAACAATGGGAAAAAATAATATGGAATCTGGAAATTATCAAGAGGCGCTTTCTTTTTTTGAGCAAGCGTTGTTAGGTAACCCACAAGATCCAGATTTGTGGAATCTAAAGGGAACAGCGTTACGAAGTTTAGGTAGATATGAGGAAGCGATAGAATCTTTTAACAAATCCCTAGAGATAGAACCTAGAAACAAACACTCTTGACAGGTCATAGTACAAACATTAAGACAAACTAAAATTCAAATTTATTTAAATAAGGTCTAATAAGGAACTTTTCTGTGACACAAACCACTCCTATTATAGAAATTGTTAACGTTGTTGCCTCAGCTACTATAGATCAAAAATTGGATCTAAACAAAATACAAGAAAAATTCCCTGACGTAGAGTATAATCCAGACCAATTTCCAGGAGCTGTTTTTAGATTAAAATCTCCAAAAACTGCAACACTTCTTTTTAGAACAGGAAAAATGGTTTGCACTGGTTCCAAGTCCGAAGAACTAGCAAAAAAAGCAGTAAAGACTGTCGTGGAAAAACTTCGAAAGGGAAGAATTAACATCAAAAAAGATGCTGATGTAACAGTACAAAATATTGTCTCTTCAATTAATTTAGGAGGTAAGGTCCATTTGGAAAAGGCAGCAAGAACAATTCCTAGAAGTATGTATGAACCTGAGCAGTTTCCGGGATTAATTCATAGGATGGTTGACCCTAAAACAGTAATTTTGATCTTCTCCTCAGGGAAACTAGTCTGCACTGGAGCAAAAACTGAGAAAGATGTCTATAGGTCTGTAAACAATCTTCACAGTTTGCTTGAAGAAAAAGATTTGATGATTTACGATTAAGGCTTAATTTTTTTATTTTTTACAGCATTTTCGCGTAAAATTTCTTGGTATTTTTGGAAAATTTTATGATCTTCAAAGTCTTATTAATGTGAACTAACCATATAGTGTGATATTTCATGGGAATAGTAAGAGTTGGCGGACGAGGCACTACGAGAAGAATATCTGAAAAAGAAGAAGACAATTGGTCAGGTGCAGCATACAAAAAATATCAAGAGTCAAAAAAGGCTGCATCTAAAGATAAGTATATCACCGTTGGTCGTGGAACTGGCAAAATAAAATTTGGTGATATTGCAAGCACTCCTACCACCAATACCAAGGGCTTGTGGATAAGCTCAGGTAGAGGAACAGGTAGACGAAAACTCGATTAACTTCTAGAACTAAAAAAATATTCAAGAGTATTGTTGTTAGAGGATACTAAAGAGTATTCTAGAATTTTTTAATTTTAAAAATAATAGTTTGGAAGGAATTTGTTACTTGAAAGATCTAACCTTCCTTATCACTTTGTTATGATCAAATGCCGCTGTAGTAGTTACATACAAGATATGGTTTCTTCCCGCAGGGATAACGATTCTTTTTACCTTATCATATTCTGCAACGACATATTTGCATGTTCCTAGAGTTCTGGCAAGTTTTCGTCTTTGTTTCCAATCCTTTGCCGCGGCCTTTAATGATGCCAAGCTCTGTTTTTTGTTGACCAAGATTTTGACCCTTTTGGAACGCTCTGAGAATACTAGTTTCCCATTTAGGTCACATACTGTCACTACTCGAACAGATGGGCTAACCTTCAAAATTTTTTCTACGGCGTCTTGAATCTCCATAATTGTGTCAATACGTTCTTTATGATAAGACTTTCTATGGGGATATTAATTATAAAATCAAAATTTTGGAAATGTAGAATTGACTCCAACTTAATCTATATTATTAAGAAAATATTATCAAAAACTAATTGAATAAAGAAACTGAAGAAATGCTTTCGCAAGCTTATGAATTATGTGAGGATGGAAACTATTCAGAGGCCATTAAATTGTATGATTCTGTTCTTCAAAAAGATCCTTCAAACATAAATGCATTAATCGATAAAGCTGTAACCCTGCAATCTTTGGGCAAAATTCATCAATCCATAAAACTGTATGATAAGGCACTAGAAATTCAACCTACCAACCTTGATGCTTTAATCAACAAAGGCTCTGCACTCCACACTGCTGAAAAATACTCTGAAGCCATATCTTGCTATGACTCTGCTATCAAAATTGATAAAAAATGTGCAATGGCATTGGCATACAAAGGACTTTCCTTAGGAGAATTGGGTAATCTCGAAGACGCGATAAAACATTTCAAAAAGGCCCTAGATATAGACAGAGATTATGACCTTGCTGAGATTAGTAAAAAACTTGCTCAAGATTTACTAAAAGAAAAATCTAAAAAACTGTGACGTCCCCAGGTGCAGGCTCTCTTTTCATCTCGCTATCATTTTTTTCAAAATAATCTTTATGAACCAGTTGTTGATGCTCTCTTAATTTTTCTACATTTTCAAAACCATCATGACACAAATAGCATTTTGGTTTATCTTCATCAACAAGGGGCAGGACCATGGTATCTCTTGGTTTCAAGCATACTTATTCCTTGATATTCTGTTAAGGAATATATCCAGAAGAACTGGGAATACATCATGTTAGATCAATTAGTTCAGGATTCTAAAGCCCTAGAAAAGGCCATTGCAGGAGAAGAATTGTCTTATCAAGATGGCGTCGAATTGATGGAATATGATAATTTACATTTACTTGGTGCAGTTGCTGACAATTCAAGAAAAAAATTAATTGGTGATGACGTTTCCTTTACCGCATCTTATTATATGAATTACACAAATGTCTGTGCTGCAAGCTGTCAAATGTGTGCATTTTACAGAAAAGAAGGAGATGAGGATTCTTACACTCTAACTCCAGAACAAATTCAACAGCGAGTTGGCATTGCCAAACAAATGGGCGCAACTGAAGTTCATATCGTTGGGGGATTTCATCCAAAACTTCCACTAGATTATTACGAAGACATGATGAGGACAATAAAAAAGAACCATCCAGAGCTTAAGATTAAAGCTTTAACAGCAGCTGAAATTTTCTTTCTAGCAAAATTAACGAAAAATTCAGTAAAAGAGATTTTATCTAGGCTCAAAGAGGCTGGACTTGATTCATTGCCAGGTGGAGGGGCTGAATTATTTCATCCTGAAATCCGACCAAAAATTGCACGGGGTAAATGTTCAGGACAAGAATGGCTTGATACTGTAGAAACTGCACATAATCTTGGAATCAAAAGCAATGCTACTATGCTATATGGTCATATTGAAAAGCCAGAGCACATAATTGATCATTTGGTAAAATTACGAGAACTACAAAAAAAGACAAATGGATTCATCACACTTATTCCACTCAAATTCAGTTTAGATAATACAGAACTTGAACAAAAACATCTAGTAAATAATGAATGCTCCTCAGTTTATGATTTGAGAGTTATAGCTCTTTCAAGATTAATGCTAGCAAATGTCTTGAACAATATTTCGGTCTATTGGGTAGCTTATGGGAAAAAACTTGCTCAAGTTGCCTTATCTAATGGTGGAAGCGATTTGGTTGGAACTGCATTTTCTGAAGAAGTGTATAGGGCTGCTGGTAAACCTACTGCATCATCTATTCATGAGCTCGAAGTTATGGTAAAGGAAATTGGTCGTAAACCAATACAGCGTGATACCTTTTTCAACGTTGTAAATAGATTTTAGGATTCAAGATATTTTTTAACGGATTCTAATTTTTCTTCCATTGATTTGTCAATATCCCTTCGCGAATCAATCTTTAGAATTACTTCGACTCTGTCTACTCCTAAATTATGGACAACTTCGGACATTGACTTTGAAGCTTCATAGATTTTGTCAATACTCTCGGACTCTAGAACTGTTCCCATTGGATTGATTTGATATCGTATTCCTTCCATGTCTTGAATTGATTCAATGGCCTTTGCAATGTAAAAACTAGCACTTGTTTTAGGGGTAGCCATTGGATAAATGGAAATTTCTGCGTGAATCATGAATTTCTATAATTGTTGTGGGTTATATTTTAGGCCTCAGGTTTTTTCTCTTCTTTTTTGGCCGCACCACTTCTTTTCCTTCGTGCTCCAAAACTAATCAGGATTAACAAAAATCCAATTCCTGTCAAAATACTTGCCAAAGTATTCATGTTACGATTTTCTTCTTCGGCAATCATAAGCTCAAATTTTTCATCTTCAGTCATTCCCGCTCTACCAGCTGGAGTTGAAGAGTTTATTATAGAAATTAGAACCATGCCAACTACAAGCATTGCAATTCCTCCTGCTAGAATCTTTTTATCAATTAACACCGTAACTCTAAAGAATTTTAGATTTTGTCATATATTAGGCATTTTACATTTAATTAAGAAATTTACCACTAGAAACCTTCAGGAGGATTTTGAACAAAGACGTTGCAAACTAGTGCGTCGGTTTTGGAATCTCGATATTGAACATTGCAAGTTACAAATCGGCCTTTCAAAGCTCTCTCCAAGTCTTCTCTAGTTTTTTCTTCATACTGTGGCTGATCAGGATTATCTACTTTAGCAATAATGATTTTTTCAGTTTTACCATACTCTTCTTCGTTGTCTTTACGATGATGTGTTATTATCATCTCAAATGCGTTTCCTGATAGTATTGCAATAACAGAACCGCCAATTCCATCTCCCATTATTTTTAAAAATTTTTTGTACTATAATTACTTGGTGGCAATACTGAGATTAAATTCTGGAACCAATTGCTTTTCTTTTGCCATCTCAAAGACTCTTCTAATGGATTCTTCTCCCTTGTCTCCCATATTCACAGTTACAGGATTGACATACATTTTTACAAATTTTTCAATCAAATCTCTAGGCTTACCACGACTGTATTGCATAGCATACTCTACTGCATCATCCAAATTATCAAGACCATACTGTATAGAGGCCTGCAAATACTTGTCAAACTTTACAATTGTATCCATCCCAAGCGAAGTTCTCATTACATTAATTCCCAAAGGAACTGGTAACCCTCCGGTTGTCTTGTCCCACCATTCTCCTACATCTAGGATTTTGACATTGCCTTCTTGCTCATAAGATAACTGGGTCTCATGAATTACAAGGCCTGCTTCAACCTCACCGTTTTTAACAGCTTGTGGAATATCAGAAAAGTTCATCTCGACATAATCAAATTTTCCAATCATCAACTGCAACAACAAAAACGCAGAAGTCATTTTTCCCGGAATTGCAATCTTTGAGTTTTTTATCTCGTCTATACTCATTTGTTTTTTTGCAGTAACTATTGGGCCATAACCAATTCCAAAACTCCCACCACTTCTCAAAACGGTGTATCCTGGAATGTATGCACATGCATGAACTGAAACTGCTGTAACGTCAAGCTCAGGATTGGTTGCTTTACGATTAAGTTTCTCAATATCCTCAATAACGTGGGTTACCTCAAAATCAGGAGACTCTACTTTTCCAGTAAACATTCCATAAAACATGAATGCGTCATCTGAATCAGGAGTATGGCCTACTGTAATTTTCACAAAAATATCTCAAAAATGTCGTAATAAAAATCAAAACTTGTTTGTGGCCATAGACGATTTTGGTTACCAATGTCGCCAGATAACCAAATTCCCAGCTTGCTATGGCAATATCTATTGTGAGCTATTTGTGGTAAAATCAACTCGTGTAATTTTTTTTGATGTATTTGATCAAAAAATATTTTGATATATGGACGATGATTTTTTCATATCATGAAGACAATTGAGGCATATGAAAAGGACATTAAGATGCAGACAAAATTCTTACAACATTTCAAAAGACATGCGCCTATAAGTCATGCCCAGCAAAAAAATGCCATTTTTACGGGAAGCGGCGATTCACTGGCATCTGCAATGCTAGCTGAGGCCTTTTCTGATTTTCGTGTAAAGGCAATGGATCCTCTTGATTTGCTAAAAAGTCAAAAAATTGTCAAGGACAAAACCGTATATTTTGTCTCAATTTCAGGCAATACCATTTCAAACATTAAAGTTGCAAAAAAAGCTAAAAAAGCAATTGCAATTACATCTCAAGAAAAATCTAGGTTAGCAAATTCCTGTTCTAAAACAATTCTGTTAAAATCTCCAAACTCAGATGTCTTTACTGCTGGGAGTATCAGTTTTTTGGATAGTGCACTTACGTGTATTTCTATTGTTTCAAAATTTGCTATTGAAAATTTTGATTACTATAAACTTGCTTTGAGTTCTGCAAAAAGATCCAAGTTTGGAAAAAGAATCTTTATTTTAGGAAACATGTACACCTATCCTATAGCAATGTATGGAGCTGCCAAATTTTATGAGCTCCTGGGACATGATGCGCATTTTGAAAGAATTGAGCAGTTCTCTCACATGGAATTATTCAGTGCAAAGAAAGGTGATACTGTAATAATTTTTGAAGAGCCAAATCCTCATAATCTTCAACTGGTAAAACACTTGAAGAAAGTAGGTCTGGAGGTAATCCATCCAAAAATAAACTCTAAAAACAAAATCTCACAAATTATCTTCTATACGTTTTTTTCACAAATTTTGCCTTTACTCAAAGCTAAAAGAAAAAACCAAAAAGACTGTCATTTTGTTTTGGCAAAAAACTTTAGAAAAGTTAGTGATGTTATGATCTATTAGTTCTCTATCTATCTCACAAGATTTAATAGCTGAATAACTTGGTTTGCGAATATGGTAAAATACAAGTCAACAGGTGAGGTCCTAAAAATCATCAAAAACAAGGATCAAATCAGAAACTTTGGTGTTATTGCGCACGTAGATCACGGAAAAACCACCATGAGTGATAGCTTGTTGGCATATTCTGGAATTATTGCCCCTTCAGCAGCCGGTAAAGCCCTTGCAATGGACTTTGACAAAGAAGAGCAAGAAAGAGGAATTACAATTTACCAGGCAAATGTTACTTTACACTTTTCTCAAAAAGACAAAGAATACGTCATAAACATGATTGATACGCCAGGCCACGTAGACTTTAGTGGCAGGGTAATTAGAAGCCTCAGAGCAATTGATGGTGCAGTAGTAGTATGTGATGCAGTAGAAGGAATCATGACACAGACTGAAACTGTAACCAGAATGGCCCTTGAAGAGCGAGTAAAGCCAGTTTTGTTTATCAACAAAGTAGACCGTCTAATCAAAGAACTTCGTCTGACTCCAGAAAAAATGCAAGAAACACTTGCAGCAGTTGTTTCAAATTTTAATCAACTAGTTGAAACCTATGCAGAACCTGAATACAAAGACAAGTGGAAAGTATCAATTCAAGATGCTAGTGTAACTTTTGGTTCTGCAAAAGATAGGTGGGCAATCAACGTTGACATTATGAAAGAGAGAGGAATTACATTCAAAGACGTAATTGATGCATATCAAAATGAAAAAGTAGCAGACCTTGTTGAAAAAGCTCCTTTGGCTGATGCAGTCCTAGGTATGGTTGTAAAACATCATCCACCACCCCATGTTGCCCAACAATACAGAATCCCACAAATTTGGAAAGGGGACTTGGATTCAGATATTGGAAAAGCATTGTTAGCGTGCAGTGATGATGGCCCAACAATTATGATGGTTGTAAACATGGTATTAGATCCTGCAGCAGGTCCTGTAGCTATTGGTAGACTATTTTCAGGAACCATCAAAGATGGTCAGACAATTAACATCATTGATGCAAAACGAGAAGGCCGAATCCAATCTGTCAACTTTTTCATGGGAAACCAAAGAGAACAAGTAGGAGAATTAGGTTCTGGAAACATTCCAGCATTATTAGGATTAACTGAAGCTAGAGCTGGTAATACAATTTCTACCCTCAAAGAAATGCCATTGTTTGAAGGTGTAAAGTATGTGTCTGAACCAGTAGTTCAGATTGCAGTTGAACCCAAACATCCCAAAGATTTGCCAAAACTAGTAGAGGTTTTAAAGCAACTAACAATTGAGGACCCAAACCTTGTAGTAAAAATTGATGAGGAAAGCGGTGAGACAATTGTTGCAGGAATGGGTGTATTACACCTAGATGTTGCAACCCACAGAATTCAAGATGCAAAAATTGAGATTGTAACTTCAGAACCATTAATCAACTATAGAGAGACTGTCAAAGGAACATGTGAGCCAATCATGTCAAAATCACCAAACCGCCACAACAAGATTTTCATGAAAGTAGAACCCTTAGAACCAAACATTGCACAGATGCTCCGAACTGGTGAGATTAGTGACCTTAAAGACAAAAAGGTAGTTTCAGACCTTCTAAAGAAAGAAGGATGGGATACTGATACAATCAAGCGTGTAATGAGATTTGATTCCCGAGGAAATGTTTTGATTAATGGAACCAAAGGTGTCCAGTTTGTACAAGAGTCAACTGACTCTATTAATTCAGGATTTGATGAAGTAATGAGAGAAGGCCCACTTTGTAAAGAGCAGATGAGGGACTGCAAATTCATCTTTACTCACTTTGTTCCACACGAAGACACTGCACATAGAGGTCTATCACAATTAGGACCTGCATCCCGACGTGCATGTATGGGAGCATTGTTAACTGCTGGCACTTCAATTCTAGAACCAATTTTAGCAATTGAAGTTAGGGTGCCAACTGATTTGGTTGGAAATGTTGCAACAGTACTTTCTGGTAAACGTGGTAAGGTTCTTGACATGCAGCAAAAAGGTGCATCAAGCATAATTGTTGGTGAGATTCCCGCTTCAGAAACCTTTACACTTTCTGAAGAGATGAGAGGACAAACCGCTGGTCGAGCCACTTGGAATACATCATTCAAACAATGGGCAGAAATTCCAAAATCAATGATAGGTCCAATGATGGCAGACATCAGAAAAAGAAAAGGCCTTGCTCCTGAACCACCTGGTGTCGGCGAGTTTATAGACAAAGAATAGTAAGAAAATAGAAAAATTATTTTAGAATCTAAAATTACTCCTCGGAATCTTGTGCATCTGCCTTTTCAAAAGTCATATCAGGTCTTTGACATGATTCACATTTTTCCATTATACCAAATTCATTCATGTATTTGCCTTTTCCATCACATCTAAAACATGTCAACATGTTCTAATTGATTTTAGTAAGAATTAAGGTTTCATAATTTTTGTCTTCCAGCCAAACAATTCAGAATTTTAACATAAAACGTCTTTGCAATTCTCTGGCATCAACAGGGTTATGATGAATCCTCCAAATATTGTTATTCCTAGGGTCACAACCAAACCAAAAAACAATGTCTTTTTGTCTCCTAACGACATGGCCATAAATTGTGTGGTTTCTCTTAGTATATCAAACAATACAACGAAAAAACCTAGTGGTAATGAATGATGTCTGGATTTGTAAGCATAAAATATCTTGTTGCTGATGTCACGATTTTCTATAGGCCTATCTTACTAAATTTTGTTCGTTGATCTAAACATACAGAATCTTAATACTCATTTTGTCTTAAAAAAATCGTACAAAAAAAGTCAAAATAGAGTTGTCACCAAAATACTACTCGTTTTTGGTCTTAAGCTCTGACAGCGGTTCAGGCCCCGAGGGGAAACTCAAGTCTGAACTAATTCTTTTTTTGTTACTTGTTTTTTCTTTGAAAAAACGTTCATTTGTAATAATCTGCGCGTAAAATCTCAAATTTCAATTTAAAGGAGGATGTGTATTTTTTGAACAATCATTAGTTGATTATCTATTTTGAAAAATTCACTTTATTGATTGATGAAAGAATTGAAGCAATTTATGAAGAATTTAGATGTGAATTAGGAATTCATGAGAAAGACATCATTCAGGCTCAAAATCTACACCAAATTCTTTTAGAAAAAAATCCCTTCAAATACGAATCACCCTTTCTAATTTCGGCAGTATGTGTATATGCAATTTCTCACGGCATCCCCCAAAGGGTAACCCTTGATGAAATCGAGAAAATATCGCATATTAAAAAAGTCGATATTGTAAAATGTTATGATTTGTTAATTGATTCAGATTCAGTTGGGTTTATTCAAAAACCTGATGATGACATACTACATTAAAATTTCAAACCACTAGATGAATCATAGGTAATGCTTTTAGATTAAAACAAAATAGATTCGCTGAAAGTCGGGAAGTAGGTTCACATAATGTTGGTCAAAAGACCCTCAAAAGATCGTCCTACTTCTCTACTATTGTATTTACAAATTATAATTAAAAAAGCCTACGTAGCATTGATTATGCTTTGAGTCAAAAAATTGCACAAAATAATATGCATTACCATTGAATTCCACCTGATTTTTCTGGAAATTTCCAATATTCTTAATTGAATAATTCTCTTAAACTCTAACTGATTGAATTACAAAATCACGATTTTTTCAATTGGATTGATTTGTTATTCTCTTTTGTATGGATTGGGTTATTCTCAGGGGCAATCCTATGATGAATTTATGGATTGGTGTGAGCCTCAATTTGGAGAGAAATGTGAGGACCTATACGAAGAACAAGTGATTGTATCTGAAGATGATTATAACATTGTTCTTTTTTTCATAGTTATCATGATTGCACTTGGAATAATTGGAAATTATTTTTGGAGTAAAAGAAAGGGACGCTCGTATTCTGAAGAATGATGAAACATTTTACTTTCAATAAATGTGGTTTTTATTTAGTAAATTTCTTGACAAATTAGCATGGGATTAATTTATACAAAATTATACGTAGATTTCGATCCAAAAGAATGGAAACAAACCTCAACAAACCCTATTACTTTTCAATGCATATCTGACGATGTTTCTTTAGAGATTATGGACACATCCCAAAATTCACGCCAACTTCTATTCAAAAACGGCGGAAAAATCAATCTTCTAAGGGTGGTTGGCAAGTTTAGACTAACATGGGAAGATGATGATTTGCTAAATCCACTATGAAATAAAAGTAAGATTAATTTTTTCAATTATATGTCATTGGAAGAAAAAGTAAAACATGCAAATGAAAATTTTCAAGAACTGTCGTCAGACCAAATAATTGAAATTTTAAAGGAAATTCAACCATTTTTTCAAAGCCAAATAACACAAGATTATCTTAGTGGAAAATTTGAAGGAATCTCAAAGACACCTGAAGAAAGTGAAAAGAAAAAACTTTGTTCAGCTCTCAAAGCCTATTTTGATTGGTATCTTCAAGGTCTCTAGATAAAATTTATTCAAATTCATTTATTTTTGATTTTGCAGTTTTAATCAAATCTAAATCATTTCGTATTGAAGCAAGATCACCAACCAATCCCAAGTAGTATTCATGACCCGTATCCTGGGCTTTTTTGATATCTGTTTCATAAGAAACAAGCGCTTTTTCTAAGAACGGAACATCTTCGTTCAATGTATTATCTAGCTGAGAAGCAGAAAGACTTTGCTGGATTTTTTTTGTAATTTCATCAATTTTAGGAATTGTTTTCATCGCCGCCTGTCGTAATATGCCTCCAAACATTGCAGCAGAATCTTTAATTTCAGGACTCTTGTCTACAGTCATTAGTCTTTTTTTGTAATGCACTAAAGCACGCAAAATTATTTCATATCCTCCTTCTTCCTTTAGATAAATTCCTCCTAACCAAGTTTTATCTGACAATCTTAATTTTGTAACTTCTTCATTATTATAAATCCTAAATCAAACTTTTGAAAATTTAAAAAAATTAAAAATTATCTGTATCAGTAGGCTCAAAATCCTCTTGAATTGGAGGTTCTTCTCTTCCTATGAGGTAAAGTAGAATTCCAGCCATAACAATCCCTATCCCCATTAATCCAGCAAAGGTTCCACCATGTTTTAACAATCGTAAGGTTTGGTCTGAAGAGGTATCTCCTTGAATTGAATAAAACAATGTTGCTCCACTAATAATCATAATAATCCCCGCAACAGCTATCGCAGAACCTGCTTTCATACCGTTACGTTTTCTTTGACATTAATAAACTCGTACAGTAACCTGACAAAAAATCATCAACTCAAACAGAAAACAATTTTAAGATAATATTGTAAATTTACGTATGAATAAATTTTATCTTTTATTTGCTATTTCTATATTATCAATTCCCTTTATCCAAAATGCATATGCAGAAACATACGATATTAACATGCCAACAGGCTCTGCCAGTCCAGACGCTCCTTACTTTTGGCAAAACGAGAAAACTGGTGAAGCCACTGGCGATATAGAAATTCTAGTAGGAGATACTGTAGTTTGGAAAAATGGTGATCAAGCAAAACATACCATTACTTCTGGAACAATAGAAGATGGCCCTGACGGGATTTTTGGTGGAACTGACTTTTTGGTTCCAGGTGAAACTTACAAATTTACTTTTACTGAAAAAGGTCAGTACCCATACTATTGTATAATTCACCCATGGATGATAGGGGTTGTAACTGTAACTGAGGGCTACAAGCTTTTAGCTGATGTTGGCAAAGATGTGGGAGATGGACTTACTACATACCATGTTGATTATCAATATGAAGGAGTAATCTCTGATGCCACAATAAATGAGGAACAAAAATCAATAACATTTAACGTTGTACCTAATGCAAAATCTCTTGATCAAAATCTAATGATGATGTTACCTAAAGGCTTGATTGAAGGACCGTACGTAATTTTTGTAGATGGTGAGAAGAATCTTAGATTTGATTATTTGCCAGGTGATGATGTCAACACCATTGAAATCGAATTACCTGAAGATGCAACTCAAATGACTATTGTAGGCACAAAAGTTGTACCTGAATTTGGTGTATGGTCTGCAGTAATTTTGGCAGTTGCCTTTTCTAGCATAATCTTATTCCAAAAATCTAGAATCACTCTAAAATTTTGAATCAACTGTGACAAGATCGCTTTTTAAAAATAGTATTTTCAATAGAATATATTTAGTAATTTTGGATTATTCTTCGTGGCAACAAAAAAAATTGATTTGATAAAAATTGTTGAAAGCATTATCAAATTAGACCCAAAAATGAGATTTGCTGCGATAATAGATGCAAAAGGAAATATTCGCGAAGCAATAATGAAAAGTGGAAAAACTTCACTCAAATCACAAAAAGAAGAAGAGCATTTTTGTAAACAGGTTGCACAAAGAAGAACAATGAGAAAAGAATTTGATCGTTCTCTTGGTAAGGTTCGATATGTTCATGTTGAACGAGAAAAAGTAACTCAAATGGTTGTTTACACAAAAAGGAACATCGTTTACTTTACCATGGAGCCAGAAATGGCAATTGATAAAAAAATTAGATTAATCACAAAAATAAAAAAGATATCTGCTAATCTTTAGATGTTATTTTTTCAATATTTGGATTCTAAAAAATGAAAAAGTATCTTGCAGATTCTAAAATGTTTGAATTTGACAAATATTATCGAGAGTGTCAAAAAACCAATATTCCCTTCGTAAAAGCAAGAAAAAACCCTGTTGATAATAATTATCTAGTTCAACTTGACCTTATTACCTGTAATTATAATCTGTCAAAAATTGCTCAGAGAAATATTCAAAAATTATTTCAAAATGAGACAGGTTATTTAGAAAATACTGGGCATGACAAATCAATTTTCAAAGGAAGCAATGTAAACTCTGAACATGCCTGGTATGATGGTATTTTGCCTGAAAGATTGGACAAATTCTGCTCAAGTCTTTTTGATTTTGCCTCAACACAAAAAATCTAAGGAAACCAAACTTTACACTAATATTGATTTTTTTCATAGACTATCCATGACAAAGCCCAAAGTCTTAGTTGATGAGATGGATGATGGTTGGGATGAAAGACTACAACAACTAGGCTTTGATGCATATAGTGTAAAAAAACTTCGTGCAGAAGGGAAAAAACTTCGGACTGATTACTCAGTAATCAATTATGCAAAAGAAAATGACATGATTTTGGTAACAAGAGATACCGAAAGTGGTCAAGCATGTGAAGAAAATGATTTACCCTATATCTTGTTGGATAATGATGAAATTTTTCGAATTGTTTTAGAAAAATTGAATCAGTTTTAATTAAATCTCTTTTCAAGAAATTATCTTTTTAGATACTTGTCTATTGCCCATTCTTCTCCATTTTCTTTAATCTCTAAAATGAGCTCATCAAGAATTTTTATTCCCTCAAGAATTGGCTCCTTTTTTATCTCCTTGTTTTGTAACTTTAATTTCAAAATCCTTTTCTCGTTATTTGCAAAACTCAAAAGTTTAACTTGATTACCCATATCCAATTCACAGAAAAATTTTACATATTCTGAAATGCTCTTTATGCCCATAACTTTCAAAAAATCAGGTGTTATTTGTTTTGTTTTCTCTGCAAATCCCCTCAGGTTTATTTACAAAAAAGGACTAGAATTGATGTGGAAAGTTGTGACAGGAGAACACGTGCATACAAAAATGGAATGACGTTTGATCAATGCAGAGAAATTGCAGAATCTATGAATCCTGAATTTAAAAAGCAAATTGAACTTAAAGGAAAGATTCTATGGACCGATATTCTAGAGCAGGTAAACCATGATGAACTAATTTACAAATTGACTCTGAAATACCTACGAAGAGACGGTTATGATATTGGAAATCACAGAATTCCTGAGGTCAAAAATTTTACAAAGTAGGATCTATCTTACAGCTACCATCAGCGTTTCTTAATTTCCTGGCCATAACAAATGGGGTGATTACCAGAACTGGAATAGATATTGCAATGAAAAGGGTTTGTAGTTGAGCTAGTGCTATAGTTAAAGCAATTCCGCTTGCGGTTCCTACGAAAATAGAAAGAAAGGTTCCAGCACAAGTTGGACAGGCAATAAAAAGACCTGCTGCAGCTCCTATCGAGCTAGCCCCTCTACCTTTTTTTGAAATTGCATAAGCACTAATTGCTATTGATGTGTTTAATCCCACAAGATAAGATACTACAACTTGTAAAACAAAATTAATGGGAATTATTTGCAATCCGACATGCTCTGTCAAATTGTAAACTATCTTTGGCATATATCCAGGGTCTCCACAACAAGGTGCAACAAAACCCCCAGGTACCTCTTGTCCTAAATCAGTTGCAAAATTAATCTCTGGTTGATAAACTAGTGTTCCAGATGCTAATGCAAAGAAAATTCCATATCCTATAAAGGTGGCAAGAAAAATTTTTCTTGATTTTGAATTCCATGTAGTTATTGCAATTATTGTAAACAAGTCTTTTTCTTTACGTTCTACTTTTTCTCTATGGAAAATGTATAGTCCATAAGTTATGGCACCTAAACAGGCAAGTAATATTACGTAAAATCCATATGCAATTCTTTGAATCGAATCAAAAGCATCAGGTGTAATTAATTCTGGATTTTGGTATCTTGAATATAGTAAAAACAGAATTGCAATCGAAACAAAGCCTAGAATAATTAATTTTCTACCACTCTTGCCTTGCTTGAGTGTCTCTTTTTCCATTGCCTAAGGAGGTTTTGTATTGCATTAAATACTATCTTTTTGCCAAAAATTAGCTTAATTTAGGCACGAAAATGTAGATAAGTGCAATAATCTCAAGCCGACCAAAAATCATCAAAAATCCAAGGACAATTTTGGTGGCAGAGTCTGTATCAAAATCAATTACATTTGCAGATAGCCCTCCAGTAGTAATTACTCCCACTGACTCAAAAAATGCATTTTCATAAGATACTCCTTCTATATTTGAGAGATGGGCTGCTGTTATTACTGAAATTAAGGGAAACAACGCCACAATAATTAGTGTAGAATACAATTCTTTTTTTGTCTCGATTGGAAGTAAAGCACGTTTTTCTTTACTGAAAATACCTCTACAATTTTTCAAATGAAATAGCCTAAATATTTTCAATCCTCCTGCAGTTGAAAACCCGCAACCTCCAATAAACATCAAAAGAATAAGAATTCCATGACCTGCAGAGTTTAATCCTTCTAAACTTTCTATTTGAAGTCCCGCAGTTGTACTTGCTGATACTGAATAAAATGCACTATCAAGATAATCAAAACCACTTATTGCCATAAACAACAATGTAGCGCTAATTAAAATCGCAAAGAAGGTGAGTACCTCTTTTCCAAGTTTAGGTGAAAGGAATTTTTTTCTAACAAAGCCATAGTGGAAGGTAAACGGCAAAGCACCCAGTATCATTGCGCCCATTAAAACAATTTCCTCTTGCCAAAGCAAATCATCTAAGATTGTTGATGTCGGTAAAAATCCACCAGTAGCTAGCGTACTCATAGCTAATGAAAAATTGTCCATAAGATTTCTTTCACCAAAGACCCATAGCAACAATGCAACAATTACGATGTAAAGTGCAAAGATGATTGTGATTGTTCCAAAAAGTTCTCTCATGTGTAATGTTCTTCCAGAAATAAAACCTCTCATGGATTGAAGTTTTGATTCAGGATAAAATGCAGTAATTACCAAGTAAATGAAACTCATTCCTCCTACCAACTGTGTAAAACTGCGGTAGAAGGTGAAGCTCTGTGGAAGATTTTCAGGCTCATCAAACAATGAGATTCCTCCGGTGGTAAATCCAGCAGCACTGGAAAAGAAAGCATTTGAAAATGATTCTATAGGCTCAACCCCTTGAGGTGAGACATACAAGTACGGTGTAGTTCCAAATAGAGTAAGCAAGAACAAACTTGAAAACACGAGAATTGAAGCCTGCTGTAGGTTTAGACTTGCTTTTTCACCATAAGAATTTAGAAAAAAGCCTGTAGCCAAGAGCAAAACTGTGTTAAGATAAATTCCTGTAGCAATCTCTGTCTCAGCTAATACTGTGGCCACAATAGCCGGAACCAACAGCAAGACTCCAGCGAATTGCAACACAAATCCAAGGTTTCCCAAAATAGCTTTTACAGGAGGACTAAATAATCTTGGAGGAGTAGCAGTAGCTTCCCTAATTGCATTTGCGATTGCTGCTTGAAAAATAATTCCAATAACTTGATTCTTTTTATTTACAACGGGTAATTTTCTAATGCTATTGTCTCTCATTTTGTGAAGAGCATCTTGCAAAGAAGCCTTTTCATTAATTACAATTAATGGCGCGCTCATGACATCTTTTAGAGTGGTAGCTTCGGCGTAAACAGTAACATCGCTAACTTTGCTCAAGATATCTTCGTCAGTAACAATTCCAATGGGATCTCTTTTTTCATCTGTAACGATAATGTCGTCAGCTTGATAATGTTGAAGCATTCTAGCTGCATCCCTTGTTAAGGTGTGTTGATTTAGCAATAACACATCTTTATCCATGTATTCTGAAACTGGTTTTGTAAGGATGTAAGATACAGCCTTTTCTGGATTTGTCGACATTAAGCTTTCATTTATTGTTCATGTTAAATAATTTGGGGTAAGGTTTTTGATAGATCAACCCAAAGTTACGCATAAAATAGATCGAAAATTCATATCTTTATAAACATTAAATCTGTATTCAAACTAACATCATGGATATTGGCCAAGAACAAGAACCAGATTATGATTCTGTAAAAATTGATTATATTGGGTTTGTAGATCCTTATGCCGTTGAAGGAATGGTTGTCTTAAAGGCCGAAGATGGAAAAGAATTTCACATGAGAGCATTTTCAGGAGAAGTTGCAAAACATATTGCAAGTTTCTCAGAAAGTTCTACTGATACTGTGCCCTCAATTTACAAAATGATTGAAGAGATTTGTGAAGAAAATGAATTGGTTTTAGTTAAGGTCAAAATTTATGAAAGCGGAGAGGTTTTGCGAGCAAACCTGTATTTTACTGGCAAAAAAGACATGGTATTACGAAATTATAGGGCCTCTGATGCTGTTGCTTTGGGTGCTTTTTACAAGATTCCTATATTGGTTAGGAAAAATCTTCTAAAAGCAAGTATGGAAGCCTAATTTTTAGAATTTCTCATCAAAAAATTTTTCTGGAAATAATGCCTTTATCCGATTTATTTCCATTTGATATGTTTTAATTTTTAATTGATTTTCTTCAATGATTTTTTTATCTTCCATGTCATTTTCTTTTTCTTTCAATTCATGAATTTTGTTATTTAGTGTCTTGTACATTATCAAATACTCTGGAAAGTTTTTTGGTAAATCGGCCACTAGAAATTTAATTTTAATTTTTTACTTAAAATTTTGTATTTGAATGAAATGGCTATGATTTATTTTCTAAGATTATGGGTCTTAGTCTAAACTCTTTACCTACTGAATTGATACCGTCAATTAATTCTTGAATTTTGGGATATCTTTCTTTAGCCTCAATGAGATCTTTTTTCATGACTCGAATATAATGAAATATTTTCCTTACCTTTTTGTTTTTTTGATTTCTTGAAATTGGAGCTTTTGCAATGTCCTTAATGTTTGAAGATGCATCACACAGTTTAATAATTTTTGAATCTTTTGATGCATTTTTTAATTGATTAATGTATTGAATCTCTTGTTTCTTTTTTGGCAGATTTTTATCCTTGGTCAATGATAGTACAAGTACAGAAATTGTATTTCCAAAAATACTATCAACTTCCTCAAAAGTTGTGTCTGTTTTTTCAATTGTATCATGCAACCAAGCAGCTGAGAGAATATTCTGATTAGCAATTCCTATATTTTTTAATCTGTTTACTACTCCTTCTAGATGGTCTACAAAAGGAGTTATTCCGTCTGGTCGTTTTTGGTGTTGATGTTTTTTATGAGCAAATTCTATTGCTTTTGCAAGGGTTTCAGAGTTTGCCAATGCCAAAAGAAAATTTTGCTTCTATGTAGAGTTTTGTACAATCAAGTAATATTGTAAAAGAAATAACGCTTCATAATTCGGCAAAATCATCATCTTTCAGACAACGTAGCTTATCTAATCATCAGCATCAAAATAATTTTTTTCTATGATATATTGGTTGATCAATACGTAACTTTTCTTATTAAATGGGGCTCTTTGAGCATGATCGAAATGTCCTCAGAGGCAGATAACTCAACCGTCCGCAAATTTTGATTGGTAACAACAATTAATGCCTCACAACGAGAACAAAGAATAGTTTTTCCACAGGATCGATTTTCATTAATGATGTCTTTCTCTAATCTGTCTTCTTTATTGCAGGTAGGACATAATCTAGGTTCTTTTAGAATGGTAATGATTTCTTTAATGAAGATGCTTCTAACCATTTCTTGAATTGTTAATCATACAATAAAGAGTGTTGACTTCTTGCCAGATTCACTAATTTTACTGCATATTCTAATTCAAACCAAAAAACTCCCTTTTGAGATCTGATCTATGCTAAATTAAAATTTACAAATTATCTTGTTATTTTTTAAAATTTTTAATACAATATCTTAAATACTCTAATTTCCTATACTAAATAATGTCGTTAGTTGTAAAATCTGGCGATTAAACCTGCGTAGCCTCGCAGAACGATAAAGGCAATCAGGCAATCAAAGACCTGACAACGAGAGGAAATCTCTCAGAGTTCTGTAACAAAGGGGTTGCGCCTTTTTAATTATTTCAAAGAGGATGCTAGGTTTGTTTTCTAAGTGACAATTTCGTCTAGTCTTCCTTCTTCTTGGGCTCTTCGAATTTCCATAGCAATTCTTCTTCCAACTCCAAAAGTTTGACCATATTGATATTTTGTATAAGGACTGGTAGTAGCTACAATTGGATTTCCAGGAACTCTCAAAGAAACATCATAAACAACTAACTCCAGATCTTTTGTAATTACACTTTGCAATGAAAAAGGTCCAATGATTCCAGGTGCATATTCTCTTTTTACAGCTGCAACAAATTTGTCTCCCATTTTGATTACTTTTTCAAGAAGTGATTCTCTTATACTTGCAGGCGTGTGACCAACTTCGATATTTTGAAGGTCAATATCCATATCCATTTGTTGTCTTGCAGGAAGTGCATTGTAATCATGAACATTTGTTTGTAATCTTCTTTCTATGCCGATGAAATCAACATGGTCTGAAATGGGAGTATGAAAATAGTTAAAGTTCATGTAAGTCCCTATTGCTAATTCTTCAATGCTTGATTTTTCTAGATCCTTTCGTGCAATAATTCCTTGTTTTATTTTAGCTTCGGATTTTTCAACATAATCTTTGTATGATGAAACTGTAAAAAATGCACGTTCAAGTGGTCTATTCTTTTCTTGAACTTTTACAATACAGGGTTTGTTGATGTTTTTAGGATTTTTAAATAATTTGGGATATTTTATTCTGGCTTTTTCTAAAAGATAGTATTGCCCTTTTTTTGCAGTCCTTTCTTCGGCTTGGAATAATTTTCTATTTCCAAAAATTGGAACCTTGAAAGAATTTTCTAAAGTTTTGTATCCCAAATAGACAGTCAAGGACCGATGAGGAACAATTATGGTATTTGTGTCTCTGAGAATCTTTTGATTTTTTGCAGAGGCCATATCCTTGAATTTATCTAAAACTACAATTTCGTCAGCGATTCGCCCAAACCTTTGATATGGGCCTTCACGTCCTTTTTGACAATATACGGCTGTCTGAAAGTTTTCCTCCTTAGCACCATCCATTATCTCTAGGGCAGAATGGCTTCCTAGCACGCCTATGCGCACGTCTGAGTAATTATTGACAATTTTTTTAATTTCAGAGACTTTAATCACATTTTGACTAAAAAACAGGAGGTAATATAGCTAATTTTCAACTATCTCGATCGACATCTAAATCACAAGATTTTTTTCATAATAAATTGTACAATCAGTGTGTTTTATTCTCTAGAACTACAAATGGCAGGCGTCATATTACTTACCGCTATGGCTGCAGGAGGAATCTCTTTATGGTTTAAGAGAAGACGTGATCAAAAGGAAATCGAAGAGACTCAAAATGACGAGGCTCAAAATTTCTAGGCTAGTGCTAAATCTGATTTTGTAACCATTAGATAAAATACAATAAGACAATACGAAAAACATGCGACTAATTATTGGAATTACTGGAAGCACTGGAGTAATTTACGGAATTAGAATGCTTGAGACCTTAAAAAAATTAGGAGTTGAAACTCATCTGATAATGTCAGAGTGGGGAGAAAAATGTATTGAGATGGAAACTGAGCATACTGTTGATTATGTAAAGTCGCTTGCATCAAATTCATCTGATGAGAAAAACATGGCTTCAAGTGTATCAAGTGGTACCCATAAAGTAGATGGAATGATTGTTGCGCCTTGTAGTATGAAGACACTGTCTGCAATTGCAAATGGGTATGATGATACTTTGGTGGCACGTGCAGCAGGTGTTACAATAAAAGAATCAAGAAAATTAATTTTGATGGTGCGAGAAACCCCCTTGTCAGCAATACATCTTGAAAATATGTTAAAACTTTCTCGTATTGGTGTAGTTATTTTACCACCTGTCACAGAGTTTTATACAAAACCTAAAACCCTTGATGATGTAATTAATCATGGAGTTGGAAAGTGTTTGGACCAATTTGATTTGGAGCACAATTTATACCCTCGATGGGGTACCTTCTAAATGATAATTGACGGCAGTAACATTTGAGAAATTTACAAAACTTTCACGCGACCAATTTTTTGATGTTGCAACTAATTACGAATCCTTTCAAAAACTTCTTTCAGAATTTTATCCTTCTGTAAGAATAATTTCTGTTCGACCTACTACAACTCTTGTAGAGGCGCATCTAATTTTATCAGGAAAGGAATTTGTTGTAATGCAAAAACATGTAATTGAAAAACCATTACTTCATGAAACTTTTTTTGTTGGGGGTGATGCAAAAGGAACTCACATTACTGAAAAATATGAACAATTTCCTGAGGGAACTAAAATCACCTTAACTGTGGATTTTAAGTACAAGGGTTCTATGAGATTCTCTGGTCTTTTTGGTAAAGGGGATGTAGAAAATGAATTCTCTAAAATTATGGATAAATTAATTGAAAATGCCGAAAATTAGTCAGATTTTGATTCCTTGTTGACGTCAGAAGCCTTCTCTTTGAAATCCTTGAGTTCCTTTTCTCCTTCAATTTTTCCTTTTTCAAATTCCCCTTTGGCTTTTCCAAAGGTCTTGGCTAGCTCTGGAATCTTTTTTGCTCCAAAAATCAAGACTGCGACAATTATTATGATAAATATCCACTCTTGACCTGCAATGAAATTGCTGATATTTGCAAGGAACATCTAGTTATCACTTCTCCGATTTTAGATTTAAGTGTTCAACTTTTTTCGTTCTTTACGCTCGATGATGCCCATGCCTGCAAAGTACAATGCAATCATTGGTCCGGCAATAAACCACATTGTAACTCCACTTCCATCAGGGGTGATTACTGCTCCAAAAATTACAATGATAACAATTGCGTATCTAATATTTTTCCTCCAAAACTCCGAATCCACTATTCCTGATCCTGTTGCTGCATACATTATCAATGGAAGTTGAAATGAAATCCCAAATGCTAACAAAAATTGTAAAACAAATGATACAAAATCAATCACATTAAGAAATGTAACTAACCCTGCTGATTCTCCATACCTATACAAAAATTCAAGGATGTATGGAATTACGAAATTGTATGAAAAAATACATCCTGCTGCAAATAATCCTAAAGCTGGAATTGAAATACTTCTACTAACATTGATTTCATTTTCTTTTAGTGCTGGTTTGATGAATCCTACTAACTCTTTGATAACAATAGGCATTCCTGCAACAATTCCTACCAAAGCAGCAATGTACACTTGTGCAAAGAAAGCTTGGCCTGGTGCTGTCTGAATTAATTGTACATCCTCAGGAACAAGATTGTCTCTCATGTGGTTGGTAATTTGAGCAGCAATGTTATCCAGTGGTTCAGGCGTTGGATAGTAAAGTGTGATTCCAGCTAATTCAAAAGGCTCTAGATGAAAAGTAAGAAGAAAAACGGTAATTATGCCAATCACAATAACAATTCTTAATACTCGTTTTCGTAGCTCATCAAGATGATAGCGAATTTCATTTAACTCTGACATTTACCATCTATAGGTGTAAACTCACTTATCTATTTGCCTGGAATAGGCAATAACTTGGATTCAGGAAGGCCACTGTCCTTGGCTTCTTCTTGTTCGAGGTCTTGAAATTCAAGGGAGATTATTGGCTTTGCATTGAATTCTGCCTGAAGCTCTTTTGCGAGCTGAGCGATGTCTTTTCCCGAATAGATTTCTTTTGAATCTTTGAGGAATATCCTTTCTCCTTTTTCCATCTCTTTGCCACCAAATTTGTCTTGAAGAAATTTTGTAATTGAGGGGACTTCTGAGCGTGAAATGTTGTTGTAATAGAATGTAATTCCCCTAACTGATTCATAATCAAATGGTGTTCCGTTTCTATACATGAAAACTCCGATAAAATGAGCCTGATCTTCTGGCTCTCTTACACATTTTATCTCCCAATTTAGCAACTTGCCTTCATCATAACTAAAAGTCTCAATCTCTTCAGGAGTAATTTTCCAGTATCTCTGTTTTGACAATTGTCTTTTTGAGAATTATTCTATTATAAATTCCATTATGAGTGGGTTTTTTACAAATATCGGACTTTTTTTATATGAAATAATGATAATAATAACATGGGAGCTAGAGTGACGATTGTACTAAATGATGGTAATGCCGAAAAACTTCGGAATCTACAAGCAAAAATGATAAAATCATCTTCAAAATCTGTAAGTTTTTCTCATGTTCTAAATCTGATTTTAGAAGAAGGTCTAAAAAAACACAAAGTCTAAATCAAAATACAAACATACTGTAGAATCTTTCCATTGGTACATATGCATAATGAAAAAGACCCTTTGTATCCAATTAATCTCTCAAATTATCCAAAACTATTTGATTTTGTATTAACTGCCAAAGGCCTCCTTTACTTTAATGAAATCAAAAGAAAATATTTTTTGCAAAAAGAAATGACTCTAGATGAGTACAACAAGCTTCGATTGATGTATGTTTATTATGCGACTTCCAACAAAAACATAGAAGAAGTCTCAATGTGGCAAAAGATTTGTCAAAGTTTAGATGAAAAAGGCATATATGAAAAAAACATGTATGCATCAAAGGCCGATCTAATAAACCAAAATTTGATTACAAAAAATCCTGAATATGTTCCTGGCCTTTACAAGACACACATTGATTTTATCAAAAGAAAGTAAATTAAATCCGATACTGGCTTTGGGTGGCACCCAAGGATAACTCATCCTCAAAACCAGATATCTGATGTGCATCGCAATCTAACTATAAAAGCACAAATTTTTCGGAAGATAGATTAACGGCTACTTTGAATTGCAAAACACTCATGGCAACTTTTACAGTTCATGTTACCATAGAAAATAAACCTGGAATCAGTGATCCAGAAGGCGATACCATCCTCAATGATTTAGTTCTAAAAGGTACGCACAAAACAGTATCAAAAATCAAGACTGCCCAAATGTTAAAGTTCACAATTAAAGAAAAAGACAAGAAAACAGCTGAAAAAAAAGTTCAAGAAATTTGTGATGAACTTCGAATTTACAATCCCATGGTAAGCAAAGTAACTATTGAGGCTTTTAGCTAATCTGACTCTAACTTTTCTAACATTCCATTTATCAAAAGCTTGCTTCTTAAAAATGAGGTCAAGTCCGTCTGGGTAATTACTCCTTCTAGTTTCTCATTATCAAGTACCAAAAGACGCCGAATGTTGTTGTTTAACATTTTTTGAATGGCCATCTCAATATCGTCTTGAGATTTTACACTGTGAAAGTTCTTGGACATTAATTCTTCAATAGATACCTCTGAGGCCTTTTTGTCTAATGCTGCAATCTTTCTTACAATGTCTCGTTCTGAGACTAGGCCTATAGGGTCATTATTTTTGGTAATAACAACAAAACTGATCCCTTTATCCTTGAGTAACTTTGATGCATCAAGAGCTGATTTATCATGTTCAATAGTAATGACATTTTTTTCCATAATGTCACGTACTTGACCCATGGCGATCAGAGTTGCTGGTTCAAATAAAGTTTTTTGGCTTGCTTCAAATTAAATATCTCTTCACGCTAACATCATTGTGAAGGTCGGGGTTGTAGTTTTTCCAGGAAGCAATTGTGATCGTGACATGTTCCATGTTCTTACTGATGTATTTCACCTCGATGCACAATACTATTGGCATGAAAAGAGTCTGCCAAAAAATATTGATGCTGTTGTCCTTCCAGGAGGGTTCTCGTATGGAGACAGACTGCGCGCTGGAGTAATTGCTGCCCACAGCCCAATTATTCAAGATGTTCAAAAATTGGCAAAAAAAGGAATCCCAATTCTAGGTGTATGCAATGGATTTCAAATTCTAGTCGAATCAGGCTTGTTGCCAGGTGTGCTTTTGAAAAATAACTCTTTGAATTTTATGTGTCAATGGACAAATTTGATTGTAGAAAATAACAATACCCCCTTTACAAGCCAATTCAAGCTAAATCAAAAAATTCCAATTCCTATAGCAAACGGAGAAGGCAGGTACTATGTTGATGATGATACTCTAAAATCACTACGAAAAAAGAATCAGATTGTCTTTCGATATGAAACAGTAGTAAATGGTTCCTCCGACAGAATTGCTGGAGTTTGTAATGAAGATGGAAATGTTGTTGGGATGATGCCTCATCCTGAAAGAGCAGTAGAGTCTGAAATTAATCCAATAGATAATAAACCATCATCATTGATTTTTGAATCACTTCTAACTACTGTGGGTGTTAAAAATTGAGTTTAGAACCACAAGAACTCGATGACTTGAAATCTAAAATTGGAAGAGAGCCTACTTCTACAGAACTGCAAATAGTTGCAGCCGAATGGTCTGAGCACTGTTCTTACAAGTCTTCAAAAAAACATCTCAAAATGCTTCCAATGACAGGACCTCTTGTAATTTCTGAGAAGGGTTATGATTCTGGAGTCTTAGATGTTGGAGATGGCTATGTAATTACTGCCCATATTGAAAGTCATAATCATCCATCTGCAGTCGAGCCATATGGTGGCGCAGCAACTGGAGTTGGCGGTGTAATTCGTGACATTTTATCAGCCGGAACAAGACCTATTGCAATTTTTGATGGCTTGAGATTTGGAAATATCGAAAAAGATCAGCAAGCAAGATGGCTTTTCAAAAACGCTGTTACTGGGATTGCAGATTATGGAAATTGTTTAGGAATTCCTACCATTGGTGGAGAAGTAGAGTTTGATGATTGCTACACCAATTATGCTCTAGTTGATGT
>WVWY01000026.1:0-4407 GCA_011773785.1 Candidatus Nitrosomaritimum khambatensis | reverse complement strand
GACCCCTTTATTGAGAAATTAATCATCGAAGCAATCCTTGAAGCCAGAAATCACAAACTCATCAATGCACTAAAAGATTTGGGAGGTGGGGGATTATCCTGTGCAGTATCTGAAACTGCAGATACCTTGGGTATTGGAATTGAGATGGATGTAGACAAAGTTCACACCAGAGAACCAGGAATGCATCCTGATGAGATTATGGTTTCAGAATCTCAAGAAAGAATGCTAATAATTACTAGCAAACAAAAATTAAAAAAATTAGAACAGATTTGTAAAAAATTCCGAATTGCTTGCTCTGTGATTGGTCATGTAACTTCTGGAAATCTCATGCATGTCAAAAAAGGCAAAAAAACATTTGCAAATATTTCCACTGATGTTGTTGCAAATGCCACTCTTCTTGACAGACCATCAAAAAAACCAGTTTACTTGGATGATATTGAAAAAGAAAAGAAACTCAAACCAATTACAAATTTCTCAAAAACTTTGATGAAATTACTGGCATCACCAAACATTGCAAGCAAAATTTGGGTTTATGGTCAATATGATCATGAGGTTGGAATTAGAACAGTAGTAAAGCCTGGTCAAGATGCATCTGTGCTAAGATTAGACAATGGAAAATTTTTATCAGCAAAAATAGACGGCAATCCAAAACACTGTTACATCAATCCTCGAGAAGGTGCCATTGGATGTTTTGAAGAAGCATGCCGAAACGTTGTGTGTACTGGTGCAAAGCCAATTGGAATGCTTGATCACTTGCAGTTTGGTAATCCTGAAGACCCTGAAATCTTTTGGACATTTTTAGAATCTCTAAAAGGGCTTACTGATTTTGCAAAACATTTCCAAATTCCGTGCATTGGAGGAAAAGTGAGCCTATACAATGAGACTCCTGCAGGACCAATCAAGCCTACTCCTCTAATTGGCGTCTTGGGACTAATTGACAAAAAACCACTTGTACCAAAAAAAGTTGAAGACGGTGACTATCTTGTAATTTTAGGTGATACCAAAAATGAGCTTGGCGGGTCTGAATATTTTGAATACATCCACAAATTCATTGGAGGAACATGTCCTACAGTTGACTTTGATGTTTCAAAGAAAAACATGAAGGCCATGTTAGATGTTATCAAAAAGCAACTAGTCAAAGTAGCTCATGATTGCTCAAAGGGAGGATTGGCAGTTGCAGCTTCTGAAATTTGCATGACTAATGAGATTGGATGCAAGATTTCCTTAGGAAAAGTCCCAGGAGAAAAACTAGATGTTGATAAAATCTTGTTTTCTGAAAGTCACTCTCGTTATCTTGTTGTGGTAAGCAAGCAAAATCTCAAAAACTTGCAAAGTATTTTCAAGAAAAATAAAACATCCTTTAATGTAATTGGAACTTTTAGTGGAAAAAGAATCGAGTTTAACAAGGGAAAGGATTCCGTTATTGATCTAAGCGTTGATAAGGCACAAAAAACCTGGTTAAATTCACTAAGGGAGCTGGTGGTGCATGGTTAAAGAAAATTGTGGAGTAGTCGGAATCTTTAGTCTTTCTGGAACAAATGTAGTTCCTATGGCAATTGACGCACTCCGAGCATTGCAACATAGAGGACAAGAAGCTTGGGGAATTGCAATTCCAAACAAGACCCCGTTAAAGAAACTAGGACTAGTTTCTGCAGCATCATCTGAATTTAAAAAAATTGCAGAAGAATATGCATCTCCTGCAGTAATAGGCCATGTGAGATATTCAACGATTGGCAAAAGCTCTCTTGAAAACGCGCAACCTCTAAAGGTAAAAGACCTATGTATCGCGCATAATGGAACAATTGCAAACGTTCAAGAGCTCTCGAATCTAGTTGGAGGTTGCTCATTTACGCCTCAAAATGCAAGTGATACACTTGTTGCAGCCCAACGACTAGTTACACTAATTTCAGAAAATGGAAAGATGGGAAAAGCACTTTCAATTTTAAAAAATGAAATGGTTGGTTCATACTGTTTTACTTTTATCTCTGATGACAATTCCGTTTATGCTGCAAGAGACCCCAAAGGCTTTAGGCCAATGGTCTTAGGTCACAAAGAATCTGATGACACTTACATTGTAGCTTCAGAGTCATCTGCACTTTCAGCTGTTGGTGCCAAATTACAAAGAGACGTTGTACCTGGAGAATTAATTCGAATGAGCAAAAACGGTCTTGAAACTGAAAAATTTTCTGATGATAACTCCAGAGCGCATTGTTCTTTTGAGTTTACTTACTTTGCTCATCCTTCAAGTAAGATGGAGGGCTCTAACATCTATGTCTCTAGAAAAAGAATTGGACAATTTTTAGCAAAGAAATTTCCAATCAAAGATGCAGATTTAGTAATACCTGTTCCTGATTCGGCAAGACCTGCAGCTTTGGGATTTGCTCAGGAACTTGGAGTCTCATTTGATGAAGGCCTTCTAAAAGACAGATATAGCAAAAAAGGTCCTTTGAGAAGTTTTATTGAACCCCATCAGTCCGACCGAGTTGAAATCAACAGATGGATAATTCCAATTAGAGAAATTATTGATGGCAAACACGTTGTGGTAGTTGATGACAGTCTTGTACGCGGAACAAGCTCAAAGGCAATAATTAAGGCCCTAAGAAGAGCTGGTGCAAGAAAAATTAGCATGCTTATCACATATCCTCAAATCAATTTCCCATGTTATGCAGGAATTGACTTTCCCTCTCAAGAAGAACTTGCAACATTCACAAATGGCCAAGACATGACACATGATGAGATTACTGAGATGGTTAGAAAGGACATTGGTGCTGACTTTTTAGGGTACAATGATGCAGAAAATCTGGCAGCAGCAGTAGGTATGCCAAAAGACTCTATGTGCTTTACATGTTCTTCTGGAAATTATGCGTCTCTTGGAGTTACTCCATCATTTAAGACAAGAGAAGAGATCAAGGGCGAATAATTTTCAAATTTTAATTTTTATTTTTTGAAAAAAATTATTTTAAAAATTTTAGATCGAATTGATAGAAACTGATCTATGTTGCCTAATTCATAAATACTTGTGATTTTTTCATCATAGATATGATGAGGGTGGCACTATTTGCTTTGTTAGCAGTTGCTCTAATTCCAATTAGTTCTGCATTTGCTGAAGGACAAATAGAATTGAATTCTGATCAAGATTCAATCATGGCCACTGACTCAATTTTGGTTTATGGAAAAATTACTGGAGTTACTGATTATGTTCCACTAAAATTATCCGTAATTGCACCTGACGGAGAAGAAGTGTTTGCTCCAGAAATTCAATTTGATGATAGTGGGGAATTCAAAAGATTGATTCATCCACCCCTTCCAAGTTTCAAATTAGGAACTTACACCATTATTGCAAGTCATGATGAAGTTACTGAATCTGCTATTGTTGAATTTACCGTAGTAGGACAATCACTAGTCAAAGAGGAAATTATTGCAGCACCAGGAACAGGTGATAGAATGATTGTTCCAGGACTTGACATTTCAGCAACTGCACTTGAAGGCTCTGATACCATAACGATTACTGGTTCAGCCATGGTAAGGGACACTGATGTTACATTTTCAGTACATTCTCCAAATGGAAATCTTGTCTCAATAGAGCAGATAACTCCTAATGCAAACGGAGAATTTTCTTTGGAGATAAAGACAGGTGGTCCATTGTGGTCTGAAGATGGAATATACACAATTACTGCAAATCAAGGAATTGCCTCAGAATTTGAAGATTCAGTTGAAGTAGAAATTGTGGAAGGAAAAGTAATTCCAGAATTTGGCACAATTGCTGCTATGATTTTGGGTGTGGCAATAATCTCAATAATTGCAATAACTGCAAAATCAAAACTCAGTTTGATGCCAAGAATCTAGGGCTAATTCTGAATTAATTTGGGAATGTTTTAAAATAGATAAAATTTCTTTGCATATTATGAAAGCAATTTGGAATGATACAGTTATCGCTGAAAGCAATGACACTGTGGTAGTAGAAGGAAACCATTACTTTCCATTTGATTCGATAAAACAAGAATATTTTCAAAAAACAGACTTGACAACATTTTGTGGATGGAAAGGAATGGCAAATTATTATTCTGTAACCGTTAATGGAAAAACCAACAAAGACTGTGCATGGTATTATGCTGAACCAAATGATGCTGCCAAAAAAATAAAGGGAATGGTAGCATTTTGGAATGGCGTAAAGGTCGAATAATCAATCTTAATTATTAGAAACGCCCATAAGCATTAGTGAAACAATACACGATTCTGATAATAATTATTGTTGCAGCTGCTGCAGGTATTGCTGCTGTTTTTGGATTTGATGTTGCAAAATTATCCGTCCCCACTCAAGATTATGATATCTTTGTCGACCCATTAATTGATCAACAAAACCTGTTTGAGGTAGGACGAGTCACCATTCAAAATACTGGCTCTAAA
>WVWY01000021.1:90071-105342 GCA_011773785.1 Candidatus Nitrosomaritimum khambatensis | reverse complement strand
AGCCCTTGTCATAAAGTCAAAAGCCTGACCAAAATCATCAAAAATGAATTCTTTGTGTAGTTTTGCATTAACTATTGACCACCCTGCCAAATCTTTGAGATGTTTTTCTATTTCTTCAGAAGATAACTGTGCTAAAACCATGCTTTCATTTTTCATATGTTCCATTAATAGATAACCGTAACTGCTTTGTAACCCATCTTTTCATAAGAATTATTGACTGACATATCTGAACTAATTCAAGAATTACAAACTGCAATCAAAGATAATGTAATAGAGAAAAAAATTGGAATTGCATTTTCTGGTGGAGTAGATAGTACATTATTAGCAAAACTTTGCTCTGATCTTAACTATGATGTAACACTTCTTACAATTGGATTTGAAAATTCTCATGACATTTTATTTTCAAAAAAAATTAATGATATAATGAAGCTACCTCATCAAATTCATGAAATAGAAAAAAATTCTTTTGATGAAATTTCATCAAAAATCAAATCTAAAATAAAAACTGATAATCTTTCATGGAACGAAAATTGTATTGCATTTTATTATGTTTCACAATTAGCAAAAAAACATAATCTCACTACAGTTGTTACTGCAAATGGTATTGATGAATTATTTTGTGGATACAATGCATATAGAGATGTTATCTCACAAGGTGCTAAAGCTGTACAAGAATTAATGGATACTAAACTTGAAAACGAGACAAAAATGATGAAGGCCGTAAATTCTATTACTTCTGAATTTGATGTGACTTTGATTCAGCCATTTTTGTCGGAACGATTCATCAATCATGCGAAAAAAATTCCTATAGGCGAAAAAATTCAAAATTCTGAGGATCTTATAAGAAAACATATCATTAGACATGCTGCAAAAGATGTTGGAGTCTCAGAAATTTCTGCAAATCAAAGAAAAAAAGCGCTACAATATGGCTCTAAAATTCACAAAGCGTTGATAAAATCTAGATAAATTTTTTACAGGTTTTCTGAACTGATTTTGAAACATTAGTAATTATTGATGCTGATGCTCCAAGATGATTTTCTGGAGTAAAAATTGTTTTAATTTCTTTTTTAGAAAGATTTGATGAAACTGATTTATCATTAGTAACTGCATCCAAGTATTCAATACCTTTCTCATGAGCTTCAAACGCAATTCGTTGAACATCTCTGTAAGCTTTGAATCTTGGAATTCCTTTTTTAATTAGAGCCTTTAAGAGAAACTCTGCAAAAATTTGTCCCTTTGTAATGTAAAGATTCTGACTAACCCTCTTAGAATTTATGTTAAGATTTTGAATAATTTTGATCATAGTTTCAAGCATTTCATCTAGCAGAATAGAGCACATTGGTAAAACGAATCTTTCATTAGCAGAGTTTGACAAATCACGTTCATGCCAGTGTGGTATGTTTTCAAATGAAACACCAACTTGACTTCGTAATAATTTTGAAAGTGAAGTTATACGTTCACTTTTAGTAGGATTTCTTTTTACAGGAACCGCACTGCTTCCCATTTGTCCTTTTTTAAAGTGTTCAGCAACTTCACTAATTTCTGTTCTTTGCAAATTTCTAATCTCTACTGCAATTTTTTCTAGAGTTGCACCAAGCAATGCTAGTTGAAAAACATATTCTGCATATCTTTCTCTTGGAACAATTTGTGTTGTAACTTCAGCAGGATGTAAACCAAGTCTTTTTGCAACTCTTTTTTGAACTTCAAGAGCCTGTGCTCCCATTAAAGAACCTGTTCCAACTACTCCTAATGTTTTACAGATTAGTACTCTTTTTTTAATTTCTTCAATTCTTTCAATATGTTTTGCCATCTCTGCAGCCCAATTTGCAAATTTTAATCCAAAAGAAATTATGCTTGCATGCTGTCCATGTGTTCGCCCAACTGCAGGAAGCTTTTTGTAACTAACTGCTTTTTTTGCTAAAAGTAAAGCAAGTTTTCCAGCCTTTGGCTGAATTATGGCTAGTGCATCTTTCATTTGCATAGAATTACTCGTATCTACAAGATCATTACTTGTTAATCCGTAGTGAATCCATGGTCTTGCTTGAGGTTTACACTTTTCACTTAAGGCCTCTACAAGTGATGCAGTATCGTGATCACTTTTTGCTTCAAGTTGTTTAATCCTTTTTGCAGTAATTTTTCCAGACTTTGATACTCGAAAGATCTCTTTTCCAACAGCTTTTGGAATCATACCTATTTCACTTTGTGAAATAGCTGCGGCTCCTTCAATTTGCAATTGATAATTGATTTTATTTTGTTCTTTGAATAAAGATACCATTTCTTTTGTTCCATAACGACCACTATCGATTGGTAATATTGACAATAATCTATCTCATTTTGTATCGAAAATAAATCTACTTACTAAAACTAAAAAAAACACGCTTCATTTTATCAAAAAAATAGATTTGAATAATTCTAAAATTTGGTTTAGATTTTTTCTTTAAAAAAAATTAAGAAACAAAGCTACCCAACCTTTATTTATGATCGACAAAGATCCAATTTTTTATGAAGGGTGCTGCCTATGGTCTATTTTTTGCTGTTCTACTGTTAGTTCCAGCTCATGCTTTTTCACAAAACTCTGACAGAATCATACTTCTTGGAAATTTTGATGAGTATGAAAAAGGAGAAAACTTGTTCATTTATGGAAATATTCCAATAGTTGATCCAGAATCTTTTCTAATTTTACAAATAATTAATCCTAAAGGAGATCTTTGTCAGATTCAACAATTAACTCCACTTTCAAATGGTTTGTTCTTAACTGAATCAATTCCACTTGAAGGAAGAATTTGTGGAATCACTGGAAATTATGAATTAAAATTATTTTATGGAGACGATTCTAAAACTGTAGATTTTACTTTATTATCCACAGTACATGATGAAAAAACTGGCTCTGAATACTTGGATTCTGCAATAAGTCTAGTTTCAGAAAAAATAGATTCTGTTAGAGAAAAAACTGATACCGGTGTGTCTTTTTACACAGAAAGGCTAGATGTTGCAATAAACCAACCTTCAGAAAATACGATTCAAACTCTTGAAGAAATCTACGTTGATTTGTGGGATGAATTCCTAATAGATGATGAAATTTTTGAGGTAGACACCACTATTAGACCTGCAATTGAAGATGCACTAGAGGCAACTTCAGACCTCGTTAAATCAAATAAATTATCTTTTGAGATTGCAAAAGAAATCGATAGAGAAACATATTCAGCAATTTTCTATTATAGTCTTGATGATACTCACAAAGCAATTGAAAAATTAAATGATGTTTATGTTTTAATTTCTAATGCAGATCCTGTAAAAGTTCCAGAAACTTCTCAAAAAAGTTTTGCACAGCTTGAAGAATCATTACTAAACTTGATGAAAAAAACTAATTCTGTTATGAGTAAAGCCGTGAAAGAAGAAATTGCTTTTATTTTTGCACGTGGTACTGCTCCATTATTTAGTGATGAGATTGAAAATACAATTGATTTAATTTCAAAATCAAGATATCTAGATGCAGTATTACGTAATACTGATCCAATCTATAGATTAGTAATTACTGAATGGGAATCTTCAAAGTCCTCTTTGATGTCAAAACAAACTCTTGAAGAACTTTTAGAATCAAAAGATAAGGTTGACAAGTTACATGAAGCTGCAATTCATTTAAAACAACTCGATAAAGTTGACAGATTCATTACATCAAATGAAGAAGAAAATTCTGAGCTTGCAAATATTATTTCTCCATTATGGTCTGATATGCAATCTCAATTAGAATTAGCTTCATCTGTTGATGAAATTCTAGATTCTGCAGAAGAAATTGAGGATATGAAAAAAGTTATTGAGGCTGCATCGCGAATTTCAAAGGCTATAGAGTTTTCAAAGAAAAGCAATCTTGATGATAGTTTGATTGACAGGTGGGAATCTCTTCTCACTCAGGTAGAAAATGAAAATTCNNAAAACGCAATCCAGTCTCTATTTTAAAATTTGATTACGAAGGAATGAAGGCAAAAGCGGAGCTTCAGGCTGATCATAAAAATCTCTTTGTTATCAATAATGCTCTAAAAATAATCAATACTGCAGAACAAATGGAGTCTGGAAACCCATCTATTACAAAAATTGATAGAATTGAGGTTTTACTCACATGGGCAAGCTCAATGGCACCTGTGATTCAGGAAGAACTTAATGCATACAACAAAGATGCATACAAAATTCGAGCAAGTGATATTCTTCAAAGAGCAAAATCTATTGAAAATCTATCTGATCTTAGTCTTCGTAAAAATAGATTTTTGCCTGGCTACACAGACTTTACTGATTCACTAAAGATAGAACTTGATCAAGTAAGAGATCTTGTAATCAAAAAAGATCTTGATGCAGCAGACAACAAAGTAAGACAACTTTTCATTGAATGGCAAAAAGTATCAGATGCATATGTAGACGATCCATATGGTTCTGATGTTGGGTATAGTAGTGATGAGCTAAAGAGAATTGAATATAGGAAAAAACTTGATGAGCTATCATCTGCAGTTTCGAATTTTTACAATGCAGATTTTGCTTCTCACTCTAATGACTTTGTAGCTCTTGCTGAGTTAGCATCAGACTATATTGATCAAGGAAATTTCAAAGGAGCTGATTTACAATTAAAAGAAATAAATGATTTTCTTAGAAATAATTTAGCACAAAGCAATAGTAAAATCATTTTCAATTCCAATTACGATCTAGAATCTGGATATTGGGTTCTACAAGGATATGTAGACAAACCAATAATGGATAGAAGAGAACAGCTTTACGTTACTGTTTATTCTACAGCAGGTGACAAACATAGCCAATTACAATTCTTTGATACAAAACACGGTGAATTTTTCACACAATGGGAAGCACCAGCTGATCCTGGATTATATGTAATAATGCTACAATACCAAGAGCAAAAAGCATCTCAAATTGTTAGTGTAACAGAAAGAAATGATCATCAATACACTACATCTGAGCTTGGTCGTTCAAGCATTTCAGAACAATTTGAAGAACTAAAAAACTTCATTGAAGAATACGGAAGTACAAATCTACAACAAAACAGTGTAAGATTTGATAGAATATTTACTGATATATCAAATGCTCTTGCTGAAAATGATCTAGAACAAGCAGATAACAAACTCTCAGAGCTTGAGAGATACATTGAACGATATCTTCCTGTTCGTTCACGATTAGCCGTAGTTGAGGCAGTGTATGATGGAGACAACTTAGTTATCTCTGGAGCAGTTCAAAAAACACTTTCATTTAGAGAGGATTTGTATATCGACATTTTTGATCAAAGAGGAAATCATATAGATGAAATTGCTCTAAAAGACTCTTCTTCTGGAAAATTCAATGAGGTATATTCAAAACCCTTTGAGCCTGGTATGCATGTTGCCCAATTACAATATCATGACTTGACAGTTTCAGATTTCTTCCATATTCCACGCTAACTCAATAAAATATTCACAAAAAAAATTGTTCAATATAGTCTGATTTATCTAAAAGCTCCTTGAGTAATAGGGTATGGGGAAATCATTTTCAGAAATTTTAGTAAAAGACATTATGAATAAATCACTGATATCTGCTGATCCATCTACCACTTCCTTTCAAGTTGCTAATCTAATGGAAAAAGGAGGAATCGGAGCAATTTTAGTAAAAGAAAATGGTACACCTGCAGGAATAATTACTGATAGAGATTTTGCAATTAAAATTGCAACACAAAAACTTTCTTTAGACACTACAATTGATAAGATTGCTTCTTATCCTTTAGTAACAATTGATTCAAATGAATCACTAGTAGCAGCCGCAAAACTAATGTCTTCTAAAAAAATTCGAAAGCTTGCAGTTGTAGAAGGTGGTCAAGTAATAGGAATTGTAACATCAACAGACCTTGTTACACAGTTAGCATTACTCAACGATAATTCCTAAAAAATACAAAAATCCAAAATTCTTTGGCAATTATTGCCAAAATATCTATTCGTAAATATGATAACTCCCTATACATTATGGAAGCTAACCCTGTCAATACACCCTCTATGGTTTCTAGAATATGTTGCCAAGTTCTAATGCTTGAAGAAAAGTCGCAAGTCCTCGCTTGCAGTTAGCTTCCTTTTTGATGTAATTTGACTTATGATTTAAATTGTCTTGAAATGGGATGTTACCGATATTAATGTCCAGTTTAATTCCAAAAAAAATTGGAAATATGACATACAAAATTGAAAAAGATGAATCAATTGGAATGAAAGTTCCTGTAATAATTTACGCAAATGAACAACTTTTAGAAAAAATGATATCTGATAGAACCATAAAACAAGCAGTAAATGTTTCAACCATTCCCGGTATTGTACAAAATGTTGTAGTTTTACCAGATGGTCATGAAGGTTACGGATTTCCAGTAGGCGGAGTTGCTGCAATGGATACTGAAGAAGGAATGATTAGTCCAGGCGGTGTAGGATATGATATTAACTGTGGCGTTAGATTGCTAAGAACAAATCTAAAAGAAAATGATGTAAGACCAAAATTAAAAGAACTTGTTGTAGATTTGTTTAATTCAATTCCATCTGGAGTTGGATCAAAAGGAGCAATCAAGCTTAGTCATTCACAACTTGATGAAGTTTTAGTTAAAGGAGTACCATGGGCAGTTGAAAATGGATATGGCACCAAAGCTGATGCAGATGTATGTGAAGAAAATGGCCAAATGGATAATGCAGATCCAAATAAAATTTCAGATAAAGCACGTAAACGAGGAGCACCACAACTAGGAAGTTTAGGTTCTGGTAATCATTTTCTTGAGGTTCAAAAGGTTGCAGAGATTCATGATGAAGAAGCTGCTAAAAGATTAGGAATAGAAAAAGATCAAGTAACTATTCTAACACATTGTGGTTCAAGAGGTTTTGGTCATCAAGTGTGTAGTGATTATTTGCGAATTTCAGAACAAGCTCTAAAAAAATACAACATTTCATTACCTGATAGAGAGCTTGCATGTGTTCCAAATACTTCTGAAGAAGGAGAGTCTTACAGAAAAGCAATGTTTGCAGCTTTAAACTTTGCATGGAGTAATAGACAAATGATTACTCATTGGACTAGAAAGTCCTTTGAAAGAGTGTTCAAACAAACCGAATCTGATCTAGGAATGGATCTAGTCTATGATGTATCTCACAATATTGCAAAAATTGAAAAACACAAAATCAATGGAGAAAACAAATCTGTTGTCGTTCATAGAAAAGGCGCTACAAGAGCATTTCCTGCAAACAAAGACGAAGTGCCAAAAAAATACCGAGACATTGGACAACCAGTTTTTATTCCAGGCTCAATGGGTACTGCTAGCTGGATTTTACTTGGCCAACCTAATTCAATGGACCTTACCTTTGGCTCTACTGCACATGGTGCTGGAAGAACAATGTCTAGAACAAAGGCTAGAAAAAACTATACCGAATCCCAAGTCAAAAAATATCTTTCAGATAAAGGAATAGTAGTCAAGGCATTGACTAGAGACGGTGTTGTAGAAGAAACTCCCCAAGCATACAAAGATGTAGATTCAATAGTTAATGTTTCACATGAACTAGGAATAGCAACTAAAATTGCTAAACTAGTACCTATAGGAGTGATTAAAGGATGAGTGAAGAAGACAAAGAACTAGAGCAATTAAAGAAAAAACGTCTAGCTGAAATGGAAAAAAACATTGCAATAAAACAAAAACAAGAAGAAGTTCCTCCAGAACAAAAACAAGATACTCCACGTGAAATACTACTCAAAAGGCTTGGATACAGAGGACTGGAGGTTTTAGAAAACGCAGAATCTCAATATCCTTCTGAAACAAAAATTGTTGTAGAAAAATTATCTGAGCTTCTCGCCTCTGGTGAAATTAATGAAGAAATTGATGGAGGAAAGCTACTAGTTTTGTTTAGATCTGTTGGATTAAACGTTAGAATGGAAAATAAAATTAATGTCGAACAAGATGGAAAGTTTGTTTCACTCTCTGACAAATTATCTAGTAAAACATCATCATTTAACACACAAAATTCAACAAATGATGGCTCTGATTCACAATGACACTAGTTTTTGAAGTAAGCACTATTCAATATGATGAAGACAAACTTTCTATGATAAAGGCTCTTAGTCATCTACAAACACTTTGTGAAACACCAGATGCTTACAAGATGGGAGAGCCTGTATCAAGATTTGGTTGGACATTTTTTCCTTTATGGCTCAAGCCAGGCCTCGTTACCAAAATTGAAGAAAAGTTTTCTGACATGATAGCAAAATCAAAAGGAAGAAAAAACGATGAAAAATTTACAAACTTTATGATTGACTTTTTTAATTCAAGAGAATGTAAACTAAAGTTAAAATTAATAGATAATCCCTAGACTCTTCTTCCCCTCTTTCCACCTTTCTTTCTTGTGGTGTCATGAGGTATTGGTGTTACATCATCAATTCGTCCAATCTTAAAGCCTCCACGTGCAAGTGCTCTAATGGAAGCCTGAGCTCCTGGACCTGGAACTCTTGAACCAACTCCACCAACTGCTCTTACTCTAATGTGCAAGCCAGTGAATCCTTTTGTTTTTGCAATTTCTACAACAGAGTTTGCTGCCTTCATAGCTGCAAAAGGAGATGATTCGTATCTATCTGCATTAACATGCATTCCGCCTGAACTAATCCCAACTGTTTCTCCACCTGTAAGATCTGTTATGTGAATGACAGTGTTGTTGTAACTACTAAAGATATGTGCGATTCCCCATTTTTCATTTTCTTCTTTAGGTTCTTCTTTTTGAGTCTGTTTTTTTGGTTCTACCTTAACAACTTTTTCTTCTTCTTTTGATGATGCTTGCATCTCAGCTTTAATTTTAGCAGCTTCTGCTTTGATTTCCTCTATTTTTTCTGCTTTTGCTGCATCATCTTTTACTTCTCCAACTTTTGGTTCAGATTCAGACAATGTCTTCCCACATCATAAAGGGTTTAAAAAACATTAACTTCGAAAATGAAGCCAACCTTTATTTTTGATTTTTATTGTTTTTGAACCTGTTTTATACACTACGCCAGCTCCTGCAGAGACTTTTCCTATCTCAAAAAGTGATATTTTTTGTCTTTTGGCATTGGATTTGACTTTGGATAGATTTTTTGGAGAAATTGTTGCAACAATTTCATACTCTTCTCCTCCATGAAAAACCAAATCAAATGGCTTAATCTTGTTTGTTTTTGCAAAGTCTAAAACATCTCGATTTGTTGGAAGTTTAGATATAGTAAACTGCCTTTTGCTTTGTTTTACCATCTCATGTAAGGTAGTAGCTAGTCCATCACTAGAATCCATTGATGATGAAAAAAACTTTGCATTTTCTACTCCAAATTTTAATTTAGGATTTGGCCTAAACACAGATTTTTTTGCTTTTTTAGAAAATTTCCCAGACGCTTTTTTCTTTTCTAAAAGAATTTTCAGACCAGCTGATGAATATCCAAAAGGACCTGTTGTAATTATTTTATCATTTGTTTTAGCTCCTTTTCTTAAAATAATTTTTTTTGTACTGCCAAAAAGTAAAACATGAATTACAATTTCTTTTCCTTCATTAGTGTCTCCTCCAAGAAATTTAAAACCAAATTCTTTTGATGCTTTGCCTAATCCACTAGCAATGTCTTTAATTTTTTTATCTGAAAGTTTTTTTGGAATAGTAATTGATACTAGACCAAATTCAGGTTTGACTCCTTTTGATGCAAAGTCACTTACACATGCAACAACACTTTTTCTTGCTGCATCTTGTAAACTCATTTGATTTGGAATATCAGTACTTTGAACCAGTGTGTCAACTTTTAAAACAAAATTTGTCTTTCCTACTTTGAAAAACTCTACATCTTCAGAGACAAATCTCTTATTTCCCATGTTATTTTGAAAAATTTGAATGATTTTTCTCTCATTTAACTTCGTCATGGCTTTGCTTCACTAGATCTCTTGTTTGCTCCACTATTGTTTTTACCTTTTCTAAGTTATCTGACTCTCCAGAGATTCTAATGATGTCTTCAGTGTTTGATTTTCTAACTAAAACCCAACTATTCTCATCAACAATTGCTTTTACGCCATCAATTGTGATCACTTTTTCAAACTCTTCAGACATTTTTTGAGTTAATTTCTCAAGTATTCTATCATGAAGTGATGCTTCAATGGATACTTTTTCTCGCACCTGTTGATATTTTTCAAAAAATTTCAACGCATTCTCAAAGTTATCTTGTCCAAGCATTGATGCAATAAAACCACTAGTCAGTATTCCATCTCTACAATAATTAAATTCAGGAAGAATAAATCCACCACTGCTTCCTTCGCCTCCTGCCTGAGAGTTTGTCTTAATCATAAGATCAATTACGTTTGCTTCTCCAACCTTACTTCTTTGAACTTCTCCACCCTTTTCTAGAATAAATTTCTCAACTGCTATACTCGAATCAATGCTTAAAACAAATTTCTTGTAGCCTAGCTCTAGTGCCTTTACTACTCCTAAGCCAAGTGTAATGTCTGGAGATAATTTTTTGCCATCTTTTACAACAACTAGTCTATCCCCATCCAAATCAAAGGCAAAGCCTACTGCGTCATTGCATTTTGAAATCAAATCATTAAGATCATCTGACGTAGGATCTGGTCCTCTAGAACAATTTTCTAAACTATCATTAATTACTTCTACTTGACATCCAATTTTTTTTAATAATTCTGGTGCAACATTTTTTGCAGCACCCCCGCCAATGTCTACTACTACTTTAGGTGTACCAGAAACATTTCCAATTAATTTTGACGCTTCTTGTACATAATCAGATTCAATTTTAGTTTCCGTTCCAACCTCAGATATTGAAGCATTGTCATCATTTGTGAGAGTTTTTAGCTCATCTTCATTAATTCCCCGTCCATCAATTATGAATTTTAATCCATTCCAATCAGTTGGATTATGAGATGATGTAACAATTACTCCTGCTTGATATTTTCTTGATTCTCTAAAAATCACAGGTGTTGGCATCATTCCTAAATTGTACACGTCAATTCCATTTTGTAATAGTGCAGCACTTGCAGTATCTAACATCATTGAGTATGAAGGCCTAGTATCGTGACCAATAACACACTTTTTTGATTTAACCAAACTAGAGAAATTATTACAAAATCTTAAAACATCTTTTAATGTTAAATCATTTCCAAAAATCCCCCTAATTCCGGAGATAGATATTTTCACTGACTCAAAACCAAAAAGGCTTTTTATAAACTCTAACAGGAAATCGTTGTATGCCTCGATAGCTCAGCCTGGTAGAGCGAACGCCTCGTAAGCGTTAGGTCGTGGGTTCAGATCCCACTCGAGGCTTTAAAATTAAAAAGTAAAAATTGAAAATTATTGTGATTCATCTAGGGTCTCGATGTCTTTTTCGAGTTCTTTGCCTAACCCTTTCCACCATTGAATGTTTTCCGTCATACTCCCCTCACTATACCCTTTATCCGACCTTTATAGATCTGTCGGTTTAGAATTTTTTGATCAACTTTATCTAAAAATCTAAACTTGACTAGGACTCAAGTTTTGAGTCTCTTTCTTTTCTTAGCTTATTTCGATAATAGATTATCACAACAGCACCAGCTGCACATCCAAAAAACACATGCCATTGCAATGGGTCTCCAATCATTCCTAAAAATGCGTAAATCGTCCCACCAATTAGTGCAAATCCAATAATCTCAAGAAGCTTTATCATCTCTGATTTGCCCCATCAAAAAGATATATGGTTTTGTAAATCAAAATAATTGTGGACAAGTATCTGATGGTAATTATGATTTTTCTCATAGTTAGCCTTCCAATTTCGTTTTTCGAACCAACTACTGGAGACTTGCGTGACCCGCCATTACTGGTTCTGTTTTACGGCTCGATAGGTGGCATCTTTGTAATTATCGTGTATAGCTCCTACAAAGAACGTAAACAAAGACAAAAGGCAAACCAGAAAAGAAGAGGTAAAAAGTAAGATTATAGTTCGAGTCCAAAGGATTCGGCAACATCTGCAAATTTAACGTATGATTCCAAGTATTGTCTTCCCTTTGGGGTTATTACGAAGGTGTTTTTGCCATCAAATTCTATCTTGTTAATCAGGCCAGAACCGGTTAGATTTCCAAGGAATTTTGATAGTCTGGAATGTGATAGATTAGCCTTTGTTAGCAATGTTGTTGTCTTGATGCCTTCTTGGCCAGCCTGTTCAGTAGCTGTTAGAAGATCTCCAACAATTTGCATGCTAGTTCTATACGAAACCATTGTACAGGTTAGTTGATTTACCAAGATATAAGAGTATTACCGACAATTTCCATATGACAGATCAGATTAATAACCGCTAGGCGTGTTTTTTTGATATTGTCGCAGTCCCCAATTCCTTGGTTTGATGATTTTGTTGGAGTTGCATATCGATACTATGACTTGCGTATGAACGTAGTTCCATTGTTTACAAAAAGAAAGGAAGCTACTGATCTTTGGCATGACTCGATTAACTGGTGGCTTGATCATTCCATCAAGATTAGGTTTGTAGAGTCCGGAGACCATTACTGGTTTATCATGGGAGCTGACTCTAGTAAACCCCAATCAAATATCTCGTTTTTCAAGGTATTACCCAAGTCTGAAAACTATGAGAGGTTCAAAAACGGCCACCAGGGAGAGGCCTATCTCAGGCTGGGCATTTATGCAGACAAGGAACTCAAAGATGTAAAAAAAGATGCAATGTGCAACTGTGGTCATGCAGCAGAAGATCATGACAAAAATGACAATGATGCATGTTTGTACGAAGTTTGTACATGTAAAACATTCAAGAGCTTTCAAGTAAATCTACTAAAAAAGAAAAAGACAGTTACTGACATTGAATTTTTAGACGAGTCAAATGTAAAAGATGATTCTCTAGCTTGGAACTGTCTTAATGTAAACAAGTACTCTAAAGAGAACTAGTCTTCTTTTTTGTTTACTCTGATATGATCTCCGGGATAAAATTCACCTAATTTTTTTGAATAACAATCCCCGCACAAAACGCCATCAATTGACCATTCCTTCATTGGATTGAATACCATCTCAACTTCGGTGCTGCATATTGCACATTTTTGTTTTGATCCCAATGCAATTTCCCTTTTTGACTCAATATAAAAAACATTCTAGATTAATTTGAGATTTTGAAAGTTATGTTAAATATCACCAGTTTTTAGGAAATTTAGGTAGGCAGTCTGGCCAGTGTAAACCTCCTGCAAGATTTTTACTTGGTTGGGCTACTACCTGTAAAACTTAGAACAAGTTGTCAACCAGTTTTCGCAAAGACAAAATTTCGTCTTCTTCTTGCTTTATCTTTTTGTCAAGGACCCGAAGCATCGTATCATTCCATACGTGTTGTGAGAAAAAGTTGTGTTTTGTGTTGGCAAGCTCAATCTCATCATCAACTATTGTGTCCTCAAGAAATTTAGTAACTACAATGTCTGTAGTTTTGAGAATCCGAGAATTTAGCTTAAAACTCCTAAAAATAGGCTCAAGTTTTACAACATCTTTTTTGAAATCTCCTTTTGTTTCAAGGATTTTTCTGTGCAAGATTCTAAAGTAAACTGCAACATAAAACAAGGTTGCATATCTTTTGGTTTTGTGACCTCCTTTCTTGCCATACTTTAGAACTTTTTTGGCGTATTCTTTTACCAAGTATGGGTATAGTAAAACTCGATAGTCGTCTTTGAGGTTGTCATTAAAAACATCATCGTACTTGCTTCCTCGGGGAAGAAATTGCGCTGGAGAACTATATGCCTCAGTTGGCCTTTGCTCAATGCCGGCTACTAGAACCTGTATTGCGTCTTTTGCAACAATTACTTTTTTGTGATTCTCTGGCAAGTACTTGTTGTATGAGGCATCCCCTTCATACTGAGACTGCTTTGCTTTAGTTTTAGAATCAAAGGAACCTGCTTGAATCTCATAAAAGTATCCCGAGTTTTTCAGCTGTGACTTTATGGATTTGTGAAAGTCCATCAAAGATACTAGATCTTTTCCGCGAACCGAGTTTTGAGAGTTTCTGTATTTTGTAATGTTGTTTTGTTCTGCTTCGTCATCTGCTTTGATTATTGTAACTGTCATTGAACCGTTCATGTTTTTTGTTCGCTTGGAATGATCCAAAATGGAATTTGATGTTTGAGCTCCATTTACAATCTGAGGTGCAAACAGCTTTATCATGTTGTCCCCAAGCTCCTCAAAGTCACTAACTACAATAGTAATTCCGTTATTGTAATAGAAGAATTTGCCAGGATTGTTCTGAAGGGTTTCTCTTAGTCCCTTGTTTACAGTTGTTTTGAACTGCATCCATTGCCTGATGTTTGATTCAAAGACATAGTCTCTGTTCTTGTTCACAAAGTCAGTCAGTTCACGCAGCTTTAGGATGCCTAAAATTGTGTTATCATGCCTAAGCATTTTTTCAAGTTTTATCGAGGATTTTTTTCCAGCTGCAGGTTTTTTTATCCTGTCCCAAAGTTTTTGAATTATTTTATCAATATCTAAAATCTCAATCATGTCGTCTTGATAATCTACTTTTTGATCAGTAACATAGCAGCATTTTATTTTCAAATTTTTTTCTTTAATTTTGGTAACTAACTGAGCAAGCTCTGGTCTCATCTTAGTGACATCTTTTCCAAGAAGCCTTACAGAATCTTCCTTGAACTTTGCAATTGCTTCTAGTGAATGTGATGTTCCATACTTTGATTGAAACAGCCTAATTGTATTATCTGAAAAGTCAACTGGAAGATAGGCATCTATTCCAAGATCGTTTGCACCATCAACTATTGCATCGGCTGCATCATCTTCTGTTGCCTCAAAGACTCGCGTCAAAACCCACTGAAGAAAGTTATTTCCCTTCTCTACGTCGCTTTTAGAGTTTTCAGCATTTTCTCTAATGTTATCTTGAATGTTTTCAGCAAATCCTTCTAGAGGTACAGTGGTCTTCTTTTCGATTAACAAAGCTTGAGATCCTGGAATGTACTCTAACAGACCATTTTCGTTTTGAGACAAACAGGTTTTCTAATATGCTATATATTTAGAGAATTTGGTAATTACATAATAACTCAGTAACAAGTGTGATCTAATTTGAAAAAAATAGCAATAACTGTTGGAGCAATCAGTACCCTAATTCTGGTCTTAGTAGCTATTGCTGTACTAAATCAAGAAATCGAATCACAAAGTAATGAAGATGAATCTGAAATTAAAACACAAGAAATAGAATTAGAAGCAGACGTAATCATGCCCACCAAAGTCTCAAGGCCAGGCTGCGAAGAGACTGACTCTTGCTA
>WVWY01000021.1:83545-89958 GCA_011773785.1 Candidatus Nitrosomaritimum khambatensis | reverse complement strand
TTACATCCTTGGATGGAAGCCCAAGTTATAGTAGAATAAGAAAGGTACCCGAGGGAGTCGAACCCCCTTGTATAGGTTTTGCAGACCCACGCATAACCGCTCTGCCAGAGTACCGCAAACAAAAATCACAAATTCAACAATTAAACTCTTTAGATTATTTTATGTATGGTTTGGAGGCAAGCTTGACATCTTCTGCCTTTACTGTTTTTCGTCCAGCATGAGAACTCATCTCTACTGCACTTTTGGCAATATTTTCGGCCACCTCTTCAATAATTCGTCGAAGCTCATCGGCTGACTCGTCGCTTACTCTTTCAGCTCCGGCTTTCTTTAGTATTCTATACAGTGCAGAAAGTCCCAATTCAGAAGATTTCATTGATTTTGGTTTTAATTTAACGTGATAAAATATGATGAGCTAAAAAATATCACCAAGGAATCGATTTATACAGACAATTTTTAAATTTACACGTTAATGGCTTGGATGTTTGATTCACATATTCACCTGTCAGATCCAGCTTATGAGAATGATCTTGATTTTATAATCAAGGCAATGGAAAACCTACAACTCAAAGCTTGCGCAGTTTCAATGGATAATACAAACTCTAGAAAAACTCTAGAAATTGCCAAAAAAAGTGACTTGATTTTACCCTTTATTGGAATTCATCCAGAATGCGCAAATGACGATTTAGATCAAATGCTAAATTTAATTCAAGAAAATATTGATTCAATTTCAGGTATCGGTGAGATTGGTTTGGACCCCACCTATGTTGAATCAGATGAAGACAAGAAAAAGCAGGCAAAAAATTTTGAATCACTTTTGTCTATTGCAGAAAAACACCAAAAACCTGTTTCAATTCATTCAAGAAAAAGTCTTGATGACATATTTGAGATTATGAAGTCCTATTCGACAAAAAATGCTTTGCTTCATTGGTTTGATGGAAGTAAGAAGCAACTACAAAAGGCAATGGATATGGGATTTTTTGTATCGTACGGACCTGTTATGGTTTATGCAAATGATAAACAGACACTATTGAGCAAGACAAATGAAGATAAAATTTTAGTAGAAACTGATGGGCCTGTTAGATTTTCAAGATGTTTTGAAATGAAACAAGCCCAAATTGGTTTTATTCCAAGTGTAATCTTTTGTGCCTCAAAAATTTTGAACAAACCCTATGATGAGATGGTATCTATTCTAGAAAAAAACTCTAAAAAATTTCTTGGAATATAGGTATAAAATACCCCAATCTCGTATTGGAAGGGTGGATAGGATAAAACGTCTCTCATATGAGGTTCTTGACCAACACAAGTCAAAATTTGGCCATAATTTTAGCGACAACAAAAAATTACTAGATGAACTAACAATAATTCGTTCCAAAGGCCTCAAAAATGAAATTGCAGGTTACATTACTAAATTTATCAAAACTGAGATAAGAAATCAAGAGATCAAAGATGCTCAGGCAGAAGCAATGGCTGAAGAGATTGCGGAAGAAACTGTTGCTGAACCACAAGTGGAGACTCCACAAGAAGCTCAAACAGAACAAACTCCTCAAGAATCAGAAGAAGCTGTTATTGAGGTAGGTGTCGATGAGCCAGAGACTCCAGAGTCCTCTGAAGAAAAAACTGAATAAAAATTCAAAAATTTAATTTCCTCAAAATTACAATTTTACTAATGGTTACAGTAAAGTTTGTTGGTGGAATAAAAAAGTCGTTTAATTCAGATGAGATGAAATTAGATGTTGAAAACATTACTCTTGACAAATTACTCCAGATGATTTTAGAGCAACAACCCCCAAACACGCCCTCAATTGACACAAATAATATCTTGATTGCAATAAACGGGGCTGACTCTTCTGCATTGGATGGCAAATCCACTGTAATAAAAAAAGATGATTTGGTTAGTATAATTCCTGTAATTCATGGAGGTTCGGGTAAAAAACTCACCTTTACTTTTGGCAGAAAAACAATCCTTGCAATTGAATTGAAAGGAAGCAAGGAAATTGATGTTTCCTTTTTAGATAACTTGAGAAAAGAGTTTCCCAATGTTAAATTACAAGCCATTTCAAGTAAATTTACACTTAATTCTTATCATTTACAAAATGTAATCTCAATATCTCTGAATTCAGAAAAAGAAAAAATCCTTCTGGCAAATAAAATTGAAACAGATATCTTGATGAGGTTTGCCGCCACTAATCAAATCAGTGAGGCAATAAAACAAGCAGGAATCAAAACCAAAACCAATATTGTTTTAATTGCTATTGGAAAAAAATCAGACCTTGAAAAAATATACAAAAAATTAGCACCTCTAACAATTACAATCTTTTCAAAAGATAATTCAGCATTTTTGAAAAGAAACTTCAAAATTTCAAAAAAACAAATGGATGCAGTTTCATCCAAAAAACCACTAGAAGACCTTCTTATTGAAAAAGCCGCAGTCTTACTCTGACAAACTTCTTTTGGTTTTTTCTACACTCAAAATATCTGAATTTTTTATGATGGCAACGCCTGTTTTGGCTCCCAGAATCTCTATTTGAATGACTTTGTCAGGATGCTCTAAGGATACTTTGTTTGGAAATTTCTTTGCTATTTTTGAAATAATTTCTTGACTAGAAATATCAGAATTTCTTCTCTCAACTGCAATTCTGTATGTTTCTCCTTCTGAAATTTCACTGGATAATTCAGATACAGTTTCTTCAATTTTTTCAATTAGAGTTTCTGTAACCTTTTGCACTGGAATAATTCTAAGGCAATATCTTAAACTCCATGGCTCATCCAAAACTTGTTCTCGCAAATCATTCACAATTTGTACAGGATCTAATTTTGTTTGAGCAGTAATGATTCCTGACATCGAAGTCGGTAAAACAATTGGTTCAGAATCTCCCATCTCCTCTAAAATTTTAGTAATCTCTGTTTTAGTTTCAGGCTCTAAGTGTCTAGCACAAGTAATGATTAGGTTCAAAGATATTTTTCAATCTCCTCTTTTGTTATTGGTCCTTGCCTATGAATAATAGGGATTCCATTTTCAATCTCCAAGATAGTGGATTCTCCCTTGTTATTGGTATCTCCTCCATCTACAAAGACATCATATCCTTTTACTTGTTGATAGCATTCTTGAGATTTTGTAAAAGAGCTTTGTCCAGATAAATTAGCACTTGTCCCAATTAGGAATTTTACATTTTTTAGAATCTCAAGTAAGCATTGATTATTTGGAACTCGGATGGCAATTTTGTCTTGGATTCCTAGCGAGTCTCTTAGTTTTTCTTCTTTTAATTTCAAAATTATTGTCAAGGGACCGGGCCAAAACTTTTCTACAATTTTTTTGGAAACTTGATCAAATTCAACAATTTCAGATGCAAACTCTGCTGAATAGGTAAGAACCGGAAAAGGTTTTTTCTTGTCTCTTTGTTTTATCTCATAAATTTTATTAACTGAATTTTTGTTAAATGGGTCACATCCAATTCCATAAACTGTGTCTGTAGGAAATACAACAGTACTGCCTTCCTTAATTGCATTTGAGGCCTGACTAATTCCTTCAGAATCACAATTAACTTTCATAAAGAATTTTGAATCCTTCTTTAATTATTCATTTTCTTTTGAAACGTTTTAATCCAGAAATGGAGTTATAGGAAAAATGCTTAGTGAATCATCTGAATACGAAGATACAGAGTTTGAAGATGACTTTGATGATGAGTTTGATGAACTAGATGATGTAGAGGATTAAATTACTAATCCAAAATTATTTGCAAATCCGCTAAAAGTCTTGTATGCTTGAAGGAAGTCTCTTCCGGTTTGACTAATTTTGTATTTGTTTGAACCTTGAGAATCAACTTTCTCTAAAAGTCCTTGAGATACTAGGGTTTGTAGAATTCTTGAAATTCTTGAATGAGATACGTTGGCTTTGCGAATTAGATAAGTTACTGTTGCACCATCTTCATCTTGCAAATCATCCCTGGTGGTGGAAAGTATATCACCAATGATTTTCATATGGGTACGATATTCTGCCATTTTTCTCTCTTTATTTGCGAATAATTTCTATGAGAGTGGAATGCTATTTTGCAATATACCAAAAAGACAAAAGAATTTGACCAAGAGAAAATTCGAGCCTAAAATTTTTGATTAATCAAAATTATCATCTAGTTTGATTTTAGTCATTGGTACCTTGCTTACTGGAATAAACAAAGCAATCAAACCTGAAATTTTGATTATCATTGATGATACATACAAGATTGATTCTGGAAATACAAATGAATACCATCCCAAAAATTCTCCCAAAGCCAACAAGGACAAGCCAGTTGCAACAGAAATTGCACCTTTATTCCTATTTTCAAAGTACGACATTATCGTCTCAATTGCACCATAAGCAAGTAGGATAAACGAAACAGATCTGAAGATATGTTCTATGTGGACAGATGATACTAGGAATAATGGGAAGACTCCAACAGAACGAAAGTATCTGGACTTTGGAAATAATGATTTGATGCTGTGAGAAAATGCAATGAAAAAGTAACCTATGGTTTGTATTGCAATACCAAGAGTTTGTACCCATCTCTCTAAGCTACCAGATTTTATTACAAAGTCTTCTAAAGTATAACCTACCCATATTACACCAAAACCTGCACTTATTGAGAAAAATGCGATTGCTAATCTAAATAACGTTGGACTGCCTGTATTTCTAAAACCAATTGCAGATACAACACCAATTGATAGTCCTACAAGAAAGCCAACAAGATTAAGAATATTTTCTAATAAAAATTCCAATTATGAAGAGCTTCATTAATTTATTATTTTAATTTGATGGATGTTTTTTCCATTAATCCCAATCATCTAGCGAACCTGAAGACTGACCCTCTGTATTTCCTGCGTAATCTCCTAGGATGTCAGAATAGGTTTTTTCATTATGTGCAACATATTTTACATATTCGCCATAACTCATGTCCAAATCACAATTATCGCACTTTACAAAAGAAAAATCCATCGACAGTTCAGCATTTTCCTTACATTTGGGACATTTGATCTTCATAGGTCAATATCCCTCTGACAACTATTATTGTTTTACATTAAATTCGTCTTCTAAACAAATCATACCGGGATAAATTTCACCAGAAGACCAGTCAATAAAAGATAAAAAGAGTTCATGCTTGCTTTAATCCATGAGCCAAACATGCACAAAGTGCAAAAACGAGATTCCTGAAACTGAAGAATTAGACCCAATTCAAGGCAAATATCCTGTTTGTGGAAAATGTTGGGCCGAATGGAAGGAGTATAGAGTAATGGTGATGAATGAAATGAGATTAGACATGTCAATGCCTGATCATCGTAAACTCTTAAAAAAACATGAAAAGATCTTTGCAGGAGTTCTCACACCTGAAGGAGATTATGTCGATTATGCAAATGAAGATAATCGAAAACCAGATGAAAATCCTAATGCCTAGAGACCAAGGTGAACTTGCGCATTATCAGGAATAATTAACAACAATCTCCTCTTTGCATCGCTATCAAAATTGTTTATTATTTTCTTTACAGATTGAGAAATAATTTCTCTTTTCTCATTGTCTAGTGTTAAAAATATCTCTAAAATTCCATCCAAGTTAAAGGCAATCAATTTTTGAGGGCTAACGGCAATCTCATTAATGTATGCCTCAAACAAGCCAGTTCTTTGATCTTCGGGCAGTGTTGTCAAAATCTCTAGCCAAGTTTTGAAAAGTTTAGAAAAGTTAGGAAAAGGAATAGTTGGTCCGGCTTCCAGCGCATTAATGATTAGTTGCTTTTTTTCTGGATCGCTCATTGCAAAAAACTCTACCATTCTTTTTTTCAAAATAGGGGTTCTAAGAAAGTCTGGTAGGTTTGCCAAAACTACAATTATGTTTCCGGCATAATTTGGTTCTGACAATAAATTTTTTGGATCAGAATTGCATAATAAATCCTGTGAAAACACTTTAGCTTAAATAAACCGAATTTACGCCAAAAACTGTGACTTCTACTGTAGTCGTTGGTGGCTTTTTTGGTGATGAGGGTAAAGGAAAAATCATTTCATATCTTTCAATAAAAGATAATCCTAAAGTTATTGTCCGCGGAGGAGCAGGACCAAACGCTGGACACACAATTCGCGATGGAGACAAAGTGTACAAAGTGCGAATGCTTCCAAGCGGATTTTTAAACAAAAATGCCAGAGTCATGATTGGACCAGGTGTTGTTGTAAATCCCGATGTTTTGTTAAAAGAAATTGAAGATTTTGGAGCCTCAGGTAGGTCCTTTATTGACAATCATTGTGGAATAATCGAGGAAAAACACCTGACAAGCGATTCCAAAGGGGAGTTAAAAGAAAAGATTGGCAGCACCGGCTCAGGAACAGGCCCAGCAAATGCCGATAGGGCTATGAGGGTTTTGAAGATGGCCAAAGAGATTGATTCACTCTCATC
>WVWY01000021.1:79989-83473 GCA_011773785.1 Candidatus Nitrosomaritimum khambatensis | reverse complement strand
TAGTTGAGGGAACCCAAGGAACATTTCTTTCGTTGTGGCATGGGACTTATCCATTTGTTACTTCAAAAGATGTAACAGCCTCAGGAATTTGTGCCGACATTGGGCTAGGACCCAAAAATGTCGATGAGGTTATTGTTGTTTTCAAATCCTATGTAACCAGAGTGGGTACAGGTCCGCTGGCAAATGAATTGTCTTTAGAAGAGGCTGAGAAAAAAGGGTGGTCTGAATTTGGCACAGTTACTGGAAGACAAAGACGTGCAGCAGATTTTGATTTTGATTTGGCCAGGCGTGCAATTATGCTCAACAGCGCAACACAAATTTCTATTACAAAGTTAGATGTCCTGTTTCCAGAGTGTGCAGGAAAAACTTCTTACGATGAAATTTCTTCTGAGGCTAAAAGTTTCATTGAAAACATTGAAGAAAAATTAAACACGCCTGTTACAATAATTGGAACAGGACCTGCAATCAATGATGTCATTGATAGAAGATAAAACAAAAATTTAGAATAAGTTTAAGTGAGTATTCTACATTAGACTTTCGTGGACAAGCTACCTCATTACATTCAAGTTTCATCGACCTTGGAATTTTCTCGTTTGGTTTGTGCACTAGAGCGATCACCAAGAATATCTTTTCTCCATGATCATGAAGGAACAAAAATTCTATCTGTTCAAATGGATGTCTTAAAAGAAAAACCAATCGTGTATTACACCCCTCTTGCCAATAAGGGACACTTTCTTTGTTATGCCTTCAAAGGAGAAAATGAACTTTCAGAAATAGTAGATACAACTAAAGATACCAGTAGACTTTATTCTCCAATTGTAAAGATAAAAAATCTACCAGAGACTCTTAAACCAGGAAATGGTACAACTGATAGATATCAACCAATAGAGCTAGAAGATTTATCTAGTCTTGCAAAACTTACTTATGGTTTTGAAGACCATCCATTCCCATTGTTTTTGTTTCCTCACAATGAAAAATGGCTGTTAGGTTTATTCATGAACTTTACAGAAGAAGGTACATCATATTTTTGTCATGTATTACTGGACAATGACCCTGAAAAACCATTTTTGAAATTTGCACACGACAACTCTGATCCAGTTTTTGTCAATAGTCCATCTGAACATGGATATTCTTATGTGAAAATTATTAAACTAAAGGATACCCATCCTCTTGTAGACTATGGCCACCTTCAAAACTAGAATCTCACAAATTTCAAAATCAAATGGCAAAGTAATTCTTGCAAACGATTATGACACTTCGATAAAAAATTTAGAAACAAAAACAATTCAAAATATTAAAAAATTAAATCCATACTTGTGTGCAATCAAATTAAATTTCCATTTGTTGTTACCATTAAGCTCAAAACAAATTTCCAAAATTAACAAAACAGCTCATGATTATGGCTTACAAACAATAGCTGATATCAAACTAAACGATATAGGAAATACCAATAAGGTAACCTCTCAAAATTTGTGGAATTTAGGATTTGATGCTGTAATTGCCAATCCCATTATGGGTCTGGATAGTTTGAAAAATTTGGTAAAATCATCCCATCAAAATCAAAAGGGAGTCATCACTTTATGCCATATGAGCGCACCTGAGGCCAAATTATCGTATGATATGGAGGTAAAAATGGCCAAAAAGCAGCAATTATACCAACTTTTTCTGAGTTGGGCCTTGGAATCTAAAGTAGATGGAATTGTGGTTGGAGCAACTTTTCCAAAAATAATATCTTATTGCAAAAAAAAAGTTGGAAAAAAATTGAGTATCTATTCACCTGGTGTTGGAACACAAGGGGGAGATGCAAAAGAGGTTATCGCATCAGGAACTGATTACTTGATAGTTGGAAGAAGTATTCTAAATGCAAAAAATTCAATTAATGTTGCAAAGAATTTACAATTACAAAGTCTTGGAGAGTAACTCATAAGCTTTTGATAAAACAGTCTTTGCATTATCAAAAGTTGTTTTATCCATTGCAGTAACATAATCCATCCAAGTAAAACTAAGGTGTTCATGAGAAATTTTAACTTCCTTGGTTTGAGTTTCGCCAAGAAAAAAAACTACTTTCTTGTGAACAAGCTCTCCATCATATTGAAAGTTATATTCAATCCATTCTTCATATCCATCTACAAACTTTACGTCTTCTATCCCAGTCTCTTCTTTTGTTTCTCGTATTGCAGTTTCATGTGGTGATTCACCACTTTCCATCTTTCCTTTAACAAAATCCCAATGACCCGATGGATAGTGTAACAATAAAAATAAAATTTTATCATTTTCTTTTCTGAAGATTACAACTCCAGATGATGTTTCTTCTATCATTTTCCCATTCTTCTTTTTCTTTCTTGAAATGTTCTAATTGCTCGCATCAAATCAATCTTACGGAACTCTGGCCAAAAAATATCCATGAAAACTAATTCGCTATACGCACTTTGCCACATTAAAAATCCACTTAGTCTTTTTTCTCCTGACGTTCTAAGAATCATGTCAGGAGATGATTGAGGAAGATGTGATGTGTACAAATTTGCCTCAATTTCATTTTTGTCAATGTCTTTTACATCCAAAGATCCATCCTTTATTTTCTCCCCAATTTTTTTTACTGCATCTACTAACTCAAATTGTCCTCCATAAGCCAAAGCGACATTAAGAAAATGTTCATCGTAATCTTTTGTAGCCTCATCTAATCTTTTTAGAACATCTTTGATGGAATCTGGCAATGTCTCGACTCGTCCAATTGCCTTTACTCTCATCTTGTTTTTGTGAATTCTAGGATCGTTGTATAATTTTTCAAGCCTCCTTCGAATCAACTCGTAAAGGTATTCTAATTCCTCATCTTTTCGATTAAGATTTTCAGCAGATAATGCATAAAGAGTAATTATTTTGATATCTAATTCCTCACACCAATCAAGTAAATTCTCAACTGCATCAGCTCCTTTCCAATGTCCCTGTTTGGCTAGAGCAAAATGTCGCTTGGCCCATCTTCTATTACCATCTAAAATTAATGCAACATGATTTGGAATGTCTCCACTTCTAATGTCATTTTCTAACTTTTTAGAGTAGATTTTGTACAGTCCTGAAATTTGAAAAACAGTATCCTTTACCTTGTTAATTTTTACCACCTATTGTTTTGGGTTATTTTCTTGAAAATATCAGTGTTTTTTACAAATATTGACTAAAAAAGGAAAGTTTAGTCTGAAACCATTTCTTGTTCTTTGTGTTTTCGGTATTTTTTGAACAGAATCGTGGCTGAAATCAGGGTGGCAGCAAGTCCTCCAAGTAATGGTGGTATTAGAGTAAATGAACTATCATCAGTTATCATGATATTTGTAAATTGGAATACTGTTGGGTACAACGCTACCAATACTACTAATCTCAAAATATCGCTGATTTGTCGAGGAATTCCTCCCATCCAATTACTTAGCAATATTCCAGCAAAAATTGCTCCTAGACCTATCCACAGTATTGGAAGAGCTCCTGAGACAAACTG
>WVWY01000021.1:76141-79960 GCA_011773785.1 Candidatus Nitrosomaritimum khambatensis | reverse complement strand
TGGTCAATTGCATTTATTCCAGCAGGAATGGACGTTATCATTAACAATACTCCTGCAACCATTGTGAAGATGCGAATAAATCCCATCGGCGTTGGTTTTGCCCAATTGGACCAAGCTCTATCAATATCAAAGGCTCTAATCAAAAATGCACCCCCCAAAATACTAACTAAAACAGCAGTAATTTCTGCAGTATATCCAACTACAGTTGCGATTCCTCCAATTAACAAAAGTATTCCCGGAACTCCCAAGAAAAATTTAGAATATTTAGAATCATATGCGATCATTTTCAAATATTTTCCAAATACTGCATAGGAATATTCTACACTTCTACTAACTTTCATTACTACTCTTTGAACAGAAATTACAGGTAGAATGTTCTGAATAACTGGAACTACACTTTCATCATCTTCTCCATCTGAAACAATAACAGCCCCGTTTGCTGAGAATTTTTCTAGCACTTTTTTTGTCTCCTCTAGTATCTTCTCGTCTGCTTGAACTCCCCTGCTTTGTACCCCTGCAACAGTAATTACTTCTGCCTGGTATCCCTTGCTTATCAAGTCTTCATAGGTCTTAATTGCTGCAAAAATAGAGTTTGAATCAGCATCTTCAGGATCTTCTAATGCCAATCTCTGAGCAGCTTCAATACATGCATCTCTTCCAATTACAGGAGTTACTATTCCTGCTTTTTCTCCTACATCATTGTCTCTATCAATACAAATCACAAGTAGCTTGTTTGACTTAGATTTACTAACGTCTTTTTCTACCTTGTTGGAACTCTGAGACATTCTTTATATAATAACAGAATTGCTTTTTAACAATTTCCCACATGTCAAAATATTAAATGTCGGTTTTGAGGCTACTGTGGTCTAGAACCATCTGAAATTTGTACTAATCTTTCAGCCTCTGATTTCAGATTTTGGATCTTCTCCAAAGTTTCATCAAGATTATCAGTATTTCCATCTTTTACCAAGTTTGCATAAACTTTGGTCTCAGTTACATACGTGTTGAAATTCTTTAGAGCTTCCATATAGCTAATGTAACTTTCTTGCCATTCAGTGGGCGGCTTTGATGTTACAAATTCACTAATTTGCCCAGTAACTTGAGATGAAACTACATCTGCAATCTGTAAATATTCATCAGGAGAAATACTTCCATCTCTCAAGTTTTGAAATTCTGTCTCTATTGATTCATCTAAAATTGAATGTCTTTCTTTTATTCCATCCAAATAACCTTCATAATCTGATACTACAAATGACATTTGAGTTTCCTGAGGAACCATCCAGAAAAGAAAACTAGCTCCTGTAATTGCCCCCAAAATTATTATCGTAACCGCAATTCCTTTTTTTGATGCCATTTTGAGGATTTTACATTAAGGGTGTTTATAATTGGTAATTTTATCAAAAATTTAATTCAAAACCGAAATAAAATAAAAAATGTTAAGAGTTTTGCGATTATCAACAAAAATCATAAACATTTTCTAATTTTTAATTAATTTTTTTAAAATATCTTATTCCTAAACACTGGAAAAATTTACACTCATCACGCCTGTGGTTAAATAAATTTCACAGCCTCTTCCTAAATAGAACCTAGCTTGAGAAACTCTAGAATGGTACAAGCATATTGTGTAAAATGCAGAGCTAAAAGGGACATAAAAGATCCTAAAGAAACTAAACTCAAAAACGGACGACCTGCCGTAAAAGGTACTTGTCCAGAATGTGGAACTAACGTTTTCCGTATAGGAAAAATGGAATAAACATCCCAATCCACATGTTTTCTCTTTTTCAAAAACCCATATAGGGTCAAAACTACATCATTTTTGCATGACTAAGTCAGAATACGAATCACTACTTAAGAGGATTCAAGATAAGATTGGAGATACAAAAGAAACTACTGCAAGGTTTGAACTTCCAGTTGTAGATGTAATGTGGGAAGGCCAAAAGACATATCTTCGTAATTTCTCTGAATTTCCCAAAGTTCTTCGTAGGGATCCTGACAAAGTCTTACAATATCTCTCCAAGGAATTTGCTGTTCCTGCCGAACGATTAGGAGACAAGGCAATGTTTGTGGGAAGAAGAGCTCCTGAAGATTTTACACGCTTGTTTGAAATTTATGTAAAGGACTATCTTGAGTGCCCCACCTGCAAAAGCCCAGATACAAAAATCGTTAAAGAAAACAGAATTTCATTTTTGATCTGTGAAGCATGTGGTGCCAAATCAACTCTAAAAGGCAAGTATGCATAATGCAATTCTCAGTAAAAACTACCGATTACCAAAAAAACTTAATGTTGAATATCTGTGATTTGGATCTTTTAGGAAAAAATATTATTGAAGATGAACTAAACATGAATATCAGCAAAAGTTACTATGGAGAAAAAATAATAGAACATGAAGAAGCTCGAACTCTTTTAAAAAATGCTTCAATAATTAACATGGTGGGAAAAGAGACAGTCTCATTATCATTAGAGATTGGGATAGGATCTGAGCAAGGTGTAAAAATTATTGGTGGAGTGCCATTTCTAATTGTTTTTAAGATGTAGAAGAATTATTAAGGAAATCCATTTTATCTAGTAAAATCAAAACAACATGTTGACAATAGACATTAGTAAAAAATTAGAATCAAAACTTGATGAAAAGATTTTTTCCAAATCAAGAAAAAAACAGCTACCTGATGGATTCAAAAAAGGAAAGGTCGTCAACGAGGTTTTAGATAAACCAACTGTAATGACACTCTACAAAATGATAACTGATCACATCATTGCTTATGTTAATGGTGCAGTAAGTGCAGGTAAAGAATCTGTACTTTTTTGGGGAGTTGATGAAAATAAAAAAGATGTAGCATTGAAAATCTATTTGGTAACTACAGCTAGTTTTAAAAAAAGAGAACAGTACATTTTGGGTGACCCAAGATTCTCTAAACTCAAAAAAGGGACAAAAAATCTTATTTATTTGTGGGCAAAAAAGGAATTTCGAAATCTTTCCCAGTGTTATGACTGTAAAATCCCAGTTCCCAAGCCTATTCATGTAGTAAATAATGTGTTAGCCATGGAATTTGTGGGTGAAAATGGATCACCTGCAAAACAATTACTTGAATCAGAAATAGATGAACAAGATTATGATCAAGCCATTGAAATTTTGAAGGATCTTTACAAAAAAGCTAATCTGGTACATGGGGATTATTCAGAGTATAATATTTTCAAAACTGAAACAGGATTGATTCTCTTTGATTTAGGATCTGCAATTGACACTAGACATCCCAATACTGAAGAATTTCTTAAAAGAGATATTAATAACATTACAAGATTCTTCTCTAAACGAGGAATCAAAGTTAATGATCCAGAGGATGTATTTCAGGAAATAATATCATGAGTTTTGAAAAATTAATCCGTATCCCTAATGACCGAATAGGAGTTCTTATTGGAAAATCAGGAATTGTGAAATCAAAAATTGAACAATTATGTCATGTTAGTTTAGAGATTGATGGGGCAACAGGCGAGGTTTGGATAAAATCAAATGACGATGTAGAAAAAATTGAACCCTTCAAAGCTATGGAAATTGTTACTGCCATTAGTAGAGGATTTTCTCCTGAAAATGCAATGACTTTGATGAAAGGAGAAAATTCTTTACATGTTATTGATTTAAGAGATTTTGCTGGAAAGTCAAGTGCAAATATTGAAAGGATAAAAGGGAGATTAATTGGAGAAAGTGGGAAGGCAAGAAGGAATATGGAAAATCTTAGTGGTACATTAATTTCCGTATATGGAAAAACTGTATCAGTTATTGGAGATACAAACAAACTCCGTTTAGCAGTTGATGCCATTGC
>WVWY01000021.1:61799-76128 GCA_011773785.1 Candidatus Nitrosomaritimum khambatensis | reverse complement strand
AATCGCAGAGGAAAAGAAGAAAAAATGAAACTTTGGGAAGATCAAAATGTCTACGATTAAAGAAAAGTTTAACCAGATATCTCCAAGTGAGTTCTTTTACAGAAATCGAGATATGGCTGGATTTAGCAATCCTACCAGGTCACTATATACAGCCGTGCGTGAATTTGTCGAAAATGGCTTGGATGCATGTGACCAAAAGGGAATTCTTCCTGATATCCATTTATCAATCAAAGCTGTGGATCCTGAAAAACCAGACCCAAAACAGTACATTTTGACTGTAAAGGACAATGGCCCAGGAATTGAATCAAAACACGTTCCATTAGCATTTGGAACAGTGCTATATGGTTCAAAGTTTGGACTAAAACAAGCTCGAGGAATGTTTGGTCTTGGAGCAACCATGGCAATTCTTTATGGACAAATTACAACAAACAAACCTGTAACTGTCAAAAGTTCTACTGATGGAAAAACCTCTGATGAATATGAACTGCTTTTAGATATTCAAAAGAACAAACCAGTTATTCTAAAACACAAAACAAAAGATGTTTCAAAACAAGGACTTTCAGTTAGCATTTGTTTAGAAGGTGATTATTCAAAGGCAGGTTCAAAAATTAGAGATTATGTTTCTCAAACTTCTCTAATCACTCCTTACGCCTCTATTACTTTTGATGATCCTAAAGGAGAAAAATATCATTATTCTCGCATGATCAAAACAATGCCAAAACCTCCAACAATAATCCGTCCTCATCCATATGGCATTGATGTTGAAACAATACGAAGAATGATGATAGAATCGCAATTTGAAATTCCAACTATAGATGACAAGATGATTGAAAAAGTTAGAAAAGATTTGGGTTTGTCAAAAAAGAACTTAGGTTTTACGGCAATAATGGCTAAAGCAAAAAAGAAATGGAAAAATCTTTCAAGACAAGTTCGAGTTGTAATTGCACTAATGTCATTTCTTAAAATGGATTTTGATAAACTCAGTAAAATTAGAATTGAAGATTTGGATGTTCCAAACAAACAATTAGTTTATTGGGATTTTGGAGATTCTACTTCTAAAACAATTGATATGGATCCTGAAAGCCAGTATTATCGACAATTAACCAATACCGTTCAAGGTGAAACTTTAACGGCATTTCTGACCAAGCGATTTCAAAGAGTAGGTCCAACAACTGCTGTAAAATTTGCTCAATTTGCTGGATTCAAGCCTGAAAAACGTATGGGAACCATGACTAATGTAGAGTTAGCCAAACTTAGTGATTCTCTACAAAAGTTTGATGACTTTATGACTCCAGATCCTAGCTGCCTTGCTCCTCTAGGAGAAGAACCATTAGAGAAAGGAATAAGAAAATTCTTCAATCCTGATTTCTTGACTGTAATTCAGCGTACAGCTTCAGCATATTCGGGTTTCCCATTTGTCATTGAGATGGGAATAGCATATGGTGGAGATATCACAAGTAGGGGAATCAAGGTTTATCGTTTTGCAAATAGGATTCCACTACTTTATGATGAAGGAAGTGACGTTGTTTTAAAGGTGATAAATGATATTGATTGGTCACGATACAAAGCTAAAGGAGATCCTCCACTAGTGATTGTTTCTCATATTTGTTCAACCCGAATTCCATACAAAACTGCTGGAAAAGAAAATGTAGCAGACAGACAAGAAATAGAAAAAGAATTAAGATTAACAATTCAATTCCTTGCCAGAAAATTATCTGTTTTCATGAATAAAAGAGGACAAGCCGAAGCTGCAAGAAAAAGAGCTAATCTTTATGCAAAATATGTTCCCTTGATTGCACAATTTTGTACAGAGCTTGCAGGAAAGAAAAAAGAACCACAATACCAAAAAATACTACAAGAGGAGAAACCAATAGAAAATGAGTAAAAAATCTGACAAAGCAAAGGCTCTTAGCAAAAAAGCTCAAGAAAAGCAAAAAAACATTCTTGAAATGCTAAAAACTCATGGAGCAAAAATTTATGATGATCTAGATAATGGTCAATTCCCAAAATTTTCAATTCCTAGCAGATCTGTTAACAACATTGTTTATGATAAAAAAATAAGACAATACATTTTAGGAAATGCTACATCACTACGTAGTTCTAAAAACACTTCTCAATTAAGATCATTTACTCAATTAATGTGGCTAGCATTTTTTGCAAATAGATTAACACAAGAAAAAAAATCTTCCACACTAAGAGATATCTATTATTCGTCCCAGGCCTTTGCGATTGATTTTGAAGACCAGGCTGAATCTGACAATATTATAGTGGATTTGGAGGCTGTTACCTCGCGTCCTAGGGAGGACTTTCATATTTTCCCTGAAGAGCGAAGTTCAATCTTTGGTGATTTGAATATTGAATATACAATACCTGGGTACGAGGGCAAATCCATGAATTTATCAAATCATCCAGATGGTTATGCAATAGGTCCAAGCTTAACTACCGCAGAATTAGTTGATACTAGCGCTGAAATTGTAATTGCAATAGAAAAAGGTGGATTATTTACAAGATTTGTAGAAGAACAAGTAGATAAAAAATTCAAGTCAATCATCATCAATACAGGAGGACAAGCTCCTCGTTCAACAAGAACTCTTTTGAAAAGACTGCATGATGAAATGAAATTACCTATTATCATTCTCACAGATGGAGATGTGTATGGAGAACATATTGCAATGGTAATTAAATCTGGTTCAGCAAATGCTGCTCACTTAAGGGAACTTACAGTTCCTGATGCAAAATGGGTTGGAGTTTGGGCTACTGACATTGAGAAATACAAACTTCCAACAATTCCTATGACTGAATCTGATGTAAAGAGATGTTATGATTTACAAAAAGATCCAAGATATCAAGATGGAATATGGAAAAAAGAACTAGACGTATTTTTGAGAATTAAAAGAAAAGCCGAGTTAGAGGCATTTTCAAAATATGGTTTAACTAACATTACAGACAAATATTTACCACAAAAGCTAGAACTAGCAAAAAGTCTCTAATCTCTTTTTATTCTTAGAGTTAAGACTCCGTTTCTATATTTGAAATCAAAAATTTGCATATCATTTGACCCTTCTATAGGAACTTCTTTTGAAAAACCTGCTGAGCCTCGTATGTATAGGACTCCATCAATTAATCTGACCATTATTTTATCCTCAGGTCCAGGAACTTCTGCAACAAATACAAAATCACCATCTCCTTTGATAAGATCATATACCCAATTCTTTGCTTCTTGCTCTCTTTTGGTAAAGGCTGGTTTTTGTTCCTTAGTCATCTTTTTTAAAACTCGTACCCAGTAAAACATAGTCAAAGCTGCTACTCCAATCAAAATGAAACTTACAAATCCAGAGCCTGCCCTTTGAGTCATTACGTAAACAATTCCTAAAAATAGAATTATCATTATGGGAATTACAAAATTTATTGATTGTTCGTTAGAATACGCTCCCTTGTAACTTGCCAAACACAAAAAATCCGTTTTTGCCAAATATAAAGTATTTTTGGTTTTTATTGTCAATAAGCGGTATGGAGGATGTGTCAGCCAATAAATCAGATAAAATGACAATAAAAGAAATTATTCTAAAAGGATCCTTTATTGCAATTTTGGTTGTTATCCCGTCCCTTTTAGCTTTCTTTGCATCTTGGATTATTTTGGATGATCTACTTACTGCCGCAATTATTGGAGGGGTAATTCATTTCATAGCAATGGGATTTTCTTTGAAAATTTCAAAAAAATTCCTTTCAAAAAAGCGAGGGTCATAATTAGACTTTATTTAACTGAAAAAACTGTGAAGCTTTATGAACATTCAACAAATTGAAGAAAATTTAATTTCTGAAATTAAACTTGACCCTATTCAAGCAAAAACTTTTCTTCTAATTACTTGCCATGGAAAAATGAGTCCATCTCAAATCTCCTCAAAACTAAAAATTTCTGAAGATCTTGCTCTCAAAACAGCAAGGGATCTTATGAACTTGGGAGCCTTGATAGATATTACTAAAACAGAATTTGAGGCCATGCATCCCAGGTTTACTGCAGTCAATATGTATAGAAGATTATGTGAAAGAGAAAATATTGAATTTAAAAGAAATAAAATTGTTGACAGTATAGGGGTGCTTCTTGAAAAACCATATGAAGATGCAAGAACTAAATAATGCTAATAAATTGGAAACAACGTTGAGCACTGATACTGAATCTTGTAATCATCAACCAGTTTACTTTGGCGTAGTCAATATCAATATTGATGAGAGGACAATTGGTTCAGTTGATGTTTGGAGATGTGTACTTTGCAAAAAAAGATTCTGTGAGGAAAAACAATTGGGAATTGAGGAATTGGCTGACTTGGTTGGCATGCCAAAAATTGATCCTGACGCCAAATGGGCAGTAAGTGTTTGCAAATTACAACAAGGCAAATACAAATGGAAATTAGTTAAACTCAAGGAAAATGGCGAAATCAAGCACGAATGTCTTGACGAAAATGTTGTTCCATTAAAAATTCAAGATTACAAAATACAAGATGAGAGTCATTGGAGCTTTTTGATTGATGATCATGTTAACAAGGCAGTAGAAATTTAGTTCTTACAATGGATATCAAAGTCAAAATCAATAACATTCATGGAAGCCAAATGGCTGCCAAAATTACAGGAAATTTCACAATAGATGAACATTCCTTTAGATTTACAGCAATTGCATTTGGAAGAATCGGGGGACAAAACATTGGCGCCAAATTATCTAAAGCAACAGAGAAAGAATTAACTTCACTTGGCTATGATGTTGATGAGGTAATAATGAATTTACAAAATAATCTTTTGCATGGAAATTTGAGTTTGCCTGAGGGTTTGAAACGAGAGTCTTTTGTTGATGATTAGAATTCTGCCTCTTCTAGTGCCTTTGCACAGGAACAAGTTCTAGTTTTTGGAATCTTTTCAATTAAATCTTCCAAAATCTTTTTTGTTCTTTCTACATTTTTTGAAAGCGTCTCTAAAACTTCTTTTGCTGTAACAGGTTTTTCAGCCCATACGTCATAATCAGTAACAGTCGAAATAGAAGCATAACACATTTGAGCTTCTCTTGCTAACTGACATTCTGGAACTAGAGTCATTCCAATAATATCTGCATTAGTGGATCGATAAAATTGAGATTCTGCTTTTGTAGAAAACCTTGGCCCTTCAATGCAAACGTAGGTACAGTTTTGATGAATATGATCTCCTTGTTCTTTAACTACCTGATTTATCGAAGATTGTAATTCAGGACAAAAAGGATCTGCTACGGATATGTGTATTACTCTGCCTTCTTCAGAAAATGATCCAATTCTGGATTTTGTGAAATCTATAAACTGCGTAGGGAGCACAAAATGTCCAGGCTCTAGTTCTTGCTTCAAACTTCCAACAGCAGAAGGAGCAATTATTCTTGAAATTCCTAGCTCCTTGAATGCCCAAATGTTTGCTTGATAGTTTATCATGTGAGGAGGAATAGTGTGTTTTTTACCATGTCGTGGAAGAAATGCAATTTTTCTACCCTTGAAAATCCCAACTGTTATTGAATCTGATGGCTTTCCATATGGAGTATCGATATCTACTTCTTGAGGGTTTTCAAGTAATCCAGAATCATAAATCCCAGTACCTCCAAAAATTCCAATCTCTACATCTTTATCCATTAATACTTCACCAATGATTTACATTTGTATTTACTAATTCCTTTTATCCCGCCAAGATCTGTAAGTTCAATGATAAAAGCAAAGCCTGTAATTTTTCCACCAATTTTTTCAATTAATTTACCTGAAGCTTTTGCAGTTCCTCCAGTAGCAAGCAAATCATCACAAATGATAATTTTTTGACCTTTTTTGATCAACTCTTTTTGAATCTCAATAGTGTCTTTTCCATATTCTATAGTGTAGGATAACTTTGTTGTCTTTCCAGGAAGTTTTCCAGCTTTTCTTATCATTACCATTCCTTTATCGTAACGAGATGCTAAAATTCCAGCTAGTAAAAATCCTCTGGATTCAATTCCAGCAAATAAATCTACATCCTTTGGATGAAAAAATTTCATAAATTCGTCTGCAATGTAAGATAAGGCCGAGGGATCTTTTAAAATCGGACTAAAGTCACGAAAAAGAATTCCTTTTTTTGGAAAATTTGGATATTCTGAGATTTTTTCTTTTAAGTTCATAATTTTACCGAAAAAAGGTGAAATAAAATTGTTTGATACTAATTAACATCGTATGTTGTTTCAGCACTGTTAAAGGCATCTTCTGCCTTGAATGTATAAGTACCTGGCTCGGTTCCTGGGGGGATAATCCATGGTTGAATTACATTCCCTTCATCCGAAGCTGGGAATCTTAGTTCTTCAATTATTTCTCCTTCATCTGAAATAATCTCGATAACTACAAGTTGTTCAGCACCCATTACTCTGATGGTAACTGTCTTACCAACACCAGGAATTTGATCAGATTCCTCTACAGAAATAACTAATCCTTCTATTTTAAGGGCTGTTACATCTATTTTATGATTGTAAAAATTGGAGCCACTTTTTGCATTAATGGTCCATGTTCCTGGTTTGGCCTCAGAAGGTATCCTAAAAGATTCTTCGGTAATTTTACCCAATTTATTGGAAAATGAATCTTCAACTTTTACTTCATTTCCATCTGGATCGATTAACGTTATTGTCAAAAGAACATTTGGTTTGGTATCTCCTAGAATCAAAATTGATTCTCCTGGTTCATAACCAAGTTTAGTTGTGCTGATTTTAATATCCCCAGATCCTGTTTGAAGTCCTACAGTAAAGGTTTGTGTACTCTTGGCACTTCCTTTACTTACTACAGCAGAATAAATTCCTGATGAATACCCATCAAGGTCTAATTCGTATCTTTGTGTTCCATCAGGTTTAATTGTGATTTGAATGGCTTCGCCCTTTGGTTTATCTGATGGGTCAATAATTAACATGCTAAGAACATCTGATGGTTTTCCAGTAAGTGATATTATTGCATCCTCATTATTTTTGTAATTTAGTTTATCAAACTCAATGTTTACAGGAATTGTTGGAAGCTCACCTAAACCTGCATAAATGAATTCTTTGTGTTTTCCTTGTGTTGCAATTAAAGTCCATGTTCCTTCTTTGTCTACGTTGGCAATTGTAGAATATTCAAATTCGATAATTCCATCCTTTCCAACTTCAAATATGTCTGAAATTCGTTCGTCACCTAAGGGATCCCTTAACACTAATTCTATTGGTTCATTTGGGATTGCTGTACCATTATACTTCATTGTTTCTCCAGGTGTAAACTTAATGTCAGTTGGAGCAATTATGATTAACTTTGAGGATTCGACAGCCCAAGTTTTAGTGATAGTGTCTCTACCATCGGAAATTTCTGCAGTATATTTTCCAAAGGGCGTATCTAATGGAACTATAATTGGTTCTTCTAATTCCCAATTTCCTTTTGAATCAACTTCAGCAGATCTAGTGTTGATTACATCTCCATCAGGATTTTTTACAGAAGCTTTGACTGCAGTACCTGGTTGAGCAGTTCCAAAAATTTCCAAAAAGTCTCCTCTGTACATCACTTCAGGAATTCCTTTGATGGTAAGTTTGATTATTTCAGACTCTGGAATTAGAGTTCCTTTATCTCCTACTCTGAGGCTAATTTTTTTTTCTGAAGCCTCGTCTTTAATTACAAAATCAACTCTTTCTGCCTTTTGATTTACAGGAATCTGAAAAGTTGTCATAAAATGACCATTACTATCAGTTTCAAATTTTCCGATTTTTTTGGTATTAATGAAAAACTCAAATTCTTGTGATGAAGCAAAGTTATCTCCAGTTACTCTGATATCTCCTCCTGCGTTTGGTTTGTCTGGAATTATTCTAAAAAAGGAATTTTCAAAAATTCCGCTTTCTCCTTTTCTAACTTCACTAGTTTCGCCTAAATCACCAGGAATAGATTTACCAATTTCTACTTGTTTGCCATTTTTGTCAAGAGCTTTCCAATTTATTCCAGGTTTCGCTTCATTGGTTTTAATTCCAAACTTTACAGTCTCACCAGGATTGATAGGTTCACTAGATGTGAAAATAATTACTCCCTGGGGAGTTTTTTCACCAGTCCAACCACTTTCAGTTTTGAATGATTCAAAACTTTGATCACTTCCTAACCATATTCTTATTGAATACACTTCATCTTCTCCATCATTTGTAATTTCCATTATGGTGCTTTTCTCAAATGAAATACTCTTTACATTTACTTCATTTTCTGCAAATGCATCATTTTGCATTGCAATGAATGATATTGAAACTAGAACAATTAAAGAAAGGAAAATTCCTCTCATAGAGGATTCACTCATAGCTTTCATCATCTTTTTCTCTCAATTAAACCTTAAAGATTTTTTTATAATTTTCAATTTTTATCTTGAGTATTTTTCATAAGAAAACTTCTTTAATCTCTTTTTTTGCCCTTTTGTAATTTTTCCAAATCTGCCTTTATTCCCGCGTTCTGATATTGTCTGATTCGTTCAGCAATTAGTCTGTAAAGAGAACGAAATTGGTCTTTGGTCTTATCAGAAAGAAAATCAGTTTCTCCTAAAGTTATTTTCTCACAAATATACCTCGTAATCTCTTCATTGTCAAACTTGTTCCAATCATCTTCCTTATGATCCTCCCAAATCTCTTGAAGATTTTCCAAAACTCCCTTCTTTTTCTTAGCCAATACATCTTCTGTAGACAAATTTGAGTATCCTTCATGCCTAAGTTTAATTTCATAAGTTTGATTGACTGCATAAAGATAGTCATCTAATACCAGATAGTCTTCAATTGATTCTATTTTTTGACCGTCTTTTTCAAAGAATATAGTTTGAATTGGATTAAATTCATTTGAAGCCAATTGAGAGGAAATTTGTTTTGATTCTTCAGTGTTATCCAATAAAATAAACGTGTTATACCCATGATTCCTGTAAAAAATTGCCAGTGGTAATACTGCATTTTTGTTATATGCTGCAACAACATTTAGAGGATTCATCGAAATGTTTGGATCCTGAAGAAATTTGTCAAAAGAATTAAGATACATAGAATCAGACATTGTTTCTACAATTATTACTGGCCTAGAGTTTGTTCCAATTTCTCTATCTGTTATTGACTCTATCAACCCTCTTGCCAAGCCATAAAGAATTGGAGTAAGAGTGTTGTCATCAGCATTCCAATAATCATAGAAAATTCTACTAAGATGTTTTCTCTTGTCTAATTCTACTACCAAAAGATTTCCTGGCGTATAATCAAAAATCATGAAAGGAGAATGAGTCGCGTATAGAACTTGATTTGATCCAGATAGATTTTTCAAAAGATCAGAAATTCCCATCTGTTGGGTTGGGTGAAGATTTCTTGCAGGCTCATCTAAAAGCAAAATTGCTTCTTTAAGTTCTGCTCTTTGTGTCTCTGCAGCAAAATTCACAATAAAAGAAAATGTCCACTTGAATCCTTCGGCTCTTCTATTTAGCAAACCGGTATTTGTAACTGTTCCATCTCTGTGAACATCTGAAATTACAACACTCATTATGTTTCCAGGATTGTATCGTAAATCAACATGAATAGGATCTCCTTTCCATGCTGGATTGAGTCTTTTTGTCAAACGATTGCTTGCGGTGTTTAGTAATTTGATGCACTTTGAAGGACTGTCTTTTACTTCTTCTAATTCATTAATGTCCAACTCTGCAAGATAGAAAAGGTTCCTTACAGTTTCAGCCTTGTCAAACTCTTCAATATATTCAATTGATTCTCCTCTCTCCCCTTTTTCCTCGCGGATATACTCGTTTAAGTTAATATTTCCATAGATTTTTTTGTAATCTGAAAAATATACAAATCGTGGATGTAGTTGACTTGAAATAAAATTCTCCAAAGCATTCTTTTCACTACCACCAGAAAGTAGATTAGAAAATTGATTTTCTGGCAAAGAGTAAATTTTTTCCCACTCTTCAATGACTTTTGGGTCTTGCATCGCCACTACATTGAATTGATTATTAAATTCAGCCAGACCTGCATCAAACTCTGCTTGATTTTTTGGTGGCGCTCCTTCAAAGAATTTAGTGTTTACTTGGATTCTAAGGTGATTTGGAATTGTATCTAAAAATTCTAGTATTCGTCTTGAAAAATTCTCCCAAGAATTAAGCCCCCCGTCTGATTTTTCACTAATTTTGATATTCTCAAATTCGTATTGAACTTGGGGTTTTTTGTTGGTTCTAAATAATTTAATTTTATCAATTTCAGGAAGACTAGGAAATTTTTCTTTTATCATATTGGTTTCATTCTTACTTAATTCAAAATCACCTTCAGCGAGTTTGATTTCTTCTTTAAGTTCTTCAGACATTTCATCACAAAGGTCTAATTCAGAAACTCTTTCATCTTTATTCAACAAAGTTAGTGCCTGTAAAATTGTGGTCTTGCCACTTTCGTTTCTACCTACAAATGCAGCTAAATCTCCTACAGTGATTTCACCTGAATCATGAATGCAACGATATGCCCTAACTCTAAATTTTCTAAGTCGCATCTAGCGATACTTAGTTGACTGCCTTTTAACTCATTCGTCAAATTGGTATGATTTTGGTTTTTGCTAAATAGATATAGGGGAAAACATGATACAAAAGAAAATGGCTAGGGGAGTTACCTATGTTGTGTATGTTTTACCCGTAGTTTTTTCAGTTATTTTTGGAACAATTGTAATGGCAGATGTTCTACAAGAACCTGGAAGAGAACTAAACATGATGCGTTTTGGGTCTTTGGGAGAAGGCTCTCATGGCGACATCCAAATTATTGGGTTACAAAATCAATATTCTGTAAATGAGCCAGTTCAAATTCAAATTACTATTGATGACTCGTATTCTTGCGGGGATTTGTATGTCACAATTTATGACTCTAAAAAAGAAGCAGTAACACAAAGTGGATATTTCGAACAATGTCTTGATGCAAAAAACCCATTTCTTCCTGTAAAGGACAAATTTTCAGAAATAATAGATACGCCTGGCCAGTACGAAATTGTGGCAGAAATATTAGATCAAAATCAAAAGAATAGTATAACTACAAGTGAGAAATTTACTGTTAGGTAGGAATGAACTATTTTATGATAAAAATTGATGAAATTTATGGAAAATTGGTGATTTAATGGCAAAGAAAAAACTTAACCCTCAAGAAGAAGCAAAAAAAATTCAAGCTGAAATTGATGCTTTGAAAGAGAAAGCAAAAATTCTTGATGCTAAACCAACCAAAGCAAAAAAACCAACCAAAGCAAAAAAGACAACCAAAGCTGAAAAACCAACCAAAGCAAAAAAGACAACCAAAAAAGAGGAAGAAGTAAAACCTGAAGAAAAAACATTAGAAGAAGAACTAGAAGAGCAATTAACTGACTCTGAAATTGAAAATTTCCAAATTGAAAAAGTTGATATGGAAAAATTAACTGCAAAAGTTTGCGATATCCTAGCTGAAAAGGAATCTGATGGGATGTTCCAAAGTGAACTTTGGAAAAAACTTAAACTTACAAGTAGAGATGGCTCACGTCTTGCATTAAAACTAGAAAGAATGGGTACAATAAACCGTGAAAAAATTCTAGAAAAAGGCCGTTGGACTTACAAACTAATTTTAAAGAAAACACCAATTAGCACTCAATCAATTGAGAATGCACCTTGCCTCATTTGTCCTGTAGAACAAAAATGTTCTTTAGATGGAGAAATTAGTCCAAGGAATTGTCAGCTAATAGAAGATTGGGTGATTGCTGAAACGAAAAAACCCAAGAAAGCCAAATGAGACTACAAGACGCAAGGCGAGATCATTATAGAAAACTCGCTCATGAACAGGGATTTAGAAGCAGAGCTGCCTACAAACTCAAAGAACTCAATCAATCTTATCGGCTAATTGGCCCAGGATTTTACGTATTAGATCTTGGGTGTGCACCAGGTGGTTGGACCCAAATGGCTGTAAAATTAGCCGGAAACCAAGGCAAAGTAATGGGCGTTGACTTGTCTTATGTCGAAGAAATACCAGGCGCCCAAATTATTCGTGCTGATATTGAAGATGAGTTTCTAGTTGATGAAATTTTGGATTATTTTGGACGAAAAGTGAACGCGGTTATCTGTGACCTTGCACCTCATGTTTCAGGAAATTGGACAATAGACCATGCAAAACAAATCTCACTTAATTACGAATGTGCCAAAATAATGGATAAAGTCCTGATGCATAAAGGAAATGCAGTGTTTAAGGTATTTGATGGTGAATATTCAATGGAGTTTAGAGATTTCATAAAAAAGAAATTTTCAAGAATAAACATGACAAAACCTCCTGCAAGTAGAAAACAAAGCAGTGAGTTGTATTTTGTTTGTCTTGGCTATACTGGCTAGCTAGGAAACACCGAAATTATTTCATTAATGTTTGCACTAGTTCTAAAACCTGTTGGAGAAAGTGAGGTTGGACTTGCAATAAAACCATTATTTTGTAATTTTTCAATAAAATCTTCTAACTTTGGCGGTGATGATTTCATTTTAGAAGCAATCTCATCCAATGTAAAATAGGCAACAGGCAATTCTGATTCTAAAAGACATTTTTTTAAAGTCTTTTCACAATTTTTGTCAACAGTTAATTGAGAACTTTGATGAATCATTTTTTCTACAAATTCTTTATCGAAAATTTTTCCTATCCATAATTTTCCAGCAATTTGATTTTTCGAATTACACAAATTACAATTGAAAATTTTTTCTAAACTTGTTTCCCTGTGTCCACATTCTGAACAGTGATTTATGTATCCAAGATTTTCTTGTTGATCTGGCCTATTGTGAACTTTAGCATATGTTCTATAGTAATGCATATGACTTTCAACATATAGGGGAATAATCTCAAGTTCTAATCTTGCAGCAACAGACCTTAAGCATCCTAAAATCAGTCTAATGGCAATCTCATTTCCATATTCGACTCGAATAGGTGTTCCTCCATACTTTCTCATACAGGCACTTTGAAAGAGACCATTTAGAACCTGCAAATCTGTAGCGGTACATGATAATATTCCACCATGCATGGTTGCACGAAGCCCACAATCAAAAAACTGGGCAGGAGAACCAAAGGGATCAATATCTACAATTGAACCTCTATTTCCTTTCTTAGAATATTGGCTAAAAAATCTACAAATCTCGTTTTCAGAAAACTCAACGTTTTGCAAATTATTCAATTTACTTGAAAGTTTGCCTAATTCCAAAGCCGAAGGGTTCAAATCATTAATGACCACTTTTTGGATTTGTAATTCATTTGCTGCACGTAATCCTCTTGCACCTATACTCGATAATCCTTCGAGGAGAATTTTTGGACCTTTGAAATCTTTTACAAAAGCACCATATGCAATCATTGAAAAATCTCTATTTACTCTGGCTTTGGGATTAAAAAAAGCAGGTTCTTTAGGAGGAACATTTTCTGTAATAGATTTTTTTGGAACAATTAATCTTGTTTTTCCTTCAATAATTTCCTCAAAATCTTTATTGTTAACTTCCAATGTTTATCTAAAATTTATTAGCTGTATAATGGTTTAATACTTGTAGCCTTTGACCAAATTCGTGCAAATTTGTGGAGTCGATGATGCTGGCCGAGGTTCTATGGTAGGACCTCTTGTTATAGCGGGGATTTCCCTAGATAAAAAAAACATACGAAAACTTTCTTCTTTGGGAGTAAAAGATTCTAAAAAACTAACTCCTAAATCTAGAGAAGATCTTTACAAGAAAATCATTTCATTGGTTGATAATTATCATGTAACAAAAATTTCTCCAAAAATAATTGATAGCAGTGTAAAAAAGCATGAGTTAAATCAACTTGAAGCAAAATACATGGCAAAAGTTATCTCAAAACTTGATCCTGATACATCTTTTGTAGATTCTTGTGATGTAAACCCTACAAGATTTGGAAAAGAAATATCAAAACTTGCGTGTGACAAAAAAGTAAAATCATACCATCATGCAGATTCAAGATTTATTGTAGTATCTGCAGCTTCTATCATTGCAAAAGTTTCACGTGATAAAGCAATTGCTAGGCTCCGAGAAACAAATGATTTGGGAAGTGGATATCCTTCTGACCGTAAAACAATTGAATTTGTAAAAAAATACTATCAAACTCATAAAATTATGCCTAATTTTGTGCGTAAAAGTTGGAAACCAACCCAAAAAATTATGGAAAAAACTAATCCTTAGACTGTGCTATTACTATTGCATGGTCTTTATCATAAGGATGCAAATCAATAGTTTGTAAAATATCAAAATGATTTTTCATTTTATTAATCTCTTCATCAATTATTTGCTTTGGAGGTTTTGTTACATCAATACTTCGTGTTTTTATTACTAAAAACAG
>WVWY01000021.1:44172-61662 GCA_011773785.1 Candidatus Nitrosomaritimum khambatensis | reverse complement strand
TTTGAAAGGGAAAAATTTCTAATCCATTCATTATTGCTGCAGCTAATTTACTTCTAAAAGGCTCCCAAAGTCGATATTCTATTCCTTTTTTTAGAATTAGTTTTTCTTTGTAAACCTGTTTTCCAACCACTAAATTCTCAGTAGCTAATTTCTTCTGACCTTCTGATTTAATCCAGAAAAATCCTTGGTTATCTTCTTCCAAACTTCTTTCTCTTTTTATTTTTATTTTGTTTAGATTCTCTTCTTTCTCTCTGGAATTTTCCTTTCTTTGGCTCCCTTCCCTTTCTTGAGAATCCACCACTTCTTCTGTCAAAATCCCTTCTTTCTTGTCTTGCAGAATCAAATCTCTTTGATTCTTTTTCAGTTGGATTCTCGTACTTTTTGCCAATTTCTTTTACTCTCACATTTAGCTTGTCAAGAAGAGTGTCGTTAAGGCCTTCTCCATAAACATCCACTCGTGCTGCAATTACAGCCTTGGCAGCAATAGCTCTTGCAATTTTTCCTCTTTGCCATCTTGGAGCAGCATGAACCATAGGATGTTGGAATAATATTCCATGCTTTGGAGGCTGAGCTCCAGTTTTCAAGGATCTAAAGAGCGCCTTTTCTGCACCTATCACTTGAATTGTACTGGCAGGCATTGATGCAAGTCTTGATAGACTTCCAGCCCTTCCAAGGATTCTTGCACCAACCGCAGCTCCTAATATTGCTGAAATATTTGGTGCAACGATTTGCATTTCAGATTCTACGTGTTCTTCAAGATTTTTTCTAAGCTTATGAAGGTCTAACATTTGCTGAGCCATAGATTGAACAATTTCCAAATTTTTCTCTGAAATATCTCCACCCCTACTCTTAGATGCAACTAACGATAACATTTCAATTTTTGACTCTGGAAATCCAGCATCTTCAAAAACTTTTTTCGATAAAAATTCTCTTTTTCCTGCTAAAACAATTTGTGCATATCCATTAATGCTGTCAATAACATTTTCCAATTCTGGGAAATGCAAACCATACCATTCTCTTAATCTTGAACTTAATGCATTTGCAATCTTGTCAATTTCATCAAGTGAATTAATTGCTTGAATAATGTGTAAATCCGGACTTTCTGAAACTTCAGTAACTTTGGATGATGATAATCCAAGTGCAAATTCTCTTAACTTATCAAGTGCTTCCGGAATATCTTTTGCGAATCCAGAATCTACAATTATTTGAGGTTTTTCTGATTGAATTTCTTCTAGCTCCTTTTCCTCCATCATTTGTATATCTATAGAATTTTTTTTCATTAAAGTAACCAAAGCAGAATCATTTGTTGTAACTCCTCTTTGTAAAGAGCCCAGAAATTCTACCAAATTATCCAATGTTGTTTCTTTATTTTTTACTGCAAGATATTCTCTTACTGGATCTGAAAATGGAAAGGCTTTTGCAAGCTTATCTTCGTCAAATACTGATATTCCTAATTCGGTTAAAATCACAGAATGCATGACTAGCTGATTCAAAGTCTCCTTTAAAAAAGGTAACAACTCGGATCTGACTCAACTGTTATATTCGAATCCAAGCGTAGAATCCAAAGTGGAAGCCAAGTTATCTACTTCAATAGGTCCAATTCAACTACAACGTCCTGTTATGCTAGCATCAGGAATTCTTGGAATTTCTTTGGATGTTTTTAATCGACTTTATAGAGAAGGGGCTGGCGCAGTAGTTACAAAGTCCCTAAGCAAAGAGCCATGGGAAGGCTACCCAAACCCAACAATATTCGGTGTAAAGGGAGGTGGATGGATTAATGCAGTAGGACTTTCAAACCCAGGTGCTTCAAACTTTGCAAAAATGATTGAGCAAAATAAAGACGTTCCAATAATAGTGAGTCTAGTAGGTTCTATCCCTGAAGATTTTGAATTTATGGTAAATGAATTTTCGAATTGTAATCTTGCAGGATTTGAATTGAATCTATCTTGTCCTCATGTAGCAAAGGTAGGGTTAGAAGTAGGAGATGATCCAGAACTTGTTAAAAAAATTGTTACTACTGTAAAAAAATCTACAAAAGTCCCAGTTATTGCCAAAGTAGGACTAGGAACAACTCATTATCTTGATACTGTTGGAGCTGCAATTGATTCTGGAATTGATGCAATTACTGCAATAAACACGGTAAGATCAATGGCTATTGATACAGAAACACAGCGCCCCATTCTAAGCAACAAATTTGGAGGACTTTCTGGAACCCCAATAAAACCAATAGCTTTGCGCTGTGTATTTGAAATTTCATCAAAATACAAAATCCCGATTATTGGATGTGGAGGAATTTCTAATTGGGAAGATGCAGTTGAATTCTTTTTAGCTGGAGCATCGGCAATTCAATTAGGAAGTGCCGTTGGAGATAGATGGATTGAGGTTTTTAATGAAATTAACACTGGAATTTTAGATTACATGAAGAAAAAGGGATTTTCAAAAATTGAGGAGATGGTAGGACTTGCCAAGAAATTTTAATCATACAACTATCTGTACCATTGAAAAAGTAGTAGATGAAACTCCTACTGTTAGAACTTTGGTATTTTCTGATGAAGTCATGTCAAATGTTTTACCTGGCCAATTTGCAATGGTTTGGGTTCCTGGAATTAATGAACTCCCAATGAGTGTAATGATTTCTGACGAGAAAGGTAAAGCAGCATTCACAGTAAGAAAACATGGACCCTCTTCTACTGGGCTTTTCAATCTCGGCGTTGGAGAACAAATTGGAGTTCGAGGTCCTTATGGAAATTCATTTGATTTGAAACATGGAAAAATTCTTCTTGTTGGAGGTGGAACAGGTCTTGTTCCATTAATGAGGTTGCTTACCTTTGTTGAACCTAGTGATGATGTTACGGTCCTTATTGGAGCAAAAACTAAGGAAGAAGTTTTCTTTGAAGATTTGGCCAACAAACTTCTAGAAAAGAATCCACACAAAGTTATTGTTACTACTGATGACGGTTCCTACGGAGAAAAAGGATTTGTTACTGACATGGTTGAAAAATCTGTAAATCAAACAACTTTTGATGGAATCTATACATGTGGTCCAGAAATAATGATGCACAAAACTGTGCAAATTGCCAATTCTAAGGGGATGTTTGTTCAGGCTAGCCTTGAGAGGATGATGAAATGTGGTGTAGGAATTTGCGGTAGTTGCTGTGTAGGTGAGGATCTAGTTTGTAAGGATGGGACTATCTTTAGTGGCGATCATCTAAGTTCTAACAAGGAATTTGGTTATTTTTATAGAAATAAGGCTGGAATTTTAGAAAAATACTAGGTTCCACCAGCAAGGTTTAAAATAAATTACGAAATTATTGGCTTGAAGGAGATGGGCAATCCAAAGATAGTATTAACTGCAGACAGAACCCTGATGTCTCCATATCGTGGATTATCGTTAGCTACATTTTTTGGATGTGCTCCAGCAATTGACCCTCATCGTGATAAAAACAGTTTTTGGTACAAAATTTTAAAAAATCAAGTCACGCCAAAAATCCTCTTTGACTTTATCTGTAATTATATTCCTCATACCAACGGTGTTGCAAACTATGCTCCTTATGGATTAAGGAAACTTGAAGCTGGTTTACTTAGAGATGGTTTTAGAAGAGATGAAGTTGTAGTTGCTCATCCTGATCACATAGAAAAATTCATTGGCCCTGACACACAAGTTGTTGGTACTTATGAAATGGATCCTCTTGGGATGGGTCCAGTTACTATGACATTCACATATGGAAGAAAACAAACCTCTTACGATGAATTATACAATACAGAACTCCATCAAAGAATTAAGGCAGCAAAAGAAAAAACAGGAAGTAAAGCCAAAGTAATTTCTGGTGCTTCTGGTACTTGGCAATACAACTATGATCCAGAAAAAATTGAAGAATTTGGAATTTATGCTATCTTAGAAGGAGAACTTGGAGGAATCGCACCAGAAATAGATGGACACGCTGGAAGATTCTTCAACTATTTGATGAATGGGGACTTTGAAAACATGGACCCATTTAGAAAAAGAAGTGATTTCAAAGTTAACATTAAAGAATTTGAAAGACACGGAAAGAAAATCTACGGAAGATTTGTTAATTTCTGGGACAGACCAGACCTAGAAGAAATCCCCAACATCGTTGAACCAAGTATGCATGGTATGGTTGAGGTGATGAGAGGTTGTGGCAGAGGATGTAAATTCTGTGACGTAACTTTAAGATCATTAAGATACTATCCTCCTGAAAAAGTCAAAAAAGAAATTGAAATTAACATGAAAAAAGGAGGAGCTACTTCTGCATGGATTCACAGCGATGATATTTTCGTTTATGGAATGGATCCAAGAACTGCAAAAGGAATGGAACCAAACCGCGAAGCTCTTGAAGAACTATTTACTGCAATCATGTCTACGGGTGTAAAACACACAAACCCCACCCATGGAACCTTAGCAGGAGCAATAGCTGATGAAAAACTGATCCCAAATCTTTCTAGAATCATCAAATCAGGTCCTGACAATATGACAGGAGTTCAAGCAGGATTTGAAACAGGTAGTCTTAGACTAATTGAAAAATATGCAGACAGAAAACTTGCACCATACGCACCAGAAGAATGGCATTGGGTAGTAAAAGAGGGTGTAAAAACTTTGAACAAATACTATTGGGTCCCAGCATTCACTTTGATTATGGGACTTGATAATGACGAGACTCCTGAAGATTCTTGGGAAACAATTAGTTTGATTAGCGAATTAGAACATGAACAACCAGGTTCAATGTTTACAACCACGGCTTTAACATTTGTTCCAATTGGCCTTTTAGAAAAATCTGACTTTTTTAATATTGGAAATGAAATGACTCCTGCCCAATTAGGTGTCTTGTATAAAACATGGCAACACAATTTCAAATATGGCATCCAAAAATTCATGAATAAAACTGGAGCAAAAGGTCCTCAGAAATATTTCTTTAATGGAATTGCAAGAGCCCTTGGAGGAGTTCCATTAGGAGCTATGGAAAGATATGCTAGAAACAAGAGCAGAGAGCACGAAATGGTCATTGAGAAAGTCAAGGCCAAATATTGGTAATTTCCAAATACATAAATTCAATAAACTAGATGTTTAATCATGGCAACTCACGGTTCGCTTACAAAAGCAGGCAAAGTTAGAGGTCAAACACCTAAAGTAGAAGGTAGAAAGATTACTGGCACTAACTCTAGTCTCCGAAACAAGAGCAATTTTAAAAAGAGATTTGTCCTTGGAAGATTTCCTGGTCAGAACAAACCAGGACAAAAACGCAGAAAGCGATAAACAACTTTTCTTGGATTTTACTATAATAACACGATCATTTAGCTAAACAATAAGCTTATAAAGTACTGGTACGGTACTATACCGTATGGAAGATTTAAGATTAGATATTTTATCAGGTGTAGGACCTGTAACCACAAAAAAACTAGCTGACGCCGGCATTCACAACATCATGGATCTAATAGTTAGAGGTCCAGTTGAAATTTCAGAAATTACTGGAATGGATAAAGACACTGCTGAAAAAATTGTCAACAAAGCACGAGAACACCTAGTAGAAGGTGGAATGATCTCCAAGGACTTTGTTAGTGCAAGTGAAATTTACAAACGAAGACAAGATATTGGTAGAATAAGCACTGGAACCAATTGTTTAGATACTTTATTTGATGGCGGTATCGAAACTCAAGCTCTAACTGAAGTTTATGGTGAGTTTGGATGTGGAAAAACACAACTTTGCCTTACTATGTGTGTACAAGTACAAAAATCAAAAGAAGAAGGTGGACTAGAAGGTGGAGTAATTTACATTGATACTGAAAACACTTTCAGACCTGAAAGAATTGTGTCTATTGCAAATGCAAATGGTATGGATCCACAAAAAGTTCTTGATAATATTATAGTTGCACGTGCATACAATAGCGCACATCAAACATTAATTCTAGAAGAAGTTGGGCCACTAATTGAAGAAAATAACATCAAGCTAATTATTGCAGATTCTGCAGTTGGATTGTTCCGTTCTGAATATTTAGGACGAGGAACCCTTTCAAACAGACAACAAAAACTAAACCATTTTGTCCATCTGTTATCTAGAATTGCAGAGACATACAACTGTGCTGCTATTGCAACAAACCAGGTCATGTCATCACCTGATGTGTTCTTTGGAGATCCCACTCGTCCAATAGGTGGTAATGTAGTTGCACACACCAGTACCTATAGAGTCTACTTTAAGAAATCAGGAAAGAAGAGAATCGCACGCATGGTTGACAGCCCTCATCATCCAGAAGAAGAGGTAATCTTTGCTTTGGGTGAGGCAGGAATAGTAGATCCAGAAGAGGCTGAAAAGAAGACCAAAAAATCTACTGCAAAAAAAGAGACTAAAAAGGCAACCAAAAAGACTGCAAAAGAAGAAGCACCTGAAGTTCCTACAACAGAAGCACCAGAAACTTCTCCAACAGAAATACCTGAAATAGTTGCAGGGGAAGGAACAGAACTAGAAGCAGTTGAGACTCCAGAAACATTAGCTGTCTCAGAAGCTCTTGATGAAGAGTTTAGCGACTCAACACCAGCAGATGTCTAGAGAATTTCTCTCTCTTTCTTATTTTGTCTGAATAATTTAATTGAATTTTGTAAAGATGTAAGGTGTGTCTATAGGTTGGTCAAATGTCCATACACTAGGAAGAACAACTGTTTGAATTACATTGAGCTCATTTTTGTCAATTACTGCTTTCCATCCTCCCTCTGACATGTTATTTGATTCTGTACCTGGAAAATATTTTTTGGAATACGTCCCTGCAAAAGTCATTCCTGATTTTTTCTTGAGTTTTGGAATCTCGTTTAATTTTTCTATTATGCTATTTGCTAAAACATCTCCTCCCATTTGAGCAAGACCTCCGATAAAAAATACTGGATGCTCTAAATTCAAACCTGCATAATCAAATTCTACTGCATCAACACAATTTGGATTAAAATTAATTTTTGTAGCAAATGTAATTAATTTTTGTAATTTTACGAGTGATTCATCAACTTCAATGGAAACTGTCTCTAAATCCAATAGTTTAGCACAATAGGCAATTCTTCCATCTCCTGAACCAATGTCAATCAACTCTTTGAATCCAAGATTTTTTGCAGTAAGAGAAATTATGTATGCAGTAGTAATCCACGTAGGATAAAATGGCTGGTAACTTGCACCATGACTAATACTGTTTAGCCAATATTCGTTGATATCTCCTTCATAAACTACACAAGGAGTTTTATCGATTTCTTGTTCGTAGGAATTATAGTAAATTGGGTTTTTTTGAGCAAAATTATGAAGCATCTCTAAATGACCCTTGTCGATTGGAAAAGAATCTGATCTTGAAACAGGAATAATCTCTTGAATATGACTACTTCCTTTGTACAATTTAACAAAATTTTGTTTTAGTCTAACGGCATCTTTTTCCAATAACTCAATCATGTTTAGATTTTCAAGAAAAGGGGTTGATAAACCCATTGCAAATTTTCTTGATTTAATTTTCTCTTAATTATCTATTAATTTGCTATATTGTTCCACGAACTCTTTCGTACTCATCATCTTTCTTAGTTCTTCGTATTTTTGAGCTTGGTTTTCAATCTCTTCTTTAGTTTTATTGTTTTGGCTTTGAATTTTTTTAAGATCATTTTTTGTAGTTTCAATCAACACTTCAATTTTCTTCAAGAGTTCAGGATGTAGGTCCTTGTTGAATTTCTCTTGAATGATGTTTTGAGTGGTGGTAATCTGTGCATTGATCTCTTTATTAGGATTTTCAAACAGATTTTGAATATATTTTACAAGAGAATTTACGTTGATTACTTGATAATAAAGTTCAACAATTTGAGTCGTTGATATTTTTTCAATATTTGGTGTCCAACCTTCTAGTTTTTCTTTTAGTTCTTCTGTTTGTTTCAAAAATAATTTTAAAGATTCATCATTTGAGCTCATGATTTGCTTTTTATCATGATTTAGATAAATGTAGATCAGAAAATTTGTTTGATTCCAAATTTTCCAACTTAGTCTTTGGTTTGTTTACACTTTAAGCAAAACCATTGCATCTGAGTATCCTCTCTAACTAACAAATTTCCACATTTTTCACAATGCTTTACTTCAGTACCAAAACTCAAATTTCTCTCTAATTCCTCCCAAAAGACGATTCAATACTAGATTTTATCTAAAGACAAAGAAAAGTGTTAAAATAGGGTTATTGAAGATTCACCTCAGATATGGCAACTAAGAAATCTTCTGGTCGCTCACACGGATTTAAGCACAAATCTAGAAAAGTAATGACCAAAAAGGCTCCAAGAGGAGTATCTTTCTTACTCAGAGAGTACCATGAAGGTGAACAAGCACTTGTTATCATTGATCCTAGACAACACAAAGGATTGCCACATAGACGATATCACGGAAAAGTGGGAAATATTGTAAATGTAGGAAGACGGGCAGTAACTTTGGATGTAAAATTAGGCAATAAAACAAAAACCTTAATCACTAGATTAGATCATATCAAACCATTCGGTGTGTGATATGGAAGAAGTAAAAAAGAAACAAGCTGTATCTCTTTCAGAAGTTAAGGAAATTTTAGGTAAAGTAGACCCAGAAGAAATGGATCAAATTCAGCGTTGGACATATGATTATGTATCAAAATTTGTCTCAATAGATCCAAAAGCTGCAAAAGAAATGAAAAAACAACTCATGAAAGAATGTGAGTTGACCGAGGAAGAGGCCGTTGAAATTGTCAACATTAGACCAACAAGTTTGGCAGAACTTCGTTCATTTACATTCGGTTGGAAGAAACTTATCCTTGCAGAAACTCTCGAAAAAATGCTCAAAATCATCAAGGGGCATTCTTAGTTTTCGTGGAGGCATTTATTTTGCATAGGGACCAACAACCACCTAGAAAGTATGAGGAATATGCATACGTTTTAGATTTTAATCCTCGAGGTAAATCTATGACTGTACGAGGAAGAGATGGAATTATAATTACTGCTATTGGTGAAGATAGGCTTACTCTCCTTGAAATTCTTGGAGTTCCAAACTCTACTTTTGAAATTGGCGAAAAAATCTACATAGGGAAAGATGGTAGAACAAAAGTCCTATCAGTGTTAGGTAAACTAGATTATGAACACATTTCCTCCTCTGGTCAGACTGAATTGCCATCTGTAGTAGAAAAAATTGTCACTGAGAATGAATCAAAATTTGTAGAATATCTTAACAAGGCTCAACCACTAACCCCTCGTATTCATGCTCTTGAACTTATTCCAGGAATAGGAAAAACCTACATGAAAATAATGCTAGAAGAACGCGACAAGAAGAAATTTGAAAGCTACGATGATTTGCAAGATAGAGTTGGATTCAAAGAACCCATAAAACATATCACCGAACGAATTATGAGTGAAATTACAGGAGAGAGTCGTATGAATCTCTTCGTTAAGCGATGATAAAGAGAAAAAGATTAGGACAACACTTTCTGAACTCAAAATCAATTGCCTCCAAAATTGTTTCTGAGGCCAAAATTGGACCTAATGATATTGTTTATGAAATTGGAACTGGCTTGGGGATTTTAACTCCCTTGTTGTGCCCAAAAGCCAAAAAAGTAATCTCAGTTGAGGCTGATAAGGGCTTATTCGATGAGGCAAAGAAAAAATTTTCCAAAATTTCAAATTTATCTTTAAAATTCGGTGATGGATTTAAAACAAAAATTAATTTTACTATTTTTGTTTCAAATCTACCTTACTCTAAAAGCAAAGAGGCAATTGAATTTCTTGCATCTACTCCTTTTTTGCATGGTGTAATTATGGTTCAAAAAGAATTTGCAGAAAAGATTTTGGGCGTAAAAGAACAAAGATCAATAGAGATTATAGCAGATTATTGCTTTGAAATTCAGAAACTTTTCAAAGTAAGAAATGAAAATTTTACACCCCCTCCCAAAATTGATTCAGTGGTTTTAAAAATAGAAAAAAGAAATAATCTGGATAAGGATCTCATCAAAATAATTAATAAAATATTTTCCTACAAAAGAAAAAAAATATCTAATATTCTAAAACAATTTGGGATTGAAGATTCATCTGACCAAAGACTGGAAGATTTATCAACAGAGGAGATTGTAAACCTTGCAAAAAAAATCCATGGAAAACGATGAGTATAATCCTGCAGAAGATACCTTCTTTATAGCAGAACATATTGAAAAAGAAACAGGAAATTCTGCACTTGATGTAGGTAGTGGATCAGGTTATCTAACAAAACTTCTTTCGAAAAATTTTTCTCTGGTTGTAGGAACTGACATTAATTTCCCTGTTTTGATAAATCAAACCTACAAAACCGAAAATATTGTATGCTGTAATGGGGCTGATGCAATAAATTATCAGTTTGATTTGATTGTATGCAACCTTCCTTATTTGGCCACTGAAGAAATTCTAGATATTTCCACTGATGGTGGATTAGAAGGATTTGAAATTCCTAAAAAAATCTTGGATTCGGTTTTTGATAAAATAACTTCTTCTGGAAAATTTATTTTCGTGACTTCTTCTCTGTCAAATTACCAAAAACTCATAGATTACGCACAAAAACTTGGTTTACATTCAAAAATTAAAGCCAAAAAGAAATTATTTTTTGAAGAATTGATTTTGGTTGAATCACAAAAGATTTGATTATTTTCTAAGGTTGTTTTTGGAGTATTCAATTATTGCATCCGTCATTTGAGTTGTGGTTGCATTTCCTCCAATATCCCATGTAACATATTTCCCTTCATTGATTACTTGTTCGGTTGCAGAAAATATTGCATTACGAATATCAGTTTCACCCAAATATTCTGCCATCCATGCTCCTGACAGAACTGTTGCAGTTGGATTTACTTTATTTTGTCCGGCAAACTGAGGTGCACTTCCATGAGCAGCTTCAAACATTGCAAAGTCATCTCCCATATTTGCAGAATAAATTAATCCAATTGATCCAACCAAACCTGATGCCAGCTCCGAAATTATATCCATGAATAAATTCGTGCTTACAAGAACTGCACCGTTGAATTGTTCTGGGGCAACTACTAACTGTTGTGCCATATTGTCAATGTAAATTTCTGATAATTCAATATCAGTTCCTTCAATTGATTTTTGGGCTTCATCCCAAAAAATTCCATCAGTTTGTTTTAGAATATTTCGTTTTGTTATTGCTACCATTTTTTTCAAATCATATTTTTTTGCCCAATCAACAGAAGAGTTAAGAAATCTTCTTGAACCCTGTCTTGTTATTTTTCTAATTGCAATGGCTGCATCATCTGTAATTTTTGCCTCTACACCAGTATAGAGCCCTTCTGTTGCTTCTCTAAAACAAACACAATCAAGCTTCCTATCTGGAGTAAGTCTGTCATAGGTTTTAGTTGGACGAATGTTAGAGTATAATTCAAATTTTTGACGAAGAGTTACAGCTACACTTCTTGGAGCATTTGGGACTGGGATTGTAGTGGTTGGACCCTTAAAACAGGCGTCAGATTCCTCTAAAATCTTCATAGTATCATCAGGAATGTATGATTTGTCTTTTCTTCCATTTTTGTCCCATTGCTCTGATCCTGCTTCGCAAAGAATAATTTCACTTTGAGAATTACATTCTTTTAAAACTCGTAACATTGAATCTACTACTTCGGGACCAATACCATCTCCTTTCATCACAGCAGCCTTTTTACTCAAAACTGCCGAAATTTGATGTGTTTATTATTTAATTCTACCTTGGGCAAAAATCACTTTTACGCAATTTATTGGTGATAGTTTATTAAATAAACAAATCAAAATTAGAGAAATGATAATAGTTCAACTTTCTGATTTGCATGTAGGTTCTCAATTTTTACCAGAAAAATTTGAGGAACTAGTTGAGGAGGTAAATCAACTAAAACCTGATGTAATTGTTGTAACAGGAGATCTTACTAATGAAGGCTTGATGAAAGAATATGACAAATGTAAAGAGCTTTTAACTCGCTTTGACACAAAAAAAATTATCTCTATTAGTGGAAATCATGATTATCGAAACACAGGGTATTTGTTATTCAAAAAATATTTTCCCTTTGAAACTGTAAATGAACTAAATGATGATGTAGTTTTAATCACTATAGGTACAGCAAGACCAGACCGAAATGAAGGTGAAGTTGGATATCGTCAAAACCTTTGGCTAGAAAGAACCATGAAAAAATACAAAGATAAAGTGAAAATAGTAGCCATGCACCATCATCTAGTTGCAATTCCTGATACAGGTTCAGATCAATTAACTGTAGTAGATGCAGGTGATGTATTAAGAACTATTTTGGACACTGGTGTTGACCTTGTATTGTGTGGACATAAACACAGACCATGGGTTTGGAATTTTGGCAAATTAATGGTTGTTAATGCTGGAACTCCAACTTCAGAAAGAGTAAGAGGATTGTTTGATAATACTTATAATATTATCACGGTTTCAGGCAAAAACGTTTCAGTTGACCTCAAAATAGTAGGTGGCAAACGTACTGCAATTGATGATATCGTAAATAACTATAGCCAATTTGGCGACGAATGAATTTATTTACAGAATAAATCAAGCATCCTACGTGCGGGGGTCGCCTAGCCCGGTATGGCGTAGGATTGCTAATCCTATGTCCTTATGGACACGGGGGTTCAAATCCCCCTCCCCGCGCCATTAAATTAAACTTAATAGACCGTTTTGGGGGTAAGGGAATAATGGGACGTAGAAAAACACAAAAAATAATTCGAACTGGACCAAAAAATGCAACAACAGGAATGTGTCCCGAATGTAGGACCATTGGTAAAATATTCATTCTTGGTCAGCCTGGCGAAGAAAGAGGCAAATGTGAAAAATGCCGAGCAGAGTTTGAGATATAGTTCAAAAAGCTAACCTGTCCATCAACAAATTTACCCATAACTTTTTAAGACAATTTTTGGAGGATAATTAATCATGAGTTCCGATGCTGAAACAATTTACGAAAGAGTGGCAAAACTCGAAGATGAGATTGCTTTACTTCGTAGCGAAGTTGACCTTATGAAAAGAGCACTCAGAAACAAAATAGCACGTCATGAAATCAGTCTAATCAAGAAAGGACAAGACGTAGATTCTATTATTGATTAATCCTTGTTTTTATATTTCGTATCAATTCTAAGATGTAATCTACATCCTCTCCATTTGGGTTAATTTCTAAATACAAATTAAGATATTTTAAAGACGCTTCATGATTCAGTAACTTTTCTTCAAGAATTCCCTTGTCTCTAATGTCTTCTGGTGACTCGGGTTCAATTGCCAAGGCCATGTTGACACATCTCAAAGCTTTTTCATGTGCATAAGATTGTGAATAAGAAGTTTTCAAATTACGAGCTAATCTTACAAGAATTTTTTCTGAATTTATTTCATCCAGAAATTCCGGTTCAAATTCAATCTGTCCGTCAAAATTATTATCTAAAATTTCTTGCAAGTCATCTATATCCACCAACCTTCCATCATGAAATGGATCAAGAATCATTTCTTCACTGTATTTTACCAAAACATGACTGGGGAATCCAATAATTTTTAATTTCAATCCTATGAATTTTGCAATCTCTGAATACAAAATACAAAGAGTAATTGGAATTCCAGATTTTTTGTCAATTACTTCATTTAGAAAATTATTTTTTGGATTGTAGTAATCTTCCACATCCCCGAAAAATCCTAACTTGTCAAAAAAGAATTCATTTAAAATCGAAATTAAATAAGTAGGATTTTTCACATCGTTTGTAGATTCTTTTAGAGATAAGCCCATTTGGTTTATTTTTTGAATGTATTTTTCAATATCCAAATCAGGATATTCCAAAATTTGAGCAAATTTTAGGCATTTTTCAACCAAATTGAAGTTTGGATTTGCTACAAATGAGATCCATTCTGCCACTAAAGGGTCAAATTTTCCTTGCAATTATTGAGATTGAATCCTACTAAGGTATAATTGTGGATCTTTCAATTCTAATGTGTTTGGAGGATCATCAATCAATTTTTTGAAGACGTCTTTGCCCAATTTTTCAAAAACACTCTCTGCAAAGCCTATCCCCAAATTCTTTTGTGCCTGAAATGACACCAAATCTGTTCCCTTAAACACTGAAAGGTAGTTTTTGAAATCAGAGTCATCTTTAAGAATATTTTTTATCACTACATTGGCCATTCCTTGGATTACAGTCATTGCCGCATACTGGTCTTGTCTTGGCTTTAACCATCTATGATAAATTTCTGATAATTGAGGAATCATCTCTGAAAGTTTAGTGTCTATTTGTCCTTCTTTTGTAGCCATTTGGTCAGGTGGTAAAGTGCCGAGAATAAAATTTTCAGGATTTAATACAAAATACAAATTAGCTCTTTTGGCTATAGGAAAATCATCTGGAACCGGTTCTAGATTCATGTAGTCACAAACTGTCGATAAAGTAGAATCATCAATCTCTAAAACTATCTTAGCTAAATCCTCATAAACCTCATTTACTTTTTTTACTGCCTCTTTATTGGCTTCATACAATTTTTGCTGAATAGCATGAATTGATTCTTCTAACAAAGTCATTTTGATTCCACCCATGTAACTTGAGTTTATCAATTCAAAATTATTTTCAAATGGAGGTCCTTGATTGTACAATTTTATTTTTGGTAAAATGGAAAAAAACAATTTGTTTAGATAGATGGTGTTGTCTAAATAATCACCAAAAGTTACAGAAATTTTTGATATGTAATTTTTGGCATATGTAGAATACACTAAAAATTTAACAGGGTCTTGTTTCATTAAACTCGAAATTTTTCCCAGGTCTTCATTTGAAATAGCTTCTACTAAATAGTCAACATAATCACGTGCATCATCTGTCGTGTAGATTCGTTTTCCTTTTAATTTTTTTAAATCAACAAGTTCGGGAAACTTTATTGTAGTATTTTCTGGAACCAACAATCCCGAAAATTCTTGGATTTTTTGCTTTGCCCAAGGAAATAATCTTTCAGAGGCTTGCTCTAAAGAATCAAAATTTATGTTAAAATCAGAATCTTCATCAATTTTTGAGGCTAAATGCGAATTATCTTTTTCCTCATTAATTTCTACAGCAAGTTGGTCTATCAAGGCTTCGGCAAATTCGTCATATTCAGTCATTTCAAAAAATCTCGATTGAAACTACATTTAATATTATCTTGAATTTTTTTAAAAAAACTATTAATTCAAAATAATTGTTTAGTTGATTTATCATTGAAAGAATTTAGTCTAGATTATCTTCATTGTATTAAGTGCGGGTCTAAATTAGAATTAGAGATTATTAAAAAACAACAAGAAATTGAAGAGGGGTTTTTGGAATGTAAAAATTGTAAATCTGTTTATCCAATTATCGATAAAATCCCGATCCTTTGGAATGATTTTGGAAATTATCTAGCAAATAGACGAAGATTAGGATCAAAACTTGCGAATTCTGTTTCTGAAAAAATGAAAAAGTTTGTGAAAAATTCACTAAGACAAGGTAGCCAAGATTTTGAAGATAGGACCGATCTTGAGGAAAGATGGACCAAGATATATCATAATAGCCGAAGGTCAAAATTTTATTCTATAATTAAAAATCATCTAGAAAACTTACCTTCCTCAAAACTGTCCCTAGAATATGGATGCTCAATTGGTATAATGAGCTCCGTAATTGCTGATTCAAGCAAGTTAACATTTGGAGTAGACAGGTCTTTTAGTGCAATTCAATTGGCAAAAAAAGAAGATAAAGAAAATCTTGATTTTGTGGTAGCAGATTCACTTTCTTCTATTTTTGGAAAAACCAAGTTTGAACTTGTAGTTGCACTAAATCTGCTTGAAATTATTGAGCCACTAGATTTCTTAAAACAAATCTCCTCACAAATTAAACAAGGAATGCTAATAATCTCCGACCCTTATGATTTTGAAAGAGGAAAAAATTCTGTAAAAAAAACCCTTGACGAGCAATCCTTGAGGCTAAATTTGAAAAAATTGGGATTTGAAATTACTAAGAATACTCAAAATCCGTCACATATCTTATGGAACCTAAAACTAAACCCACGAGCTACATTAAACTACAAAACTGATTTGATAATTGCAAAAAAATAATCTAATTTCAAATGATTCTATTTTTTTAAAAGATTTTTTTTAATTGGAAAATGGAACTTAAGACCAAAACCGAGGCGAGGAATTTTTGGTGACAGTTCCAATAATTTTGATTTTGAAAAAAAGTATTTAGGCAATACTGATAATTCATACTGATAAATTCTACGAGAGTCTTTTAAACAAAATTTGTAAAGTCATTTTTGTAAATTAACCACTAATAGGAGTGTTGTGTAAATGTCTATTAGCGGCCTTGCGTCCTAGGGTTGGGCATACTTGCCCAATCTTCAAATTTATTTGAGTTAATGCAAATAATTAGAAGAATTTATGAACATCTCATTTAGAGTCTGATTAATTGAAAACATCCAAACCTCAGAAATTGAATTTTGATACTCAAAAATTGTTTTTGATTTCCTTTTTCATTGCTTTATTTGGTGTTTCATTATCTATGTGGGGTGCAAGCTGGGATATAACATCACATCTGCTTAGAACCCCTGAAACTTTCTTTACTCCTTCTCATGGTGTTCTATACACAGGTGTTGGAATTAGCCTAATTAGTGGAATTTTGAATCTGATTTTACTAGGAACAAAAAAGGAGTACAGGAGAAGGTCCTTTACCTTTGGTTCTAAAATAATTATTGTTGGAGCCATTGTCCAAATTGTTGCAGGCCCTGGAGATTTTTATTGGCATGAACTGTTTGGAATTGATGGATTACTCAGTCCAACCCATCTTGCACTAGCACTTGGCATAATGATGGCTTCTATAGGCTCCACCATCGGTTTTGGCCGAATTTATCTTGAATTGAATAGGAAAAGTAATTTTTTGAAAATTGTTCTCCCTATATCCTTTGGAATTTTTTGGTTTAGCGTAATGTGGTTAATCTTTTTCTTTGTTTTACCAATATCTGAAGGAGATACTCACAATTTCAATCCTGACCAATACGTCGCAGCAATACTTGGAATTGCATTACTTCCATTTGGATATTCTCTTGTTTTTTGGGCTGCTGCAAAAACCATGGGCAGTTTTGGTGGTGCAAGTGCTGCCGCTCTTGTTTTTCTAACCATGAATATCACTTCAAATATTTTAACATCCGAAAATCTCTTATCCTTTATTCCATGGTATCTTACTGCTATAACCAGCGCAATTGTTGCTGACTATATTTTGAATAAAAAGGAAAAATCTACTTTCCTTCAAAACCATTCGACTAAAATTTCAGGAGCTATTTTAGGTTCGATGTTTTTTGTTTTTAGTTTTCCAATGTTATCTATGACTTTTCTAGAGTTTTATGTTTTCAACGATGTCTTCCCATACGATGTTATCCATATCTCATCAAGCACTCTTGCAAACATTTGGTCAATGACGATAATTCCTGGTGCGATTTCTGGAATGATAGGAATGGTTTATGCTAAAAAGAAACTTTT
>WVWY01000021.1:8672-44152 GCA_011773785.1 Candidatus Nitrosomaritimum khambatensis | reverse complement strand
AAAATCAATAGATTATATTTATCGGTAATTTTTGTATGTTAAATCATGTCTGATATCCAATCATATCAACATAAGGCCGATCTAATTGCAAATGAACCAGAAATTAGATTTGCAGGATTCTTAGATATGATGGGAAATTTGGTAGCGGGAAGCTTCAGAACCGGCTTGGTTCCACTCAAAAATGAAGAAGAACGAAAAAAAATGTTCATTGAGGCAGTCTTAAGAATTCGAACTAGACAAGATTTTGATGATAATTTAGGTGCCGTAGAATATGCTGCAGCAAGAAGGACAAAAGTTGTAACGATGACATTTTTTGTTGATGACAAGGTCCTTTTTGTTTCTGCAGAGCCAGATATAGAAATTGATACTACAGCAAGAAAGATTCAAAATCTTCTAAAATAATTTCTCAAATTTAGACCCAAACTTGGTAAAAATAATTTATAGTATTTGTAAGGTCTGAAAACAATGACGTCACATTTTACAAAGAAATTGACCATATTGGCAATGATTCCATTATTGACCATGTTCATTACACCAGGCATAGTTGCTGAATCATTTGCAATTGATATGGTTACTTGTAAAGACGGCGATGTTCTTGTAAAAAAAACTCACACAGGGAATCATGCATGCTTGCATGAATCTTCTGCTAAAAAGGTAGAAGCTAGAGGTTGGGGAACTATTGTTCAATCAAATGACAATGTAACTATTGAAGAAGCTGAATCTATAGCTGGCCCAGGTTCATTACTTACATTAGCACGAGCAAACGTTCCAGCAACAATTCCAATGCACATGGGATACTATAACGGTGGAGAAGTCCATTACATCATCACTGATTCAAGTGATCAAACACACGCTGATGTAATTACCGAACAACAAGGATGGAAAGTAGAACTTGCACCATTAATTGCTAATACGCCAAATGAAGCATTATCCACAACTTACTTCTTTACAAATGGAGTGGAAGGTGTAGGAATACATGGATACCAAGCTCAAGTATTTACTAGTACGCCAGCTCAACCAGAAATCTACAGTGCACTAACGAGTCATGTTCATGTAACATGGAACGATGATGCAACTCCAAGAGTTTTGGACTCTGAAGAGATGATTGTGGCAGCTGAGGATGCAGGAGAGGTAACTCTATCAGATCTTCCCGTAGTTCTTAACATGCCACAAATTGTTTGGCCTGAGGGTCAAATGATGGTAAAAGAAGACAAAACTTTAGCAGATGACACTCCGTATGGAGGTGGACAAGTTTTGGATATCAACACTGAGGAGATGACAGTAACATTTGTTGCTCACAGGGGCTGGGGTCCAGATGGAAGAACAATCTACTACATTGTAACTGATGCCACTCCAAGTGGTCCAGCAGGAATGATGGGAGTGGTTGATGCACCAACATCAGCAAGCTTGATTGCAAACTCTGCAGCAGTTGATTTGTTCCAGTTTAGGAACGGAATTGCTGGTTCCGGCCCATTAGGTTTCCAGCCAGGTATTGCTGCGGGAGCTCCGGGTGATGCAAACTATTCCCCAATGTGGAGAATCTTCATGATTGGTTGGGAAGATCCGGAAAATGCTGCAGTTCTTGAAACCAAAGCAGACATTGATGCATATCAACAAGCAGGATTAATCTCAGTAGGACTAGCAAGACCAATGGATTCAGATCACATCGTCAACTGTCCATTCATAGATCCCTTCCAATAGGGAAACACACTTTCTTTTTTCATATTTTTCAATGAAAAATTTTGGCAAAATCTTTTAAGGTTTATTTCGATAGTTTTGTAAATAACAAACAATGCCATTAGATGATCTATGTAAAAATAAAATTTTCAAAGATGTGCCTAGATATGAAGAAATCAAAGAAGATCCACATGTAATGGAATTATTCTCTTCAATCTTTACAGGAATGAGTGGTAGGTTTACTAGAATGAGAATACTTTGTGCAATAACTGAAGACCCTATGAACACCTTGGAAATTTCCAAAAAACTGAATTTAGATTACAAGACAATCCAGCACAATATCAAAGTTTTAGAAAGTAATGGATTAATTGTAAGAGAGGGAGAAGGTTACGGGGATTTGTTTTTTCCATCAGAACTGCTTTCATCTAATCTTCCAACTTTATACAAGGTAATCAGAAATGTCGAAATGAAGCTTGAAAAATCCAAGAAAAAATATATTGAATAATTCATTTAAAAATTAACATTCTCTGTTAAATCAGATTTATTCGCGTAATTGCAAATCTTTCTTTATTGTTTCAAGCTTTTGAATGGTTGAAGGCTTTTCCTCAACAGAGTGAATACCTAACTTCAAAAGTTCATTCTTGTGACTTTCTCTTAGCTCCAAAACACTAACTATGATTATTTTTTTCAGCTCGGAAGGTCTTTTTGCCTTTAAATCATGAATAAACTCCATTCCGCTATATTTTGGCATACATACATCAAGAAGTATTAGATCATACGTATTTTTTAGAGCAAGTTTCAATCCTTCTTTTCCATCATTTATGCTTGTAACTGAATTATTTCCAGAAGATAACATGTCTGCATAAAGCTGACAGATTTCAGGAGAATCATCTACATGGAGAATATTCATTATTTTAATTGACCAACAAAAATCATAACGCTCTGTATGTTCATTTTGAACATTATTGCATCATCAAAAACCAAAAGCTGTAACACTCGAATATTACGGTTACAAATATTTAATATTCTAAAACTGCTCTTTTTATTTGGCGATAGTGATGGAATTAAAATGTCAAAATTGTGGTAAACCTCTTGATGATGCTTTACTTACCCATTGTTCAAATGAATGCCAATTTCAGAATTATTTGAAAAATGGTGATGGACATATTAGATAATGATTATTTACTCCATAACTAGATTGAACTAGCGTTATCACAACAATTCCTAGAACTGAAATTATTTTCAATCTCTTGAAAATTCACACACACATTCTGGATTTCCACAATATGGGCATTTACAATGACAGTGTGGTCTTGTAATGTGGCATTGTTGGCAAATTTGCTCTTCAATTCTTATTTCTAATTCACTTTGTGACATTTTTCTCCCTCTAATATTGGCCCTCTATCCAACCGCCACAGGAATTACAAATAATCATACCGTCTTCATTGACATAACTAGGTGCCCCTGGTGGACATTCACATTTTGGAATTTCCATGATTTTTTTGAAAATCTATTATATTATAGTGATTTATTTTCCAAAGTTAAAACTCATTTAGAATTTCCTTTTCAATCAAACAAATTTTCATGTAAGATGAAATGCATTATCTTATTGCTCACTAAAATAATGAGGTTATTTGATCAATCTTAGATATTATGAGTTGTATAGAACACCATGGGACAAGTAAAAACAACAAGATTAAGAAAACAAGATGAATTGTATGAAATTGAAATCCCTAAAGAATTCATCGTTAATCTTAATTGGCGAGATGGGCACATTTTAGAAATAAGTGAAAAAGAAAACAAACTTGTTATTGAAAAACTTCAAGGATTTGTAGGCTCCTAACCTCAATTTCCTCTTTTTTAGTTGATGATAATAATAAAAACTAACTTGAACTTTTTTGTCCCATTCTTGAAGCTTCTCCACTTTTTATTTTCTTAAAATCTTCTAAAATCTCCTCTTCAGACGGCTCTTCGTTTTCATGCTTTTTCCTTTGTTTATCTTTTGTAACTACCGCAGTTCCTACAGCTTTTGCCACTAAAATTGGAGGCGTTAAAACATCACAAGCTGATTCATGTTCTGGGTTGCTTGCTGGTGAAATTATTTTAAAAGCTTCAAAAATTATTTTTCTACTTGTATTACCTACGCTAATTATTTTTCCAATCACCTCTAAAAAATCTCCTCCGTGAACAGGCTCTAAAAATTCTACATCATTATAGGCCCGTAAAAGTCCTTCATCACCATCATATCGAATAGTCAATTCAGTGGCAACATCCCCAAAGAGTTGCATTATGTGGGCGCCATCTACTAAATTTCCTGCATAATGAGCATCACTTGAACTAATTCGAACTCTTAACTTTACTTCTGGTAAAATCTCCACAAATAATTGATTACTCTAAACAATATTAAATTAATTATTTTTTGAAATTTTCTTCTTTTTGTCTTTTATTTGAAATAATGGATGACATAGTGATGGTAGATTTTCATCATCTTCCATATGGAATTTTACAATTAGACCGAATTAAGAGTTTTAGAGACAAAAAATAGCATGTTTCGAAATTTTTTTTAGAGCAACTTTACAAGTATTTTTAAATTGAATTTTCTTAAAGATAAGGTTAGAAAATACCAAGAAAAAAAATTACTTGAGGCAGAGCAGAAACTCCAATTCCACATGGAAACTAAATCCAAACTTGAAAAAGAACTAAAAAAATTTGATGAGGGTAATGTTGATGACATCAAAAAAGAAATTGAAAAAAACGATAAATTTATCAAAATTTGGAAAAAAAATGTTGATTCGATCAATAAACAGAAAAAAAAACTAGATAGTTAACAAAGGAATTCAGTTAAAGATTAGATTGGAACCCACCTACGCGTAATTTTTGCCTAACTTTGTGACTAAACTCTAATAATTAAGGGCATTTGGATAGACTCATGGACTATGAAAAGTTCTGCTCTGATATCTTAACTGCTGATCCTAAAATTAGATTTGCAACTGTTTATGATGAGTGGGCATCAAAAGTTGCCGGGGGAATCAGAGAGGGAGTACAAAATCTTCTTACAGAAAGACGAGAAAACGAATTAGTAAATCTTTCAGTAATGGATTGGAAATCAAGAAAGGAAATGTCCAAATGGCTTGGAAAAACCATTTACACTCTTGCAGAATACGATAAAGTAAAACGATTCTCCTTTTACTTAGGTGATGACTTTTTACTTTTGGTAAGTGCAGAAAAAGATGCTGATACCAATAACGTAGTAGAGAAAGTTATCAAACTATACTACCAAAATTTAGAATAGCACTAAACTCACTAAATCATATCCTGAGGAGGCTAAATACAACAATTAAGATAAAAACATCTATTGTCAATGAAAATTATGAGTAAAGAATCCCAACAAAAAGATGATAAAATCTCCATTTGTGATCTAATGAAAGACAACACTTCTAAAATAATTCAAAAACTAGAGTCTCAAACACCATCGTATTTTCAACAATCTACAGACCTTTATTCCGCATATCTTCACACACTTGATGATGTCTATGGAACCTGCTACATTTCAGAAAAGGAGTTTTTTGACAAGCTTGACATTGATCAAGGTATTCTAGCAGCTTATCGAAATTATTCTAACAGTGTAACTGATGCGATTTTGCAGCAAATTGAAATGTTTTCAAAAATTAGGGAACAAAACATCCAAATGCAAATCTCAGCTATTCAAACCTATGACAATTTCATTCACTCTATGATGGAATCCTATGCCAAATATCTGGGGCAATTCAACAGATTTTCAAGTGGTTTTTGGCACAATCCCTAAAACAAACTATACTCAAACTCATTCTAAAACCATATAATCAAATCAAAGAATTTACTATTACTTAATTAACTTTAGAGTTGGCTGGGAACCCATGACAAAAACAATTTCATTAATTTTTTCACTAATTGTTCTAGGAGCAATTCCATTTGCATTTGCAGATTCTGAATATGAAAAGGTGGAATTTGCTGGCTATCTAGAAGAAACATTGGGACATTTCTGGGCCTTGGAAAAGAATCTTGACGAAAATAATGCAGAACTTGCTTTAGTTCATGCTACTCATCCAATTGCAGAGCTCTATGATCTAATGAGACCACAACTTCAAACAGTTGACCCACAACTAGAATCTGATATTAAATCCACGCTTTTGGATTTACAAAACAAGGCAAATACTGATGTAACAAGGGAACAAGCTCAAACGGCTATAGATTATGCAAAGGAGCTTGTTGAAAGAGCGAGAATGCTAGTGGTAGGAGAGGAAATCAGTGACAAGAAAGAAACAAAACTTTTCTTGATGAAAGGACTTCTTGAAACATCCATTGTAGAGTATGGTGAAGCAGTATCAGACGGCATGATTAACGAAATGGCAGAATTTCAAGACGGCTCTGCCTTTGTCTGGAGGTCTCAGCAAATTTTTGATGAAATAAAGACCGACATCCCAGAGCATGAAGCAGAGGAAATTGAAGAAATTTATGAATCTCTTTGGAATGCATATGATCAAAGAGCTGATCCAACCGAAGTTGATACTCTGGCAGGTGGAATAGTTCACGAAATAGATGAAATACTTGGAATAGAAGGAGAAGAAAATGAATTGTTAGCCTATGTTGAGACAATTGAGGACTTGCTTACTAAAACAAAAAATGAGTATATTTTAGGCAATTCGGATAAGGCACTAAGCCTTGCAACAAAGGCATATTTAGATAACTATGAGTTCATAGAAGGACCTATTGCGCAATCTGGTAATACACAACTTATGAAAGAAGTAGAGATTTTGTTAAGAGAGGAACTACGCAACATGATAAAATCAAATTCTCCTTCATCTGAGGTAAATGCAAAAGTAGATTTAATCTTGGATAAAATGGAAACAATTGAGAAAATTTTTGAAAATGCTGAGATTACTTTCCAAGAATCAGATAGAGGTTGTTGTGGAATGCATATGCGAGGACATCATGGAATGCATCATTCACCACATATGCAATTCAAAAGTGGAATTAACCCCTCAGAGGTAATTTGCAATGAAGGAATGCATTTGATGATGAAAATATCCAATGGTGCTCCTGTATGTCTTAATCCATCCTCTGTTGAACGACTTGTAGCTCGTGGGTACTGTTCTAATTTCTGATTTTGATATCCAGATTTTTTCTTCAAAAACAAAAACATGCAATATGCTTAAGTTTTACACTTTTCAAAAATTAGCATGACTTACGAAGATTTGATACATGACTCTATCACATTTTTTGAAAATGCCCAAAAACGAACAATGGAAAAAATTGAACAAACTGAAAGAGAAAGTACTAAACTTCAACTGAATAAAGAATTGGAAGCATTTGAGCATTTGAAAGGTTATTGGAATCAAGAAAAACTAAGACTTGAACTGAATAAGAAATACTCTTCTAGTTGATGATATGCCGGGGGCGGGTTTCGAACCCGCGACCTCCAGATTATGAGTATTGCCTTCTATGGAAGACCTGTTAGATTTTACCAATCGAACTGGCACTCTAACCAGGCTGAGCTACCCCGGCACAGTTTATGCCCATTTTTTTGGGAAATTAAATGATTCTAAAAAATTTTGAAGTATAATGTGACTTTCTACCAAAAATTGCTTTGCATGGCACTGTAAACCTGAATCTTAATACCTTTTGGCCTCATCAACATTCAATGACTCAATTAAGCCAAGGAATTTTTCTTATCCCTCTTCTTATCATTTCCACAATTCTAGTATCTAATTTTGGATTTACAGATGTGGCCTTTGCAGAAGAATATGACTTTGTTGCAGGAATACACACTGAAGTAACTTTTTACTTTAGAGATGGAGTCGAAACGGTAAACTTTCCTGTATTTTCAACAACTTCTGATTTAGTAGATAATGTTGGAACTAGTTTTGCTGTAGAGGGTGTCATTGGAGATAATCCTCATCTTCACGAAGCCTTAGATGAAGCATATGAGCATAGACAAGCCCGTACTACTGGAGGCAGTGCTTTTGAGTATGATCATAGATTTTTTGACGTTGATGTTAATGTAGTACAAAATGACGTTGTTCTAAAACCCCTCAATTATAAGCACTGCGAAATTTCGGAATATAGGATATATACTCTAAATGATGATTATGAGTCATATTTAGCCTCAAATACTGGATTTGCCATGGTTACTGCTATTGAATTTAATTGTGGTGGAGTTCATTTTAATTTAGAAGATAGAAGGTACAATTCCACTCCAGAAAAACCTTATACTGATTATGGTCCCTTACCTTTCACACTTGCTGAGGATGTCCGAACTTTCTTAACTTTTGAATTTGATAATGGTGCTGAGAAAATTGAATCTGTGATCTTCAATACTATGTCTGGTTTTAGTGAGGGCAGTTATGATAATCCAAGCTTTCAGATAATTACGGCGGTATTGCCTCACCCATTGATAGATGATGCAATCTCAAAATCACTAAAAGTTTCAGGACTTGCAAGTACATTCAATGAGGACTTTGATGTCGATGTAGAGTTTGTCAACTCCGAAGAGAAATTACGTGGATTAAATTTTGAAGGATGCATTGTTGCTGGATATGATATTGTAACCCTTAGGGATAAAGAAGAAGGATACACGGGAAAGAGAGGATTTGCAACTGCTGAGATACTTGATGTTGAGTGCTCTGGTTTGACTCCTGATAACCCTACATTGGAAACTACCTCAAAGGAGACATATGGTTCTTCATCAATCACCAGGACATCACACACATACAATATGGGAACCGGTCCACACATGATCGCCACTTTTGATTTTGATGCTGGTAAGGAGGTTGTGGATTTTCCTGAATTCTATCAAGGCAATTTAATCTCAAGGGCCAATCCAACATTTCAACTGACAGGCGTCCCAGGAGTAACTCCATTGTTGAATGACGTGGTTGATAATTCCAGAAAGACTGGTGCAAAAATAACAGGTGTATCATCACTTACCAAACTATTTGATGTAAATTTGTCTCTAATGTATGGAACTGATACAGTCCGCTCCTTTGATTACTCAGATTGTCGTGTTACTGACTATATAATAAAAACAGAACATGATGCAGAAGAGAGTTTTTACAAAGGATTTGCTCTTACCAACGAGTATAACTTTGAATGTCAAGGGTATCACCCAGTCAGTTCAATGGATGCATCTTCATCCGAACCATCTGAATCAAAAACAGAGTCTTCTATAGATTATCAAGCAAAGCAACTATCTAACTGGGGTCCGGGATTCAGCTACACAAAGAAATAAGGTAGTCTGTCTGTTACTCCTTGACGTCGTTCCATTTTGTATTATCGCTTTTAACCCAAAGGAATTTTTTCTGTAGTGCAGCCGTGTAGAGCTTTTCCCATTCAGCGCCTACTTCATAAGTCCAGGCTTTGAAAATACGAGGATCGATATAGTTTCTCAATGAAGTTCCTAGATTATAGTCTCGAGTCTTTTCTGATAAATCAATTTGAAGTTTTAACTTTTCTTGCTTTTCTTTTTGTCTTTGCTTTTGTTTTTTAATTTGCTCCTTCAATGTTTTGATTCTTTTTACTTTTGCTTCTTTTTGCTTGTCGGTTTTAGTTTCCTTTGACTCTGCTTTCTTTAGAGTTTCTTCTGTTTTAGTCCAGGGTTTATCTTTTTCAACTTTCTTTAGAGTATCTCTTTTCTTTTGTAACGAGTGTTCAAATGTTTTAGGGATAGTCCGTTTATGGTTACACATTATTGCAGCTTCTAAATTGGCAAGCTTTGCATGATAGAGTTTTTCATTTGGAGTTTTTCCTTTAAGATTATCATGTTCTTTGAGATAATTTTTTACAACATTTGTTGCCAAATATGTTCTGAATACTTTAGCGGTAAGCCCCTTTACAATGCTGGAATAATAGGCATTTACATGACGTGAAGTTATTCCATCAAAGATGTCTTGTTTGGGTTTTTTATTTTGAATAATTTTCTTAAGATTTTCATGAAACTGTTTGTCATGCCCTATGGCAGGAACTGTTTCTTGCCAACGCACACTATCTTTACCTAGGAAATCAAACTCGATGGCATCTGAAGTTAGGTTGATGTGCTCTTTTCTAAGGGTAGTGGCACCCACAGTATCGGCCTCGTCAGGATCCTTTTCGTCACCTACTCTCATTGCTGTTCTGTAAATCAAATAACATGCTGTAGCAATTTTAGTAATTTTTGGATCGTTTGATGACATGTCCTTGACTATTCTGTCTTTGATTTTGTTAATCTCCTTTGCAAGATTAACTGCCTTTTCGTATTTTGCCTTGTCACGATCCTGTTTTAGACCTGCAGTATCTGCAAGCCAAACATATTTTCTTTTTTGGGTAAGAAAGTCCATCCAACTTGCAAGCCACATTGAATCTTTGTCATGAACAATTTTCCCCCAATCTCCTTCTGGGACTTTGGCTTCTTTACCGAGATTTAGTGTAACATCTTTTGGAGTGACTCGAGGTTTCCATCTTCCACGTATTGGATGTTCTCCTCGTCCAATGAAAATTCCTGGTGGTTCTGCCATATAGTTGGCAACTTCAACTTCGTTTCCATCCATTATGGCCTTGCCGTACTTTTCTTTTAGTTGTTCTCGTAATTCCTTTCTTTTTGCAGCTAGGACCTTTTTTTCTTCTTTGGACATCATCTCTTTGAGGTCCTTTTCTTTGTCAACTAGCTTGTAAGCATCTGAAAAATCAATATCTTCATATGAAATTTTTTTAAATTTAGAATCTAGAGTTTTAGCAAAATCTGCGGTAAAATTTTTCTGAAAAACTTTATCCTGAGCATATGGGGTGTCTTTTTTCTTGGCCCACTGATAGACCATCTCTTCCTGGTCAAGGGACAAAGGAACATTTTCTCCTTTTATTTTTAGTTTGATTCCCTGGGTTTCAAAGGCAGGAGGAAATAAGATTCCATTGTGTTGAAGGGTTTTCCATTTCATTAATTTTCACTCTTAAAATTGCGGACTTTGACAAATTTGGGATTCTAAGTGTATATCAATTTAACGTAGGCATGTTCTTAACTTGGAAAGAGCTCTTTAGACATGTATTTTTCAAATTCTAGGTCCGATTTTGACTTTTTTGCCTCCATAAACATAGCAGCATCTGTACCCACAATGTATCTTGGAAGCATTTCATCATCGTGGATTGCCTTGATTACAACTTCGGCTACCTGAGCTGGGGGAGTTCCCATCTCAACCATCATCTTAAGACCAGCTAGCATATTTTCTGTAATATGTTTGTATTTTGGATCTTTTTTGGATTCAGGAATTTTCATAGAATCAAAAAAGTTTGTTTTGATTACCCCTGGTTCAATGAGAGTTGTCTTTATCCCAAACATTCCCAACTCATACCGTAAACACTCTCCTAGTCCTTCAAGTGCAAACTTTGAGCTGATGTAAGCTGGTGATCCTGGAAGACCCATGCGCCCAGCTACAGAGCTAATATTTACAATTATTCCTGAATTTTGATTTCTCATTATTGGAGCAACTTCTTGAATTATTTTTACTACGCTAAAGAAATTTGTCTCGAACTGTTTTCTGAAATCATCTACTGAAACATCTTCTGTACAACCAAATTGTCCATACCCTGCATTGTTTACTAGAACATCAATTCTATTGGCATCTGACATTACTTTTTTGACAGCATTTTCAATAGATTCTTCATTATCAACATCAAGCTCAATTACTGTTATTGGAAGATTCTCTTTTTGGGCAATTTCTTTTAGTTTATCTCCTTTTGACGTGTCTCTCATAGTAGCAAATGTTTGATATCCATCTTTAGCAAGTGCAATTGAAGTTTCATATCCAATTCCAGATGAACTGCCAGTGACAAGGGCAACCTTTTCCATGAGTTTCGTTGTTATTTGTTATATTTATCCCATTTTGATTTTATACTAGTGGTCTGTCTCCTTCAGTAGGATCAACCAATTTTGTTTTTTCACCGGAGTTTATTCTCTGAAGAACTTCTAATGAAGAATACTTGTGTAAAAATTCGTTATTGTTTCCACACCGGTACGAGAAAGTACACCTTGGACATCCTGACTCGTTTTTACATGGACACTCCTTTATGATGTACATTGCTCTCTCAAGTGCCTTTTCGAGCCTGTCAAATAATGCTCTACTTGCTCCATTTCCACCAATTGCTCCATCATAAATGAAAATTAAGCCTGAGGTACCAAGTGATATTCCACCAAGGTCCTGAGAAACTCCTCCTGTAATCATATTGCTTCCTTCAATCACAACATGTTCTGTTGCATGATATCCACTTGCTTCTGTATAGTCCTCATCTTCAGCTTTTTGGATTTCTTCTAGTGGTCTAGGCGCATGAAAAACAATTCCTTTTGTGACAAAATCATATTCTAACGGCTCTTCAAGAATAACTTTTTCTCCTTGAGTTACCTCTTGACCAAGTTCGATGTTAACATAACCATAGACTTGTTTTTTGATATGAAGTTTGCAAAATGCAACCTCCATCCCAAAAACATTTCTTCTTTCAAAAACGGTCTCAATTGTGGGCCACTCTTCTGTCAAGGCCTTGGTATAGTATGGATAGTCTTTTGGGATTCTCTCAAGCTTTGCATAATTTTTTTCAGGATATCCAAATTCCTTTACCTTGTATCTTGTTCCTGCAAGAAAATAGATTGCATCTTTGTGCAATTCTTCTAAGGCAATAGGCAAGATTCTATCGCCTACCTTTTTCTCATTAAGAAAAATGTCCATTGATTTTCCTATTCCTCTGATACTGTAATCATTCAACATTTGTCCAATTTTGTCAAAATTTGGAATAATTCTATTGTTGTACATCAATAGGTTTTCTTCATCTAAGTGGTGCTGAATTACTTCTTGATGTTCTTTTAATTCGTGTTTAGAAATTGGCTTATCACATGCCATTGATAAAACTTGAAATTCTTCAACGAAAGGATTCTTTGGATCAATGTAGGTTCTCTCCACATCTTCAAAATAATCATCAGGATGATTTTTGTAGTATTGTGAAATTGGGTCGTTTCCCAGTGCCAAAAAGGCATACCCCCGCTGACCTTTTCTAGCAGCCCTCCCAATTCTCTGAATTAACCGATTAACAGGAATTGTTGATGAGATAACTCCATCAACATTTCCAACATCTATGCCTAATTCGAGCGTGGGAGTACAAGAGATAGCCTGCAAGGCATCACTCTTGAATTCCCTTTCAACTGACCTTCGGTAATTTGCCATCAATCCGGCACGATGAACTTTGATGTTAATTTTTTGTTTTTTTGCTTGAATTGCTAACAGCTCTGAATTCAAATGTGAATTATTAAACACCATCGTCTTGTGGTTTTTTTCGGTCAACCTTTTTGTCAAATCCACCATCAAAGCTCTTTGATTTCGTAATGAAGGAAAAAGCATTACAAAGTCTGTTTGTCCTTTTTTTCCAGAACCATGAATTATTTTCATTGGTGTATCAAAAAGTTTTTCACAAAATTGTTTAGCATCATCTAAGGTGGCAGATGCTGCAATAAACTGAATTTTCTTTGAACATACTCTTTTGAGTCGCTTTATGATATAATGTACATTTGATCCAAATATTCCTGAATAAACATGGGCCTCATCAATAACTAACATTTTCATGGTAGTAAGCAAAGAAGAAAATTTTGTTTGATGCCACAAATGGTAATGTATAACATCAAAATTTGTGACAAGAATCTGTGGTGGTTTCTCTAAGATTTTTCTTCTTTCATTTTGACTAGTATCTCCATCAAACAGACTAACATCGATTCCAACTTTTTCTGCAAAGTTTTGAATTTTTGGAAATTGATCTCTGGCAAGAGCTTTTGTGGGATAAACAAACACTGCAAAAACATTTCCAACCTCTCCTGAATTTTTTATTTTTTGAATAACTGGAATAACAAATGCTTCTGTTTTACCAGAAGCAGTGGGAGCTTCAATTACAACATTTTCACCAAATATGATTTCCTCAATCGCCTCTTCTTGAAACTTGTAAAATTGTTGGATTTGAATTTCTTCTAAATATTTTATTACCTCATCTTCAAGGCCCATTTCTTCGACTTTTGAGCCCATTTTAGGCTCAGGATTCTTCAAAACTTTGTATTGGGAAACATAGTCTTTTTTGGTGAATAAGACATTTTCAGTGATGACATCTGGATTGTAATCGCCAATCATTTCTTTAATTTCATTTTCTGTTCTAACAATCCCTTCATCTTTGAGATTTTCTGCAATGCCCTCTTCTGAAACTAGACCCTCATCAAATCTTGATAAAAATTCAAGGAAAACCTCATCATAGTTTTTTGAAAATTCTAAAATGTCTTCTATCCCACAACTTGTGCATGAAACATGCATTTTTTTGTTGAATGTCTTTTGAATTTCGATCTTTGATTTACATTTGGGACAAGAAAATTTCAATTAATCTCTAATTTTCTGCAATACCATCGAGATTTATTGTTTGATTGACATCGTTTTTTCACGACATTATTAAGATAGGTATTGATTTTGAATTTTAAATTTGAAAAAGATCGAGATAAACAAAATCTATAATTTCAATTGTATTGAAGGTATGGAGCACATTCCAAAAAACAAAATAGATCTGGTAATTACCGATCCTCCCTTTGCAATAAACTTCAAGGCCAAAAAAGCCAATTACAATAGATTGTCATCTAGAGTAATCTCAGGTTACAATGAAATCAAACCTGAGGATTACTATGATTTTACATACCTTTGGATGAAAGAAGTCTTTCGAGTCCTAAAAGAGTCCGGAAGCATGTATGTTTTCTCAGGTTGGAATAATCTCAAAGATATACTTAGAGCGCTAGATGACGTTGGATTTACGACTATAAATCACATAATTTGGAAATACCAATTTGGTGTTGTAACCAAAAAAAAGTTTGTGACATCACACTACCATTGCCTTTATGTTTGCAAAAATAATGAAAAACGAAAATTTTATCCTTTTTCCAGGTTCAAAAAAGAAGATAAAACAAAAGATGGTAGGAGTCTTCACTACAAGGACAAAGAAGATGTCTGGGATATCAAACGAGAATACTGGACAGGTGATGAAAAAACTCCTACGAAACTTCCTGCTAAATTAATTGAAAAATTACTTCAATACTCTAGTGAGAAAAATGATGTTGTTCTTGACCCGTTTTTAGGGTCTGGACAAGTTGCTGTTATTAGCAAATCAATGGGAAGGAGATATCTTGGATTTGAGATTGTTCCAGAGTATTACAAGTTTGCCAAAAAACGACTAGATAAAAACCTCTACAGAGTAAAAAAATCAAATTAAATTAATTTGGTTTTTGGTTTTCAGGATCATCAATTCTTTTTTGACCTATTCTATCTGAAATTTGTTTTTGCAGCTCTTCGTCTGTCTTTCCTTCTGTTTTTATTCCAAGTGACTTTGCAATGATTTCATTTTTTTGCCTTTCATTTTCCACGGGGCCTGAAATCTCAACACTGTCATGCGAAACTTCTTTCAGCTGATTTTGAACGTCGTTTTTTGCTTTGTTGTACTCACTTACTGCTTTTCCTAGTTTTCTTGCAGCTCCAGGTAGATGACCTGTTCCCAAAAATAAAATCAGGGCGACAAAAATTATGATTAACCATTCACTTCCAACAACATTTAGGGAATGCTCAATCATGGTATGGATTGGGTTTATTTGAAAATTAAACGTAATGCTGTTAAGATTTGTCGAGGCTAAATCATATTCTTTGCATTCTCTTGGGTTCTAGTTTTTTTCGAGCGCTAATTGCTAGTATGGCTACGCCTATACCAACTACACAAAACACCAGATAAGGGGCCTCATCCCCAAAGGCCTGTGATAATGGACCGCCTATTGTAGGGCCGATTGCCCAACCTATTCCAAAAACAGTCTCATAGGCTCCAATAATTTTTCCTGATATTGACTTCCTGGTCTTGCTGAGTATTATCTCTAGGGTGAGTGGGAAAAATATGCTAAATCCAAATCCCATCAAAACCAAGGCAACACCAAACATGATAATTGAATCTGAAACAACAGACAGGGCCAATCCTGCCGATACTGCAAAAGTAGCTGCAATCAAAGTCTGGCTTGTTCTTCTTGAAAGCTTTCCAGCTAAAGCCAAAGACAAAACTCTAGAAACACCAAAGGCAAAATACAAAAGCAAAATGTCCGAATCTGACATTCCCTTATCGTTTAGAAACGCAGGATAAATTGATAAAATTATTCCAAAACATGATGTGCAAAAGATCAAAAGAATGATGACTTCGGGAAATCTCTTCATTTCCTTAATTGAAGACATGGAAAATTTTTCATGGTGATTCTTTGTACTTTTTCTTGAAACTAAAAGAGCCGTAACAAGTGAAGTTGCCAAGATAAATGCAGTTATCTGAAACAAAACTCTATAGGTAACATCAAGCTCTTCAAGGAAGACAGTTCCAAACAGCGGACCTACCATAAATCCAATGACAAAGAACATTGTAAACCAAGAAATGTTTTTGACTCTGTCTTTTTCTGGACTTTCTTTAGATATTATTGATTCACAAGGAGGCCAAAAAAATGCATGAGCCACTCCCGTCATTATTCTAAATCCCATAATCTCTGGAACTGATTGCGCAATTGATAGAAGGTAGATTGATGCCGAATTAATTACAACGCCTAAAGAGAGAAGATATCCATTGTTGAACCTATCAAGTAAAATTCCAACAAAAACTGGGATAAACATGTAAGGAATAAAGTTGGTAAGCCCGATGAAACCAAGCTCAGCATATGATGCGCCAATTACGTTTTTTGCAAAAACTGGAAGTATCGGTCCATGAAGACCATACGAAATTCCGATAATTAGCCCTGTAATATTTACGAGAATTAAAGCTCTGTTCATTTGTATGCGGCAACCATTATTGCCCCGCCCATAAGATCTTTCTCAAACTCTACGCGTGAAAATTTCTCCAAAAGCAACTCCTCTAGCTTTTTGTTTTTTGGCCATCTTTTGTAGGTCCCATATAGTGTTGCAAACTTCAAACCCAATTTTCCTCCTGCAATAAGAGCAAGAATCGGGAGTATCATCCTAAGGTAAAATGAAACTCCGAATCTGATAAAGGCCTCATCTGGTTTTCCCAAATCTACAATTACAAATCTACCGTCCTTTTTCAAAACTCTGTGAATTTCTGAAATTGCTATACGAAGATTGATGGCATCTCGCAAAGAGTATCCGCAAAGCACGGCATCAAACTCTTCATCTCTAAAAGGAATGTGCTCAAACACTCCATTTGCCATGTCTGGTGTTTCATCAAAAAACGTTCCAGTGTTTTGCAGCATTGGAACTAGAGGATCATAAAGGGTGATTGAGATATCTCCATTGCAAAGGTTTGAAGCAGTCTTTGACATGTTTCCAAACCCAGAACCAGCATCCAAAATTTTGTTTCCAGGCAAAACCCGCCCTTTAATTCCTCGATTTCTGTGCTCTACATCTTTTCCTAAAGAAATGTAAGCGTTCACTTTATTGTAGACTGGAATAATTTCTCGTAGTACTTCAAGAACTTCGCCCCAGTAACTTCCTAAACCCATAAAATTAACACCTCAAATAATTTGAAAATTTTGCAGATTACTCTGCGGTAAACTTTGAAGCATTTTGAGAATAATTTTTTAAATCTGATTCAGAAATTTTTTCGAAGACCTTCTTTTCGGAAGTAACTTTTGCCATCTTTACGTTTTCAGTTCCTTCTTTTTGCTCTGCTTTGAGATTTATTGCTGCAATTGCAAGTGCTGCTGCATCTTCAAGGGACATGTCCTCTTTGTAGTTTTTCTCCAAAAATGCATTAACATCTTCAGAACCAGCACCAATAGCAATTGCTGCATATTGAACAAATGTTCCACTTGGGTCAGTTACGTAGATTGATTCTCCTTTTTGATCAACTCCAGCAATAATCAAGGCAACACCGTTTGGCCTGACTCCAGAATACTGTGTGAACTGGTGAGATTGGTCTGCAAGATGTTTTGCTACTGTTCCTACTTCAACTGCCTCATCATAGGTCATTTTGTTTCCCTGTGAGAAGAGTCTGGCATTATCAACTTGTACCCTGGCATCAGGAATGTATCCTGCAGCTGCTACGCCGATATGAAAATCTACTTGGAAAATCTTTTGAGTTACATTACTTGTTTGAAGGGCTCTGGGCTTTTCTTCAACTGCCATGATGACTCCCTGATTTGTTTTGATTCCAAGGGCTAATGTTCCACGCTTTACGGTTTCAATGGCGTACTCTACTTGGTAGATCCTACCATCAGGTGAATACATTGTTGGGGTCATATCGTAGCCACGTGATGCCATCATGATACAGCGAGTTGTCTGCTTTGTCAATTTAAGGGTAATTGTCCTGCTTTTGTCCGGATGATTTGGAAAAGATTTGGGAATAGTGTTTTAAGCAAAAAAGGGGTTTAATATTCAAGGTAAAATGAGCACGCAGCAACTCCTAGAATTCAAAGAGATTATTCGATCAAAATCAGACGGTGAGCAGAGAAAAACCGACAAAGAAACTCGTAAGCTATTGTTTTACTTGTTCACTAGCACACGAGGAGGATTTACCCGATTGCGAATAATTATGCTGTTGCTAGAAACTCCTCTAAATACCCACCAACTTTCACAAGAACTCGGTTTGGATTACAAGGCGGTTCAGCACCACATGAAGGTTCTTGAGAAAAACAACATGGTCTCAAAGATCGGAGAAAAATATGGTGCAATATATCACCTCTCTAACTTCCTTGAATTCAACATCAGAGCTCTTGATGAGGCGATTGACAAGCTAGACCGCAAGATGAACCAGAAAAAGGTATACATCTAAACAATTGATTTTTTAAAAGCATCTGAAAGTCTAAGATATGGGTAAATCTAAAATGATTCAGTGCGAAGTTTGTGACTTTGAAGTTTTAGAGTCAGATTGGGAGACTCACATTAATACCTCACAGCACAAGGAAAATGCCCTTACTCAAATAATGGAAGATAGACTGGGTAAAGAAAGATTAGCAAAGTCACGTGATGAAACTACTGAATTTCTCGAAGAATTAGAACACGATTTACTTCAGAAAAAATCAGACTCTGAAAATGTAGAATAAAAAATTTCTTATTGGAAAATCTGCTCTTCTAGGAGCTCATCATATTCTTCAACCATTCTCATGGATAAAATTATGCTTGGAATTACAGGCTCACCTTTTGGTTTAATGCACTCTAGACCTAATCCCTCACCTGCCACTTCTACACTCATCATAATTTGAATTTCATCTTCTCTGAAAAGAGGAATCATGGATTGGTTTACAATTACGTCCTTTGAAGTTCCGTGGTAGAGGTTTGCCCTGATGTTAGAGTTGGGAATGTCTTCACCATTTTTTCTCATCCATACATCTACATAACGAGATGTGTTACCTCTCTTTCTACCAATTTGGGGTGCTGCAATAATAAAGTAAAGTCCTGATCTTTTAATTCTGATTACTGAAGGGTCTTTGGTAGTAAAATGTTCTAATCCAGTAATTGCATCATTTACATTAAGTGCAACTGGTGTTGGTTCTTTTGCCTTTTTTGGCCGTTGATCATAGTTGCAAGAAAGTTGGGCAAAATCCCTAATCATATTTTAGAGAATTTTTGTGTATCTTATAAGCTATTCGTAAACAAATTTTTTTCTATTATGTTCATAGATGCATAATTTTTCGATCGCAGAAACATACTTAAATAAACCATAGCCAACACAAAAACGATTACGTTGGCAAAGATTGAGGCAGACCCTTTTGATAACGCAACACAACAGGTCAACGATGCTTGTGATGTTTTAGGAATCAAAGATGAAGGACTCAGAAAATATCTTGCAATGCCAAACAAAGTTTTGAGAGTTAAAGTCCCAGTAAGAATGGATAATGGCAAAATTAGAATTTTCACAGGATTTAGGAGTCAACACAACAACGATCGTGGACCATACAAAGGTGGTATCAGATACTTTGACCCAGAAGGCGGTGTCGAATATATGGAAAGAGAAGTCATGGCACTCTCCTCATGGATGACCTGGAAAACCTCAATTGCAGGCGTTCCTCTAGGCGGTGGAAAAGGAGCAATTTTCGTAAATCCTAAAAAAGAAAAATTCAGCCGAATTGAAATGTCAAGATTAACAAGACGATTTGCATTTATGATATCAGAAATTATAGGTCCTCAAAAAGATATTCCAGCCCCTGATGTATACACAACAGGAAAGGAAATGACACAAATCATGGACACCTATGGAAAATTAAATGGAAATACACACCAACCAGGTGTAATTACTGGAAAACCAATTCCAATGTTTGGTTCTCTTGCAAGAAACGTTGCAACCGGATTGGGAACTGCATATTGTGTTAGGGAGGCAGCTCAAGAACTTGGGTTGCCCTTAAGAGGAGCTAAAGTAGTATTGCAAGGATTTGGAAATGCAGCAACATTTGCTGGTGAATACTTGGAAAAGATGGGCTGCATTATCATTGGAGCATCTGATTCCAAAGGAGACATCATTAGTACTAAAGGAATGAAGATGAAAGAGCTTGAAAAATGGAAGAATAAAAAAGGAACAGTAGTTGGATTCCCAGGAAGTACCAAAGTTACAACTGAAAAATTACTAACAACAAAATGTGATATTCTAATTCCAGCAGCTTTAGAAAACCAAATTGATGCTAACATTGCAAAGAAAATTAATTGTAAAATTATCGGTGAAGCTGCAAACGGTCCAACATTGCCAGAAGCAGACCCAATTTTATACAAGAAAAAAATTATTGTAATCCCAGATATCTTGGCAAACGCCGGCGGTGTAACAATCTCATACTATGAGTGGGTTCAAAACAACATTGGCCAGTATTGGGGATTTGTCCATGTCGCAAAACTCATGGAAGACCATCTTATCGCAGGATTTGATGATGCTTTAGAATTAGCGAAAAAGAAAAAAATAGACATGAGACGAGCCTGCATGGCTATTGCTGTAAAGCGTGTAGTTGAAGCATTTGAGCTTCGCGGAATTTGGCCTTAGCCAATATACGATTCATAACAAACTAACTGCTCAATAAATCGAATTTTTCCTTTTGTAATTGTAGTTAGTTTTTGTTTAAATGTTAGATCGATTCTTGTTCTCCTTTGCAAAAGCTGAATTGTTTTTCCAGTGAGGTACTTGCCCTTTTTGTCACCATCAAAAAGAATAATGAGGTTCTCATGTTTTGCAACAGAATCTGCAAAGTTTATCATCCCTCCAAACTTATGAAACTCTAAAACTTTACCTGAAAAACCAATTTTTCTCAAAGCTGTTGAATCTCTTTTTCCTTCTACAACAACGACACTATCTGTCATCGAGTTCAGACGGGATACAAAATTCTTAATGTCGTTTACTTCTTGCTCTGTTACAAGCACACAGAAATTATTGCCTTAACATATTAAGCACTTTTGCTTAAATTTTTTAATGTCAGATGTCCTGTTTGTTCAAAATACACGAATAGAAGGTTCTGGTTACCTTGGTGACCTTGTAAATGATGATGGGTTTGATGTGCAATCAGTTAATGCAAAGCATGAAATTATTCCAGAAAAAGAATTCTCTTTAGTTGTGATATTAGGAGCTCCAGAAAGTGCAAACGATGACTTGCCATATCTAAGAGACGAACAACAGCTAATCAAGAAATGTGTGGAAAAAGAAATACCAGTACTTGGAATTTGTCTGGGTTCTCAATTAATTGCCAAAACCTTTGGAGGTAGAGTTTACCCTGGCACAAAAAAAGAGATTGGTTTTTACAATGACCTTGTTGCCGAATCAAATTCAAGCCTATTTTCAGGATTTCAAAAGCCCTTCACTGTTTTTCATTGGCATGGTGATACCTTTGATTTACCAGAAGGTGCGACCAGACTAGTCCGCTCAGAAATTTACCCAAACCAAGCATTTCAGTATGGAAGTGCTGTAGGACTTCAGTTTCACCTAGAGGTTAATGAGCAAATGGTAAATCTTTGGCTTGATAAAACTGAAGAAAAACTACGAGAAATTCCTTACATTGATCCTGATAAGATACGGACCGAAATTGATGCAAATATTTCAACTGTAAAATCCAATATGAGAAATTTTTACAATAATTTCAAAACATCATTTCATCTCTGACCAAAGTTTAATATACTGAATTTTAGTTTCATCGATCGGACGATGGCTGCTGTTAAGAAAATTTTTGATGAAACAATTCAAACCGATCACAAAGTCATCACCGAAGAATTATCAAAATCAATTCTAAAAAATTACGGAGTAGATGTTCCACCCTACGCTTTAGTTACATCAGCTGATGAAGCTGCAAAACAAGCAAAAAAAATTGGGTTTCCACTTGTAATGAAAGTAGTTTCTCCACAAATTTTACACAAAACAGATGTCGGTGGAGTTAAAGTTGGATTAGATAATGTCAATGATGTAAAAAAGACATTCAATGACATGTATGGCCGGCTTTCAAAAAAGAAAGGAGTTCAAGTTAAAGGTATTCTCTTAGAAAAAATGGTTCCAAAAGGTGTGGAACTAATTGTTGGTATTCAAAACGATTCACAATTTGGACCAGTAATTATGGCTGGCTTGGGCGGAATCATGACAGAGGTAATGAAAGATGTTTCATTTAGAATGCTACCAATTACGACTTCTGATGCAAAGTCCATGATAAACGAACTAAAGGGTTCAAAGCTTCTCAAAGGTTTCAGAGGAAGTGAACCAATTGACCTTAACATGGTTGCAAAAATGTTAGTTGATATCGGGAAATTAGGCGTAGAAAATGCCGATTATATCAATAGCATTGACTTTAACCCAGTTGTTGTATATCCCAAATCACACTTTGTAGTAGATGCAAAAATCATCCTAAACAAAGAATTAAAGAAAAATTCAATCTCAAAAGCCAAACCAAACAAAGAAAACATGGAGACATTCTTTACTCCAAAATCTGTTGCACTAGTTGGTGCCTCCGCAAGTAAGGGCAAAATTGGTAACTCTATCTTAGACAGTTTGGTAAATTATGATTTCAAAGGAAAGGTTTACCCCATTAATCCCAAGGCTGACAAAATCTTTGGCCAAAAATGCTATCCATCAGTTTCGGCAATTCCAGGCAAAGTTGACCTTGTTGTTGTTTCAGTTGATTTGTCTATGACTCCACCAGTCTTAGAAGACTGTGCAAAGAAAGGTGTACACAGTGTTGTGATTGTATCTGGCGGAGGAAAAGAACTTGGTGGTGAAAGAGCAGCATATGAAGCTGAAGTTGCAAGATTATCTAAAAAACACAAAATTAGAATTATTGGTCCTAACTGTATTGGAATGTTCAATGCAGCTAATCGTCTTGACTGTGCATTCCAAGGTCAAGAAAGAATGGTCCGTTCAAAATTAGGCCCTGTTTGCTTTTTCTCACAAAGCGGAACAATGGGAATTAGTATGTTAGAAAGTGCTGATGTATTTGGATTATCTAAAATGATTAGTTTTGGTAATCGTTCAGATGTTGATGAAGCCGACATGATATGGTATGCTGCAAATGATCCTCAAACAAAAGTAATTGGATTATACGTTGAAGGTTTTGGAGATGGAAGAAAATTCATCAATACTGCAAAACGTGTAATGAAAGAAACTAAGAAACCAATAGTAATTTGGAAGAGTGGAAGAACTTCACTGGGAGCAAAACAAGCCGCATCACATACAGGCTCGCTTGGAGGCTCAAATGCAATCATTATGGGCGCATTCAAACAAGCAGGGATTATTTCAGTTGATAGTTATCAACAACTAGCAGGGGTTTTCAAAGCACTAGCATGGCAACCTGCTGCAAAAGGAAGCAAAGTTGCAATGACAAGTAACGGTGCTGGTCCAATGATTGGAGGAATGGATCAATTGGAAAGATTTGGTCTTACAATAGGAAAATTATCCCCAGAACGAATCAAAAAAATGAAATCCCATTTTCCACCAGCCGTTCCTATTCACAGTGGTAATCCTGCTGATGTGGGAGGAGGTGCAACTGCAGAAGATTATAGATTTGTTATTCAACAATTCATGGATGAAAAAAATATTGATATCGCAATGCCTTGGTTTGTCTTCCAAGATGATCCACTTGAAGAAACAATTGTTGATCATCTTGCTGCATTCCAAAAGAAAAGAAAAAAGCCGTTACTAGTTGGATGTAACGGTGGCCCATACACAGAAAAAATGATAAAATTAATTGAGAAACACCAAATCCCAGTTTACCAAGACCTTCGAACTTGGGTGGAAGCTGCAGGTGCATTAGTCCAAGTGGGCAAAATACAAGGAAAATAGAGAACATTTAATTTTCGCCTAACTTGGCTCATTACTATGTCTCTAGTAACCACATCTACTTCTGACGGTATTTGCACAGTCAAGATCAACAGACCTGACAAACTAAATGCCATGAACACTGATGTTGCAAAAGAGCTCATCCAAACTTTTGAGAACCTAAACCATGATGAATCAGTAAAAGTAATCATTCTAACTGGTGAAGGTGAAAAAGCATTCTCTGCTGGTGCTGACATCGAATACATGTCAAAGATTTCAGCAGATGAATCAGTCGAGTATGCAAAAACAGGACAACTAGTTACTGCAACAGTTGAACTTGTAAAGCAACCTACAATTGCAGCCGTAAATGGATTTGCACTTGGCGGAGGTTGTGAGCTTGCAATGTCATGTGACATTAGAATTGCAGCAGATACTGCAAAACTTGGTCAACCAGAAGTTACAATCGGTATTCCTCCTGGATGGGGTGGAACACAAAGATTGATGAGAATTGTGGGAATAGCAAAGGCAAAAGAGCTTGTCTATACTGGCAAGATGATAAAAGCTGATGAGGCAAAAGAGATTGGCTTGGTAAACCAAGTAGTCCCACTTGCATCACTACAAGAAGAAGCACTAAAGATGGCGCAACAAATTGCTGCAAACTCTACAATGGGTGTTCAGATGTCTAAAGTTGCAATCAACAAAGGAAGAAATGCAGATCTTGATACTGGTCTTTCAATTGAGCTTCTTGCATGGAGAAACTGCTTTACTCATCCTGACAGAGAAGAAAGAATGACAGCTTTTGTCAATAAATCCAAAAAATAAGCTAATCCCAATTTCCTTCTTATTTTCCTTTTAATTTTTATCCCAAAATTCAAGTAATTTTGAAAAACTCATTTTTGAAATTTCAGCTTAAACCAAACCTCTCTTTTAATAACAGGCATAACTGGTCGTGTTTTTGGTTTTCTTAGAAACATGAATTAATATCTGACTATCTGAGTATTATGTAAGGGACAATGGGCATAGCAAGGGAACAACAGCAAAAAAAGGACGTTACAAGAAGCATAACTTACCGATTACCTGAAAAGATGATTAACGAACTTGACAGTGAAGCCCGACAAAGAAAAATTTCACAAAACGTTCTTGTCAAGCAAATCCTCGAAAGATACATCCAATGGGATAGGTACTCTGAAAAGATTGGAATGGTTCCAGTCCCCAAAGAAATTGTTGAATCCTTGGGAGCAGACTTGGATGGTAGAGACATTGATGAGATAATCAATGTAGTCTTCCCAATGATCAAAAATAATGTCATGTTCATTAAAGGTGGTTATGATTTAGAACGATGCATTGAAACTTTAGAAGATTACATGAGGGCCTCTGGTATGAAATCTGATCATAGGATAGATGGAGAACTGCATACCTTTATCATTCAACATGACCTCGGCATGAAATGGTCGGTTTTTACCGAACAGCTTTTGACTCAAATGTTTCGTTACTTTGCTACTGACAAAGACCTGAAATTCCAAACTACTGATTCTACTGTAATCTTGAAAATTGCATTAGGATCAGAATTTGATGAGCATCATTATCAAAGCTGAGATTTACTTTAGTCATTGAAATATTTCCAACAAATATGTTATCTATGAATACCGCAAGTACCATTCAACTATGGCTTAAACAAATAATGGATGATTCGGTCTTATCTGTCAACTCTACAGTTCCGGCATATGAAGCTGCAAAACTTATGGAAGATTCCAAAGCTGGCGCCATCGTAGTTTTGGAGAATCAAGTCCCAGTAGGGTTGGTTACTAACAAAGATCTTACGGTAAAATTAATTGCTCATTCTTATCCGGCTGATACTCCATTAAGAAGAATAATGTCTACTCCCTTGATCTCAATTACTCCACAAACAGACCAAAAAACGGCCGTTGAATTGATGACTTCACGAAAAATTCGTAAACTCCCCGTAATTGATAACGATGAAGTAATAGGAATTGTAGTTGCCTCCGAAATTGGTCATGTAGAAAATTCCTAAATTAGATATACTGAAATTTCTCAAAAATTGAAACTATGGCAATAATTTCCTATTTTACTAGTGGGTCTAGTGTGAAAAGCTTATTATAATTTGAGCCGACTTTTTGAAATATTATGGCATCTGAACAAACCCAAAAGATGATCACTGTCACACCTAAAGCAGCTGAGAAGATTGTCGAGTTTATGAAAGAAGAAGCCGAAAAACCAGAATACCTTAGAGTATATGTTCAAGGCGGAGGTTGCTCAGGCTTGTCTTATGGAATGGGCTTTGAAAAAGCACCAGAAGAAGACGATGTTGTCCTTGAGGAAAACGGCGTAAAATTACTAGTAGACAGTTACAGTATTGACCATCTAAAAGGTGCTAACGTAGACTATATTGAAAGCCTAATGGGTTCTGGATTTAAAATCAACAATCCAAACGTAACCAACTCATGTTCATGTGGTCACTCTTTTAGCACAGAATAAGCCTTTTTTATTTTTCATTTTTTGATTCTCCTAATGTATGTTGAATAAGATTATTGATCTTTGAAAAATTGAGAAATTTTCGCATAAATTCTTGCGATACCCTCATATATCGAGAAACGAAAATACCACCATGATAATTAAGGAGATGAAAAATTTATGCCTCAATCAGGAATTGTCAAATATCACGTTAAACTTTCCTATGAAGTTGATGGGCTCGTTGAAAGGGCAGACATAATCGGAGCAATCTTTGGCCAAACAGAAGGTCTGTTAGGCCCAGAGATGAATCTGAATGAACTGCAACGAGTATCCAAAGTTGGTCGTATAGAAGTAGATGCCAAATCAACTGCAAACACTACTAGCGGAACCGCCTTAATTCCAATGAGTACTGATATTGATACCTGTGCATTAATTGCTGCAGGAATCGAAAGCATAGATAAAGTTGGTCCATTTGACTGTAGTTTCAAACTGGTATCAATTGATGATGTTAGAGCAGCAAAGAAAGATGATATTGTAAAACGAGCAAAAGAAATCAAACAACGTTGGGCAACAAAAACCGTAAGCGAAGGAGAAGGAATGCTCAGAGATGTCCACGAAGGCGATTCTGGCAAACTATCCACGTATGGTCCATCCAAACTTACATGTAGCTCAGGAGTTTATGATGCATCTTGGATAATTCTTGTAGAAGGAAGAGCTGATGTAATTAATTTACTAAGAGCAGGTTATGATAACTCAGTGGCAATAGAAGGTGCAAAAATTGATGAATCTATCAAAGAACTTTGCAACTCCAAAGACAAAGTCGTAGCATTTCTTGATGGGGACAGAGCTGGAGGATTTATTCTAAAAGAACTCAAATCAGTTGTTGACCTTGATTATGAATTGCAAGCAGACACAGGTGTTGAAGTAGAGGAACTAACGCCTGCAAGAATTGATGAAATTCTAAAACCTGTCAAAGATGAGATTGAAGGTGGAGGTCCTATAACACCAACACTACAAAACGAAGATGATAAACCAATTGCAGAATTAGCTTCCAAGGTTTATCCTGACCTTAATGAAACTCTAGAAGCAGTTGCTTTAGATGGTGAACAAAAAGAAATTTTCAAAGTTCCAATAAGCGAACTTGTTAGCAAACTTTCAACCCAAACCGGAATAAAGTATCTCCTACTAGATGGAATCATTACCCAAAGATTGCTTGAAGGTGCAAAAAACGCCGGAATAGAGTGTGTTATTGGTCATAGAGTTGCAAAGCTATCAAACTCTGATGGTTTGACTCTCAAGACGTTCGGTGAGTTAGGCGTCGCATAGGGTTTTTTGATGACTGAACTCAAGATTCAGCACATTCTAACCCTCACACATCTTTTATCTAAAGGAGCAAAACACAACTTTGTCACAATTACAACTTCTTCTTTAGGAAAAGAAATCAAAAAGTCTCAACAGTCTGCATCAAAACACCTGCTTGATCTTGAAGAAAATAATTTCATTGAGAGAATAATTAGTGGAAGAAAAATTTCTGTAAAGATTACTTCTAAAGGATATTCTGAAATGGTAAAATTATCTAACGCTTTGCAAAAAAGTTTAGAGTCTGCACCTTCTGAAGTTTTGTTGAAAGGAACTCTAGTTACTGGAATGGGTGAAGGCGCGTACTATATGTCGCTTAAAGGATACACCAAACAATTCAAGTCCAAAATTGGTTACATTCCATTTCCAGGAACCCTAAACGTGAAACTAGGAAAAAAAGAATACACAGAAGCCGTAAGACAATTTGAGGGAATGGAAGGGATACGAATTAGTGGTTACTCTGACGGCAAAAGGACATACGGTTGGGTAAAGTGCTTCAACGCTAAACTCAACTCCAATGTTGATTGTCAACTAATTAGATTAGAGAGAACACATCACGACAAATCAACAATTGAGCTTATTTCAAAAAACAATATTAGAAAAAGCGCAAGACTCTCAGACGGCTCAAAAGTTACAATAACAATTCCAATTAACGGAAAATAATCTAAATATCGTGTATGTTTTCGCCGTATTTTTTTTCAATGATAGAGCTTGATACTTCAGGAATTGGTGATTGAAGCCTTGCAACTTGCACATCAAGGTTGATCTTCTTACATCCTTCTGTGATGAATTTTTCTTGATGCACTTGATCATAGCCTAAGGCAATAATTTGTGGCTTTATTATATCCACAGTTTTGAAAATATCTCCTTCGTGGCCAACTACACTCAAGTCTACCACTGATAGTGAATCTACCAGCAACTTTCTTTGGTCCTGATCATGAAGTGGTTTTCTTTTTTTCATTTTTTCTGCAGTGTTATCTGTAGCGATGACGACGATTAATACGTCTCCAAGATCTTTTGCTGCCTTTAATGTATGGATGTGTCCTGGATGAATAATGTCAAAAACTCCTCCAGCTAAAACAACTTTAAGAGAACTTCTTCCAAACTCAGTAAGAGTTTTTCTATCTTCTTTTATAAGATCATTTTTGATGCATTCATCTATTTTAGAATCAATTACCTCTTGAGTGATTCCCCCCTTCTCCTTGATAATCTCAATAGGTTCTCTGTTGCTAATTGAGGCAACATACATTGAGGACACAATAAGTTTTTCTAAAGGTTTCAACCTTATCTCCTAGAATAATCCCACTCTTTAATTCATCGATATTCACATTTTGGGTTCCATGCCCTTTGCTAATCTCAAGGCATCAACCAAACCATCTGCGTATCCAATGCTGAGAATGGCAACTTCGTCTTGCCCGTCTTCTAAGAACTTTTCGGCATCTTGGATGTACAGCTCTGCATTTTCCAAAATAGTTTGAAACTCCTTTTGGTCTTTGTAGAGGGGCTCTACTTCTTCAAGGGCTTCTCTTACCATTGGAACGTACTTTTTCATCATTTGCACTGAAATCTTTTTGGTCTTTTCAGAATTATCTGATGGCTCATCAATACATTTTCCAAAAATCTTTAGAGCATCAGACTCTGTAAAGTGCAACCTTCCAGTAATTATGACAGTATGTGGTGGCTTTCCAAAATCTTGCTTTTTTAGGCTCGAGAAATTCCCTGAAACAATTGATTGGTCCTTGAACCCTATTCTAGATGCCACTATTGCGTGTGTATTTGGATTAATGACATTTCTTTTTTGACCCTTTTCTGTTTCCAACAATCCAATGATTGCCTCCTTGGGATCCAAGAAAAAATCTTTGTCCTGATTATATTCTAAAAGCAAGACTGTGTGATTTCCCTCAATGATGTTTTTGTAAATTACATAGTAAGGAGTTGTAAGTGATTTCATGTCGCTCATTATTGTGGCAATCCTTCCAACTTTGTAAAAGTGAAGTCCGCACTCTCCAATCATTGAAGTCAATGAAGACGATGCATGTATAGAGTGAGTTTTTATTTTTTCTTCAATAGCTCTTGCTCTTAACTCAATGTGAGTAGTTGCAATGTACGGATCTCCATAGGAGAGCAAAACAATTTTTTTTCTTTTTGCATTTTTTAAAATCTCATTGCCGTCTTCTACCTGCCATCTTTTTGCAGTTTTGAATTGACCTTTTGTCATTTTTTTTATTTTTGTTAAATCTGATTTTCCGATGGGGCTTGTGAATTGCTCAAGATATACAATGTCAGCTTTTCCTAAAACTTCCTGCGCTTCAAGTGGTATTGACTTTGCACCTGAAATTCCTAATCCAACAAACCACAGCATTACTTTATCTTTATTTTTCTGTCATGAAGTCGCTTGAGATGTGCAAGTGTTTTTTTCAAAATTTCAATTCCTCGTAGATACTCGTCAATTGATACTTTTTCATCTATGGTATGAGCCTCGTGTGGGTCGCCAGGTCCATAAGTTACAACTGGAATGTCCCATTGGTTTCCAATAACATTCATGTCGCCTGTTCCCGTTTTTCTAATTAGTGTAGGTCTTGCATGCTCTACTTCCATAACTCCAAGGGTAAATGCACGCACAAGAGGTGAGTTGTGTGGTGCCTCAAATGGCTCAGTCTCATCAAGTATGGAGTAAAATGCCTCAACACCACGCCTCTGTGCAATTTCCTTAACTAGTGTAGCGATTTGTTGCTCTACGTTTTTGCAATTCTTGTCAACAGGAATTCTGATATCCATTATGGCTTCACACTCTTTTGGAGTAACGTTATGACTTGTTCCGCCGGTAATCTCAGTTAATGTTGCAGTCAAAAGCATGCCTTTGGTTTTTTCCTCCTGACCTGATTCAAGACCCTTTTTTAGCTCATTAGTAAATATCATGGATTCTTCTATTGCATTTTTTGATAACCAAGGTGCACTTGCATGTGCACTATCTTCAACTGTTACCTTGAGGTTTATTGCAAGCCTTCCCTTGTAAGCAATAGTTACTTGTTTAATTCCACTTGGTTCTCCAAAAATTGCGTAATCGATATCCATCTCTTTTTTTACAAGGTTCTTGATTCCTGTCGCGTTTCCCTCTTCATCAACTGCTCCAACAAAAAGTATTGTTCCGTTGTTGCTTTGAATAGAAGCTGCTGCAAAAAGCATTGCCATTAAAGGAGCTTTTGCATCTGATGCCCCTCGGCCGTAAAGGGAGTCTCCTTCTTTTCTTACCTTTACTTTTCCTGGAACAACGTCCATGTGACCGCAAAGAAGAATCTTTGGAGAACCTGAACCTTTCTTTGCCAAAATATTTCCTACCTCATCTATGTGAATGTCTTCAAAACCTAAATCATCACACTTGTCTGCCAAAAACTCTGCCAAAGCTCTTTCATTAAGAGAAGGAGTGTATAGACGAAGTGCCTTTTCTAGCATCTTAACTGCAAATCTTGGTGTTACTGTAAAGTTTGTGTCCAATTCTTACTTGCCAGATTGCATTGCATAATCAAGCATTAATGAAGGTATGTCAACTTCGCAGACTCGTACAGTGTTCTTGTATTCAGTGGTGTTGTTAACCTCGTGGACAACTAGTCCCTTCTCATCGCTTTCCATTAGGTCTACGCCTACAATCTGTCCCTGCACTGCATTCTTTGCCTTTATGCACATCTCTTCCATCTCTGGGCTTACTTCGCATGGAGTTGCTGTGCCTCCAAGGGCCATGTTGGTCTTCCAGTTGCCACTTCCTGATGTCCTGTATATGGCTGCAACAACCTTGTCTCCAACCATAATTGCTCGAATGTCTCTGGGGGGTCTTTGGACAAATTCCTCTAGATAATGAACCTGGTAAATAGGATACATTTTTTCTCTACTTTCAATAATTCCTTCAGCAGAGTCTTTGTCGTTTAGTTTTGAGATTAGTCTTCCCCAACTACCAACGGTTGGTTTGATTACCTTGGGGTATCCTTGCAAATCAAGGGCTTCCATAGCGGCATCCTTTGAAAATGCAACTGTTGCATCAGGTGTTGGAACTCCTTCTTTTTTGAGCAACATGTGGGTGAATAGTTTGTTTCCAGCTAAGATTCCAGTGTTTAGGCAATTGATCACATTAACTCCTAGCCCCTCAAGAGCCGCAGTTGAGTGAAGGTTTCTGTAATAGCTTACACATCTCTGAATCACTGTTCCGTAATCTTCTGGTTTTTTTTCTAAATCTAAAAATAATTTCTTACAATCAACCATCTGGATATTGATACCCTTTTTCTTTCCAGCTTCTAGTAGAGCTTTTTCTTCCCATCGGATGGTGTCGTAAAGAATCGTTACGTCAGGATTCACTGTCCCCAATCCTCGCCAACCGTTTGGGCCGGCTTTAGATCGAAACCTTCTGCTCCTTTAGCTAATTCAAAACTTGCACCGCACTCGGGACACGTTACGATTTCTCCTTCTAAAGCATCGCTTGGTATGGAGATATCTGCATCACATTCGTCACATTTTGCCATTATTTTTCCTCGGATTTTTCTCCTTTTTCGTCATTAATTATCTTTTTTTCAAGCCTTTCTTCTAGAGGTATCTCAAGCAAGTCTCCCATTCGAAGATTTTTCAACCCCGCTGCAACTGCCTTTGCTGATTCGGTGTCTTGACCAAGTCCCAAAATGGACATAAGATAAGAAGCCCCAGTTTTTCCTGCCAGTTCGCCAAATACTATCCTTCTGCGGTTTCCAACTGTTCTAGGAGGAATGGGCTCATATGCGGCGGGATTTCTAAGAATGGCTGCAAGGTGAGTCCCTGCCTTGTGTTTGTAAGCTGAAGAGCCTACAATAGGCTTTGAATCATAAGGTCTGATTGTGGTGTATTCCTCAATTAGTCTTGAAAGGTCTTGAAGCATATCTAATCTAAAGTCGTTTGGAGATTTGAAAAGATAAGTCAGTGCAACTGAAACTTCAGCTAGTGAAGGAATTCCAGTTCTTTCCCCAATCCCATCAATTGTTGTGTGAATTTGATCAACTCCTGCATCGCATGCAGCAAACGCATTGGCAAGTGCAAAACCGATATCATTGTGAACGTGTGCATCAAGAGGAGTGTCTACTGCTTCTCTTACTTTTTTAACAAAATTGTACATCCCAATAGGACGAAGTATTCCTACAGTGTCAGGAAGACTTATTCTGTCTACTCCTGCTTCTTCAATTGCTCTGCACATCTTTAAGAGGTACTCTGGCTCTGCTCTACTTCCATCTTCTACAGTAAACCTAATTTTTAAGCCATGAGACTTTGCATACTCTACTGTTTGAACAGCTCTCTCCATAGCTTCCTCTCTTGTGATTCTTAATTTGTCCTTTAGGTGAACATCAGAAATACCAAGGTATGCTGCACACCATTTTGCATCGCAGCTTAATGACACATCAATGTCTTCTTTGAGTGCACGTCCGTGAGATACAATGTCGGCCTTTAGACCTTGCTTGATAATTGTTTTAACAGCGTCTTTGTGATCAGGTGAAACAACAGGTGAAATTTCAATTTGGTCAACTCCAAAGTAATCTAACATCCACGCAATTTGGATTCGTTGTTTATTTGTAAACGACACTCCTGGGTGCTGTTCTCCTTCTCTAAGTGTGCTGTCCAACACGCGAATTTTTTTAGGGTTCTTATCGTAAGCGTTGTACAAATCTGCATAGTGATTCGGATCTTTCATTACAGGAATCGCTGACCTAAATTGAGCATATAAACATATTCGTACTAGGTTCGTTGAAAATTGACAAAGATGATCCTATTTTAGCAAGAATTCGAAATTTCTAACCGAATGTCGTTTTAGGCTACTTTGCGAAGAATAATTACTGTATTTGTATCAATTACGCCGGGAATTTTCCTGAGTGCGTCAATACTGTTGTTGATTTCTGAAATGTTTGACGCGCTAATTATTGTTGTAATGTCGTACTGTCCAGTAATTTCATAGACAGTTTTGACTCCTTCAAGCTTGGCAAGCTTTAGTGAAACTTTTGATGTATCTGTTGCAGAGTCTACTGAAACCAAAACTATTGCACTGGTGACGTTTTCTTCTCCAAGCTCTAGCGTGAATTTTTTAATTGCACCGCTGTCTACAAGATTTTTTACTCTTCTTCTTACAGCAGATTCAGATAACTTTAGCTTTTTGCCAATGTCAACAAAAGATTCTCTAGAGTTTTCTCGAAGGAATTCTATTATTTTTTCATCCACTTTATCCTTGAACATTTCGTTTTTTCTCCTCTTCACTTAGTACTGTATCTAGGGTTTGTAAAACTTTTGTTATGTCTTCTTCGGTTATGACTAGTGGAGGAAGAATTCTAAGAATATTTCTTCCAGAATATAGCATCAAAATTCCCTTTTCAATTAAACTCATTAATACGTCTCGAACTTCAAACTTGAGTTCTACACCTATCATCAAACCCTTTCCTCTAACTTCTCTGATAATTGGGTGCTTTTCTTTTAGTTTTTCTAGCCCTTCATGGAAGATCTTTCCCATCTTTTCAGAGTTTTCAATCAATCCGTCTTCAGTTAGAGCTTTTAGCGCAGCAGTTCCTGCAGCACATGATAGAGGATTGCCTCCAAACGTTGATGAGTGCTCTCCTTTGCTAATTGCAGCTAAAATGTCAGGCCTAACCAAAGTTGCTCCCATTGGAACTCCTCCTGCAATTCCCTTTGCAAGGCACAAAATGTCTGGTGCAGTATTCCAATGATCACATGCCCATAATCGGCCTGTACGTCCTAGCCCCGCCTGTATTTCGTCAAAAATTAGAATGATTCCCTTCTCATCACAGAGCTTTCTAACATCTTGCAAAAATCCATCAGGTGCAACATTAATTCCGCTTTCTCCTTGAATTGGCTCTAAAATCACAAATGCAGTATCCTCATCAATTACGGAGCGAAGTGATTCAATGTCACCATAAGATGCAAAAGATACTTTTTCAACAAGTGGCTGAAACGCTTTTTTGTATTTTGGATTAAATGTAATTGATAATGCTCCAAAAGATTTTCCGTGGTATGATCCTTTCATTGCAACCATTCCTTTTTTTCCGGTAAACTTTCGTGCAAACTTTATTGCAGCTTCTACTGCTTCTGCACCGCTGTTGTTAAGATGGACTTGTGTTAGATTTTTTGGCGCTAACCCAATTAGCGTTTTTAGAAATTCTTCTCTTGTTTTGTTGTACAGGGAACTGTGAACAGTAATAATTTTATCAACTTGGTCTTTGATTGCTTTGTTTACTCTTTCATTTTGATGTCCAACAAGTGCAACGCCGTATCCTCCCATGCAGTCAATGTACTCTTTTCCATCAACATCCCACACGTGAGCTCCTTTTCCTTTCTCAAGTGTTACTGGAAATCTCTGATACAGGTTTCCCATAAATTGATCTTCACTCATGTTCAATCACCGTACAATTTTCGTGAGCAATAGCTGAAGAGACCGGATTTTCTTTTTGTCCGTTTGCAATTAGTGCTTCTTTTACTCCCATATCAAGTGCTTCAGTTGATGCGAGGATTTTTTTCTCCATACCGGGACCAATCTTTGGCCTAATCTCTTTTGCCTCAGCAAGGGTTAGTTTTGTAACTAACTTGTCATCCATCAATAGTCCATCTACATTTGTGATAAATAGAACTTTGTCAGTGCCTACTTTACCGGCAACATATGCTGCTGCCCTGTCACCATCAACGTTGAGAAATTCTGATTCCTCACTAATTGC
>WVWY01000021.1:0-8631 GCA_011773785.1 Candidatus Nitrosomaritimum khambatensis | reverse complement strand
ACAATAAGCAACTTCTTTTTTCTTTCAGCTTCGATTACTTTTCCATCAACACCAGAAAGGCCTATGGCATTTACTCCATTTTTTTGGAGCATCTGAACTATTGTCTTGTTGATTCTTCCTGCCATCACCATTGTAAAAATTTCTGCAGTCTCTTTGTCTGTGTATCTACTTTTGATTCCGCTTGGGGATGTTACAAACTTTGGTTCTTTTCCCAACTGCTCGCAAACTTTGGTGACCTCCTTTCCTCCGCCATGAACTAAAACAACTCCTTCAGTCTCTGCAACTTTTTTGATATCAGAAATTGTTGATGGATGTAAATTATCTACTACACTTCCACCAATTTTGATTGTGATCATTTCTAAACCGGCGTTAGTGGTGTATATCTTAGGCCGTCCATTTCATCAAATCCACACATTACATTCATGTTTTGAATGGCAGAGCCTGCAGCTCCTTTCATCAAGTTGTCCGAAGCTGACAATGCAATCAATCTATGATTGTCTTCATCTAAATCAAATCCAATATCACAAAAGTTTGAACCGACCAAGAACTTTGGATCTGGGAACTTGTACAATCCTTTTTTGTCTCGGATTAATCTAACAAACTTTTCTTCACCATAAGTTTGACGATAAAGCTTCCACAGTTCTTTTTCTTCAATGTGGTTTTTCATGAAGGTGTGGTTGGTACACAAGATGCCACGTACTACATCAACTGCATGTGGACTCATAGAAACGCGAATCTTTCTTCCTGCAATCTCACTTAGCTCTTGTTCAATTTCTCCGGTGTGTCTGTGCTTTGCTGGTTTGTAGGGTCGAATAACTCCTGCTCGCATTGCATGTGCAGTTCCTGAACCTGAACCTGCACCTGATGAGCCAATCTTTGAATCTACTACAATGTGTTCAGTATCTATCAAATCATTTTTTATCAGTGGAGCTAGGGCAAGCATTGAAGTTACCGCCATGCATCCTGGGCAAGAAACAAGCTGTGCTTTTTTAATTTCTTCTCTGTGAAGCTCTGGTACTCCAAAAACTGATTTGCTTAGATAGTCTGGATGTGGATGTTCCCATCCATACCACTTGTCGTAATCTTCTGGATTGTGCAATCTGTAATCTGCACTCAAATCAATAATTTTGATTCCTCTATCATAAAGGGCCTTTACAATTTCTGTTGCTGTTCCGTGTGGAACCGCTGTAAAGACAAGATCACAATTGTCTGAAATTTTATCATAATCTAATTCTGAAAATGTAAGGTCGGTAAATCCTTTCAAGCTTGGCTGAACTCTGTGAAGGTACTCTCCTACGTGTTGCCTTGATGTTACCATCGTGATCTCAACGTCTGGGTGGTTTACAAGCAAACGAAGGGTTTCTCCTCCTACGTATCCTGAAGCTCCTACTACACCTATTTTCATGATAACCCTCCTCGTAATGGAGTATAATTTATTTCCTAATGCAAGAAATGGCGTATTCTACCATGGCTTTTGGGATATTTCTCTTGGCAACTCTAGCCAATCCCTTAAACTCTACTGTATTGTTAACTTCATGGACAACAAGTCCTTGTTTCTCATCTTCCATCATGTCGATTCCCAAAATTCCACCACCTACTGCCTTTGAGGCCTTGATGGCAATGTCTTCCATCTCTTTTGTGATCTCGCAAATTTCTGGATCTGCACCCAATGCAATGTTTGTCTTAAAACCTTCTAAAGACTTTCTGTACATTGCAGCTACAGGCTCATCGCCTATAGTAATTACGCGTATGTCTCTAGGTGGTCTTTGAATTAATTCTTGAAGATAATAGATTCTATCATGTGGGCCGTCATTGATGTCGCGTATTTCCATTACAGCTTCGGCAGAATCTTTGTCTTTAAGAGGCATTACCCCCCGACCCCAGCTTCCAATTAGTGGCTTGATAACAAGTGGGTATCCAACTTTTTCTAAATTCTCAAATGCACTTTCACTTGAAAAGGAAAAGTATGTCTTTGGAGTTGGAACGTTGTTCTTTTTCAGACAAAGAGTCATTATCATCTTATTTCCACAAATGTTTGCAACATCGTACTTGTTTATTGCAGTAACATCCATGAACTCTAGACTTGATGTAAAGTGTAAACCTCGAAAATAGCTAACGCACCTTTCCAAGACGACATCACCAAGATCAAAATCTTCTTTTTTGCTATCTGTGTTGATTTGAGTAATTTTGGCATCAAGCATTGATGTATCGTAACCCAGATCAGATGCTTCTTTTTGCAGCATCTTTTCTTCTGACCTTAAACGGTCAAAGACGATACAGACTTTGGTCATTACTCGCCCCAGTCTTCGCCTACGCTTTCTGCTTGTTTTAGCTGGACATTTGCTCCGTCTTTGCTTGCTATTTCAAAGTCAGCGCCACAATCAGGACAAGAGATAATCTCTCCTACGGAAGCGTCATCTGGGATGTTTAGTGTTGCATCACATTCTGGACAGTTCATGTTTTTGTTGACCTCTTCTTTTGTAATTTATTAGCTTCTGTTGACTGCATTCCCCACAATTCTACGAACCCTTTGGCCAATCTCTGATCAAATGTGGACTCTGTGCCGTATGTAGCAATCTCATGGCTGTACAAGGACTTTGCAGATTTTCTTCCAACCACTCGAAGGCTTCCCTTGTAGAGTTTCAGCTTTACCGTGCCAGATACTGGCTTTTGGGAGGCTTCGATAAATCCATCAAGGTCGTCTTTTAGTGGGTCTTGCCACAATCCAGAGTATACCAAATATGCCCACTCGTCATCAATTAGTGACTTGAACTTGTTTTGGTGCTTTGTATGAACCATCTTTTCCAAGTCTTGGTGGGCTTCAATCAAACAGGTAGCGGCTGGAGTTTCATACACTTCGCGGGACTTTATTCCAACTACTCTGTCTTCAATGTGGTCTACAATTCCAACACCGGCAGCTCCTGCCTTTTTGTTTAGGTATTCTATTAGTTTTATAGCATCAAGTTTTTTCCCATCAACTGCAACGGGAACTCCTTTTTCAAATGTGATTTCAATGTAGGTTGGTTTATCTGGCAAGTTTTTTGTTTTAACCCAAATGAATGCATCATCAGGTGGTTCATTGTATGGGTCTTCTAAAACTCCCCCCTCAATTGCGCGACCCCACAGGTTTTGATCAATACTGAATTTTTTTGCTACAGTATCGATTTGTATTCCGTGTTTGTCTGCAAACTTTAGTTCAGTTTCCCTATCCAAATTTTTATCTCGAATTGGCGCAATGATTGGTAAATCAGAGCCAGAACGAAGAGTAATATCAAATCTTACCTGGTCATTTCCTTTTCCAGAACAACCATGAGCTAATGCATTTACTTTTTCTTTTTTTGCAATCTCTAACACTTTTTCAGCAATTAATGGTCTAGCCAGTGCAGTTGCCAAGCAATATTTTTTTTGATAAAGTGCATTTGCCTTTATTGATGGAATGATATATTTTTCTGCAAACTCTTTTTTTGCATCAATGTTGTAGTGTTTTTTTACACCAAGCTTTTTTGCTTTGGCTGCAATTTTTTTGTGATCATCACCTTGACCAACATCAACTGTAACTGTGATTACATCCATGTCGTGTTCTGCTTGAAGATACTTTACAACAACTGACGTGTCAAGTCCGCCAGAAAATGCTAAAATTCCTTTTTGAGCCATAAAACACCTATCCGGTCTTAATTTCGAATTTATCTTTTGTGATAATCAAAATCAAATTTTGTCAGCCCAAAAATTTTGGCTAGCTTGAGCTAAAATTCGATGATTATTTATCCGCCTAATATAACGCTGTTTTATGAAAATTGGATCCCTAGTTGCTGCAGGCGTAGGAGCTATAGTTCTAGCGGTAGCTGTGGGGATTCTAGCGCAAGAAGGGCAGGAAACAAGAGATAATTCTATCCGCGTGGCATTTTTCCCAAACATTGGCCACGCTATTCCAATTGTGGGCTTGGAGAGAGGAACTTTTGAAGAGAATTTAGGAAATTCTACTTTAATTGAACCAAAACTTTTTGATAGCGGACCTCAAGTAATAGAATCTCTTTTTGCAAATTCAATTGATTTGGCATATGTTGGCCCGGGTCCTGCAATTAACGGATTTTTAAAATCAGAAAATCATGACGTTGTAATTTTATCGGGAGCTGCAAGTGGTGGTGCAAGCTTTGTTGTGCATCCAAATTCAGAGATAAATTCTGTAGCAGACTTTGCAGGAAAAAGAATTGCCGCTCCGCAAATTGGAAACTCTCAAGACGTTTCTTTGAGAAATTACTTGGCAGAAAACAATCTAAAGTCGTTTGAAAAAGGAGGGTCTGTAATTGTTTACAATATTCCAAATCCAGACATTTACACATTATTTACAAAAGGGGAAATTGATGGAGCATGGGTTCCAGAACCTTGGGCAACAATACTTGTTGAAGAGTTAGATGGAAAGAGATTGTTTTTTGAAGAAGACCTTTGGCCTGAAAAAAAGTTTGCATCAGTTTTACTGATTGGAAGACAAGATTATGTTAAAACAAATCCTGAAGTTGTTGCAAAGTGGTTGGAATCACACGAGAAGACCGTAAGCTGGATAAATGAAAATCAAAAAGATACACGAGTTATCTTTAACGATTTTATGCTGGAGACTATGGGACAATCACTATCTGATGATGTGATTGACGAGTCACTAGTTCATTTGGAAATTACAACTGATTCAGTTGAGGATTCAATTCACACATTTGCACAACGTGCAGACTCTCTTGGATATTTGGGACGAGATGGATACAGCTTGGATGGGATTTTTTTTGACATAGCTTCAAATGAATCATTTGAGGAGAATAAATGAAAATGGCAAAACTAGAGACCAAAGGCATCGTAAAGCACTTTGCACATGAAAGCCACAAGCTCATGGCTTTGGGCGGTGTGGACCTCAAAGTTGAGGATGGCGACTTTGTGTGCCTTGTTGGCCCTTCAGGATGTGGCAAATCTACATTTTTGAGAATTGTTGCAGGCTTGGAGACTCCTGATGAGGGTGAGATTCTATTTGATGGCAAGCCAGTCACTACAACTGGACCTGAAAGAATAATGGTATTTCAGGAAGGGGCATTGTTCCCATGGCTACGAGTTCAAGACAATGTGGAGTTTGGGCTCAAAATGGCAGGCATTCCAAAAGAAGAGCGTGCCCAAATCTCAAAGAGATACCTCGATATGATGCAACTAACCAAATTTGCCAATTCTTTTACTTATCAACTATCAACAGGAATGAGGCAACGGGTAGCCATAGCCAGGGCTCTGGTAATGGATCCCGATGTTTTGCTAATGGATGAACCATTTGCAGCACTTGATGCCCAAACAAGGGATCTTCTCCTAGTTGAGATGCAGCTTATTTGGGAAAAGACCAAAAAAACGATCTTATTTGTGACTCACAATGTTGCCGAAGCTGCAGTCCTTGGAACCAAAGTTGCTATCTTTTCAAACAGGCCATCTAAAATCAAGAAGCTAGTTCCCGTTGACTTTAAGCGACCTAGAACTCCTGAAGATGAAAATCTCTTGGGACTCCAACAAGAGATACTTTCAGAATTAAGACCTGAGGTAAAAAAGAGCAAGTGATCTTATGGCAAAAAATCTTCTAGCTAAAAAAATTGGATTTTACATTATTCTTGTAATTGTTTGGCAAGCAATTTCGATGGCAGACATTTGGCCTAACAACATCTTTCCATCTCCATATGAAGTTGCAGAAGACTTGGTGTATACGGGAGCTGATGGAAGCTTGTTTTATGGAATTGGAACAAGTATCTTGCGATTAGTTATTGGTCTTGCAATGGCAATAGTTGGAGGAATTGTTTTAGGAATCTTTATGGCGCGAGTTGAAGTTGTAAACCAAACAATTGGTTCCTTGGTTTTAGGATTGCAATCAATTCCTTCAGTTGCATGGGTTCCACTTGCAATACTTTGGTTTGGTTTGACTGATGCAGGAATTATTTTTGTAACTGCAATTGGTGCTGTGTTTGCAGTTACAATTAACACGTACACTGGTGTGAAAAACATTGACCCGCACTATGTCGAAGCTGCAAGAAATATGGGGGCAAAAGGTTCTCAATTAATTACAAACGTTTTGATTCCAGCTGCATTTCCTTACATGATTTCAGGATTCAAGCAAGGTTGGGCATTTGCATGGAGAGGTGTGATTGGTGCAGAGCTGCTGTTTTCATTTTTGGGATTAGGATTTTTGCTCAATGTTGGACGTCAGCTAAATGATGTTTCTCAGGTAATTGCAATAATGCTTGTAATAATGATGATAGGTATTGCAGTTGATGGTGTAATTTTCAAGAAACTTGAAGACAAGGTAATGTCACGCTGGGGCTTGAGATAGCTCGAGCCTATTTTGTAACATTGATTTTCTGATATTCTTTATTACTTAAATTAAGGAAAGATTTTTCTCTTTTTATTTTTTAATCTTTAGTGAAACTACAAATGCACATACAATAATTACTATTGCAAAATACATCACAGATACATAATCAAATGCAAATGCAATAGATCCTGCAATTACCGGTCCAACAACTGTTGCAATAGAAAGAGTTGAACTAAAAATCCCGGTTGATGTTGAACGAGGATTGTTTTCCATTAGGTGAAAGTTTCCTCCAACAAACAAAAATGCCCACGTTCCACCAACTAGAGCCATAAATGGCATCGCCATCCACCAATCAGTAATTAAAGAAAGTCCAACAAAGACAAAAGTAGATGCACCAACACCGACTTTGAATTTTGTAACGTTTGACATGTTGATTTTGTTTGCCATCAAGTTCATTAGAATAAACGCAGCTGCTGTGTTTGAGATATAAACAATTGAAATCTCATACAATTCTGCTCCCAATTCCTCCATCAACATTATTGGCAAAATTGTCCAAGCAGATGCTGCACCTATGTGGCGAAGCAAAAGTGACAAGAACAAAAATTTGTTTTTTGTAATTACTTTTTTTGTAGTTCCTGGCTCTAGTTCTTTTTCTGAAACAATGTTAGGAAGCTTAGTTGATATCAAAAATCCAATTATGAAAAATGCAGAACTAACAATGAATATTGTCTTTACATCGTTAACAACTCCTGCTGCAATAATTCCTGCCATCCACCCTAGTGCATGAAAAGAAATCACAGTAGCAACCTTTCTTTTTTCATTGTTTGATTCGTATGCATAAGCAATCATTGCCGGAATCATTATTCCACTTGCTATCCCTGCACCAATTCTTGCCAAGAACAACAAGGTCAAGTCATCTGCAAAATAATGCAACCCAAAGGTGGCAGCACATCCAATAAAGCCAATTCTTATGAAATGAATCCTAGTTCCCTTTTTGTCAGAGTGCCTTCCAAAATAGATTTCAGACAAAATCTGCGCAAAGCTAAAGGAGGCTACAACCAAACCTATCTCAAAAACTGAATCAGTTACCCCTTTGGCAATAATGGGCATAAAGACAAAAAGAATCGATATGCCTGCATGCTGGAAAAAGGTAGCGCTGCGAATAAGATTATTGAGCTCTAGTCTTTGCATAAATGTACAAAAAATACTCATTTACCTAATTTCAATATACGGATATTCTAGCAAGAGTTAAACCCAGTATTCGTAATTTTAAAACTGTTTGACTGATAAAGAACCATTTCTTGATGCGATAAAAACCAGAGTGTTATTATTTGATGGGGCAATGGGAACTGAAATTCAAAAATTCAACCCAAAACCGGAAGACTTTCCAGATAACAAAGACGGATTTAATGACGGTCTAGTTTTGACACATCCAGAATGGATTAAACAAATCCACAAAAATTATCTTGATGCAGGAGCAGACTGCATTGAAACAAACTCCTTTGGTTCAAACAAGATTAAGCTTGATGAATATGGATTTGGAGATCAAACAGTAGAGTTTAACACAAAAGTTGCAGCACTTGCTGCTGAAGCTGCATCCCAATACACGGACAAGCCACGTTATGTGATTGGTTCAATGGGCCCCTCTGGATATCTTCCAAGCTCAAATGATCCAGATTTGGGACAAAAACCACTTGATGAAATCAGAGAAGCATTTGAGCTTCAAGCTGAAGGTCTAATTCTTGGTGGAGTTGATGCATTACTTATTGAAACAAGTCAAGATATTTTGGAAGTCAAACTTGTAATTGAAGCATGCCACAATGCAATGAAAAAAACTGGAAAAAAAGTTCCAATAATTGCAAACACAACTTTGGACCAATACGGCAAGATGCTTCTTGGAACAAATATCCAAGCGGCATATACTACAGTGTCTGATATGGGAATTGATGTATTTGGATTGAATTGCTCAACTGGTCCAATTGAGATGACTCCAAGTGTAAGGTGGCTTGATGAGCAGCAAGATCACAATTTGCTTGTAGTGCCAAATGCTGGCATGCCTGAAAACGAAGGAGGTCAGGCAGTATACAAAATGACTCCAGAAAAGATGGGAAAAGCCCTAGGTGAATTTTTGGACCAATACAAAAAGGTCCGAATAATTGGTGGCTGTTGTGGGACAAATCCTGAGCACATTGCAGCCCTAAGAAAAGTAATTGACGAAAAAGCTCACTCTATCAAGGGTTAAGTATTTAGAAAAACTGATTTCATTTTATCATATTGACTACCCCTAGAGTAAGCTCTGCACTAAAGGC
>WVWY01000038.1:2687-54871 GCA_011773785.1 Candidatus Nitrosomaritimum khambatensis | reverse complement strand
CCGGCAGGTCTGTCCTTAAATGAAAATGTTGGATTTACAGAATCGTTTTTGATGTAAAGATTCTTGAGTCCAAGTTTTTCTCCAAGCTTGTCAGCTTTTACAAGTGGAGTCATTCCAGCATTAATGCTTACAATGTTTGATTTTTCTTCAATTGGTAATAATTCAAAATATCTCCAGTACGTATATTCACGATTAGAAAATGTATTCTTTGTAATATTTGGAAAATCATACTTTACATCTAGTGGTCCAAAGCAATCATCACAGATATACTTGAAAGCAGAATNNTGAAGTTCTAGTCAAGATCTTGTCTTCCTCTCAAACTATACATAAAAAATCCTAATATCAAGTTAAGTGATACTTAATTTTACCATATTAAAAATATAATAATAGTTATACTATATTTTGATGAAAAATCAATGTTAGATTACATTTCATAGAAAAATTTTAGAAAAAAAGGGATTTTTGTAAATTTTTCAATTATGAGTAAGGTTTTTAGAGATTTTTCTAAAATCACTTTCATGAATAAGGCAATTGTTATAGGCATACCAATCGCGATTGCAGCCATTTTAGGAGTTATTGCCATAGTATCGGGAGTTGGTTCTAATGATATGGAGGTCGAAGACGCTTTGGATAAAGAACTTCGACCTGAAGAGACTCCTGAAGTTTTAGAAAAAATTGAAGAAATTGAAAGGATTGCAGATGAAAATACCTACGAGGTATTGCCAAGAGAATGGCAAACTTCAGGTCCTTTCCAGATTGACCGAAAAGAGTATGCACTAGGTGAGAAAATTTTCATAAGAATAGGAGGATTGCAATTTCAAGAAAAGGGACAGATTGCAGTAATGAGACCTCTTAATGATACGCATTATTCAGTATATCTTACAATTCCTTTTGATGGGGCTAACAAAGATGCTTTTAATTATTACATAGAACCACAACTAAGTGCTCTAAGAGGATTTTGCTCTGCTGATGATTTTTTAGGAAATTGGGCACTAGTTTTTAGAGGAACAGATTATTCAAATCTTAATTTTGAAATTATAAACAAAACAGTTCCAGGAACTGATTGGGAACCTGTTTGTTAATTTATTTTTCCAAGTTGTGGTGAAAGCAAACTCTTTCACCAGTGTGACATGCAGGTCCTGAAGGCTCTACAAGATAAATAATTGCATCTGAATCACAGTCAACAAGAATCTCTTTTACTTTTTGCGTATTACCAGACTCTTCTCCTTTCATCCAAAGTTTATTTCTTGAACGACTAAAAAACCAAGAATTTCCAGTCTTTTTTGTAAGTTCTAAAGATTCTTTGTTTGAATATGCTAAAGTTAAAACATCTTTTGTGTTTGCATCTTGTACAATTATTGGGACTAGTCCACCACTTTTTTCAAAATCTATATCATCAATTGATTTTTGCATGATAAAATTTCGATTTAGATGTTTTATAATCTTACAGGAATTTGCTGTTCTCTAAGATGTTTTTTTACATCTTCTACACCATTCTCATGGTAGTGAAAAATGGAGGCTGCCAAGGCTGCATCCACGCCTGATTCCTCAAAGATTTCTACCATATCATCAGGTTTTCCACAACCCCCAGAAGCTATTACAGGAATAGAAGTAGATTTGACAACTTCTCTAGTAAGTATAATGTCATAACCATCTTTGGTGCCGTCTTTATCAATACTGGTAAGAAGAATTTCTCCAGCTCCTAATTTTTGAGCTTTTTTTGCCCAGTTTATTGCATCAATTCCAGTTTCTTTTTTTCCACCATAAATGAAAACTTCAAACCAGAATTTTTTTCCGTTATCAGAAAATACATTAACATTTTCCTTAAGATCATAATTTCTTTTAGCATCAATAGCTACTACAACACATTGTCTTCCAAAAATTTCCATCAATTCGGTAAGAAGTTTTGGGTTTTTTATTGCCCCAGTATTGATTCCAACTTTGTCTGCTCCATTAAGTAAAATGTTACGAGCATCTTCTAGCGAGTTTACACCACCACCAACTGTAAATGGGATATTGATTACCGAAGCAACTTTTCTTACCAAAGTTTTGATAGTTTCACGCTGTTCTTCAGAAGCTGTGATATCTAAGAAAACTAATTCATCAGCTCCTTCGTCACTGTATTTTTTTGCAAGCTCTACTGGATCACCTGCATCTTTTATTGATTTGAAGTGAAGCCCTTTTACTACTCTGCCACCTTTTACATCAAGGCATGGAATGATTCTTTTTGTTAAAGTCATGCTAATTTCTTTGCCTCCTCAATTGTAATTTGGTTTTCATAAAGGGCTTTTCCCAAAATTACCCCAAAAGAATTTTTTTCTTTAACATCTTGTATGTCCTTGATATTTGAAATTCCACCACTTGCAATTACATTTGCATTTTCCAAATTACACGCTTGCTCTAGGAATTCCAAATCGGGTCCCTCCAAAGTACCATCACGATTCACATTTGTGAGTAAAAATTCCGTAAATCCCATTCCAAGAAATTCTTTCATAGCCTCAGCTAGTTTGATTCCCGTACCTGTTTGCCAGCCATGAATCACAATTTCCCCATCTTTATGATCAACTGAGATTACAATTTTTTTTGGCCCTAATTTTCCTAAAATTTTTTTCAGGGTTTCTTTGTCCTTAAAAGCTAGTGTTCCCAAAACCACTCGTTGGGATATTTTTGATGTTTCAATTATTAGTGATTCATCTCTCAAGCCGCCTGCGACTTCAACTGGAATGTTTATGTTTTCAATTATTTTTTTTATCAATGAGAGATTAGAACCGGTTCCTAATGTAGCATCCAAATCCACTAAATGTAACATATCAGCTCCATTTTGTTCCCATTTTTTTGCTACTGTAATAGGATCATCACTGTAAATGGTTTTTTGATTTGGATTTCCTTTGTAAAGTCGCACTACTTTTCCATCCATTAAATCAATTGCAGGGATTATTTTCATTTTTTACACTCTTGAAGAAAGTTTTCAATCATTAGATTACCTACTTTGCCAGATTTTTCAGGATGAAATTGAGTTCCAAAAAAATTGTCCTTTTCAACTACAGCAGGAACTTTAATTCCATAATCAGATTCAGCCGTTATTACATCATTTGATGCAGGTTTTGCTCTAAAGGAATGGACAAAATAAACCCAAGAACCGTCCGTTACTCCCTGTAAGATTTTTCCTGATTTTTTAATTTCCAAGTTATTCCAACCCATGTGAGGAATTTTCATTGTGTGTGGAAGCTCAATTACTTCGCCGTCAATTACACTTAGTCCTTTTTCATGACCCTCTTCGCTCTTATCAAAAAACATCTCCATTCCAAGACATATGCCTAATACGGGAGTTTCTGAGCCCACATATTCTTGAAATTGAGTTTTGGAGTGCTCATGAATACTTTTGATGGCTGGATCAAAATTTCCTACTCCAGGAAGCAATAATCCTGAATAGTGATTAGGCTTATCAAAAGTGTTGATTACATCTACGGTAGCTCCTGCTCTTTCTAATGAATTTTTCAAGCTGAAAATATTTCCAGCTCCGTAATCAAAAATTGCTACTTTGACCATTACATTGAACCTTTAGTACTGGGTATTCCTTTTTGCTTTTTATCCAATGAGGCTGCAATTCTAAGTGCTACTGCAAGTGATTTTATCGCAGCTTCGACTTTGTGATGATCATTTTCTCCATACTTTACAGTAAGGTGAATACAGCTGTTAAGATTTTGTAGTAATGACTGGAAAAAATGCTCCAAATCTTCTTTTGAAATATCTTCGATTTTGTTGCGTTTAATTAACAAAGTTAATTTTGAAAATGGTCTTTTTACTAAATCGATGGATGCTTCAGCTAATGATTCATCCATTGGAACTGAAGCATAGCTGAATCTAGTTATTCCACTTCTATTTCCTAATGCTTTATCAACTGCGAGTCCTATTGTTATTGCAGTATCTTCAATGAGGTGATGCTCAATGTTATCATTTGATTTTGCATTTACTTTAAGATCCATCATGGAGTGTTTTCCAAAAGATGTGATAAGGTGATCAAGAAAATTAATGTCTGTTTTGATGGATGTTTTTCCTGAACCATCTAGGTTTACTGAAACTGAAATTGTAGTTTCCTTGGTTTTTCGGTTTATGGAACTTTTTCTTGCTTTCATATCTACCACAGAAGATTAACTCTACCTTATTCTAAATTTAATACCTTCGGTAGTAAATCTATTGATTCTAAAATCAATTGAGCACCATTTTTTTGAAATAACTCTAGTTTTTGTTGAGGATTTTTGCTGGTGCCTACTATTCCACAAAATATAGTGCCTAGTCCTTGTTCTGTGGCTTTTTTAGCCATTATCAGGTCCTCCATTGAATCCCCAACGTAAATTGAGTTTGTTGCAGCCATTCCAGATATGGCTCGAGTTAATGGAAGGGGATTAGGTTTAGCAAGTTGTCTGGATTCATCTTCAAGAAAAGCTGAATTTTCTAAATCAAATTTTTCCATTAAATTTCTTAAAGAATATCTTACAGATTCTTTACCTCTACCTGTAACAATTGAGATTTTAGGACCAAATTTTGTTTGGAGTTTTGTAATTAAATTTTCACTTATAATTACGAGATCATTGTCAATAAGTGGAGGTTCTGTAAATTCAGACTTTCTCTGAAAGAGTTTTTCATAAAGTTCTGGTCCGTAAAATAATTGATCAAAAATTTGGTATAGTGGGTTGTCATGATGAGCTCCAGGATATTCTAGTTTATTTTTGATTTCTTCAATTTCTGTTAAATCTTCAATATATTTTTCAGCCGAATTAATTCCAGAAGAATCACAGTGTTTTATTACTTCAAAAATAAACTCCTTTTGGTCTCTTCCAAGTTTTTTTGCTGCTATCAAAGAAATAATTGATGCATACGTTACATCAACTTCATCATTAAATCCACCCGTAGATTTAAAACCGTCAATAATTTTTGAATCAATTTCTATAGAGTCTGAGATATTTGCAAATCTTTCTAAAACTAGTTTAGTTGTTTTTTTTATCGTAAGGTCGTATGATTTTGTAATATCAATTAAAACACCATCACAATCAAAGATTAATCCGTCCGAAGATCTTATGGAATCAAGGATTGAATCATCTATGTAGATTCCTTCTTGTTTTTTTGTTAATGTCATCCCAGAAAATCACGTATTGCAAGTAAGAATTTAGAATTCATTTCTTTAGTTCCTATCGTAACTCTAAGGCATCCTTCGTGGTTTCCTATTTTACCTAATTTTCGAATCGAGATTCCTTGCTCAGACAAGGCGGTATACACCCGTTTGTATGACCCATGGGCGTCAAATAAGACAAAGTTAGCCTCAGAATCAAACACATCAAAGGCCTGATGTTTTCGAAGAGAATCAATAATTCGAGTTCTTTCTGTTTTAATAATCTCCAAGGAATCTTTCATTTGGGATGCCTTCTCAAAGGCCAAAATTCCCGATTCTATGGTAATGGTGCTTAGTGGGTATGGATATTGTATAACTTTGTTAAATGATTCCGTAAATTTTTTGTTGGCAATAAAATATCCTAATCTCAATCCCGCCAATCCAAATGATTTGGATAAGGTTTGAACAACAATCAAATTTGGTTGCGTCTTTACCATGTTAGCTAAAGAGTATTTGCTAAATGCTCCATAGGCCTCATCAATTATTACAAGACCATCAAATGATTTTACTAGTGTTTGAAGATCATTTTTTGTGAATTGAAATCCTGTTGGATTGTTTGGGGAATCAAGATACAAGATGTTTGCTTTTTTTGCATTGGAATTGAATTTTCTAATGTCGAGTTTCATGTCATCGTCAAATGGCAAAGCAATTAGAGGAATGGAGTACAGTTTACATCTCTCTTCAAAAAATCCAAATGTTGGATTAGAAGTCAAAACTTTAGTTTGTTTTGATGCAAAGTTTGAAAGAATTAAATCCAAAATTTGATCAGAGCCATTTCCTACGCCAATCATGGTTGCAGGGATTTTCAAATACTTTGAAATTGATTGGATTAGTCGTTCAACTCCTCCCAGTGGATATTCCCTCACATCTGTATTTTTTTTGGCACCTAAAATTAAATCACTTTGAAATTGTTTTGAGATAACATAGTTTTCATTTGAATCAAGTTTTAAGGAATCTTGTTGAAGTTCAGGTTTTTGATATCCTCCCTTTGAAAGAAATTCGTCTATCTTTTTTTCATACCATTTTGCTTTCATTCTAATCTGCCTCTCACAGCCTCAAAGTGATTCGGAAGACCTTCTGCTTTAGTAAAGATATCAAGATATTTTGAAATCTTTGACAAAGATGCTCTAGTAGATGTCACCTGAGTACTGATTTTCATAAAATCTAATACTGATAAAGAACCCCTTGTTTTGCCAAAACCGTTTGTGGGAAGGATGTGATTTGAGCCCAACATATAGTCACTAGCTGAAGAAGGGGATTGGTCTCCCAATAGAACTAACCCTGGAGAGGTCAATTTTGAAGCAATTTTTTGAGGGTTTTTGGTCATTATCTGAAGGTGTTCTGGAGCTAGTTCATTTGCAAGTTGCATTACATCTTGAGTTTTTTTACATACTGCTATGAACCCATTCTGTTTTAGACTTTTTCTTACAATTTCAGATCTTTGTATTTTTCCAACCATTTCCTCTAGTTTTTGATTCACTGATTTTGCTAGTTTTTCTGAATTTGTAATTAGATAACAAAAAGTATCATTGCTGTGTTCTGCTTGTGAAATAAGATCAAGTGCCACAAATTTTGGGTTTGCGGAATTATCTGCGATTATACCTAACTCAGTAGGTCCAGCCAACATATCAATAGAGGTATTATTTGAGACCATAGATTTTGCTGCAGTTACAAAAGCACCACCAGGACCTACTATCTTTTCCACTTTGGGAATAGACTTTGTTCCATACGCAAGAGCAGCAATTGCTTGAGCTCCCCCTATCTTGTAAATTTCATCGACTCCACAAATATCAGCTGCAACAATCGTTAAAGGATCTAATTTCCCGGAAGAGTTTGGTGGAGATGTAATGATTATTTTTTTGACTCCTGCAACTTTAGCTGGAATTACAGACATTATTACTGAGCTGGGATATTTCGCTAGTCCTCCTGGGATATAGCAACCTGCGCTTGTAATAGGAACAAATGTTTTGGAGATCTTTATCCCCTCATTGTTGATTGTAATTTGTTTGAGTATTGATTTTAGTTTGTACTCAGTTTTTTCTAATCTTTTTTTAGCAAGTTTAATGGCGGTAATTTCTTTAGAAGATACTTTACTGTAGGCACTATCCTTTTCTTTTTGACTAATACGTAATGTAGTTAATTTTGCACCACTGAATTTTTTTTCAAATTTTCTAATTGCAGAGTCTCCATCTTTTTGAACTTTTTTTAGGATAGATTCTACAATCTTTTTGTTTTTTTGAGGCTGTTTTGGTATTATTTCTGAGGCAAATTTTTCAACATTAGTAACTTGAATTATTTTCATCAATTCTCTTCGTCACGTTTGATCTCCTCAAGTTCCAAAATTTGACGTGGTTCATGGACTACTAACCCTTGAGCAATTTTTCTCAGTTTAGGAATTAGTTTATGAAATTCCTCTTTTCTTATTACCGTGTTGACCCCAAACCAACCCTTTTCACTTAGAGGGCTGACAGTTGGTCTCTTCAGTGATGGCATTTGTTTAAGTAATTTCTGAAGGTTCTTTTCTTCGACATTTAGGTAAATGTGCAAGTATTTTCTTCCATGTACTGCGCCTCTCATTAAAGTTACAATATCAAAGATTTTTTCTCGCTTTTTTGGGTCTTTAAGGGATTTTTTATTGACTATCAAGTGAGCTGAAGAAGTTAAAACCTCATCTACAATTTTTAATTTATTTTGTTTTAAAGTAGTTCCAGTTTCAGTTACATCCATAATGGCATCTACGTCTTCAGGAGGTTTTGCTTCTGTGGCACCAAAAGATAGATGAATTTGAACATTTTTGTTAGTTCCTAATCTCAACCAAGGTGTTACAATCATAGGATCTTTGGAGCCGTAGTATTTTTTGTAAGATTTTGATTGTTTGATAAATTTTGAAGCAGTTGTGAGGTATTCTGATGAAATACGAAGAATTTTTTTCTTTTTGGCATAATCTGCTATCATAGAATCTAAATTTTTGTAAGAGTATTTGTCAGGAAAAGCAATCACCAACCTTATTTTTCCATATTCTAAATCTAAGATTGGTTCCACATCTGATTTTGTTTCTCCTACCCAATCTTTTCCGGTAATGCCCACGTCATAGAGTCCTTCATAAACCAAGGTTGGAATTTCTTGTGGTCTGAGCATTTTTACTATAATATTTGGGTCATCTAGAAATACACGATAAGTTCTACTTTTTCTGTTAACTTTTGTCCAGGATTTTTCAAGGAGTTTGAATGTAGCTTCTTCAAGACTGCCCTTAGGTATTGCAAATTTTACCTGAGACATTGTATGTTGTTTCACTATCTAGCCATATAATAGGATTTTAAATTTCCTTAACCAATTCTTTTGCTTTATCAAGAGAAATATTATTTTGTTCAATCATTTTTTGAACAACCGTATCAATCTGGTCGTTTGTTGCGCCGGCTGCTGCAGCTAAGTTTCTTGCATGTAATCTCATGTGTCCCTTTTGAATTCCTTCTGTAGCTAGCGCTCTTATTGCGCTATAATTTTGAGCCAAACCTGTTGCAGTCATTATACATGCTAATTCTTTTGCAGAAGAAACTCCCAAAATTTTATTGCATAATTTTGCAATAGGATGCACATTCGCAATTCCACCTACAATTCCAACAGATAAAGGCAACTCCAAAGAGCCTACTAAATTTCCATTTTCGTCTTTTTCCCATTTAGTTAATGAACGATATTGGCCTGATTTAGCTGCATATGCATTTGCTGCTGCCTCAATAGCACGACTATCTTGCCCAGTTGCATTTGCTACGGCTATGGTTCCATTCATGACACCTTTGTTATGAGTTACAGCTCTGAAAACGTCATTGTCAGCAAATTGATATGCAAGAATAATATTATCTACTACGTCCTCACCGCCTACTGCCTCTTTTTCAAAAACTGCTTTTGCCTTTGCAATTCTTCTGGTAGAGTAATTTGATAAAATTCTTAAAAGCGACCTTCCTTCGGTTAGTTTTTCAAGTATTGGTGAAACAGCCTCACACATTGAATTTGTTACATTTGCACCCATTGCATCACCCACATCAATTAATAATTCAACAATGAGCATTTTGCCGGATGGAGTATCCATTTCTTTGCAGGATACTTCTTTTGCACCTTTGCCCATTTTTGAAAGTGTATTACTTTTTGAATTTGCGATTTCAAGAATTTCTTGGGATGAATTTTTGATATTTGAAATGGCGTTAGGGTTTTTTACATTAAGCATTTGAATTTGGCCAATACTATACGATTCATCAGCTGATGCTTCAAAACCTCCCAAAACTCGTGCGATTTTTGCACCTTTTGAGGCAGCTGCAATAACTGAAGGCTCCTCAATTACCATTGGGACAACGTAATCGTTTCCATTAATCTTAAAGTTAGTTGCAACTCCTAAGGGCAAAGAAAAAGTTCCAATTGCATTTTCTACCATTTTATCTGCTTTCTCAAAAGAAATTCCTCCATTAGGATTTTCTAAGAGAGAAATTTCATCGTTAGATAAATCACAAAAATTTTTGATTGCCTCAAGTCTCTCTTTTCTTGATTTTTCAAAAAATCTTGGTATTGCAGAGTCTTTCATCTTATTTCAATATCCTTAGTAATTTATCATCTGTTCTATCCGGAAAACCTTTTCCATCTGTATTTGAAGTAATTACATAAAGACTTCCATCAGGGCCTTGAACCACATCCCTTACACGCCCGACTCCACTCAAAATGCTTTTTTGTGATTTTAGACCTTCTTCTATATCCAACTGATAAAGATTTGATGCTCGCAATGAAGTCATAAGAAATGAATGTTCAAGGTCAATGGCATTTCCAGAATAGAAAAGAATTCCACCTGGTTCTATAGCAGGATCATAGCACATAACAGGGCCTTCAAACATTTCGTTCCCTCCACATTCTTGTTCAGGCCATCCATAGTTTTTTCCAGCCAAAATTATGTTGATTTCATCATTTTTTTCAGGACCAAGTTCGGCTACATACAAATTTCCTTTCTCATCCCATGTCATTCCTTGAGGATTCCTATGTCCTAATGTGTAGATAGGAGAGTTGTCAAATGGATTATCGTCTGGGATAGTTCCATCGTCATTCAATCTTAATATTTTTCCGGCCAATGAATCCATGTCTTGAGGAAGATGAGAGGCATCAGACACGGTTCCTGTTCCGACATACAATTTTCCATCAGGACCAAATTTCAGAAATCCACCGTTATAAAATACTGATCCAGGAATTTTATCAAAAATTGTTATAGCATCTTCTAATTTATTATCAGATTCTTTTATCCTCATTACTTTGTTCCATAGTTTTTCGTCTTCTTCATAAGTCAAAAAAACATACAAAAAATGATTATTAATAAAATCTGGATGAGTTGTAATTCCTAACAGTCCTCCATCAAAAACTTTGGCAGGTCGTAGTGTAGCTAATGGTTCTTCTAATAATTCACCATTTTGAATAACTTTAATCCTACCTTCCTTTTCGGTGACAAAAATTCTATCTTCAGTAACTGCAATTGATCTTGGATTTTCTAAATTTTGAGCTAAAATTTCTACAGAACTATTTTCCATTTTTGTAGAAGGTGGTTCTGGTAATGGTATTGGATCGTCTTCAGATGTTAAGACAAAAATTGAAAATATTATTGCACCCACAATTCCGGCAATTCTAAGACGCTTGTCCATGAAGATTTGGTCTTTTCAAATCCTATTAATTACTTTCAAGAATTTGATAACGCGTATATACTGTGGCTATTCATTTATCGATTAGCGGGGTGGGGAAGTCAGACTAATTAGGACTAGGTCATCCCGGCGGGCTCATAACCCGCAAATCAGTAGTTCAAATCTACTCCCCGCTATCTAATTCTTATACACTGAAAACCAAGGACCAGACTCGGTAAATTTTGAAATTTTGTTTACCTTGCCTATTCTAACAAGGGGTCTTGTTAGATGTCTGTGAGCAGACATGTTCGGTATGTACATTTGTTTTTTTATTTTACGAGGGATTACTTTGGATAATTTTGATTTGGATTTTTTCCCACATTTTATGCATTTAAAGCCCTGATTCTGTCCTTTTGATTTCATTTTTTTATTACATATTTTACATATTGGATTGGATTGTGACAGATTGGTATGGAGATTTTTTATTTCAATAAATTCTACATTTAAAACTCTTGGATGAATTTTTGAGGCTTTTCGGATTCCTCCACCTACAATAATGCTGTCACCTGAAATTAGATTTTCAGCAATAGATGTTAATCCAGTTTGTTTGTATACAGCACAGGGGATTGCTTCATCTTTACAAATAATTGAAAAAAATACATGCCCTCCTTTTTCCATTTTTGGAGTTTCTGAAACTTTCCCAATAACAATTCCAGAAGTATAAGGTTTTATTGATTTTTTATCTAAAATATGTTTTAGGTGATCACCTGTTCCTTGATTTGATTTGAAAATCATGTGACCAGCAAGTTTTTCATCAGTTTCTAAGATTTTAGATGCCTGCAAAAGTGCGAGTATCTTTTCACCTCGAATTCCACAAAATACAGGATCAGGACCATGAGGGGTAATCATTACTCTTGATTTTTTATTATCAAAACTATTGAAAGTATGAGGAAAAGTCTTTTCATGCATTTTCTTTACGCTTTGCAAAGAGATTTTTCTTTTTTTTCCAAATTTTGATGGTTTTCTGTAACTTAGAAGCTCCAAAGTGTGATCATTAAAACGATATCCAATTGCCCCGATAGCCCCTACCAGCCCTTGTCCATTTCCAAGATAAAAAATCTCCAGATTATTTTCTAATGCAAACTTTTTTGCATGTTTTCTGTTAATTAATTGCCATAATGCCAGTTCACTAAATTCAGTAAAGTTATTTGGAATTTCAGAATTTTCATAAAAAACTAAACCAGGGTTAGCCCCATTATTGGTATCAGAGTACTTGACCACAAAATTTTTTATTTTATTTTTAATTTTGGAAGGGTCCTTGGTTCGAATTTTGAGCCCCACAGCACCATTTCCACGAGTTTTCCAAGGGATATTTGGATTAAATCGAATCAACCTAGGAAAATCAAGAATCTCTAAATCTTGATGCTTCAGATAATCAACAATTTTGTATGCCAGAAAGGTAGTACACATTCCTTTGGGAGAGTCAGTATCATCAAAACCAATGTGCAGTGTGCGTAGTTTTTCCATTAATTTCAAATTTCATTTCATACATTTTTAGTTGTCGAGGTTTACAGTTGGTTTAAATTAAAATCGCTGTATTCGTAGGTGAATTGATAGTAATAGATGAGGAAAAAATATTCAAAGAAATTGAATCTCAAAAACCTGCATCAGTTTCACTAAATGGTCCTGATGGTATTTTACCTCAAATTCAACAAACAGCCATAAACATTACTGAGCGATTTGGAATTCCAGCTTATGTTATTGCTGACACGACATGGGGTACTTGTGATCTTAATTCAAATGCGGGTAAAGTTTTAGGAACAGGTATTCAATTTAATGTTGGACACACTATCAACACTGACTCTATTGAAAAAAATGTAATTTTGATTGATGCTTTTGATGATGTAAAATTTGATAGTGTTGCAAAAAAATGTGCAGAAATTGTAAAAGGAAAAACCATAGGATTAGTAACAGACAGTCAACATCTTCATGAAATGGAAAATGTCAAATCTATTCTTTTAGAAAATGGTGTCAATGTAAAAATTGGAAAAGGTGGTGGACAGTTAAATGATGGTCAAGTATTTGGATGTGAATTTTATCCAGTAACAAAACTCAAAGAAGAAGTAGATGCCTATGTATTTTTAGGACAAAGTAATTTTCACGCTTCTGGAATTGCCTTATCAACTGGTATGCCTACTTATGTTTTAGATCCTTACTTTAATGAAGTAAGAGAAGTATCAGAATTTGCGCAGAAATTAAAAAAGAAAGCTACTCTAGCAATCTACAAAGCCGCTGAAGCCAAAACTTTTGGAATTATTGTAGGTCTTAAGGAAGGACAATTATCAAAGTTATTTGCACTTGAATTCAAAAAAGAGCTTGAAAAAGAAGGAAAAAATGTCCAGTTGTTTGCCTTAACAGACATTACAAGTGACCGATTAAACAATTTGAAGGGAATTGATGCTTTTATCCAGGTTGCCTGCCCACGAATTTCCACAGATAATCAGTTTGACAAACCTGTATTATCCTCACCGCAAGCAAATGCTCTTTTGAAGTTATTACGAAATGAAAACATTGAGGAATATTTTGAATTGCCTCATTGGTTGTAAATTAAGAAATTAAATTTTGAAATCTTATATTTTCTTTAATGCCTTCGAAAAATTTTGATTTTCTTGCCTTTACTTTGTATTGAACACCTTGATTAATTGATTTTTCAAGATTATCAAGAGCCTCATCTATTTTTGAAAGCATTAAGAGATTACATGCTTTGTCAAACAACACATCTCCATTATCTGGATAATCCAACAAAATTTTATTGCAGCAAGTAATGGATTGATCAAATTCCTTTTTGGATTGTAATATTCGCTCTTTATGATACAAAACAACATTGTAATTTGGATTTGATTCTAATAGTGCATTACAATTGGCGAGAGCTTCATCTAAATTCCCTTTTTTTCGTAATGCAGAAATTTTATTTATTAACACTGGAAGATCATTAGGATCTAATTTCAAGGCAACATCATAGCAAGTAATAGCCGAATCATAATCTTTCAATTTACTTAGGGCATATCCTTTGTTATTAAGAGAGCTTGGATGTTGGGGATTTTCCTCAAGAATTTTATCATAATAAGAAATTGCTCCTTTTAAATTTCCTTGTAAAAATAATCGATTTGCTTCATCCAAGAGGGAATTGATTCGAGGATCTGAGGTCAATCAAATCACCTTAAGGTTTCATAATGATTTTTCCAAAAAGGCCTTTTCCTTTTAGCATTTTGTTATGAGCTTCTGTTGCCTTTTCCAATGGATACTCCGAATCGATTATAGCTTTAATTTTTCCCTGTGACATCCAATAGAGACCTTGTTCCAGCTCTGCTCGAGTTCCCTGAGTTGAGCCTAAAATGTTGATTCCTTTAAAGAAAATATGTCTCAAATCAGTTGCAGCATTGTATCCAGTAGTTGCACCAGTTGTTACAATTGTAGTGCCATATTTGAGAAGAGTCAACTCCTTATTCCAATGAGTTCCTCCAATGTGCTCAAAGATTACATCAATTCCTGGAGTTTCTCCAAAAGGTTTTGGGATTTTTTTTGCGATTTGACGAACTTCTTTATCCCAGTCTTCCTTCCTATGGTCTATGGCATAATCAGCACCTAATTCTATTAGCTGATCCAGTTTGCCTGGACTTGCAGTTGCAATTACAGTGCAGCCAAATAATTTGGCTATTTGAATTCCAAAACTTCCTACTCCTGAACTTCCACCCATAACTAAGACCAGTTGACCAGGCTGAATTTTTGCTCGAGCTACCAACATGTGCCATGAAGTTAAAAGAGTCATTGAGGCAGCTGCAGCTTCTTCATAACTTACATTTTCAGGAATTTTTACAACATTAACTTCTGGCAGATGAGTTATTTCACAATATCCTCCCCAAAGTGGACCAGTTTCAAATCCCCAAATTTTTCTTTTTTTACAATTGTATTCTTCCCCTCTAGTACATACTTTGCATACTCTGCACGACATGTTTCCGTGAGAAACAATCCTGTCTCCAACCTTGATATGTTTCACATCTTCTCCTATCGCGATTACCTCACCAGAAGCATCGGTTCCTGATATGTGAGGAAGGGGGATAGCTAGAGGTTTTCCTCGCATTCCCCAAATATCATCATAGTTTAAGGCAGCCGCCTTTACGCGAAATATAACTTCGTTGGGACCTGGTTTTGGTTCTGGAATGTCCTTAATTATGAGAATTTTAGAAAAGTCATCATCTTCAGTATATTTTTCATATACCAAGGCTTTCATGATTTTGTTAGAGAAGATTAGTGGTTATATCGTTACCTCAGCAACAAACAATTATAATCATTAAAGAGAGATTTTCAACATGTCAGAGACAGCGACATTTCCAGGAGATAAAATTGCCTCTATTGAAGAATACGAGGCAGGACAAAATACTTTTGATGATGGAGATATGGTTCGTGCCTCTACCGTTGGAGAGAAAATCCTTGATAAAACCACTAGAATAGCCAGCATAAAGCATCCTAGACTCTTATCCATACCACGAATTGGAGATACAGTGATAGGACCAGTGGTAGCGGTAATGTCTTCAATGATTGCAGTATCTATTGACTACATTAATGGAAAACCAACAACTTCAAAAGTAGAATGTGTTTGTTCCACTAGAAATATCCGAAAAAAAAATATTGCTTTAGCAAATGACATTGTTGCATTGAAAATTAAAAATCATCTTAATGGTACTATTCATGCAACCATTGATGAACCTCATCTTGGCGTTTTATTTACAAAATGTCGTAAATGCGGTGGGAAAGTGGTACCAATGCGTGATGCCATTAAATGTACTGAATGTTCATGGATTGATGAAAGGAAACTTTCCTCAAACTTTAACAACAGTGATTTCATACGATTAAGAGAGTAATATGGTTAAAGTATCGTTCCAAGGGGAGCGAGGAGCTTATAGTGAAGCTGCTGCAAGGTCTTTTTTCACTGATGAAATAGAAACGATTCCGTTACCTACTTTTGCTGAAGTCTTAGAAAGCACTGATAAGGATAAAACTGAATATTCAGTTTTACCTGTTGAAAATTCTCTTGAAGGAAGTGTTGGAGAAAGTTATGATTTGTTATATTCAACCAAACTAAATGTAATGGGAGAGATTTATCACAGAATAGAGCATTGTTTAATTGGAAATGGTAAATTAGATGAAGTAGATACTGTATATTCTCATCCACAAGCCTTGGGTCAATGCAGAAACTTTATTCAGAAAAAAAATATGAAAACTGTCCCAACATATGATACTGCTGGCAGTGTTAGAATCATCAAAGAAATCAACAAAGGAAATGTTTCTTGCATCGCAAGTAAATCAGCTTCTGAAATTTACAACATGCCTATAATTTCGGAAAATATCGCAGATAACCTGAACAATTACACAAGGTTTCTTGTATTATCAAAAAATACAAGTGATGAAACTGGCAATGATAAAACCTCAATTATTTTCTCTATCAAACACGAGCCTGGTTCATTATTTAGGATTATTGAAAAATTTCATAATTACGACATCAATCTAACAAAAATTGAATCCAGACCCACCAAATCAACAAACTGGGAATACAATTTCTACGTGGATTTTGAAGGTCATTCTAATAATTCAAAAATTTCAGAAATGTTAAACAAAATAAAAGATGAGACTTTGTTCATGAAAATTCTTGGCTCTTATCCATCTGCAAAATTAGACTAGAATCCTTTTGGTTTTCTCAAAGTAAAGCCCATACTAAATCCAATAATTACAATTCCAGAAATTATTACTATCAAGTGATATGTAAACAAAATTGGATCTGGTGTAATGTTGAGAGTTGCCAGTATTTGCATTTCAGATGAACCTGTGTTATGAATCTGTATTCTTGTAACTCCATCTTCTAGATGTGCCCACCTAAAGGTTTCTTCTTTTGCAAATGATGTCATAGGAATTTCAGGATCTCCGCCGGGACTAGATAATTTTAGATCAAATTTTTCTGCCATGATTTTCATTTCTTGCTGAGCTCCCTTGTTTGCGCTAATCTGATATGAAGTGGATTCACCGGTTTCAAAAGTTTCATCAACTTCGATTGTTTGGAATCCTAAACCAGTAACTAAAGAATAGACACCAATTCCGATAATTATTGACCCTACTACAAAACCTATGATAGTTCGAGTTGCAAGCATTATCGTATGTCTTAGTACACTGCTTAAAAAATTAACTACATTACAGAAACATCATGTGGCTGACTTTCAGCAAATCCAGCTCTTGACATTTTGATAAATTCTGCATTTTCTTGCATTTGTGGGATGGTGTGAGCTCCACAATAACTAAGACCAGAGCGAACTCCTCCTGTGAGTTGTTTTAGAATATCTGTAACAGTTCCTTTGTATGGAACCATTGCCTCAACGCCTTCTGCTACATAGTCATTAAGGTCATCATCAAATGAAACTGAGCCTGTTTCTTTGGATTTACGCCCAAGTGAGGCGCCTAAGGATGCCATTCCTCGATAAACTTTGAATCGTTTTCCATTCTTCGTCAAAACAGTTCCTGGCGATTCGTCTGTTCCTCCCAAGATACTCCCAACCATAACTGATGAAGCTCCAGCTGCCAAAGCTTTTGTTGCATCTCCAGAAGTTCTTGTCCCACCATCAGAAATTATAGGAATTCCATGATCTCTTCCAATTTTTGCACAATCCATTACAGCAGTCAATTGAGGAACTCCAGAACCAGTAATTACTCTAGTAATACAAATGGAACCAGATCCTACACCTACTTTTACAGCATCAACTCCAGCTTTGATTAGGTCTTCAGCTCCTTGAGCTGTTGCGATATTTCCAGCAATGAGCTCACAATCAGGAAATGCTTTTTTGATATTCTTTACAGTGTTAATTGCATTTTCGCTATGACCATGTGCAATGTCAACTACTAGTACATCTGCACCTGCATCTAGAAGAGCTTCTGTTCGTTCTAAAAAGTCACCTTTAACTCCAACAGCAGCACCTACTAGTGGTCTTCCTTTTTTGTCCTTGGAAGCGTTTGGATAGTCTTCAATATTTGTAATGTCTTTGCTAGTAATCAAACCTGTAATTGATCCTGAATCATCTACAAGAGGTAATTTTTCGATTCGGTTTTTATGTAGAATTTCTTTTGCTTCTTCTGGACTAATTCCAGGTTTTGCAGTTACTACATCTTTGGTCATTACATCTTTAATTAGATGAGAAGTATCTTTTTCAAAAAGTAAATCTCTGTCAGTTACAATCCCGACAAGTTTTGAATTAGAATCTACAACTAAGAGTCCAGAAACTTCTTGCTCATTTGCATAATCAATTGCATCTTGGACTGTTTTGTCTTGATTAATGGTATATGGATTTTCGATGATTACACTTCCGGCTCTTTTGACCTTAAGAACCTCTTTTGCTTGCTCTTGAATTGTCAAAAACCGGTGAAGTATTCCTATGCCACCTGCTCTGGCCATGGTAACGGCCATTGGAGCCTCTGTAACAGTGTCCATATTTGCACTGATAAATGGAATACTCAAAGTGATGTTTCTGGATAATTTTGTGCTCAAATCAGTTTGTGATCGGCTAGTGATATCTGAATATTTGGGTACAAGAAGAACGTCATCAAAAGTTAATCCTTCTTTAAATTCCAACTAAACCTTGTAAAGAAAGTAAAATATTGATTATAAGCCTTTGTTTCTTGGTAACAGTCTAGATGCTACTTTTACGGCATCCTTTGTCTCTGAAACATTATGGGTACGAATAATATCCGCGCCATTTAGAACACAAATGGTTTCTGTAGCGATCGATCCAAATAATCGATCAGAGGGATTTTCTTTATCCAAAAGTTTTCCGATAATTGATTTGTTTGATACTGAAACTAAAATGGGTAAATTTTGTTTAATTAATTTTAGATTTTTTATTATTTGCAGATCTCTTTCAAACCAGTCGGATTGTATTTTCGTAAAGAAAGGACCTTTTCCAGATTTTCTAAAGAATCCAATGGAGGGATCTAAAACAAATTTATTTTTTGAAAAATTAATTTTTTCAAGTATATCCACACTTTGTCTTAGAAGTTTTTTTGTTACACTTATTGGATTTCCTGAAACTGGTTTTTTATTAAACGCACATAAAATTAAAGAAGGACTATACTCTGAAACAATTTCTTTCATTTTATCATCATATTTTAATCCAGAAATATCATTGATGATTTCAGCTCCCAATTCCAGTGCAGATTTGGCAACTGACGATCTGCATGTATCAACAGATATTGGAAGATTTGATGAATTTTGAATAATTTTAATTGCATTTTCTATACGTTTTCTTTCAACATTTTCTGAAACAACAGTCGATAGATATGGTGCTGTAGACATTCCTCCAACATCAATAAAATCTGCTCCATTACTTTCCATTTGTTTTATGTGATCTGAGATTTTTTGTCTGGATGTTTTTATGGATTTTTTATAAAATGATTCGGGGCTAGTGTTCAAAATACCCATTATTCGTACTGGGTTTTTGCCTCCTACTGCTACATTTGCTAATTTTGTCATATGATTTATGATGAGCCTATTCCCATTTGAGTGATATGATGCTAAAAGGATGGAATTCAAGATATAATGAAATTATAAAAGAATTTCAATACCAAAGGAAAAAAGATAATGAATCTGCAATTATCTTGGATTCATTACTAAAAAATAAGAATTTGCTAAAAGATATTAAAAAATTAATTGAAAATCAAAATGTCTTCATAATTGGAGCTGGTCCTTCATTATCAAATTCAATACCATTTTTAAAAAATAAAAAAAATATCAAAATTGTTGCTGATAGTGCAGTAAAACTACTTGTAGAAAATGGAATTAAACCAGATATTGTGATTACTGATCTTGATGGGGATTTAGATGTGTTAAAAAAAATTGGAAGGACTAAAACACTTTTTGTTGTCCATGCTCATGGTGATAACATTTCAAAATTAAATTTTGTAAAAAATTTTAAAAATTGTATTGGAACCACCCAAACCAAACCATTTGGAAAATTGTATAATTTTGGAGGATTTACTGATGGTGATAGAGCTGTCTTTTTAGCTAGTTATTTAGATGCAAAAAAAATTATTTTGTTTGGTATGGATTTTGGAAATAGGATTGGTAGATTTTCAAATACAAAGCCTTCAGAGAGAAAAATCAAATTAAAAAAATTAAAAAAAGGAAAAAATTTGCTTGAATGGCTTTCTTCCAAAACCAAATCAGAACTTTTTACCACCTCCTATCCTGTTGCTGGGTTCAAAAAGATCTCCTATAGAGATCTAGATATCATAATTACCTAGAATGCATTTAATAGCTATATACTCTTGAGTCCACTTATGAAAAGGTCTGAAGAGCAAATCAAAGAGATTGCTAGTTGGAGAGAAGACCTAGTCAAACAGATAGACAAGCACACTCAGGCAATAGAAATTTTAGAGAAAAGATTACAGGTTTTAGATTCAATGCTAAAGGAATCAAGTTTTACCAAGGCCTCATCAATTGAGCCTGAAAAGGCTGCCCTGGAGGTAAAAACAACCAAAAAATCTATTCCTATTACAAATGGAAATGACGGTAAAATTATCGCTAATGCCTTTGTTTCTCCTGAACAAGTCGAGATAATTATAGAAGAAGGTGTTGGTATTGGTGCAGATATTCCTCCTTTCAAATCATTTTTCCTTGATAGAATTATTGGTGAGATGAAAAAGAAAGATACTCGCGATGCAGATACCGGTAAAATCCAAAAAGAATCAATTATTGATTACGTAGTTGAAAAAAATGGAACAGATTTGAGACAAATAATAATCAAGAACTATAAAGAAAAGGAGAGAGTAAATGAAATTATCAATACAGCGGGTTGGTCGCTTACTCGTATGTTAGAAAATATCAAAAAGTGAGAAAATGGATAAAATTCTTGTTTTAGATTTTGGGTCGCAATATAGTCATCTTATCTGTAGACGGATAAGAGAATTTTCAGTTTATGCAGAACTTGTCCCTTTTGATATTTCGCTAGAAGAAATTAGAAAACACAATCCAAAGGGAATAATCTTTTCAGGTGGTCCATCTAGTGTTTACAATTCAGACGCACCTATCCCTGAAGATGCAATTTTTGAAATGAATCTACCTTTACTGGGAATTTGTTATGGTCATCAGTTAATTGTAAACAAGTTTGGTGGAAAAGTAAAACGTGCAAATAAAGAATACGGTTCCTCTTTACTAACAATTGATAATGACAAAGATCTTCTTAGTGGGGTTGGAGAATCTGTTAGAGCTTGGATGAGTCATGGAGATGAAGCTGAAGAGATTCCTCCAGGATTTCAGGTGATTGGTCATACTGAAAGCGCCAAAGCCGCTGCTATTGCATCTGACGAAAAATCAGTTTTTGGTATTCAATTTCATCCGGAGGTCGTTCATACTGAGCAAGGTACTGAAATTCTCAAAAATTTTGTGCTCAAAGTTTGTGGTGCCAGCCAAGATTGGACTATGGAGGGTTTCATAGAAACGGAGGTTGAAAAGATTTCAAAGATTGAAGGAAATGTTTTGTGTGGAGTAAGTGGTGGAATTGATTCTACAGTAGCTGCTTTGCTTATTCACAAAGCCATAGGAGACCGATTAAAGTGTGTGTTTGTAAATAATGGACTTTTGCGAATGGATGAAGAAAAAGAAATTGAAGAGATGTTCAAAAATAACTTTAAGGTAAATTTTTCTTCAATTAATGCAGGGGAATCATTTCTTAGTAAATTAAAAGGAGTAGAAGATCCTGAAGAAAAAAGGAAGATTGTAGGTGAAGAATTCATTTCTGTCTTTACAGATTTTGCGGAAAAGAATGGTCCCTTCAAATGGCTAGCTCAAGGAACATTATATCCTGATGTTATCGAAAGCGGGGTTTCAAAAGGACCTGCTGCAGTAATAAAATCTCATCATAATGTTGGAGGTCTTCCAGATTGGTTAAACTTGGAAATTTTAGAACCATTAAAAGAATTGTACAAAGATGAAGTTAGAGAAATTGCAAAAATTCTAAATGTCCCACAAAATATTTTCATGAGACATCCATTTCCAGGACCAGGACTTGCAGTTAGAATTATTGGAGAAATTACTCCTATAAAATTAGATATCACAAAACGTGCAAGCAAAATTGTAGAAGAGGAACTAATTGAAGCTGGTTTGTATGGAAGTGTTTGGCAAGCATATGCTTCAGTTGGAGATGATAAAGCAGTGGGGGTGGTTGGAGATGAAAGAAAACATGGAAATATAGTAATGATTAGAGTTGTGGATTCTATTGATGCAATGACTGCTGATTGGACTAGACTGCCTCACGGACTACTAGAAAAAATGAGCAATAGAATAACAAATGAAATCGAAGATGTGACGTGGGTAACATATGCGATTTCCAGCAAACCTCCAGCGACAATCGAGCCTCAATAAAAGAATTAAGCTGTGATTATTATTTGAGTACAAAAAAGCAACTTTAATGGAATATGAAAAAATTTGTGATGAGATCTTAAAATCTGATGATAAAATTCGTTATGCAGCAGTTTATGACTATGGAGAATTATATGATAAAATGAGACCAGGACTAGATAGCTATCTTACAAGAGAAGAAACTGAAACCTCTCTTTCCCAAGCAATCTATAGATGGTCAACCCGTAAAAAAACTGTTACAAAAATTGGAAAACCAATTTTTGCCATGGCAAAATATGAGAAGGTTTACAGAGTAACAATGCCAATTGGGGGAGCTGGCTTGATTTTAGTAAGTACCGATCTGGATGCAAACATTAACGACATTGTTGAAAAAATTTTAAAAGTTCAATCAAAATACACGGAAATTTAAATTACTAAACAGAAATTGGTAAAACTACTTTAATACAATTTTTCTTTATAGAGTATATGGTTCAGATTCCCCTGGAGATAAAAAATTTCATAGAAGAACAAGGGGTTTTTGTTGTTGGTTCTACAGGAGGTTCTAATTTAACAAATGTTTCTCCAAGAATTTTTTTCAAAATAGAAGAGGAGATAATTTATTGGCTTGATTTTTTTAAACATAAATCATACAAAAATTTCCAAGTCAATCCCTGGGTAACCATAGCTGTCTTCAATAAAGAGAATCTGAAAGGATATCAATTTCGTGGAACCGTGAGTTTTGTCACAGACGAACCTACAAAAACTGAAATTGTAAATTCCATTATTGATGATACTTTGAAAAGAAATAATTCGGAAAAAATCAAGAAATTAGCCTCGCAAGATACTCAATTAATTCAATTTGAAGTCAAAGTGTGTTATTCGTTAAATCCTGAAGAATACTCAGATATGTCAATTGGCTCAGACATAGATTCAACCCAAGTCTTTTGATAGTATTCCAATAAATAATCAAAAAATTTCTAATTGTTATGGATTTTCATGTTTTTGATACATATGTTAAATCAAAAGATGGACACACCATGCATTTTGATGTAATTACAGATAAGAAAGAAACAGAACGTGCCATTGAATATGCAAAGGAGTGGTTAAAGAGTATCGGAGAAGAGGACGCCAAGGTAACTTTAGAGGAATGTAGATTTTGTCATTCTCAAAACGTTCCTGAGGAAATTGAAATTGAGATTATGACTAGTGGATATTTTATTTCTAAAATGGAAGGATGTCCGCAATAATCTAGTTTAACAGAGCTGCTCCAAAAACTCCAGCCGAATCCCCCAAACTGTTTTTTAAAATTGGTGTATCAACAAGGTCACTAAAGACTTGATTATAGACGTTTTTTACTCCCTCATCATATAGAAAATCAATGTTTGATAATCCTCCACCTAAAACAATTGCATCTGGATCCAAAATATCAATAACATTAGCAAGACTAGTCCCAAAATTATCTAAAAATTCTTTTTTCCATTGTAAATAGTTTGGATTTTCTTTTTCTTTGATAATTTCAGCTAAGTCTTGTTTTTTTCCTGATAGTTTTTCCCAGCGATTTTCTAAAGCAGGTCCACTGATGTAGGTTTCAACACACCCTTTTTTTCCACAGTAACACTGATTCCCGTTTTGGTGTAAAATATGATGACCCCATTCTCCGGCGATGTTTGTTCTTCCATGATGGATTTTTCCATCAATNNATTTTTCCATCAATTACAATGCCTCCACCCACGCCTGTGCCCATTATCACACCAAAAACTACGGAATAGTCTTTTGCACAACCTATTGTTGCCTCAGATATAGCAAAACAATTTGCGTCATTTTCAATTGAAATAGTTTTTCCAAATTTTCGTTCTAAATCTTGTTGAATTGGTTTACCAATTAGACATTGAGTATTGCTATTTTTTAGCAAACCTGTCTTCTTTGAAATTGCACCTGGAGTGCATATTCCGATACTAAATTCAGAGATATTTTTTGAAAGATCGTTTACCAGAGATGATATTTCATTTAGTATGCTAGAATAATCATTTTGCGGAGTGGAAACTCTAGTTCTTTTTAGAGAATTTAGAGATTCATCAAGTAGAATTCCTTCAATTTTAGTTCCACCAAGATCAATACCTATTTTGTGCACATTAAATCAGTTGTATTGGTTGGCTTAAGTATTAAGAAATAATTTATCCAGGCATTCCTGGGGCACCGCCTGGAGCTCCGGAAGAAGCGATTACATCATCGATTCTAAGAATCATACAAGCTGCCTCTGTTGCAGATTTGATTATTTGTTCCTTTACGGCAACTGGTTCAACAACATCTATTGAAAGCATGTCTGCAATTTTTGTATTTTTAGCATCAATTCCTGTCCATTTTCTTCCTTGACTTTGTTTAGCTCTAAGTTTTGCCATCGTATCAATTGGATCCATTCCAGCATTTTCTGCAATGGTAAGTGGGATTACTTCTAGTGCTTCTGCATATTTTTTAATTGCTAGTTGTTCTCTACCGTCAAAATTATCTGCCCAGTCTTTTAATTGAGCAGCAGCATAAGATTCAGGAGCACCTCCGCCAGCTACAATTTCTGGTTTTTCAATTACGTCTTTTACAACCATTAAAGAATCATGAATGGAGCGGTCTACCTCGTCAATTACCCTTTGAGAGCCTCCGCGAATAAGCATAGTTACAGATTGTGGGTTTTTACAGCCTTCAACAAATACCCATTTGTCAGATTCAACCTTTGCTTGATGAACAAGATTTGCTGAACCAAGATCTTTTTCATTGAGGTCTTCTAGGTTTGCTGAAACACGTCCTCCAGTTGCTTTTCCTAGTTTAATCATGTCACTTTCTTTTACTCTTCTTACGGCAAGGATTCCATATTTTGCCAAATAGTGTTGTGCAATGTCATCAATTCCCTTTTGACAGATTAGGACATTACATCCAATATCATGAAGCTTGTCTACCATTGTCTTGAGCATTCGGTTTTCTTCTTCTAAGAACATCTGCATTTGAGTAGGATCAGTAATTCTAATCTCAGAACTCATCTCAGTTTTTTCAATTTCAAGTGCTGTGTTTAATAAGGCAATTTTTGCACGCTCTATTCTAGTTGGCATTCCACTATGTACAATTTCTTTGTCAAGAACAATTCCTTTGACAATTTGAGTGTCTTGGATAGATCCGCCGGTTTTCTTTTCTACTTTGATATTATCAAGATCAACAGAATAAGTTTCTCCTTTCTTTGTAACAATATTCAAGATTGCATCAACTACAATTTTAGAAAGTAAATCGCTGTCTTCAGAAATTAATTTTGATTGCATACTAGTAGTTGCAATTTTAATTAGAGATTCTTTATCGTCAGGTTTGATTTTTTTTGCCATTTCTGAATAAATTTCCAGGGTTTTTTCAGATGCGGCTTGATAACCATCAATAATGACAGAGGAATGAACTTCTTTTTTTATTAGTTCTTCTGCTTTGGCAAGTAAGGTACCACCAAACACAACAGAGGAAGTGGTACCATCGCCAACTTCGTTATCAACTGTCTTTGAAATTTCAACCATCATTTTGGCTGCTGGATGCTGAACATCAATTTCTTTTAGTATGGTTGCACCATCATTTGTAATAGTTACATCTCCTAAGGAATCAACTAACATTTTATCTAGACCTCGTGGTCCCAGGCTACTTTTAACCAAAGAAGCAACTAGTTTAGCTGCAGCAATATTGTTTTGTTGAGCATCTTTGCCCTTTTGTTGTAATGCACTCTCCTTGAGGACAAGTACAGGTCCATTTGGTCCTTGTTGAATTGATGCCATTAAGATTCAGCTTCAATCCCCTGAATCCCCCTTTTTAATATTACTTAGTTGATCGGATTGATGTAAGACCTTTTCTTTACATCAACTATGCCACCAGCAAGAATTCGAACTGATGGCAAGGCAAGAAATGGCAAGAATAATGGAATCAAATGTGGTTTAGAAAATTTACATCCAGAATCTACAATTGAGTTATTGATTTGCTCAAAATTTGATGAAACCTTAGAAAATGGATCAGTTGAAATGATTCCTGCAAGTTGTAAAGGTAATAATGCTTTGATTTTTCCTGATTTTATAACAACTAATCCACCTTGATGTTTTCTTAGAGTGTTTGCGGCTATTGTCATATCTTTATCATTTGACCCAATGACAATTAGATCGTTTTCGTGAAAACTCCAGGTGGATGCAAAAGCTCCAATGTCTGCTCCAAAGTTTTCTAAAAATCCTAGGGCCTTTTTTTTAACACCATTAGTCCTGTCAAAGGCTGAAACTTTCCATACATCTTTGTCAACAGATGACAGGACTTTACCATCAGAAACATCTAATTCCGTGGTTCCTAATTTTGTAATAATTTCTGTCTGCATGGAAATAGTATTTGCAGTTACTTTGTTTTTTTTGGATTTTATTTCAAAATCTTTTTCAGAGAATTTTTTTACTTTTACAGTGTTTTTTATCCAAGATGGAATGGTCTTCTTTTTCACAGGTGCAACAATGCTTCCATTTGAGGCGACTAATTTTCCTCCAACGAATACCTTGGAAGGCTTGATTGATTTTAAATCATCAAAAATTAGAACATCTGCGAGCTTTCCAGGAGCAATTCCTCCCAAATCTTTTCCCATATGGTAGTAATCAAAGCAATTTCTTGAAGCCATGGTAATTGCTTTGACTGGATTTAATCCTAGTTTGATAGATTGATTAACGCAATAATCAATGTGGCCATATTTTGTAATATCTAGGGGATCTAATCCATCAGAGCAAAACATTAGACGGGAAAGATTGATTTTGTTGGATAGAACTTTTGGAATGATTTCTTTGAGATCACGACGTATAGAGCCTTCACGTATCATTATCCACATACCTAATCTAAGTCTCTCTAGCACTTGATCATAGTTGGTAGGTTCATGACAGGATAAAATTCCTGATGAAACATATGCGTTTAATTTTTTTTCGCTAGCTCCTGCAGTATGACCATTTATGATGCAACCATTATCTAGCATTGTTGAAATTGTTTTCATTGTTTTAGGATCACGCATTGTAACTTTAGTCCATGAAAAAACTTCTCCTAGCCCTAAAACACTGGAGTGTTTTATTGCAGATTTTTCTTGAGCCAATGTGAGGGTTTTGCTGTGACTGAATTTTCTATCAACAGGAAGCCCGCCAGGAACTACTTGAAAAATTCTAATCGGTAAGTTTTCTCCTAGTTTTAGGAATTCCTGAAATCCTTTGTAACCTCCTGCACTTACAATATCTATGGGATCGGAAAAAAGAGAAGTGACTCCACACAAAAGCGATTTTTTTGCAAGTTCTGATGGTAGCACAAATTGATCAATGTGAACATGTGGGTCCGCAAAACCTGGACAAACATATTTTTCCTTAACGTCAATTACAGCAGTTTTAGGACCGATAGTATGGCTTGCATCTGGACCAACATAGGCAATTCTTTCACCTATAATGGAGATTTGGGATTTTGGTATGATTTCTCCGGTATAAACAGAAACAAGTGAACAATTTTTTAAAATAAGATCGGCCTTTTTCTCACCCATGGCTACTGAATTTAATGAAGAAATTGATTTGGTAAGGCTAATAGTCACAAATTTTTTTGTAGTTTGCGCCTATTATAGATTCAATGCTTAAATTACCGTGAGGTCGGTTTTTTTGATATGAACATACCCAAGACTATGCGAAAGTATTGTCCCAAGTGTAAAACACACACAGAGCAAAAAATTTCCATATACAAGGCTGGAAAACGAAGAGGTTCTGCACGAGGTGAAAGACGACACGCTGAGCGTAAACAAGGGTATGGTGGACAAAAATTCCCAAAGTTGGCAAAACCTGCAAAGGTTACCAAAAAAGTAACACCTCTAATCACATGCACAGTTTGTAAGAAGAAATACAATAAACAAGGTGTTAGGATTAAGAAATTTGAGTTGGTGGCAGCATGAAAAAAGATCACATCGCAATTCCTAAACCATCAAGTAAATTCCAAAAAGTGGATTGTAGCGAATGCGGAGAACAGCAGATTGTTTATTCTCATGCATCTACTTCTATTGCATGCAACTCTTGTGGAAACACAATTGCCGAGCCAACAGGTTCAAAAGCAAGAATTCATGGAAAAGTTTCAGGTAGTGCTGAGTAAATCATAATCCTGTTTTGTGTTTACATTAAACCCAATTCGTTTGTCATCCATAATTACATAGTTTTCTTCAATATTTTGTAAATTAGAAATTTGTTTAGAGTTAATCAAAGAAATTCCTGTGTAACTGCAAATTTGGTTGTCAAATTCTATATCAACACTTGGAGACAAACCTAGAGAATAAAGTAATTTTTTTGTAACTAAAATACTTGTCCAGTGATTACTGGAATCATAGAGATTTACAATTTTTTTTATAATTTCTTCATCTAACAATGGTAAATCTCCTGAAGTAACAAACACAGAATCGTCAAGAGATTTTAAAACTCCATTAAGATCTTCTGCATATCCTAATCCCTTAGTATCAAAAATTTCATAATTATTTTCTTCAAGTATTTTTTTTGTCTTAGGAGAATTTGGACTAGTTAAGAAAAGAATTTTTGAAAAGCATTTTGATTCAGTCATTGCTTTTGCAACATGCAAGATAATTGGTTCTTTGAATTTTAAAAGTAATTTTTCATCTGTGGATTTCATACGACTTCCTTTTCCACCTGCAAGAACTATTCCTATCATATCGAAACAAAAACCAGAAGACATGCTAAACGAGATAGTTCATTTGTTGAGCCTAAGACATCGCCTGTTATACCTCCAAAGCTCCTAGTGGAAATTCCTACTAAGAAAATAGTCAAAGTCGTGCCCACAGCAAATAGAATCAGGCCTGTAGTGCCCCCAAGAATTACAAGTGGAATTAAAGTAATTGCCACAGTTACTAGAAGTTTTTTTCTATTTTTCATCAATTCAACAAAAGGAGAATTTGAACCAACAGAAGCTGAATTCCCTATACTTGCCATCAATACCATCGAGAATTTTGCAACAATTTCACTAAGCAAAATTGCTAGGAATAATTGATACCCAGATGCAAGAGAAATTGTAACAATCAATCCTACTAGATACAAAACTATTGCAACTATTCCGGCAGATCCAGTCGCAAGGTCTTTCATTGCTCCAAGTTTCTTTTCTTTAGATCCTTTTGCCATGAGACCATCAGCAAAATCTGCTAATCCATCGGTGTGGTGTATTCCAGTAATCAAAGCAAGAGAAGCAACTACTAGTAAACTGACAATTAACGGATCTAAAAAGAAGGACAAACCAAATCCAATGGAACCAACAAGTAAACCTATAGCAATTCCTACAATTGGAAATAAGTACATGTATTTTGCAACAATTTCTAATTTTGCACTACTTGTGGGAATAATAGTTAGAAATGAAAAGATAGAACCAATTTCTTTAAGCATGAGCCCACCATCCTACATAGGAAAGAAAAATTACAGTAGGGAAAACGATTATGCCACAAAATATGATTGATGTTAATTTCATTAAAGATATTGCTGATTTTACATGATCTTTTGAAAATTCAACTTTACCGTTACCTAATGAGTAGTGATTAATTTTTTCAAATTTAGTTCCTAATGCCCCTGCAATGGCAGCCATTGGGTATCCTGCATTTGGACTCTCAGTTTTTTTCCCATCTCGAATCATTATTTTACATGATTCTTTCCAATCATACCCAAGAATCATTGCGCTAAGAATCATTGTCAACCCTGTTAATCTAGAGGGAAGGAAATTCAATGCTTTATCAGAATTGGCGGCAAACCATCCAATATTTTTGAATATACTTGTTTTGTAACCAATCATCGAGTCTGCTGTGTTTATCACACGATAGATAAAGGCACCCGGTAACCCAAATAATCCAAAATAAAACAATGGTCCAGTAATGCCATCTACTGTATTTTCGCTAATACTTTCAACTACTCCTGAAAAAACGTGGTTTTTGTCTAAATCTTTGGTATTTCGCTTTACTATCATAGAAAGACTATTTCTTGCAGAAGAAATATCATTTCTTTCAAGTGAATCGACAACAGCTAATGCATGTTTTTCCATTCCTTTAATTGCCATAGTGGTTTTTAGAAGTATGCCACCAACAATTACAAAAATTATTACGGAAAGATAATCAATGGTAATTAGATTTATTCCAAAATCCAAAAAGATAAGGATGGAACCAACAATTGAGCATGAAATTAAAATTAAAAAAATCCCTCCTAGTTTTTCCAAATAATCTGAGGAGTTTTTACAAACAGGAGTGAGTTTTGCGATTAACTTTCCAATCCAAGCTGTTGGATGGTATTTATTTTTTGGATCACCTAGAGTGAAATCTAGAATAAGTGCAAAACAGATTATGGATAAGGATTCAATGATCATTTTAGTAATCTCTCAATTTCTTTAAAATTCAAGTGTTTATACACTAGTTTACTTAGTTTATCAATTTCGATATCAATTTTTTCTAGGTTTTTTTTATTCCAGACAAAATCTTTAGGTTTTGCATTTAACGAGTCTTCTTCTGGAATATCAAAATCAAACATTGGGATTGTTCCTAATACTGGTTTTTTTGTTTTTTCTTTGATTTTTCTAAATCCAGGTTTTAGAATTTTTTCATCACCTCGAAATTTGTTAAAAATAAAGCCTTTGACAAGTTTTTGATATTTTTTATCTAAAAGAGATAATGTTCCAACTAAACTAGCAAAGGATCCTCCTCGATCAATATCAGTTATGAGTAAAACTGGAGAATTTACCTTTTCAGCCATCTTCATATTTGCTATGTCGAATTTATCTAAATTAATTTCTGCAGGGGAGCCTGCTCCTTCTAAAATAACTAGATCATGATTTTTTTCGAGATTTTTGAGTGATTTTATGGCTGTTTTTAGACCTTGTCCCTTTACAAATTTTGAATAGTAATCTTTGGCGTGCATTCTTTTGAATTTTTTACCCTCAAGGAAAACCTCGCTGTAGTAATTACCTACAGGTTTTAGCATGATTGGATTGAGGTCAGGAGTAATTTCGCATCTAGCTCCCACTGCTTGTATTGCTTGGGCACGTGAGATCTCAAAATCTATTGTTTTGTAGGCAAAATTTGACATATTTTGAGATTTGAAGGGGGCAACTGAATACCCCTTATCAGAAAAAATCCGACACAAAGCAGTAACCAAAGTAGATTTTCCAGCCCCAGAGGAGGTTCCCTGTATCATTAACGATGTCATAATTCCTCCAAGGCTTTGACAAGTTTTTGATTTTGCTTTCTTGTCTTAACTGCAATTCTAATGAAATTTTTATTTAATCCACGAAAATTACTACAATCTCGAACAAGGATTTTCTTTTTTAGTAACTTTTTTTGAAGATTTTGAGAATTTATTTTTGATTTAATTAAAATAAAATTTGTAGAAGACTCTGTGCATTCAAAGTTAGAAAGTTTTGAAATTTTTGATGTTAAATAATTGGATTCGTCTTGAATAATTTTTTTTGCCTTGTCTAGATGTTTTGGATTAGATAGGGCTGCTATTGCTGCATGTTGTGCAAGACCAGATACATTCCATGGAATTTTGATTTTATTTAAAATTGAAATTATTTTTTTAGACCCAAGTCCATATCCAATCCTAATTCCTGCCAATCCAAAAGATTTAGTCAATGAACGAAGAATAAACAAATTGTTGTAGTTCTTTACAAAAGAAATTATTGATTCGTTATATTTAGGAACTAGTTCAATAAAACATTCATCAACAAAAACCATAGTATTTTTTTTCTTTGCAGAATCTAAGATAATTTTCATATTGTTTTTGGAAAGTAATTTTCCTGTTGGATTATTAGGATTACAAATGAAAATGCATCCATTTCTTGGAATTTTTGAAATAAAATCTTTTAAATCGTTGTTCAAATCCATTGTTTTAAAAAATTTTACCGTTGCACCTGAAAGTTTTGAAGCCGCTTCGTATTCACCAAATGTTGGAATAGGAATCAAAACGGGTGTTTTTTTAGATAGAAAGGAATTACAAAAATTATAGATTAATTCAGTAGCTCCATTTCCTATTACAACTTGAGAAAGTGGAGTTTGAGTATATTTTTGAAGTAGTCTTCTAAGTTCTGTTGATTCAGGATCAGGATAAATCGATAAAGTTTCCAGATTTTCTTTGATAGTCTTATGGACATTTGCTCCTGGACCAAGCGGATTGATATTTGAGCTGAAATCTAAAATTTTGGGATCAGGCTTAGATATTGAGAAAATACCACCATGTTTGATCGGTTTGTGAGCTGTTAGTCTAGGATTGGGTTTCACGCTTGAAACTATCCTCACCTAATATAGTATGTTTTGGGTAAATTCTGATAACGATTATTAATTGAATCCAGATTATTTCTGATATGGACAAAAAACGAGTTGCAATTATTGGTGTTACAGGCTCTGTAGGTCAAGAGTTTGTTCAATCTCTTGAAAATCACCCATGGTTTGAGGTTACTCAGATTGCAGCATCGGAGCGTTCTGCAGGAAAAAAATACCTTGATGCAATTAGAAACCCAAGTGGAATTGTGGCATGGGATGTAGAAGGTGAAATTCCTGAATATATCAAAGAAATGACTGTTAAAAGAATAGATGAGTTAGATGTTTCCCAATTAGACTTGGTGTTTTCAGCCGTAGAATCCGAGGCAGCCCGCGCCATTGAAACTCAAATGGCAGCAGATTTACCTGTAATTTCAACTAGTTCTGCGTATAGATATGAAGACGATGTTCCAATTCTAATTCCTGGTGTAAATGATGCCCAAACGGAGTTACTTGAAACCCAAAAAAAGAATAGAAACTGGAAGGGTTTCGTAGCACCATTACCAAATTGTACTACAACAGGTCTTGTAATTACCCTAAAACCTCTCCTTGAAAAATATGGAGCAAAGAAAGTAATGATGACCTCAATGCAGGCAATCTCTGGAGGGGGGAAATCTGGAGTATCAGCTATGGGAATCACCGATAATATTTTGCCATACATTCCAAAGGAAGAAGGAAAGGTAAGAAAAGAAACAAGAAAAATCCTTGGAACATTAAAAGATGGAAAGATAGAGGATGCAGATATTCGAGTAAGTTGTACTTGTACACGGGTTCCTGTAATTGATGGACATACAGAATCTGTCTTTGTTGAAACTGAAAAAGAAATTGATCCCCTAAGTGCGAAAGATACCTATAATGAGTATAACAAAACAATCTCAGTAGCCGGTTTACCTTCTGCACCACAAGAGTACTATGCATTCCATGAGGATCCAACAAGACCTCAACCAAGAATGGAAAGAAGCGTAGGGGGTGGAATGACAACCACAATTGGCAGAGTTGAAAAAGAAGAGCTCTTTGATCATGGTCTGAAATACATGTTATTCTCTCACAACAAAAAAATGGGCTCAGCAAAAGGAGCTGTATTGTTAGCAGAAATGCTTTACAAAAAAGGAAAAATTTAGAGATTTCTTGTAATTTTTTCAATAATAACTTTATAAGATGTAGAAATCTACAACCGTTCAGGTGTTTTAGACGGCAAAAGTTGATGATCTAGATTTACAGATTTTATCTGAATTATCAAATGATGCATCCATTTCAATTCCACGATTATCAAAAAAAATCGATGTTAACTCTTCAGTCGTATATTCAAGAATTAAGAGATTAGTTAAACGAAAATTAATTGAGCGCTTTACCATTGTAGTTAATGATGCTGAATTAGGATACACTGTAAAGGCCTTGACAGGTATCAATATGGATACTAAAAAACGAGATCATATTATCGAGGAATTATTCAAAATTGATGGAGTTAGAGAAGTAGCTGAAGTTACGGGAAGATTTGACATTTTAGTTACAATGTATTCAAAGTCATTAGATCAAATGCACAAGATGGTTTCAGAGCAAATAGGAAGAATAGAGGGGGTTCAGTCATCTGAATCCTTTATTGAAATGAAATCAAGGGAAAAGGCAATGCCATATATGCCATCAGAGGATAAGGATTAGTGTTGCAAAAGCAAAAAACTCAATCCCGCATAGCAGTGTATTATGAATTAACAAAACCAAAGATCTGGTATTTACTGGTGTTTACTGCCTTTGGTGCTATTTTGACTGCAGCAAATATCTACAATATTGAGATCTCTTTGGGTACTTGGGCTTTGGCATTATTTTCAGTTGCTGCCGGTTCTGCTGCTGCAAATACTTTGACTAATTATCATGATAGAGATATTGATGCAATTATGGAAAGAACAAAAAACAGACCACTCCCATCCAAAAGAATCTATCCTGCAGAAAAGGCACGAAACTTTGGTTTAGCTCTTGCAGGAATTTCACTTGTTCTTGCATTTGCAATTTCTTTTACAACAACTTTAGAACAAGGCCTTTGGGCAACAGCATTCATTGCATTTGGATTGGCAAACAATGTTCTAGTTTATTCTTATGCACTAAAAAGACATTCTAGAACAAACATAATTTTAGGAGGATTATGTGGTGGTGCACCTCCAATGGTGGGATGGGTAGCAGTTACAATGTCAGATTTATGGACCATGGGACTTGCTATGGCAGGTTTAGTCTTTATTTGGATTCCAATGCACATTTGGGCTTTAACTTTGCACTTTAAGGAAGATTACAACAAAGTTGATGTTCCAATGTTAACTGCAGTTCAGTCTGAGAAGGCATCTGCCAGAATTATTGCAATTTCTACTTTTGTTATGGTACTATTTTCAATTACTCCATTTTTCATGCTTACAGAAAATGGAGATCCTATGGTAGGGNNATTTTAGCATGGTTTTCTACTATTGATTCTAGTTCTTTTTTTAGTTCTTCAGAATTCCAGTTTTCTTTAATAAGATGGGTGATTTTTTCAACTATCTTCCAATGTAAGTTATTTTGCTCGTCTATTAATTCTAAAAATCTTTTTCCTTTATCGTCCTCTGACATGATTTGTTGAAATTTAATCAATCATAAAAATTTAGCATTGGAGGTAATTGTATTATTTCAAAATTTTATTAATAATTTTAACAAAAAATTCGTAATGCGGTGCAGTATTTCTGAATGCAAATCCAAAGCAATTCAAACTGTTAGTATTAGTTTTAAGGAGACAAGGAGTCTATGTGAGTATCATTATAATTTATTTAAAAACAAAAATCTAGAACACAAACCTCAATTTACCAAAGCCTCGGAAATTTAATTTTAGAGTTTTAGAACTAGTGAAAGATTTAACATATACTATTTTGATTCTAGCATATGGCTACAAAGAAAAAGGCTACTCCAAAACCAAAAACTGCTAAAAAGGCACCTTCAAAGTCAAAAAAGGTAGCGAAATCTACATCAAAAAAGACAGAATTTGACAAGGCCTGGAAAGACTATAACTCAGCCTTGGATATGTGGAAAGAAGCACTATCTCAGTGGCAAAAGGCTACAAATGATACTTTAATGACTTACCATGATGCTTGTCAAAAAGCCTTAGAGTCTGATGCTGAATTATTAAAAAAGGTCACAGCAAGTTGGGAAAATACTTGGGACGAAATTGGACCAGAATACATCAAACAACAAAACAAATTGATAGAAAATATCTTCAAAGAAACTAACATTGATTCTATAAAGAAATTCAATGAACAATGGGAAAGATACCTTACCACATCTGGAGATGATTCCATTAAGGCATATCAAGAAGCAATAAAGCGGTTCAATGAAGCCTGGAAGTCAGTCCAAGCATAACTAGTCGGTTTTCTTTTTTGCAAATGTAATTGGTTCATCGTTTTGATCATGTTGAACCTTATCTTCGTGTTTTAGAGCCTTTCTGATTGCTTTTTTCAATTCTTTTTCTTTTTTAGAATCCATTTATAATCTCCATATTTTTAATTAGATTTTTTCTTTAAAAAAATTCGATAATTTTCAAACTTGATAATAGCATTTTACTTTGTTTCTAGTTCTGCAATTTGTTTTTCTAGTTCTTCTAACCTTGCTAGTTGTTCTGGTGTAGCTTCGTCAGACTCTTCTGATGGTGATTTAGTGACAGGTTCTGGTGCAAGTTCTAATTCTTGAGGAAGTTCTTCATCAGTGTCCATTGGAAGTGAACCTCTTGGACTTTTTGGAGGTTCTGGAGTGGATGGTAATTCTAATTTTGCAATTTGTTTTTCTAGTTCTTCTAACCTTGCTAGTTGTTCTGGTGTAGCTTCGTCAGATTCTGGTATTCGGGGAGTTTCTAATATTGGAATGTCTCCTAGATAATCTTGATTGACTTTATTTTCATCAATTCTTACATATGGTTCTCCATCTAATCTATAGAACCGAATTTGATTGCCTTTTTTCCAAGTAGAAATACGGTCATAAATGGTAATGTAGGTTAAGCCATTGCTAATATCTGATGAAATTGTTATTCTATCTACCAAATTTCCTTTAGTTATACCATTTTCAAGTTCTTTGTGTCTTTTTGCCCTTAAGATTAAGTGATTTTTATCGTAACTAACTTCTGAAATTAAATAATCAGCCCACTTTTTCAATTTCAAATTTTCTGCCTAATTCCTACTAAATAAGCACTGATATTGTAAATGATTTCTTATTGAAGCTAGAAAGTATTAGATTAATTATTTTTTTAAACAATCATCCAAACAAAAATTTTATTGTGTTTTTTTAGATTTATTTTCTTCAAACTCCATTTGACAAAATTGATGAAAAACAGAACATTTGTTTTCTTTAGCATCTGACTTAATTTTATCCATGTCTTGTAGAAGAACTCCTTGAGCTGCCAAAAAGGCTTCGTCTTTTAGTCCTAATTTTTCAAATTCTCTGGATTTCGCTATAGCTATTTCTTTTATTTGTGGATCAATGGTTTGAGCTTTATCATAGAATTCAATTGCTTTTTGATTTTCTCCCTGATAGCTTAAGGATATTGCCATATTCATCAGTGCAGTGATATTTTGCGTATCAATTTTCAGAGTTTTTTCAAAGAAGTTTATTGCTTCCTTGTGACGGTTTAACTCCCCTAAAGCAATACCGCTAGTATTCAAAGCCCAAGTATCTTCCTTAGTTTTTTCTAAAATTAATTTACAACATTCAAGAACATCTTCAAATTTTTTTAAATTTTCAAGAGCATGAATTTTTATGGTTAAAGCGTATGTGTCGTAACTTTCTAAGGTTAGAACTTTATCACAAAAGGAGATAGTATCTTGGAATTTGCTTAAATTCAGAAGGGATAATGCAGAATTTTGCAAGGCTAGCATGTCATTAGGGTTTTTTTCAAGCATTTTTGCGCAATAATTTAGCATATCTTCAAATTTTCCAGAATCATACATTCTGTTTAGAATAACATTCGGATCAAGTAAGTTAACCAATCTATAATTAGTAAGTCCTTACCATCTTTAACCCATTCGTATTTCTAGGTAAAGGTGAAAAAATAGAAAATCTCTTAAATTAAATTAATTGTTTTTTGTAATTTTTAAAATAGCTTCAGCCTGTTTAAAGTGAACTTCATCAATCATCTTACCTTCAACAGTTGTAGCTCCTTTTCCTTTCTTAGCAGATTCTAGGTATGTTTTGCAAACTTTTTCTGCCCATTGAATTTCTGATTTTGTAGGGTAGAAAATTTTATGAGTTACAGAAATTTGATCTGGATGAATCAAACTCTTACCAGTAAAACCCAAGCTTCTTCCAGCTTTGCAATCTTTTTCTAAACCTTTGAAATCTTTGAGGTCTTGCCAAATAGCATCAATTGATGCAACACCAGCTGCTTTTGCATCAACTGGGATTTTAGCTCTGGAATATTTTGCGCCTTCTGGATCTTTGGTATATTCAATTCCTAAATCATTTAACAAATCAAATACACCAAAAACAACTGCACAGACTCGTTTACTGTGTGATGCAATACTGTAAGTGTTAACAACTCCTTCAGTCGATTCAATTGAAGGAACGATTTTGGTTGGTTTTAGCTTTCGGGTTTTTTCTAATGATTGTAAATTTTTCTCGATTTGTTTTAGTTCTTTAACATTGTTTACCTTTGGAATAACAATTCCATCAATTCCCTTTTGAACAATTTCCTTAAGATCATCAGGAATTTTACCAGATATTGGAGAGTTGGTCCTAACAAAAATTGAGCTAGTGTACTCTGAACGTGATTTTAGGGCATTTTTGATTAGTTTCCGTGCCTGTTTTTTATCTTTGTCAGGTACAGAGTCTTCTAGGTCAAAACAAATTATATCGGCCTGAAGGTTTTTGGCTTTTTCTAAAAATCTGGAATTATTACCTGGAACAAAAATGAGGCTACGGAAGAGCTGAGTCATTAAATGACTAAGCGCCTTCTGGCTTCATTAAGATTTTGCCAAAGAAGTTACCCTTTAGCATTTTTGTGTGGGCCTCTGCTGCTTGCTCAAATGTATAGATTGAGTCAACAATAGATTTGATTTTTCCTTGACCCATCCAGTAAAGACCTTGATCAAGTTCGGCTTTTGTTCCTTGTGTTGAACCTAAGACGTTAATTCCTTTGAAAAATATGTGTCTAAGATCTATTTGTGCGTCATAACCTGTTGTAGCACCACATGAAACTAGTGTTGCGCCATATTTGAGCAATGTTAATTGCTTGTTGAAGTGAGTTTGACCAATATGATCAAAAGCAATATCAATTCCAGGTGCCTCATTTTTTGTTTTTGCAATTTCTTTTGATATCTTAAAGACTTCTTTACTCCAGTCGTCTTTTCTGTGGTCTACTGCATAATCGGCACCAAGTTCTAGACATTTGTCTAGTTTGTCTGGACTAGCAGTTGCAATTACATCACATTGGTATAATTTTGCAATTTGAATTGCAAAGCTTCCTACACCAGAACCACCACCCATTACAAGTACTGTTTGTCCGGGTCTAATCTTGGCTCTACCAACTAGCATGTGCCATGAAGTAAGAATGGTCATTGAAGCTGCTGCTGCATCTTCATATGAGACACTGTCTGGAATTTTTGAAACATTAACTTCTGGTAAGTGAATTTGTTCACTGTATGCTCCCCATAGAGGTCCAGTTTGGAAACCCCAAACTTGTCTTCTGGTACAGTCAAATTCTCTTCCATCAGTACAAGCACTACAAACTCTACATGCCAAGTTTGAGTGGGAGACAACTCTGTCACCTACTTGGAAATTTTTAACATCTTCACCTACGGCAATTACATCTCCAGCTACATCAGAACCTGATACGTGTGGAAGAGGAACTGCAACTGGAACTCCTCGCATTCCCCAGATATCGTTATAGTTCAAAGCTGATGCTTTGTTTGTAAAAATAACCTCATCTGGTTTTGGTTTTGGTTCATCTATATCCTGGACTTTAAGGATTTTAGCATAATCATCATCTGGTGCGTATTCATTGTAAACTACGGCTTTCATGGGTATTTTGCTTTCATACCCATAATTATATTTTATCTGGGATCAGACCCGATTGAACTTAAAATCTCGTTTTGGTTGTTGGATTGAGAGTAATATCTGTTTTAATTGATCGTCAGTTAAGGGAGAGCGAATTTTTCCTTGCGATGCCATTCCAATTAGGTACTGTTCAACAAGGTTTGCTAAATCAGGTTTTACCATTTTGATATTATTTAGTCGCATTCGGGCTTCACCACTGAGAATTTGTTTTAGAATTCCTTCTTTTTGTTCATTAACGTGTTCTTCATTAAATGAATTATCTTGTGATTCGTCAGAATCAGGAAAGCTCATTTCAAATCTATGAATAAATTTTTAATTTTGGATTTTCAGTTGCTAGTTCGTTTAGAATTTCAGTTGCAAGTCTATCTAATTTTTGCATTCCTTGTTTGGAAACAACACGTCCTTTCTTCTCAACTTTTTCAACATAACCAAGTTTTTCTAATCCTTGAATTGCATGACGGATTATAGCACCACCTGCATCTTTGTGGTGTGCTGCACCATATCCTGATGGTCTGCCACCACCATAGACTTTTCTTAAATCATTAATACCCACAGGGCCATTTAGGTAAATTTTTCTCAAAAGAGATGCACATCTAGTATGCCACCAATCTCTGTTTTGTGGAGGCTTGTCTGCATGAGCTCCAGTTTTTACAAATGGAATCCATGAAGGTGCAGGAATATCCTCGTTTTTTAGAATATTAGCTAATCTATCTATCAAGACATCCGCTGGTACATCGTACACCTTTGCCATGAAGACAAAAAATCTGGAATCGTCTTATAAATCATTGAGATATTATTTTGCGATAAGTATGCCCACAAAAGTTACAGGTAATTCTGATCGACTTTACTGATGATCTTCCTAATCTAATTCTTGAGTTAATTCCAGGTGCAATGAATGATTTACACTTTTTACAAAATACAATTCGCAGATCATAAGGCATTCGAATTTTATGTCTAGTACTAATTCGTCTTGCAAGATTTGCTTGCTTTTGAGATAGTTCAGGGTTTTTTTGTGCATTAGAAATTGCATTATCAATTAGAATTTGCATTCTTTCAAAGGCAATTTTTTTTACAGCAGGTTTCACGAAAGTTATTTGAATTTCACCTAAAAATTGCTTCTTATTAAAAAGGATGCAGTCAGCGGGATTCGAACCCGCGTCACAGGGTTGGAAACCCCGAATACTAACCAGGCTATACTATGACTGCACAAAAAAGAAAACAAAATTGCCTACATAAAAATGGTTTTTTCGTATTCATAAAGGATACGTGCCACGACTACATGAGCCTCAAATGAAGTATCTCTGATAGCAATGAGTTGATTTAATCTATTTTGAACTTCATCAGAAAAGTGTCCTTTTTGAAATCCTCCAATTACTATACAGCAATTGTCAGGTAATTGTAAAGCTGCACTTTCAAATGTATGTTCTTCTCCTTGTGTAGAAAATCCAATAACCGTAGACGGATTAATTTCATCGATAAGATCAGAAAAAGAATTTTCTTTTATTTCAAGTAAGGTCTGGTTTTCTGATTTGATTATTTTGTCAGAAAATAATTTTTCGATTAATCCTTCAAATCTATGATATGATTTAGGAATGTGAACATTATCTCCCAAGTAGATTACTTTGTCATCTATTGTGTGGATGAAAATTTTAATTTGATTTTCCTTGTAAAGAGGGATAGAAGTTGCTTCTAGCATGCTAAGGTGAACTAGATCTGGTCGACCTCGTTTTTTTTCGTCATCTATTCCTTTCATTGCAGCAAAATGCCACGAGTTATCAAGTAAAATTTCTGAATTCCTTTTTCCTAATTTTCTAGCATGAGAAATCACTGAAGGATGATTTCTCAATTTCTTTGGCACGAGTTCCAGTGCAGACTCTGCAAGGACAAGAGAAATCATTAGTTTAACATTTGGACTTGAGTTTTAAATTCATTCCAACTTGGTTTAGGATTACCATTTACGTCATACAATCCTGCATTGCAAATATAGTGATTTAGCCTCTCAATCACAAATTCACTGCTTCCAAGCCCAGAGCCCCCACCTACCTCAATACTAGTTTCTCCAATGTCTTGTTCTTCTGAAACGCATGTTCCTTCAGGTCTATCATATTGCCTGTACCAAGTAAGAAATTCAATTTCTTTTTCGTTTTCTGAATAAAATTCAAATGTTTTTTCCAAAAACTCTTGTTGACTTGCCTCACTTCCACCTACAAAATCAGAAGTAGACCAACTAACTTCAAAGAACCCAACCTTTTTGCCTTGTGCTATCTCAAGAGAGTTTTGAAGATCTTGAGTGGCTTGTTCTGGAGTTTTTACAATATCATTTAGACTATCAACTGGAAAATATGAAAATCCAACAAAATCACCAACGGCCAATTCAGATACAATATGTTCCAAGTTTTTATTCAATACATGGTGTAGTGCAAATCCATTTCCAAATTTTACATCGGGGTGCTTTTCTTTTAGTTGAGAATAGATATTGTTGAAAAGTTCTTTGTAAACTGGAATGTTTTGTTCATTGTATCGGAATTGAGATTCAGTTTCACCTGCAATAATCACCGTATCAATAATGCCGTATCTTGAAAGAATGGCATCTAAAACATTTACCAATCTGTCTTCTTGAATTGCATTAATTGAGGGTTTTCCAATCCAATTAGGAAAAGGTCCTAGCGTTGGTCCATTAATTATTGAAAAATAAAGAGTGACTTTAAGATCATTTTTTTGATCAAGACCCATCAAAATATCGGATTGTTGCCAATCAAATTCATCTTTTTGTGGTTCTATTAGATTCCAAAACAAGTACACATTACTTCTTCCAATCCCAGTAGAAGAGGCATCAGAGTAAATTTGATCAATTTCACGTAAAGATACTGAAGAAGTCGGTGTGTTAATTACTAGTCCGATGTTTTCATTATTTTCTTGTTTAATTATAGGTGAAGAATCTTCCTGGCCTAATGAGACTGCTATAATGGCAATTACTACTGCCACGCCTGCAATTATGCCTAGTATTTTTTTATCCACAAGTTGAGAAAAAGTAAAGAAAGTAAAAAAGTTGTGATTGTATTATCTATCCTGAAGTACAACCGCTGTATCCGCATTCAATACAGATACTACAACCTTCAACAAAAACAAGGTTGTTTTTACATGTGGGACATTGACGATCTTCAGAGACTTCGTCTTGTCTTTGTGGCTCAGAAGCAATGTCTTCGTCATGAACTTTGAGTTCCAAAGCTGCATTTACTTGAGATTTAATGTATGGATTTGTTATCGTATTAGTAACAAATTTTGTTACATACTCTGTTGGAACCACATCAAATGTTTTTGCAGCATTTTCACTTGTCATGTGAAGTACTTGTTTGTGTCTTGAGCCATCACGATATACTGTAATTCCTTTGAGTCCTAGCTCGTGTGCCAAAAGATATGCAGATTTTACATCATCTGCAGTAACATCGTATGGCATGTTGATAGTTTTTGCAATTGCATTTCCAATCCAATTCTGCCAAACTCCTTGGGCCATCAAATGATCCGCCCAATGGATATCCATTGCAGTTACAAACACCTTTTGCATCCATTCAGGAATTTCAGGAATTCCTTTTAGTGAGCCATAGTTGTCAGCAATCTTTGCAAGGATTTCGTCATTGTACAATCCATTTTCCTTAAGAGCTTGTTCGACAATTTTGTTTGTATAGAAGAATCTTCCGACTGTTACTCTCTTTTCAAACACAAGAGCAAATGCCGGTTCCATACCATTTGAACAATCAGCTATCATTGATAGTGTTCCAGTTGGAGCTACTGTTGTAGTCAACACGTTTCGGATTCCATGCTTTTTGATTTTCTCAATAAGGGCATCCCATTCATAAGAGTGAGATTCTTTTGGTCTCTCATAATAGCCTGCAACTGGAATCTTTCCTTCTGGGAACTCTGTTTTTGAGCACAGGGGGAATTCTCCTCGAGATTTTGCAAGTGCCACACTTTCCTCCATGGAGTAGTAGGTTAATGCTTCAGATAGTTTTGATTGAAGCTCATAGCCTTCTGGTGAATTGTATGGAATCTTTAGTTTGTAAAGAAGATCTGCTACTCCCATTACACCTAATCCGATTCTACGAGATTCTTTTGAGGCAATGTTAATCTCATCTACAGGATAATGATTGACGTCAATGATGTTATCCAAGAATCTTGTTGTCTTTCGTATTGTTTCTTCATATCTTTGCCAATCAAATTCGTATTCTCCATCTGCTTTTCTTTTTACAAGATTTGCAAGATTGATTGAACCCAAGTTACAAGACTCGTATGGATAAAGGCTTTGTTCACCACACGGATTGGTAGCTCTTAGAGGAGCTTGTCTTGCCTTTGCAAACACATTGTATTTGTTAATTTGATCAAAGAAGATCAAACCTGGTTCTGCGCTCTTCCATGCAGATAATGCGATCAGGTCAATTAATTGATGTGCATTAATTTCTTTGACTGGTCGTTTATCACGTGGACTGCGTAAAACATAGTTTCCATCTTCAGTGTTGACAAGTGAATTCCAAAAGTCTTCCCAGATTCCAACACTGATGTTAAAGTTTTCTAAAACTCCTGGCTCTGTTTTGTTTGTGATAAATTTTTCAACATCAGGATGCCATGCTTCGATGATTCCCATGTTTGCACCACGTCGTTTACCACCCTGCTTTACAACCTCAGTTACTGTGTTGATAATATTCATGAAAGATACTGGACCTGATGCAACACCTGATGTTGATGCAACAATATCTCCTTCTTCTCTCAAATCAGAATAATTGATACCAACACCACCACCTGATTTGAAAATCAATGCAGCATCAGAGGTAGATTTCATGATTTCTTCCATACCATCTTGCATGCCAAGAACAAAGCAAGCTGAAAGTTGTCCTAATCGTCCACCTGCATTCATCATTGTTGGAGAGTTTGGAAGGAAGTCTTGAGATGTCATCATCTCCATGTATTCGGTGATTCTGTCAGCATAGGAATCAAATTTTTTGGCTGCAATAAGAGTGAGTAATTCCTTAAAGCTGACCTTCATCTGACCTTTGTTTGCAAGTGTTACATAGTGATTGATTAGCGATCTAAAATGATACTTGTTGAGAAAATACTCACCAATTTTGAATTTGTAATCAAAGCTATCTAACTTTGTAATGTATGCTTTGGCTTTATCTGTATTTTGAGAAAGGTTTCCTGACTTTTCAAATACTTCGGAATCATACAGGATATCTCCTAATCCTACTAAAATAGCAACTCTTTCAAACATCTGAGTTGGAGTTTCAGTAATCTCATTTTTTCCATTCCTGAAAAGATATCTTGATGCTAAGACTCGCAGACAATTTAGATCGAACTTCTTGGAAACTGGATCTAAGGCTTTTGCGTTTAATACTTTCATCTTTTCATCTCTTAATTTTCTTCTCTCGTGTCTGTAAACAATGTAGGCTTTAGCGATGTCACTATTACCACTATCAATTAGAGTTGATTCCACAATATCTTGAATATCTTCAACACTAGGTGATCTGTTGCTTGTGAACCCTTGTTCAATTAATTTTTGAACAACCTTGTTTGCTAGTTGATCTGCCAACGCACGATCGGCTTTAGATGTGGCGGCTAATGCCTTGTAAATGGCATTTGAAATTTTATCTTGATTGAAAGCCGTTATAGCGCCATTGCGCTTACGGATCTCATTGATAGTACTCTCTATTTGCGAATTATCCAATTATAATCTCCCCGCAAGGGTTAGAATTAATGTGGATATAACTTGTGTGATAGAAAAATTTTGATCTTGGCACGGTTAGTAGTCAATTTTTTTAACACCGGTACTATGAAATTCATATCGCCACAAAATATTCAAAATGACGATGATCGTTATTCTTTATAAGAAGAAAAATTTTATCTGATGATCCTAATTGCTTTTGCAATTACGAATTTCAGACTATGTATGGTGATTTACACTTGGGACACTTGTCAGTGAATGGTTGATCTTTGAATCCGCATTCACCACAGATTGCAATGTTCCGTATTGGTTTGAAGGAATTCGTCAATTCTGCTGTTTTTTCTATTGACTTTTTGATATCAGCTGTTTTTGCTTCATTAGGAATTTCTAGATTGACGGATAGTCCTCCGTTAAGTAACTTTGATAATTTGTTACATTCAGTGATTTCTTCACTCTTATTGGTAAAGTTTGCAATCTCCTCTGATTTGAGAATAATTCCTTGAGAATAAGAGTCGGATTCTTCTGGGTTTAAGGCAGAGTTTTTACCGTATTTTTCACCATCTAGATGCGCAAATCGGGTTGAGCCATCAGTTTCAGTCATGGAAATGTGAACAGGATCACCTATTTCCTTACCTTTTTTGGCTGCAACATCTACTGCGGTCTCTATTACTTTATGAAGAACTGCTCTGCCTTCTTTGTTGTCTTTGTAACCTAAGATGTTAAAGACTGCTTCTTTGAGACCCACTAAATTGACAACGAGTGATATTGAGCTTCTTTGCATGTATTGGGTATTTTTGGCAAGAATAGGATTCAATCCTCTTCTAGTAAGGTCTGAGATATCCTTCTTTCTTAGTGCCATGGATGATAATGCTGGCTTCATAAGAAGTGCTAGTCTTGCTCTAAAGTAGGTTTCATCTTTGTTCGATTCAAATGCAAGTCTTGGAAGGTTTATTGAAACAGATTGTAAGGAAATTCCAAGTGGTCCTGTTGCTTTAGTTGAGGCATTTGTAATTCCAGAACTTGAAATTTTGTCTTTTGTGAATGTTATCTGTCCACCAATAGAGATTATTTCTGCAGTAATTTCAGATACGTCAGATATTTTTCCTTTTGAATAGTCTATAACAAGACCAATCTTTGGGGTTGGTGTTATCTTTGTATAATTTTTGTATGCATTGATTATTGCATTTACAATTTTGGTATCAGTTCCTAAAGGAATTCTAAATGAAACATTAGTTCCTGTTTTGTTATAGTTTGGGGTAGTTGATGCAGTTGCAAATGCGTTTGTTAATTTTTGTTCTATCTCTTCAACATTTTTTGAATGCTTGCTAAACAATGAAACAATTCCATCACAAACAATTTCTTGTGAAGCTTCTTTTGATAGTAATGATATGATCACGGAGAGTGAAGAAGTTATATCATCAATGGATTTTGATAATGGAATTCTTGAAATATCAAGATTCTTTCCTCCAAGTATAATTCCATCATCAATTAGATCTTTAACATTTACAAAGATAGTATCTGGAATCATTGACCAAATACCTGGATTTGTAATGTGCAAGTCTCCTGAAAGATGAGAGTCTGCTACATCCTTTGGTAAGATGTTTGTTAGAAGGTGTTCAGCAAAGACCCTTTGTCCTGTTGTAAACAACAAGCCATCAGTTCCACTAGCAGCATCATCTAGGTTGGAAAGTAATTCTTGGACATCGTATACAGGCAGACCCAGGCGTGCAAGTTTGTTCCTGTATTCTTCGTGGCCATGCTCAAGAAGCACGGAGTTGACCATTTCACGAATAAGTGAGCCTGTAAGGTATGTTGTTTGATATTTGTAAATTCTATTTTCAACTTCTTCAGTGATTTTTTGAGCCAATTCCAATGGAAGGCTTCCTTCTCTGACAAGTGATTGAATAATTTTATGAGAATTGAATTCTTCGATTGATTCGTGTGAAGTTCTTACATACATCTTTCCACTTTCAATAATTGATCTTTCTTCAATTTGTCTTGCCAAGCTCAAAACAAGTTTTCCGAGATTTGTGATGGTGTAACGTCTTTCAGATTTGTTTAATGCAACAAGGGATTGGCGAAGTAATTTTCTCAAGTGATATGCAAATTTCCCACTTTCTTTTTTTGATTTGAATCCAGCTAATGATTTTAATTCAGAATAAGTCAACGGGCCTTTAGAATTTAAAATTCTTAAGATATCAATTCTGTTTGGACTTGCCATTACAGAAAAGATCATTCTAACTCGCTTCGATGTTGATTGAAGAATGCTACCTTTCTTTGGTTCTTCTAGCTCCCCTTTCATTTCCATAGTCATGACTAAAAAAAAGCACTAATTAAGACTTCTGAATGGAATATTTTCTTAGAAAAATAGATCAAATTTAGAATTTTAGATCAAATTTTTAAAAAATAGATCAATTTTTGATCCCTTTAGATCATTTTTAGATCAGTTAGGATCATTTTTCTCTAAATTTGATCATTTTTCTTGAACATCAAGAGCAAATTCAGATGTTGATAATGTTTGTCCACATGAAGGACATTTTCCGTTGTAGGGATTCATTACATCTTTTAGAGCTTTGAGCATTTTCATGTTAGTGATCTTTTCACCGCATTTTCCACATGTTACTTCAACAGACATGTAGGTGATCAAAAGTTCAAAATAATTAAGAATCGGTTATGAGTTTTTTTAGTAATTTTACTAAATTATTTTACTGCTTTTCGATGAGAATTCCTCTCTCATCAAAACCGGTAATTTTCGCTTTGGTTCCTACAGGAAGATCTTCTGGGGTTTTTATACCTCCCATAAATCCTGAAATTCTCAAGTCTGAGTTGTCTAGTTTTAAGACCACAAAGGCATATGGAGTGTATTTTTCAAAGCCTGCAGGAGCCACAGTGATTATGGTATAGGTAGCAACTGTGCCTGAACCCTCCAAAAGTACGTCCTCAAACCCCTTGCTACCGCATTTTAAGCAGTAATAGGCAGTAGATAGATGAAGATAACCACAGTTAGTACATTTGTGAGTTAGGAGTTTGCCTTGCTTTGCATTTTCAATAACTTGCTCTTCAATAGACATGCTATACACTCTGGAAAATGTGAACGGCACAACTTGCTCCGGTTGCACCAAAGTTATGAGTTAAACCAATTTTTGCATCTTTAACTGATCTTTCTCCAGCTTTTCCTGTGAGTTGATCATAAACTTCTACAACTTGTCCAATTCCTGTAGCTCCAATTGGATGTCCTTTTGATTTAAGACCACCTGATGGATTAATTGAAATGTCAGAATTTAGTTTAGTTCTATCTTCTCTAACAGCTTGAATACCTTGTCCTTTCTCAAAGAAACCCAAGTCTTCTGTGTCAACAACTTCTGCAATAGTAAAGCAATCATGTACTTCTGCGAAATCAATATCTTTTGGAGTTAATCCTGCCATTTTGTAAGCTTGTTCTGATGCAATTTTTGTACTTGGAATGGTAGTCAGGTGTTCTCTACCTTGAAGTGCTGCTGGTGATCCACCTCGACCAGAACCGATTACTTCAATATAGTCACCACCATGTTCTTTTGCAAACTTTTCTGAGCAAAGAACTACAGAGCTTGCACCATCAGAGAAGGGACAGCAATCATAGAGTTTTAGTGGACTTGCAACCACTGGAGATTTCATTACATCGTCTACTGAGATTTTTTTCTGCATGTGAGCTTTTGGGTTTAAGTATCCGTTATCGTGATTCTTTACTGCAACTTTTGCAAAGTCCTCTTCGGTTGCATCGAACTCTGTCAAGTAAGCTCGAGCCATCGATGCAAATAATCCAGGAAATGATGCGCCTGCTTGTCCTTCATAGAAAAAGTCTGAACAATAAGCAAAGTAGGTTGTAGTCCATTCAGTTCCGGTATGAGTTACTTTTTCCACACCAGTCGCAATAAGGCAATCATAGAATCCTGCTGCAATATTGGCATAAGCCTCCCTAAATGATACTGAGCCACTTCCACAGGCTGATTCTATGGTTAATGATGGCCTATCAGGAATTCCCAGTCTACTCATTAAGACAGGACCAATATGGACTTGCTTGTCTGCAACTCCAAAGACATTGGAAATATAGGATGCTTTTACCTCTTTGGGCTCTATTCCCGCGCTTTCAATGGCAGCAACTGATGCTTGAGTAGTAATATCAGCTATACTTTCAGATAATTTTCCATATTTGGTGCTACCTGCACCAAGAACACAAACCTTTTCCACAAAATTGGCTGACAACATTCCCTATAAAAATCGTTTTAGTAAATTCAATACAAGGAAATGGCCAGACAGAAACTTCAGCTTCAAACAGTCCAAGTTAAAAAACAAAGACACATTGTTCGGACTACCAAAACAAGAGTTTCTATATTCAAAAAAGAGATCAAACAATACTATGATAATAATGGCTTTTTGTCTTGGTCTGCAAAAGAAAAAAAATACATAATTTTAGGGACAAACTCTCCAAAAAAAGGACTTGTGACATGTCCTGTGTGTAAGCTAGGTCAGTTGATGGTTATTAGATCTCGTGCAACCAGAAAGCGGTTTATGGGTTGTTCAAACTTTTATGGTGGATGTAAGGCATCATCACCGCTATTACAAAAAGCAAAACTTCGAGCAACAAAAGTTTCTTGTGAGCAATGTAGCTGGCCTATGGTAATTTTTAGATATTCAAGAAATCAAAAGTGGACAAAACAATGCTCAAACTTTAATTGTAAATCAAGAAAACCTAAGCCTTCAAGTTAGAATATACATCTGTCCTTCTGTTTTTTAAGAGTGGTAATACTTTGCGAACCTGTTTTACCTTCTTTAGATCGATATTGACATAATCAATGCCTTGTTTTTTTTTCATGTCAAGAAGAATTTTTCCATACGGGTCAACTACAACACTTCTTCCACAGTAAATGTTTCCTACTTGATCAGGTGCAATAACATAACATCCATTTTCAATTGCACGTGTTTTGTTTATTGTCAGCCAGTGTTCTTCTTTGTTTTCACCTTTTACCCATGCAGATGGTGCAACTAAAACTTCAGAGCCTGCAACTGCAAGTGATCGTGACATTTCAGGGAATCTCAAGTCATAACAAATCATCATTCCAATTTTTCCAATCGACGTTTTTACTGGTTTTACAATCTTTGAACCTGATGTCATCTTGTCTGATTCTCTAAACCCTAATGCATCGTAGAGGTGAATCTTTCTATAAGTTGAGATTACTTTACCTGATTTGTTAATTACAAAAGAAGTATCATATACTCTATCTTTTTTTGAGCTTTTTTCATAAAATGAACCAACAACTTGAATTTGGTTTTCTTTGGCAGCCTTTGAAATTGACTTTATAAAATCACCATTGATTGTTTCAGCTAGACTTGCTAATTCTTTTGGAGTTTGAGAAGAGTTTGTGTAAAACATCATAAATTCAGGAAACGCAATCAATGATGCTTTTTTCTTTGCAGCCTCATGAATGAAACTAATAATTTTCTTAAGATTAATTTCCTTTTTTGTAGACGCCCTGAACTGTACCACTGCTGCTTTCATTGAATTTTCTTACTGGACAGGAGATTAAAAGGTTAGAGAACCCCCATAAAATATTGAGAACAACCATAAATATCTGGAATATCTATTACTAGTATGTCAGAAGGAAGCAAATGCCCTTATTGTGAATCTGTCTTTGAAGACAATAAACAACTATCAACTCACATTGATAAAATTCACAACAATGAAGATGCACTAGGTACTCAAAAACTCTAGATTTTATTTTTTTGTGGTACAAACATCTAATGTACCATTTTTGTTATTATGTGGAAATCATTTAATTTGTTATACAAGCATGTGTATGTGCTACCTTTGCTGGAAAGGCAAATCCAGTAATTTTTATTAAAAAATAATTAAAGTTGGTTTCCTGCCAAAAACCAATTTTCTTTTGGATTATCCTCAAAGACTACAATAACATGATTCTCTTTTGTCTTTAGAATGTCAACTGCTGCTTTGGTGATTGCTTTTGCGTACTCGTCTTTTTGTTCTTGAGATCTTCCAGGATACATTGATACTGTTATCAAGGGCATGAATTTTGTGTTGAGGTTGGTTGATTTATTTTTTAAAGTTAGTAATCTGGTCTATACCCGTAACGAGTTCCATACGTAAACTCTGAGTTGTGTGTTTTCTTGTACAAGTATCCAGTGGCTAGTCCAACTGCAAATCCCCCAATGTGTGCCAAATAAGCTACACCTCCACCTGCTACACCAAATCCTCCAATGAAAAATGGCAACAGGTTTTGAAAGACTAGCCAAAATGGCAAGAACCACTTTGCTTGAATGTGCATCATTCTCCAAAAGAATCCCATCATCAAGAAGGTCTGAATTCTTGCTCTTGGGAAGATCACCAAGTATGCACCTAGTACTCCAGATATTGCACCCGAAGCTCCTACTGCAGGAATAGGACTTGAAGTATCACCCAGTATGTGAATCCCTCCAGCAAGTATTCCCCACAAAAGATAGATTCCAAGGAACTTTACTTTTCCAAACTTTGCTTCAATGTTGTCACCAAAAATCCATAAGAACAACATGTTCCCTCCCAAGTGCATCAAACCTCCATGCAAAAATATTGAACTTAGAAGAGAAACATAAGGTTCTGTTGGGCAGTCCATTGTAACTTGTCCAACTTCAGTTTGAAATACTGATGAAGTTCCACCAGTTATGCAGTTTGGAACTGCACCCCAACTATAAAAAAAATCAAAGGCTCTTTGATTACTAAACTCAAAAAACTGTCCGGTAGCAGCTACTTCAACAAAAAATATTATCACATTTGCAATAATTAATGCAATAGT
>WVWY01000038.1:0-2657 GCA_011773785.1 Candidatus Nitrosomaritimum khambatensis | reverse complement strand
TATAATAAGATTATTCTTAATATTCAGTGAAAATCTCATCAAATTAATTGAATAAACTAATCATAATTGGTATAATTGGTGTTTCATTAGCTGTTTATTTTTCAATGACTGTTTTTGTTTTACCTGAAAAATTTCTTGCAAAAGAACAATTCACTCCCATTCCTTTTTTGGAAGTAGAAGTTTCAAGCACGCAAATCAATCTTGGTGAATCTTTTCGTCTAAGCACATTTTCTGAAAATATTGGTGACTATGGAGACATTCACATAGTATCTGCTGGATTTCCCACCCTAAGTGATACTGAAGAAATTGTAAGAATTGTAAGTTATGATTTTTCAAATTCTCCAATATACATCGAGCCTGGAGAAGAGATTGGGGCAAAATACAGCGGAGGTTTAGAAACTGTTTATGCTCAATATCCACAGATTGAGGCTATGAATAGACCAGTTCAACCAGGCACAAAATTTGTGATGGATTTTGAAATTACACCTAATGAGCCTGGACCATTTACGGTGTATGTAAAATCAATTGATATTCCACATACTAGTTCATCATCTCACTATCCAACTGAGGGGCAACTAGACCATCAAGGAGAATATGTTTTAGTTTATACAGTAAATGTTAATCCCTAATATTCTAAGGATTAACTAAGTAGATCAAAATGGAAGTAAGACAAACACCTTTGAGTTTTTTGCAAAAAAATTCACAAAAAATTTTTCTTATAGGTAGTATTTGTGCAAGCTTTGGAATTTTACTTGTTACTGTTGGCGGAAGTTGGGATATTACAAATCACTTGCTAAACAAGCCTGAAACATTTTTTTCTCCACCACATGCCTTGATGTATTCTGGCGTTGCAATTGGACTGATTGGAGCTGCAATTTCATTTTTAGCTTATAGAAAGTTAGAAAACTTTAAAGAAATTTTTAGATTGCCATTACGATTAAAGTTTGTTGGGATTTTTTTGTTAGTAGGTGCGGGTCCATTTGATTTTGTTTGGCATTCAAACTTTGGTTTAGATGGTTTGCTTAGTCCACCGCACTTTACCTTACTTTCAGGAATGATGCTTTGTAGCTTGGGAGGAATGTTTGGAATTTCAAGATTTTTACAAAATAAAGAATCAAAAAATAATTTTTCAAATTATTTACTTGTTTTAGCTACTTTGCCTGTTTGGTTAGCAGGTTCTGGAATAATTTCCTCATTGTCTTTGCCATTTTCAAACACAGATTATTTTCAATTTAATCCTGAACCAACATTTGCATTTGTAATGGCAACAGTTGGTTATCCATTTTTGATGTCTTTGATTTGTATTGTAACTGCAAAACTATCAGGCTTTAAACCTGGAATGATTTCTATTCTGGGTGGATTCTTTTTGTTAATCTATGGGATGACTGCAATCGTGCCTAATTTTGCCTTGATAGAGTCTGTAGAGTTCTATTCAATGAATATGATTCCAATTGTAATGGCTGACTTGATTGTCTCCTTTAGAAAAACCAAAAAAGCCTCAATAATTGCAGGTGGGATTTTAGGTTCTGGCTTTTACATGGTGTATTATCCATACATAATGTACACCTATAATGAATCACTTCTTGGAAAATTGGTATCACCAAGTATGATTTATCATACATACTTTGAGTTAATGCCACAAGTGATACAGTTTACAATAATTCCTGCAATAATTATGGGAGTAATTGGAGCAATTTTTGCATTTAGATTTTCAAACAAAACTTTGATAAAAAAATAGATGAGAAACAGGTAAACTAAAGATGAACCAGCATGACTCCTCCGTTTCTCATCCCGCTATGGTCGGTTGAGTATTATTTAGTGAAACTAGATAAAAACAAGTTTGGTACATTCGTTGAATGAACTATGATAAAAAAATTTAAAATTATAATGTAATTATTCCTTTTTCAATCAAATATTGAACTCCTGCAACAAATTCGGAATCTGATATTTGATCATTTGTCCACATTGCGGCATTTGTTTTAACCCAATCAGGGATAATTAACTCAGTTGTGTAACCAACTGCTTCTTCAATTGTATATTCAGGATAGTTTTCATCAAACCAATCTCGATAATGCTCGTCGTTGTAATATCTATCGATGTAATGCTGAGCTCCTTTTTCAGCTTCTATAAAGTGGAGTTTAGGTTCAGGTTTAAACTCTTTAAGATTTGGAATGTTCATTATTTTTTCATTAATCAAAAATTTTATTCCATTTGAAAATGTTTGATCATCAATTAGATTTTGAGACCAAAATCCTGCATTTGTTTTGAACCATTGAGGAACTTGGGGTTCGGAAGGAACTTGTCCTGAATTATTAGCTTCTGTATTTTGTTCTATGGTTAATCCATTGTAGAAAGAGTTTGTCCAAGAATTTCTCTCATAATCCCACATTTCAACTAGAATTACGTCCGTATCATATGGTTTTGTAGGCGTGAAAGTGAAAAGGAGTTGGTTTAATCCCTCACTATTTCCAAATGCATCTCTTACAAGTTCATTTTCTATAGATACATCTGTAATCAATTGGTTGGGATCAATTACCTCAAAGGAGGTATTTCCATCAAGTGTTTGTTTCCAAATTATTTGAACTTCATGAGAATGTACTTTAACACCGCTGATCGTTTTTTCCTCCAAACCCATTAAGAGACCAACGTGGGACAGA
>WVWY01000019.1:27003-48800 GCA_011773785.1 Candidatus Nitrosomaritimum khambatensis | reverse complement strand
CTGGTAGTCTTTCTAGCTGGTTTTCTCTTAGCAGCTGTCTTTCTAGCTGGTTTTCTCTTAGCTGTCTTTCGTTTAGTAGTCTTTCTAGCTGGTTTTCTTTTTGGTGAAGACGATTTGAAGGTTTTATCTTTAAGATTTTTTAATTCTTCTAATTCTGCTTTAATCTTTGCAACTTGTGCAATCAAAAATTCATTAGTTGGAATTGGATCTTGTGCGGAATTTTTTTCTGACATCTATGCCAGTTCAAATTTGCCGTGTAATTTAAGATTTTATGAAAATTTTTAGGATTTTGATCTGATCTGACTGTAGTTTAACTTTCTATTTTTCCTTGGCGTTGTTCTTTTCTGTATTCCATCTTTAACCAGATTGGTGTAATGATTGTAGTTACCGCTACCATAATTACAATTGTAGAATACACGTCCGATGTAAGAATATTTGAACTGACTCCTACTCCTGCAACAATCAGCCCCACTTCTCCTCTTGATATCATTCCAATACCGACTTTCATTCCTTGAGACTTGCTTTTCAAAAACATCATTGCAGGTACTCCACAACCAAACAGCTTTGTAACCACCGCAATCACAATAATTACTCCACTTAGGGCTAGAATTTCCAAGTTAACTGCTCTCAAATCTACTTGAGCCCCAATAATTGCAAAGAATAACGGTGCAAAAATTAATCCTATTTTTTCAACATATGTCTCAATTTTCTCAAAAACCTTACTTGTGGATAGTGCCATGCCAACGGCAAATGCACCTACAATCGGTGACAGCCCTATTGAGCCAGCTAATGCTGCCGCACCAAAAAACGAGGCTGTTGCAATTCCTTCCACACTCCCTTTGGCTTTCCATATTCTTGGAGATATTACTCTTGGAATCACTATTACTGCAACTATCAACATAGCACCAAAGAATCCCAACACTTGGAGAATTGTTATCATTACATCACTTAGTTCAATGGATTCGACTCCTCCCTCTCCAATGGCAATTGAAGAAACTACTGACAAGACCGCAATGGCCAAGATGTCGTCGACTACTGCAGCTCCAATAATCAGACGAGCTTCAGGCGATTTTATTTTTCCAAATTCACTAAGCACCTGAATAGAAATGGCAATACTTGTTGCAGTCAATGCTGTAGCTATCAACATAGATTGAAGCGCTTCAAACCCAAACATCTGAAATACAAAGTATCCTGCAAAGAACGGAACCACTACTCCAAGTGTTCCAACAGTAAACGAAGCTTTTCCTCCTCTGAGAAATTCTTTTGGAGTCATCTCAAGTCCTGCCATAAACAAAATTACAATTGCCCCAATTTCTCCAAGGATCCTTATCTCGTCATTGATTTGCAATAATTGCCTTCCATCAACTATGAAAAACGACCCTAATGCAAAGGGACCAACAATCATACCTGCTAATAATTCCCCTAACACAATTGGTAACTTTAATCTCAAAAACAACTCTGCCATCAACTTGGCAGCAAAAAGCAAAATTCCTACACCGATAATCGTTTCAATAAAGTGTGCTTCTGCCATTACTTTAGATACGAATACTTGGCTCCATATAAGGGAACTATTGGTTAAAATTAATTTGGAATTTGTCTAATTATGCTATTTTTATTGAATTTACTGTAACCCCTTTTTTTGATGTGATTTTGCCAATTTCCTGACTTGAAATCTTGTGTTTTTTGAATATTGATTTTATTTTACTTACTTGGTCCTGAGGGGCAATAACACAAAATCCTACTCCCATATTGAAGGTCTTGAACATTTCTTCGTCTTTTACTCCTTGTTCTTGAATCAAGCCCATTATGGGTGGAATTTTAGGCAGAGAATCAATCTCATACCCAATATTTTTGAGCCTGAGAAGCTTGGTAAAGGAACCTCCTGTAATGTGAGCCAAACCATTGACCTTGCATTTTTGAACGGCCTCTAAAACTGGTTTGACGTAGATTTCAGTTGGCTTTAGGAGAGCATTTCCTAAAACTCCAACTCCTTTGATTTTGTCTTTTACCGAGTATTTTCCTAAAAGGGCTTTTCTTGCAAGCGAGTATCCATTTGAGTGAATTCCTGTACTATTTGCACCAATTATCACATCGCCTGATTTTATTTTGTTTCCCAAAACCATATCTTTTTTTGATACAAGACCAACAACCATTCCTGCAAGATCAAAAGCAAATCCTTTTCCTTCAATTACATCAGGCATTATTGCAGTCTCTCCACCAACAATTGGCATTGCAGATTTTTTAGCACCTATAACCAAGCCTTCTACAATTTTTTTAAAAATTCTCTGATCATTTTTGTTTGCAGCAATATAATCAACAAAAGAAATTGGTGTGGCGCCAATACAGATAATATCATTTACATTCATTGCAACACAATCGATTCCCACAGTGTCGTATTTTTTCATCATGTTTGCAATTACTACTTTTGTTCCAACTCCATCTGTATGGGTTGCCAAAAGTTTTCCACCTGGTATTTCAACAATACCTGCATAATGACCAAATCCATGTTGGATTTTAGCTAATTTTTGTAATTTGTGAGTTGATTCGATTAATTTTCCTATTGCGACTTGACTTTTCTTAATGTTGGAGATATCTACTCCGGCTTTTTTGTAGGTCAGTCCCATAGTTTGATGCGGATTTGCTGCGAATAAAAGAATTTGCATAAAATTGAGATCACATGTACATTCCAGAGAGTTCTTCTCTATGTTCTACATATTTTTGAGACAATTCACTGAAGTCTTCATGCAGTCTGTCTCTTTCCTTTTGGAGTTCTTCTATACCTATATCCATATCATAAAATCGATTTATGGCCTCTATTAGAGTCACTGCAGCCTCAGGATCTGGGTCTACTTTGTTTGCTTTTGCAAGAAGGGTCAACCCTTGAATTTCTCTAACCAGGCATTCGTTTAGAATTCCACCAGGAATCCCCGTGATGAAACCTTGTGGGATTAAACTAATGTCTGCATCTGCCATAGTTCTTACTAGATCCTCTTCAGCAGCACAATAGGCTTTATCATCATGTTCTTCACTTGCAACTCCATCTAAAATTACAATTTCTTTGGATCCTTTTTTTGCTGCCCAATCTAAAATTGATGCAATGATATTGTAAAGGCCTTCCATCCTCAATGTGATTTCACAAATTATTGCACAGATGGTTCCTTCCTTGTTTGCATAGAATCTAAATGGATGTCGAAGCCTTCCTCTTATAAAAACAGTTGATGGTGGAAGATATTTTGATCTCATCACACCAATCTCTTTCATTTCTAATTTTTCAACAATATGATTAATTGAAAGCGGTCCCACAAGTCCTGCTCCCACAAATCCAGCAAAGATGATTGGACTTTTTAGATTTGTTTTTACAATTTCAAATACTTCTGCATCAGGAAAACCTTCTTGCATTCTTTACGTCGATTTATTCTGTCTAATTACTTTTGTGAATATGCCTTTCGTAACATTGTTAGGCTTTTTGAATTTTACAGCCAAACATAGATCCTAAATAGTATCATCTCCAACTTTTAGAGTTGAAAAATTTTTTTCTTCTAAGTTTATTTTCAACTCTTTTTTTGTTCATTCCGTCAACAAGTTACGCTCAAAGTAATTTGATCCAAAGTAATGAAGAATATTGTAAAACTCAAGAGCCATTTGATTACAATATTGCTCTAAATGTACTCACGATAGGTGAAATTGATACAAAAGATGGTTCGTATGAATTAATTTTTGCCTTGCTTATTACCTCCGATAAAGTTGATTTTACTAAATGCCCGCCACCATCAGAATGGCTTTTTACAAATGGGTATATCAAAGAAAGATGGGCTGCACATACAGAACCGCATTTTCATAGAGTTTTCATGCATGGGGTTTTTTTTAATCAATTGGACTATAGGGATTATCCCTTTGAAACAATAGATCTGTTCCTTGATATGAGCGCATATTATCCACTGACAAGTGAGAATGTCAAATTTACCGTCAATGAAGAGCTAAGTGGAGATAAACTTGCTGCAGAGCATCTTTCAGGGTACAATGTAGGAGATGTCCAACTAAAAATTAGCGAGTACAAAAGACCTTATGCAACTTTTCCACATGTATCTATGATTATACCACTAACAATGGATCCAGAAATGATATTTTTGAAAAAAATTTTTCCTGTTTTAATTTTAGCCGGGTTTGGATATTCTACTTTTTTCATGTCTCCCAAAATTCTTCAAGATAGAATAACACTACTTGGAGCAGTATTTGTTGGAGCAATATTCTTCCACGCAGTACTTTTGGGTGAAATACCTCCATTAGGATATTTGACAATAGCTGACAAAGTAATGATTACCGTCTATTCGGTTTTTTCACTTACTCTTATTAGCATATTGGTTCAACAAAGATACCTCAATAAAATAGGTCACAGTGACAAAGATTTTACCTTAAGTATTGCAAAAGAAATCGATAAAAAATTAATTAAATTAACTCCTATTATTGCCGCAATCATATTTTCCGCACTGTTCTTTTCCTAAATTATCACCACTTGTTTTTAAAAAATAAGAATAAAATCATCCATGTCGTGTGAATCTACTCTAATTACTTTTATGCATAAACAGATTCAGCATTACTCTCCCTTTGTCTGTTATTGAATAGATAACATTTGATCCAACTGCTTCTTTTTGGACAAAATTGTAATCTACACACAAGTGCAAATAGTTTAGAAATGATTTTTTCATTCTAATCTTTGACTTTGAATACAGTTCTGAAAAAGTCATTGAGTTTCCTCTGAGTTGATACAGCAATTTTAGAAGTGATAATGTACTATAGTCTTTTGTTCTTGCCTTTACTGCATCAAGTATTTGCTCATCTCTTTTGATGATAAAGTCTTCAAATTGGTCTGCCACTTCGAGTGGCACATATGTCAGTCTTGCTCGCATCATACCGTATGGTACGGTACTTTACCTTATTAATGTTAGTCTAGTATTTTATTTGCCTATGTGGATGATTTTTTTACACCTATATCACGCCTAGCGATCAAGATGGATTTTTGGGTCAGATAACGTCTGAAATTTGATTTGACATCAAGAAATTTAGAAAATAAGAAAAAGAAACTTCAAATTTTTTACTCCTAATACAATTTGCTGCAAGCAAAATTAATACCATGTATAATTTTAGAGAGTTTATGGCAGAAGGAAAATTTGCAACATCCATTACTTGTATGGATGGAAGAATACAAATTCCGTTGGCAAATTGGATTAAAGAAAACTATTCTGTAGACTATGTTGATACGATAACAGAACCTGGAATTGACAAAAAAGTAGCTGAGAGTAGTGATTTGGAATCCATAAAAACCAAAGTAGGAATTTCCATTAATGCACACAAATCTGGACTAATTGTTGTTTCAGGACACTATGATTGTGCAGGAAATCCAGTTTCTGATGATGAGCATATTGCACATATCAAAAAAGGAGTAGAAGTTATCAACTCATGGAATCTGGGTGTAAAAGTAATAGGAGCTTGGGTTGATGGAGACTGGAAGGTAAATCCAGTTTAGAACTTTTTATTTTATTAAAACAATTTTGATTTTTTGTAATTGTATTAAAAATAAATTATTTTAAAAATAAAAAATAGATTTAGGCATTTGCCTTTGCTTTTGATGCTGCCCTTGCTACTATGATTGTCAAAATTACTGCAATAATAGTAACAACAATTGCATAAATCAACATTGGACCAACTGCATCTGCAGTTCCGAAGATTTCTTTGAAAATTGTTTTGATAGCTTCATTCCATGCCAAAGCTGCCACTAGACCAAATGCTGCAGTTACTAGCGCTGCAATTTTATCCAAAATCTCTACTTTTATTGGAACTGGTTTTTCTTCGTCCTCGCTCATTATTTTCCCTCCAAGCTTTGGAATTTTCTGATGAAATTTAAATAAATATCATATTTTCAGGCGTGTATTTCATCATTTCTGGGTCTAAATTGGATAATCTGCGATTAGCTTGAATTGTTTGATTTGTGAAATATAGGTAAATCATCTCCTTTAAACAACCAATATCCAAACTTTGAATATGGAAATTGCGATAAATGCTCTACTTACTGCTGTAGGTCTGGCTATGTTGTGTTTTGGTGGAAACTGGCTAGTAAGTGGTGGTGTAGCAATTGCGAAAAAACTTCGAATTAGTAATATGATAATTGGTATGACTATAGTGGCATATGGAACTTCTACTCCAGAACTTGCTGCAAGTGTGGCAGCAGCTGGTGAGCATAGCCAGATAATTTTAGGTAATATCATTGGAAGCAACATTGCAAATGTTGGAATGGTAATAGGAATTGCAGCAATTCTTGTCCCTCTTGCAATAAGCAAGACAACTCTTAGAAAAGAAATTCCAATTATGATAGGTGTTTCATTATTGTTAGTTGCATTATCTATTGATGGCGAACTTTCTCCTTTTGATGGATTACTCCTACTTGCATTACTAATTGCGTTTACAATCTACACATACAAAGATGCAAAAAAGCAACGAGAAAAAAATGATCATAGTATTTCTGAAACTAAAACAAATGTTTATGCAAAAGCTGGAGGGCTTATTGCAATTGGCGTAGCCCTTCTTGGAGTTGGAGCCTATCTAACCGTTGAAAATGCCGTCGTTATTGCCAAAGAGCTTGGCCTATCTGAGAAATTGATTGGACTTACTGTTATTGCAATTGGAACTTCGTTGCCAGAATTAATCACATCTATTATTGCAATTCGAAAAGGACATACCGACATTGGAGTGGGAAACATCATTGGAAGCAATATCTACAATGTATTGATGATTATGGGTGTAGGAGCTTCTCTTGGTGGTGTTCTTGTTGCCTCAAACGTCTTTATTGATTATGCCATAATGATAGCATTTAGTGCATCCTTGTTTATTGGTCTCAAACTTGGCGTGATAAGCAGACCTGTAGGTATTGGTTTGGCCATTGCCTATATCGCCTATTTGGTTTATTCATTTTTTGTCTAGTATTTGAAAAACACAATAATTTTAGATTGGAGTAACTTGAATTTTCTCAACTCTAATTGAAGGAGTAATTGATGGGAGCGATGCCCATTGGATTACATTTTTTTCATTGCTTCCAATTGCAGAAATGTTTTGAAATAATTTTTTTAGATTGTGCACAATTCTAACTGATTTTCCAGGATTTTTTATCTCGCCATTTTCAATAATTCTTATTCCGCTTCTTGCAGTACAAGAAAAATCTCCTTTAATTGGGTTCACTGCATAAGTATACCATAGTCTTCCCACTAGTAGTCCTTTTTTGGTATCTTTGATAATTTCATCTTGTGAAAAATCGCCAGTTTTTATTTGCAAGTTGTGGGGCAACGCGATAGGAATCGATTCTGCACTTCTGCCCATAGGTGACCCGGGTCTTGACGCGTTTCCAGTCGATTTTGAATTTTCTTTATAGCTATCAAAAAGATCACTAAATGTATTTGAAAAAATTCCATCTTTTACTAGTCTGTTGATTTTTGTCTCTACTCCTTCATCATCGAAAGGTTTTGATCCAATTCCTTGAGAGGTGTGAGGATTATCAATTAGAGAAAAATTTTCAACCGCAATTTGCTTGTTAAATTCATTTGAAAAGCAACTCTTTTTTTCGGAAAATGTTTTAAAATCAAAATTAGATGCGACCACAAAAGCCAAAATCTCCCCAACTGAATATGGTTCAAAAATAATAGCGTATTCTCCCGCTTCACAATTTTTTGGGTTAATTGATTCAATACACATTGTTTTTGCATCTTGACCAATTTGCTGAGGAGAAAATTCGTCCAAAGTCCTGCAACATCCTTGTCCAATACCTGAAACTTCTGACTCTCCAACCTGGGAATCTGCATTAAGAATTCCTGAAATGTACGTGGCCTTGTCTGTCTCAAAAAGACCATGAGAATTAGTTAGGGTAAAATTCTCTGCAACAATGTTCAAGGAGCCTGAAATTGCGCTAATTTTCTCATCAAGAGCATAATTAATCATACTTTGTGCAATATCTGATGCCTGAATACCATTAATTTCATCTAGCTTCTTATCATAAACTCCCTCCAGATTTTTTTTGGTTTTTAGCTCAAAGGGAAGGCCATTCCAAAACTCTCTTGGTTTTAGATGTGATATGGTCTGATAGGAATTGTCAATAGCCTTATGAATTTCGTCACCATTACTTGTTTGACTGGATGCTATTTTTTTGTCATGGATTAAACGAACCCCAAAATTCTCGTCAAAATTATTTTTCAGCTCATAAATTTCAGAGTCAGTAATTCTAACAGTAAGGATTTTCCTTTTGATTTGAACAATTTCACATTCATCAACTCCTAAATTCTTTGAATGATCTAAAGCCTTGTCTAAGGCGGACAATTATGCTTTCCTTGGATTTTGATATTTGTATTTGTCTATCTTGACAAGTTCTGTGTATGAACCAAATCTAGAAGTGTCAGTTACTTTGTCTAGTTCTTCTTCTTGTTCACTGTAATCTTCAAATCTTCTAAGAATCTTGTATTTGGTATTTCGCTCTGCTGGTATTCTGCCAATCTCTCTTACGACTCGTTTTATTTCTCTAGGACGTAGTAGTTGTCCGTGCTCAGAACCAGCTGATGTAGAAATACTTTCGTTAATCAAAGTTCCACCAAAATCATTTGCTCCCCACATCAAAAGTAACTGTGACATTTTTTGACCCTCTTTTACCCAAGACATTTGGATATTGTCAATGTAGTTGTTTAACATAATTCTTGCAATACCATGAGTTAACAAAACATCTTTTCCACTACCTCCTTGTCTTATTCCCTCATGGAGTTGATGTTTGTACATAGGAGCTTCGCTATGAATAAAGTCAAGTGGAACAAATTCAGTGAATCCACGTGTTTCTTTTTGGATTTCCCTAATCTTTGCAATGTGCTCTACTCTGTCTTTTGGAGTTTCAATGTGACCAAACATCATTGTAGAGGTAGTGTTTATGCCTATTTTGTGGGCAGTTTTTATTACATTAATCCAATCATTTACGCTAATTCTACCTGGGGCAATTTTATCTCGAAGTTTTTGGTCTAGTATCTCTGCAGATGTGCCAGGCAAAGTGTCAACTCCTGATTCTTTGAGTCTTTTTAGATAGTCTTCTATAGTTGTGTTAGAGCGAGTGGCACCATAAAGAATCTCTTCAGGAGAAAAACCATGGATGTGAATTTTTGGAATTTCTTTTTTTATTGCACGACAAATTTTCTCATATAGGTCTCCTTCCATGTCTGGAGGAAGTCCAGCTTGAATACAAACTTCAGTTGCCCCTAAATCATGAGCCTCTTTTGCCCTTCTTACAATTTCTTCTGTTGGTAAAAAGTATCCTTCTTCTTCTCTAAAATCTCTACTAAATGCACAAAACCCACACTGCTTTATGCAGACATTTGTAAAATTGATATTTCTATTAACTACATAAGTCACAATATTTCCAACTTTTCTACGTCGCAATTCATCGGCTACCAATCCTACTAAATGAAAATCCATGCCATCAGTGTCATATAGCTCCAATCCTTCTTTGGCAGAAATCTCCTTTTCATCTAATGCACGGTTTAAAATTTCTGAAATTACAGGATCGGCATTTTTAAATAAATAATCTATGTTTGCGCTCATCTCCAATATTCCTCCCTTACTAGTCGTTCCTCATCTTCAATTAATGACATTTTATCTCTTAACTCTTTGCTTACAAAGGAGAAAAATTCTGGATAAATTGGGAATCTGCATTTCAAATCATATCCAGCTTTTTTAGAATTCTCATCAATCTTTTTAATTTCCGGCCACGCAAACTCTGGGTTTACATAATCTGGTGTAAGTGGAGATATTCCTCCCCAATCGTTTATTCCGACAGACAGAAAACTATGATATGATTTTGGAGAAAGATTAGGTGGAATTTGGATGTTCATTTCTGGCATAATAATTCTAGAGAGTGCCACAATTGTTTTGAAATAATTCTCATTTGCCGATGGATATTGACTCATCATTGTATCTTCTTTGGGTTGAAAATTTTGTAAAATTACTTCCTGAATGTTTCCATATTTGTCGTGTAGTTTTTTGATTGCAAATATCGATTCAATAACCTCTGCAGGAGTTTCTCCTATTCCAACAAGTATCCCTGTGGTCATTGGAATTTTCAACTTGCCAGAGTTTTCCAATACTTCCAGTCTTGCCTTTGGCCTTTTACTTGCCGCAAGATAATGTGGCATTCCTTTTTGGGCTAGTCTTTCACTGGAATTTTCTAACATTAAACCCATTGATACATTGGTTTTTTGCAATTCTTTCATTTCATCAAACGTAAGATTTCCCGCATTTGTGTGTGGAAACAATCCTTCATCAAGAGCCATCTCTGAAATGTGTGCAAGATATTCTGGAGTTGATTTGAAGCCATTTTGAGCAAGCCATTCCCGAGCTTCTTGATATTTTGCTTCTGGCCTTTCACCAGTTACAAAAAGAGCCTCAACACAATGATATTTTTTTGCAAGCTTCAACATTTGTTTTACGTCGTTTTTGGACATGAGCGAAAGTTTTTCTTCTCCTGGTTCTGCTTTGTAGGTACAATAAGTGCAAGTATCTTTGCACATGTTAATTACATTGAAAAATGCTTTTTTTGAAAATGTAACCGTATTTCCTTTAAATCTCTCTCTTAATTTTTGAGCAGTAGAAAATAATTCTGTTGGATTTACCTTTGCCTCTTGATAAACTTGCAAGGCTTCTTCAAGTGAAATAATTTTATTTTCTAAAACTTTGTTTAAACTCTCAGAGTTTAACACAAGATTATTCAATAGCAAAATGCAATCTTTCAGGTATTTAATCTTGTATTGGACTATTCGCCATTTGGACGTTCGCCCAACACTATGGTTACATTAGTTGTCCGATTATCTCTTAGGATTTCTAAAACCATTTCATCGCCAACTGATTTTGCCCTCTGTAAATGAATTAAAATATCTGAAATTTTTCTAACCTCTACACCATCTACAGATAAGATGATGTCTCCACCAATCGTGTACTCGACTCCCTCAAATTCTTCTGTTTTTTCAGATCCAATTAAACCCGCTTTTGCAGCAGGACTATCTGGAACAACTGTGATGACCAAAAATCCAACAGCATCATTTAGTTTCAAGATTTGAGCTAAATCAGGATCAATGTCCCTTCCTGATATTCCAATCCAAGGATGATTATATTCTCCATCTTGAATTAAACTAGGAACAATTTTTGCTACTGTTTGAGATGGTACTGCAAATCCTACACCGGTAAATTCACCTGTGGCTGATTGAATCGCAGTGTTAATTCCGACAATTTCTGCTCGCATGTTAAGGAGTGGTCCTCCTGAATTTCCAGGATTGATTGCAGCATCAGTTTGAATAACGTCTGGTATTGAATACCCCGCCCCTGATGGTAACAATCTTCCCAATTGACTAACAATTCCTGATGTCATTGAACCTGATAGACCAAATGGATTTCCAATGGCTGCAATAGGCTCCCCTACTCGCAAGTTGGATGAGTCTCCTAAAGATAAGGGATGCAACAATGCCAAATCGGCATTTACTTTGATTACTGCAATGTCTGTAAAGGTATCTACTCCAATTATTTCAGCTTTGTATTCTCTACCATCAAGAAATGTCACTACTACTTTGATTGCCTTATCAACCACATGTGCATTAGTAATGATGTGTCCTTTTTTGTCAAATACAAAACCTGATCCTACTCCAGTTGGAGTTTCATTGTCTTCGGATCTCTGAACATTAACCCTCACTACACCAGCTTCGGCATGTTCAAAAATTTCAATTAAGGACATTTCTTTGGTGTATGAGGGAAGAGTCTCACCTACAGTACTAGTATCATGACCATTTGTCACAACAATTTCTGGTTTTTCTATTTCTGCAGGTGGAACCATTATTATTGTAAACAGAACAAGTGTCAAAACTGCACCTGCTATTCCTCCAACTATGACTCCAGTTTTATCCAAGAGACTTTGATTTGCCTCATTACAAATAAAAAAGATTCTCCTAAATTCTAATAGAATCTTGAATATGATCCTTCATAGAATAGGTTCTTCCCCTCCAAGATACAGAAGAATTCCTTTTTGCCTGAATTAATCCGCTCAAAAATCCAAGTACAACTACTAAGCTACCTATGGGACCAAAAACTGCATGAGTCAGCTTTAGATATAATGCCTTTTTCACTTCAATTACAGCTCCTATATAGATCAGAATTGATGCAATCAAAGATGTTACAAAAACAAGGGAATTCGAAATGTTTTCAAAATTAAGAATTGACGAGTATACTAGAAATGGAAATGGCATAAAAAGCAAAAACAAAACAGCAAAGAAAATTCCTACAGCAATTCCATGGCTTTGCAAATAAAGTGGAACCATTAATCTTTTTAGAGCATTCCAAAGTGTGGTTCTATCACGAGCCCATATGGCATCAATTAGGTGATCCCCTCGAACCATTTTCATTTTGAATCCAGATTCTTTGACCTTCTTACCAAGAGCTCCATCTTCGATAATTTCTTGTCTTACCCCCTCATGTGTTCCTACTTTTTCATATGTTTCACGTTTAATGATGAAAAAACTTCCAAAAAAATAACCTGTTTTTTTAGATGGGTCATTGACACGAAGTGCAGAAAATCTAGTATGTAAAAATGTCGAAATCATTGGAAGTGTGATTTTTGTCCACCAATCAATTGAAATCATTCTAGGAATTGCTGTTAGTGCATCCAAATTGAATGTAAGAAGATGATTTACTGAAAGTGAAATTACATTGTTTTTGTGGGTTGTATCGGCATCAGTAAAAAGCAATAACTCCCCAGTAGATTTTTTGTATCCCTCTATGCATGCCCAGTTTTTTCCCATCCATCCTTCAGGTTTTGGTTTTGCAGAAACATGAATGACTTTGGAATTTTGTTGTGCATATTTTGCAATGATTTTTCCTGTTTTGTCTTCTGATGAATCATCAATTGCAATTATTTCGTAATTTGGGTAGTCTTGGTCAATTAAGGTGTCTAAACATTTTCCAAGAAACTCTTCTTCATTTCTAGCTGGCAGAATAATTGATACTTTGGGGTTGTCATGTTTAGTTTTTTCAAACTTGTCCAAATAGGGTGTTGTTTTAAAAGAAATCAGCATTGATTTTATTAGAAAAATCCAAGCCCCACAAGTTCCAATTAGGACTGCAGTAATTGAATAATTAAAAACATCAACAAACATTTTATGGACTAGCCCTCAAGTTCTTTTTTGATGGATTGCAATGCCAAATCAGTGCCGTCTTTGATGTGTTTTTTTAACATCCCAGTAAACATTCCCATCAATCCCGCTAACCTGATGTTCCAAACTACATCAATCAAAGATTTGTTGTCTTGAGATTTCAAACTTACAGTTTTACTTCCATCGATTATTCCCTTTGTAAATTGGGCTATGATTTTTTCCTTGGGATAAAGGGTTACTTCTTGTATGCATCTTTGATCCCGAAATGCTATTACTATTTCTCTATTCACCACATTTCCTTCTTTTGAGATGTTGTGCACTTCTTTAGTTCCTTTCCAGAATTTAGGTTCACTATCAATGTCTGATATAAGATCCCAGACTTTGTCAGCCGGGGCATCAATTTCAATTGAAGTAGTAATTTCTACCATGACTATACAATAGTTTGTTCGCAGTAAATATATTGGATTACAATTCAAAATTATCAGACTGTGATGGGCATCATGCCTAAAATCCAGAACAGTAACTCCGGTTCTAACGGCATATGCCATTCTTCCGTCACAGTCACTTCAATAATATGAGATGAGACTGATGGGGAAAATTGGAACTTTTGATGCGGCAGGATTTTGGAAAAATGCTTATGCTCATCAAAGAGGCAAATTACTAAAAAAAGTAAATGTTCCTGATGATCAAATTTTGATTCTTGCAAACAAGCAATATTTAGAGTTGCCAGCACCCTTAAGATATGAGATTGAAACTAGCGGCATCCAAAAAAAGGATCTAATGTGACGTCGAAATTAATTTTAACGGGAAAATTCAAGGTTTCTTATGTCAAATGTTTCTTATGATGATTTTGCAAAGTTGGATTTACGTGTTGCAAAAATAATTGAAACAGAACCAATACCTGGAAAATCTCGAATCATAAAAGGTGTAATAGACCTAGGTGAAGACAAACGAGATGTAATTATTGGTGGTGCACAATATTATCAACCAGAAGATTTAGTAGGAAAAACTGTAATAGTTATTGCAAATCTTGAACCAAAAAAGATGGCCGGAGTAGAATCCAACGCAATGCTTTTGGCAGCAGATGTGGATGACAAACCATTTTGGTTGACAGTAGATGGGGACGTCCCATTGGGAAGTCCAATAAAATAAATAATCTAGTCGTAGACCATTAGTTCTTTTTCTTCTAGTAATGCGTGAAGATGGTTAACAGAACGATAAACGTCTTGTTCATTTTTTGCTCCTGTGCAGACTAGTTTCCCAGATGAAAAAACTAGAATGACAGTTTTTGGGTCAAGCATTCTGTGAATTAATCCTGGAAATTGTTCGGGCTCATACATGCTTCTAGGCAATGTTCTTGCAGCTTTTTCCAAGTGAACTTTACCTCCTAAATTAATTGACGATACAATATTTTGAATGGTGACTTCGGCGTCTTTTTTTACCTTGACTCCGCCTTTTCGAAGCTTTTGAACTACGGTTTTGACTGCTTTTCTTGCAATCTCTTCAGATTTTGAGCCTGTGCAGACCATCTTTCCTGAAGTAAATATCAAAGTGGCTGTTTTTGGGGTTCTTAGTCTAAAAACGAGACCTGGAAATTGATCAGGATGATATTCTACATCGGGGAATTTTTTAGTTATTTCATTAAGATCCATTTTTTGATCTACTGAGGCTGACGCAACTACGTTTACAATTTCTATCATTGGTTTTGTCTGTGGCATATTCGGTTTCTGTTATAACCATAATAAAAGCAAATACTAATTTTCCAACCTTGAACAAACCCAAATTTTTTTGACTTGCCAATTATACGAATGATTTAATTTAGATTCCTAGATCGCAGAGGATATGGTGGACTTTACCAATTTTGATTTTGATGAATTTATGGGATTTGGAGATGATTCAAATCCACTTTTAATGTTAATCTGGATTCTTCCAATAATCCTTTTCATCTTTTATGGACAAAGGATTCAGCTACAAGTAACTTCAGGTGAAATCAAAAAAGCCATTAAAAAATTAGATGGTTACAGAGTCGAGGCAAGAACAGAGTTAATTGATTATGTTAAAAAAAATATGACCCCTAAAGAAGATCCCGTAAAAAGGATTGACCGATTTTTAGAGTATTTTACAATAATGCCAGTAGATATGGACCCTAATGGAATAGTTGATAAAGTAAGACACATTGTCCGGTCAAGAGAAGACTACTCTAGGAATCATGTAAAATCACTGTCTCCAGATACTGATGATGTTACATTAAGTAGAGTCTTGACTCTATTAGAAATTGCATCGTCTTTACATATGATTCACAAAATTATCAATCACATGTTTTTAACTGCAAAAAAACAAAACAACTATCCATTAATTTTACCACTACAAATGATTCTGCCATTTATCATGGAAGAAGCTGAGGCAATAACTAAAGCCATTCCTGCTTTTAAACAAGGACAACCTGTAGGTGATGGTATAGGACCAATGGTTGTTGGAAAAATGATGCTAGATACCAAAAAAGAAACTGTCGCCTTTGAAACCGTGTCAAGTGAAATGGACTATGAAGGAAGAAAACTAGTCATGCTAAAGGCTGAAGGTCCTGGGTCCTCCGTAGGTAGACCTGGGGATGCAGTTGAGATTTTGATTTCTAAAGACAAGCCTGATATTATTATCATGATTGACGCTGCTCTTAAGATGGAAGGTGAAGATTCTGCTGTAACTGCCCAAGGATTTGGTGCAGCAATTGGAGGTATTGGAACAGAAAGATTCCAAATTGAAGAGATTGCATCCAAAAATAAAATACCGATTTTTGCTATAGTGATTAAGCAATCTGTTAAAGAAGCAATCACTCTTATGACAAAAGATATTGCAAACCAGGCTGAAAACGTCAGAAATCAAATTGATGAGATGATTAAAGAAAACACAGAGCCAGGTCAAAGAGTTTTGCTAATTGGTGTGGGAAACACTGTGGGAGTTCCTCAATAATGTTTTCAAAAGAAAAAACTATCATTGCATATACAACAGAAAAATGCAAGTCTTGTAATTTAGAAAGAAAAAGAAAATTCAAAGAAGGTGATTTTTTGTTTGCAGAAACATCAAAATGTGACTCTTGTGATGGAACAATACAAATAGAAAAAATCTTTGGTGAAACTATAGAGCAATAGTAGTTACTGTAACGCCATCTTCAGTAGGAATAAAGGTGTGTTCTGCTTGTGCAACTCTTTGTTCATGAATTTCAATTAAAACAGGATATGCTTGAACTGCTTTTTTCTTTATCAAATGATTTAGCAATTGTCTGGCTTCATTTTCTTCCCATTTTTTTGTCAACCATCTAAGTGCAAATGGAAGCATGTTGAAATTCTCCCAAATGTAATCAAGAAGTTTGTCAGCTTCTTCGTCTTTAGTCTTCTTTCTAGAGTTTAGTGCAAAAATATTTTTGATTTGACCATTTCGAACAAATCCTCCACCTTCTGCCGTGGTAACAAAAGGTTCACATGCATATGCAGAATCACCAGAAAGTGAAAATCCTCCAATAGACCAAATGTTTGGAATTGTTTTTCCTGCATGAATCGTATATTGATCAAGAGAATGCCCACTTAGATTTCCAATGGGTTTGTATCCCATTTGTTTAATTGTAGTTTCAATTGCTCTACCAATATCGCTTGCCTTTACGCCAACCTTTACCATTGACATGGCTTTTTCTAATGCATCTTCAGCGGCTTGAACTAGACCATCGTATTGTGGGTCATAGCAAACAGTAACTGCAGTGTCAGCTATGAAACCGTTGATTTGAGCGCCCAAGTCAATTTTTACCAAGTCTGTATCCCCAATAGTTATTGGGTCATTGGGCTCAGCAGTATAGTGAGCAGCAACTTCATTGATACTAGCATTTACAGGAAACGCACATTTTGCACCACGTTTGATAATTTCACCTTCTACCTCTTCACAAATTTCATAAACTGTTTTTCCAACCCAATCTTTTACTCTAACCATTTCTCGAACTTCAGATGCAATCTTTCCAGCTTTTATGTAGTCTTCAATCTGCAATGGTTTTGTTGTTTGACTTGCCTTTAAAATGATTATCTGTGAAGCTTAAATTGGGTTGTTTTTATGGTTCGTTGGGATCGTGGTCTAGCTTGGTATGATTCTGCGTTTGGGACGCAGAGGTCGCGCGTTCAAATCTCGCCGATCCCACCACTTAATCATTAAATTATTATCAAATGATGTGCTAACCTTACTGCCGAGCAATGAAGAAGAGTTAGAGTAATGACTTGATATGAAGTAAACCTAATAGCTCTGAGCTCCGGCACCTTTTTATCAATTCTTTAACAATTTGACTTTATTGAAATTTGAAAAACGAGATGGTATTTTGATTGCAGGGATTATTCTTGTAATTATTGGTCTTAGCCCCTTTGTTATTCCTATAATTGCAATAGTTATTGGAGCTGCTTTGTTTTTTGGAATTAAATTATTTGCAGCAAGAAAAAAACAAGTTATGGAACAAAGTGTTGGTGAAGGAGTTTGTTTAGAATGCGGATTTACTATTGTTAATAACAAGTGCCCAAACTGTGATTTGCAAAATAAATGATTTTTAGTAAGTAAAAACAATTCAAATAAGATGAAAGCCAAAACATCAAAATCCAAAAAAAGATCAGAAGCATCAAAAACGGGATGGATTACTCGCCGCCTTAATCAGGCAAAAACCAAAACTTCTAGGAAAATCCCATCTGAGAAATTAAAAAAATTACAAAGACAAGAAAAAATTCGAAACACCTCACGAAGAAAAGCCCAAAAGGTAGGTAGAAGCCTAACAACAGACAAACCAAAATTAAATAGAACAAAACCTACCAGACCAATGCGCAGACCAAGCAAAAGACGAGTATCGGTAAGATAGAAAATCATCTTACTCTTTTTAATTCTCAGATCAATCCTACGCACTGCCTAAATACCAAAAAGTTGCAATTTACGCATGAAAATTATTAGAAAATTCAAATTTCTTAGGTCAACTTTAACAACTAGCTCAACTTTTCCTCTATTTCATTCTAAAAAGAGGCCTTTAGGGAAACCCATGTAGGAAAAAGGCAATGATTAGAAACATCTCTATTTTACTTTCCGTTCTTGTTTTGGGAGTGTTTCTCATCCCTGCATATGCACAATCTTCTATTGCAGACCATGTTGTGATTAATGAAGTTGACATTAATCCACCAGGTGATGATTCAGCATCCCCAAAAGAGTGGGTTGAACTTTACAATCCAACTCAAAATGATATGGATATTGGGGGATGGAAGATTGCCTCAACTACTGTTTTAAAACAAACATTGACTATTCCTGCTGGAACGATAATTGAATCAGGAGATTTCATTACATATTCTTACAAAACCGTTTGGTTTACTGATACTAATGAGGTTGTAGAGCTTCGTGACAATAATGGGGTTGTTGTTGATTCCACTGCTTTGATGACTGATATTCAAAATGATTTTACATCTTGGCAAAGAATCTATGATGGATATGATCTTGATAGTGCCGATGACTGGAAGTTTGAAACATCTACTGCGGGTTCAACAAATGGCAAGATACCAGTATCCGATGAAGTTGAAGATGTTTCTGTGACAATTAGTTCTAGTAAATCCAGTTATATCTTTGGTGAAACTGCAGTCTTAACTGGACGTGTTTCAGAAGAAGTATTTGTACAACAACTTGGTGACTTTAAACCTGAACCAATTACAGTAACAATAACCGGCCCACAATTTGTCTCTGAAATTTTACTTTATCCTGATCTTAACTTGAACTTTGGGACTTCTCTGAGCTTACATCCAGTTCTTGGCATAAACGAAGGAGTTTATGATGTATCAGTAACTTATGCAGACGCTTCATCTTCAACTAGTTTTTCAGTTGGTGAAGAAATTATTGAATTAGAAACTCCTGAAGCTGGAACCTTTGCTATTGTAACTGACAAATCTCAATATTTGCCAGGAGAAACCTTGATTCTGTCTGGAATTACTTCTGAAGAAATTCCATTTGAGGGTTTAAAGTATGAGTTAAAAGATCCTACAGGAATTATCATTGAATCAGGAACCTTATATCCTACTGATGGAAAGTTTGCAGGAGAAATTTTTCTTACTACAGTTAATCCAATTTTTGGAACTTATGTCATAACAGCCGAATATTTGGGACAAATATCTACTTCCTTCACACTTGTTGAGGATGTAAAAGAAGATGTAACAATATCACTTTGGACTGACAAAGATCTTTATGCCCCAGGTGATATTGTAACCATTACTGGAAGATTAAATAATTTATGGATAAGTTCAATGGATTTAGAAATTTTACAGACTAAAAATACTGCACTTGGTGTCAACGAATTTGCAGGAGGGGACTTTGCATTCAAAACTTTGGATGTGGTAAGATTGGAGGGAGACAGCTCTTTCAAATATACATTTCAAATTCCAAAAGGAGAAGAACGTTTAGGTGATTACAGAGTTAAAGTTTCAAAGGAAGTGGGAACTGCAATCAAATCTTTTAGTGTGGTTGAAGATCCTGCAGAAGACATTGTAATAAGAGAACCTATTTCAATCAAGACAGACAAATCAACTTACTCTTTTGGAGATTCAATTACTATTAGTGGATTTGTAAATGAATTAAGTCAATCAACCACCTCTGTTCCTGTAGTTGAAGTTTCAATTAAAGACAAAGATGGTAATCCTCTTACAATAATTGGTGGTACAGGACAAGGAAGATTGGGTAGTACTGGTTCAACTGTTTCTTATGATTTCACTGCAGTTCCAGATTTATCTGGAAGATATTCTATAACCACAGAGCTTAGCCATAGTGTTTTTGATGAGGACCAATACTTGGTTACGGCAAAATATCTAGATATTTCCAATTCTATCACCTTTTCCGTTATTGATGAATTAGCAAGCACCTCACTTTCTCTAAATAAGGAAGTTTATGGGCTAGGTGAAACTGTATATCTAACAGGAATACTTCCTCCCCTTGGTGAGCCATCTGTCTCAATTTCTATCACAAAACCTGATGGAAGTGTAATTAATTCGGGAGCATCAACTGAAAACCAACAATTTAGTTGGGAATGGATAACTCCAATTGCAGAAAAACAACAAACAGTAAAGGGTTCTGATGATAGGTCAGTCACTATTTCAAATCTTGGAATTTATAAAATTCAAGTTTCAAATGATTCTCTTAGCAGAGATTTGTTCTTTAAAGTCTCTTTGGATCCTGCTAACGACACTCTAGAAATCTTACCCATTAATGTCTTCACTGATAAACCAATCTACAAAGCAGGTGAAACTCTCAAAGTTTTAGGGTCTGTTATTACTCGTGAACAAGGTGATGAAGGATTAGTTGTTCCAGAAAGAGTACATCTTACAGTTATTTCTGCATTAAAACCAACTATACCAATTCATCAGGCCTCAGTATATCCAGATCAAGGGGGAAACTTCCAAAGCTTGTTTGAATTACCAATTACAATTTTCAGTGAGGGGCAATACAAAGTAAAAGCAGTATATCTGAAAAAACAAATTGACTATTCATTTGGAGTAGCAAATGAGTTTACTTTTGGTACTGATGAACCAATAACATTACTTGTATCATCTGACAAATCTCAATACAACCCAGGTGACATTGTTTTGGTTACCGGAAAACCAAACAAATTGATTTACCTTGAAGAATTCAATGTAAGTGTCTTTAAGAAAACAGGACAAGAAATAACATGCGGTTCATTTATCTGTGGAACTCATGAGGGACCAGTAACCACTATTCGACCAAGTCCAAGTGGATCATTTTCATATCAATTTGCTGTTCCAGATTCCTTTGATAGTCTAGGAAAATATGAGGTAACAGTAGAGTCTGACTTTGAAATTAAAAAGATCTTTTTTGATGTGGTTGCCCCATCACCAAAAGAGCCTCTCACTCAAACAATAATTGAAAAGGTAAACAGTATTCCTGAAAGAGAAGTTAGTGTAAATGCAATGGAAAAGGAAGTTGATGGAGTAAGTGTTGGTCCTAGAGTTTTGATGGGCTCTCTAGTTGCCTCTCCTAGAGGAGAAGAACCAAATGTGAATCTAAGAGTAACCTCAGAATCTGGTGTATGCGTGATAGGACCTGAAGAAAATTGCCTTGTCAAAGACTCAACAAGGAAACCAGGAGAAATTTATGATATAGTTCAAGTTGATGGAACAAGCATGAAGGTAAGGTATAGTGGGCCTGATGCAAGAGTAGAAAAGTTCTCAATATTGCCTGAATCTTCTACTGAGATGCTTCCTGACTCTACTTGGAATATAGAAGTTGTAAAAGACTCCCAGGCATCTCGCTTATACTACAAAATTAATTACTCTGTTCTAGAGTAAAATCCAAATAGAAATTTTAGTAATTGTTTTTATTGAAACTACATGTTTTACGTTTTCATCAAGATGATCCCAAAAAATGCACAGCAGCAAAAATGGTAAAATTCAAAATTGCTAGTGATGTTAAAAATACGAAAAAAAATAACCTTGTATTGGACCCTTTTTCAGAAAAGACCTTACTCCCAAAAGATAAAACAATCGTAAGATCAATTGTAGGAATAGACTGTTCTTGGAATTTAGCTGATCA
>WVWY01000019.1:0-26963 GCA_011773785.1 Candidatus Nitrosomaritimum khambatensis | reverse complement strand
GGTAATCCAATAAACTATTCAAAATTAAATAAACTTACTACAGCCGAAGCAATTTCTGCTTCTTTGTATATTCTAGGGTTCAAAAAAGAAGCGCTTGATTTGCTTGACAAATTCAAGTGGGGTCATACGTTCTATGAACTGAATCAAAACCTGTTGGATGATTACTCTTCTATGGAGTCAGAGGATCAATTAGAAACAATCCTAAACGATTATGGTTTAGCCGAATAAACTTTGCTTCTTTTTTTAAGCAAAATTCCAATTCCAATGATGATGGCAATGATGGGAACTACTATCCAAAATATTGCTTCTTCTGTATCTATAAACTCAAATTCCTCTATCTCAGTTTGTGGAAGTTGATTTTCTTTATCTACCACTAGAAAACTTGTAGAATGAAAATCAGGCTTAAGAACAGAGTCTGATATGGCAAAGACTTTAAGATCATTTGCTCCATTTCCTAATTTTTGAGTTAATTCTTTTGGAATAGTAATTTGAGTTGATTGTTTATCTACCAAAATCTCTTCAGATGAAACTAATTCCCCAGTATTACTGTTCAAAAAATACAAAATCGAATCTGTTTGGGATGTTTCAATTTTGAGATTTAATTCGTCTCCACTTGAAACAATGTCTGGTACTTGAATACTGGTAATTTTTGGAAATTGTGTATTTTCAAATTCAGACCAATGCCCGGCTCTAAATGGATAAGACTCATCTGCATATGCTTTTACCATGATAGTTCTTGATTCAGGGGAATATCCATCTAAAAAGAATGGTCCATTACTAATTACTGCATGATTGTTTTTCTCAATCCAATCCGATGTTGCAGAATATCTTGAATTGAAATATCCTGAATCATTTTCCAAACCATTAAACGCATTTGGAGTGTGTTTGGTTTCTCTGAATTCATCTAAGTACTCCTTGATGACCTTTGCATCGTTTGGAATAATCAATGAAACCCAATTGATTCCTTTGCTTGTTGCACCTGATCTTGAAATAGAAACTTTACCATCAACAACTGCCTGTTCTATTGCAGAAAAAATCTCCCAGGGCATTGTATTCCACAACGATGCCCAATCTGCAATCTCCCCTTCATCAAAATGCCAAAAATCTACATAGACTTCTATTGTGTCTTTGTCAAGTGGTCTAACACCAATTAAAGTTTGAACGGATTGAGCCGCCCTAGGTGTATATTCTGTGTCATAGGTTTTGTCACTTTCATCGGTTTGGGTTCCCCACTCTATGGTAAAATATAATGAATGCAAAATGTCATTCATATCCATTTTCTGTCCGTTGTGCCAATTACTAAATTCTAGATCAAATGTAACTTTGCTTATGGCAGTACTGTTAGGTAATACCTTAACCCATTTTTGTTGTGTAGGTGACCAAATAATGGCATCATCTGGAATTTCTAATACTCCTTCTGGCCCAGCAGTCTCTACCATCCAATTACCTCTAATTGGCATTATCTCTCCTGTAAATGGGTGAGGGAAAGAAAGTGGATCTGAGAGAATGTTCCAAATCTGCCTACTGTAAGTATCACTAAATCCCATAACTGGGTTCCAAGAACCTTGATAAATCTGCTTAACTCCAATTACCAGTTCTTCTTTTTCACTGTGTGCATTAATTGGTGTGAATCTACTGGGAATGCCGGCACCAAAGTCATTTACCACTCCGTCAATTCTTTCATTTACTACATACTGATCCACTTTACTAGCTAAAAAAATCCTAACAGATTCATTAATGCATTCTACCGTAGCTTCTTGAATTAACTTATTTCTTTCATCTGAAGAGGAAAAGTCTCCGATGTAAATTTTTTGGGATAATTCATCAATGTAATCATTTTGATAATTCCAATAGGTTGGATCATTGAATCCGGGCATGTTTGAAAACCAGGGAGAACACATTTGTCCTAATCCCACTGAATCATATTTTACAAATGCTGATTTGTTCCAACCTTCAGTGTATAGGGTCCATTCTAAATTAGCTGGATTAGATCCATACACCACCACAAAGGCCTTATTCAAATCTCCAAAGTCTTTTTTCACGGTAAAACCAATTCTTTCAAGTTCTCCTGACAAAATTTCTCCAATGGATTTTCTGACAGGGTCATCGCTTCTAATAAAAAAAGTAATCTCTATTGGAGTATCATCCTTGTACCATTTGTTTTCTTTTTTAGTTGCTCCTGCTTCTATGAGGTTTTTAGAAATTATTTCTTCTGCAAGAGCTGGATTGTATCTAAAATTGAATGCTTCTAAATCCTCAATTATTGCCAGGTATGCCGGGTCAAATGGGCCATAATTTGAAATCATTGGGGCTCCGAAACCTGACATTAGCTCATTTACAATCAGTTTTCTGTCTACTAGGTAGTGTAATGCAAATCTATTTTCTGTAATGGAAAATGGATTGAATTTATCGGCCTCAGCCGGATTAATCAAAATACTATAGGATCCACTTGCCGAATCATATACATTCAAACCTTCTCTTGATTTAGAACTCTCTAATCTGTCTGCTTGAATTCTGTAAAAATACATGTCCAAATTCCCATTTCTTACTTCCTCAAGTGCAGTGTTTTCATCCAAATATTGAATAAATCTTACAGTATCAAAATAGGAATTTTTTTCCGCATACGTTTCATTGATTCCTAAAATCAAAATTCCAAAAGCTAGCAATAAAACTAGCAGTAATTTCATGTTCATAATTTGGGATAGTCTTAATAAAACTTATTTCATTATTACCATGTCTTATTTGGTCTTAAAACCTATATCACGTTATTTGACAACAAAAACTCAATTGAAGTTTACACACAACATGTTATCTGCTTTACCTGGACTAATTCCAGGAGGAATTTCTGTTAAGGATTTCTCAGCCATAACGCAAACAAATGATAGTGAATCTAAAAAAATTCTTGAATCTATTTTACAAAGTGGAATTGGTTCAAAGATAAATGACAAATACTATTTTGACGAAAGTGACAAGTTAAAGACAGCCATTTTGTTAATTGAAAAGGCTGCGCCAATTGATGAAATCGCTATTGCCTTGGATTGGAAAGATTTTGAAGGATTAACAGCAGAAATTTTAGAATCAAAAAATTTTGCTGTTATTAAAAATCTCATTATGACAAAACCTAGAATGGAAATTGATGTCATTGGGATAAGGTTGGGAATTGCCATGTTAATTGATTGCAAACACTGGAAAAGGTATAGTTCATCAGCATTATCTGAGGCTGTAAGAAAACAAGTGGAGCGAACTAAACAGTATATTGCAAAGACTCCAGGCTCAATAGCTGTGCCAGTAATTGTGACCCTTTATCAAGATAAGATTGATTTTATTGACAGGGTTCCAATAGTTCCAATTTTTCAATTCTCTTCATTTGTAGATGAATTCTATGGGAATCTAGAGGAAATGAAGACTATAGAAAAAGACTAGTTAAGAATAATGCAACACACCCAATCATGAATCCCTTGGTTATCTTCAATGAATTATCTAATGCTTTGGAATAGTCTTCAAAGATTCCTTCACCCATAATTTTCACTTCAGTCTGATGTTCAAGAATTTCAAATTTTGCAGTGCTAATTTTGTTTTCTGCTTTTTTTGCAATTTCTAGCATCCACTCTGATAATTTATCTGCACCAGTAATTAATCCCAGTTGATAGTAACCATTTTTGTTTCTAACTTTAACTCTTGCAAAATGGGTGTCTGAGGTACACACCTCTAAGAGACTGTATCCTTTGTCTGCAAAATTTTTCACAATTTGTTCTCTTACACCATTTTCCATGTTATTTGCATCTGCCCATCCAAGAAAGTATTTTTTGTCTTTTATTTTCAAACACATTATTCCTAACCCTCCCATCATGAGATCCTCAGTTTCCACATCCATTCCATCAGAGTTTGCATATCCAAATTCGATTGGAAAACTTTCTTTGCCTATTAAATTATCTAAACAAGATTTTGCAGCCGTTAACATGTCTTCGGCATCTTCTTTGGAAATTTCTTTTCCCATTGCATTATGAGTATCAACAATTAGAGGCTTTGAATAATCTCTATTTTTTGCATATTGCTCAATGTCATTTTTCATAAAACTTGGAATGTCTTCCATTCCGTGTGGTGATAAGGACAAAAACAATAATGGATTTTTTCCAAATAACAATCCAATCACTCTGGCTTTGTTAATTTGAACAGTTACAGGCTCAGTACAAGTAAGTCCCTCTTCTTTTGTGACTGTTTTATCCAAACTTTTCAAATAATTTTCTACTTGATCTCTTGATGGAAGATTAAGTGAATGATCAGAAATACTATGCATTACCATGGCCTTAGAATCAAGATTTTTGTAAATTAGATAGGGGATGTTACTTCCTCCTACTGGATGATAAGGACCTGGGTGAATTTCGGGCAATACCATTCTAAAATCTGTATCCTTATCTGATGATTGAATTCTAATCTGTGTAGTTGCTACTTTGGTGGGGCTCGAACGCGCTTCCATAATTTCTTCTGCTTCAGAAAAATCATTTTTTTGGGATGCCAAATATGCTTGGATTGTTTTATGTGTACTTTCCATTTCGGGCCTTCCAGCTCTATCTGTAAGTATTGACCAAACTGTTGCTATAATCAAAAATGAAATACCATATCCTAGTGTTAATGGGTCTGTTAACAAAGGAGCCCACATATCATTGGGAATTAAAACCAGAAACATTGTCAGAGGTTGAACAAGACAAATTGCCCATGCTTTTTTTAGGGTAGCCCCCAAAGTTGTAGTGTAAATTCCAATCCTAAAACTTGCAAATAGAAGCATTCCAAATGTTATGAAAAATAAGGAAATTTCTTTTGATAATACGATACTTGCAGCAATTCCCATTACAACTGTCAAAAGCCAAATTAGATTTCCAAACAGTGATGAATGAAGAGATTTGGAATATTCTTTTTTCTTGATAAATTGTGTGTCAATAAATTGCATGATTCCTAAAACGACTACGACTAAAGGAATTCTAAACCAATACTCTTCTGAGTTTAGATAAATTAAATGAGTAATTGCAGCAATTGTAGATGCTACTAATAATGAAACAACTAGGGAAAAATAATGTGATGATGGATTGATAAGAGTAAGTGAAAATCTATTATGGATATTTGAAACGCCGTCTTCAGATTTTTCCATTTCTTGATCACGGAGCTAAGAGTAACTCAATTGCCCATGATATGGAAATTAAACCAATTGGAATACTAACTACAATTCTTGGATCCATTTTGAATCCTTTGGTCTCATCCTCAAAGAACCTCATCAAACCTCCGCTTGATGCTGGTAAAGGTGCAGATTTTTTACTACTACTCATGGTTAATTCTCAAAACCATGATCTTTACATAAATACTTTTGTCATTTTTTTATTTTATCTATAGCCTCGATTAGAGAATTGATCGACTTTAGGATGTCTTGTTGTTTTTGATGATCTGTTTCTTGCTCTAATTCTTTGGATAATGTTTCGAGTTTTTTTTCCAATGTCTCAACTAGGCTAGTTTTTTGCTCTTGATTATTTTGTTGAGGCACATCTCGCTTTTCTGGTTCTCTTCCGCAACTTACACACAAAGCTTGGCCTTCCTTCATCACTCTTACCCCTGAACAATATGGACATGGCTCTTTCAAAAGAGTGGCTCCTTGAAGAAGCATGTCTACTGCTCGCTTGGTTAGGTCTTTTGACATAACTTTCAATTAATTTTCTGTTTAAAAAATCAAATCATATTTTTCATCAAATCCTTGTCTAAGAAGGCTTAATAGTGCGGATGAGGAACGTTTTTCGAACGAATGGCAGTAATTTGTAATATCTGTGGCCTTCCTGAAGATCTATGTGCTTGTGGTGAACTAGCAAAAGACAGTACTAAAATCATAATTAGATTGGAAACAAGAAGATTTAAGAAAAAAGGAACTATGATTGAAGGATTAGATTCAAAGTTAAACAATCTTGAAAGTGTCGCAAAAGAACTAAAAAACAAGTATGCATGTGGAGGAACGGCAAAAGAAGGGTACATCTTTTTGCAAGGGGATCATAGAGATACCATTAAAGACACACTGATTAGTCTAGGTTTTCCTGAAGCAAGCATTGAACTGCATTAGCAAAAATTGGAAAATAAAAATAAACTTCTCCAAGCAATTGGAATTCCTCACTCAGCATTAATGTCAGTTATTTTTGGAATGATGTTTTTGTCATTACCTCTAGGAGTTTTTGTTATGTTTCATAGTGAAATTGGCAATGACATCAATTATGAATTTCCTTTAAATGAATTTGATATTTTTATTGCAGGAATTGGAATTTCAATTCCAATAGATGTTCAAATTGGTGATGCCTTTATTGTCATATGGGTAATTTTTGTAATCTTATTTACTATTGCAATGCTGGGTCCCAAAGAAGGATTTCTAAAAACCATGTCTTCATTATTGTCACATGGTAAACTACAAACAAAATCTAACTATATGGTAGCAATAACAAAATGGTTTTCCATATTGATTCTGATTTCAGCAGTAATCAATTTTGTTCAAGAGGGTTTTGGGGTGTCTACCGTTCCTCCAACCGTTGATAATGACTTGATTCAATTTTTCTATGTTAGTATTGCTCCTCTTACAGAAGAAATCGGATTTAGAGTTCTTTTAATTGGATTGCCATTGTATGCCTTTTATTCTCATAAAAACTCAATAAGGCACTTTTTTAGCTCGCTTTGGTCGCCTTCATCCAATCTGCATATCTATGACTCAAAAAGAGCAATAATCTTGATTGTCGTCGTTGCAGTTTTTTTTGGCGTATCTCATATTATTTCTGGAGAACCATGGAGTAATGGAAAATTTGCCCAAGCTACGGCTAGTGGAATAATCTTAGGATGGTTGTATTTTAGATTCGGTTTAATCAGTGCAATTATGGTGCACTGGGCAACCAATTATTTTGTATTTTCATATGTGAATTTCATATCTCAAGTAAGTCTAGTTTCAGTTCAAGAGGCATTTACTCATTCATTGGTAAACACTATGGAAATAATTTTCATAATTGCAGGAATCTTGTCTGTTGCTGTATTGGTAGCTAATCAGTATTATTCTAAAAAAGAAACAAGCCTAGAGGTTTAATGCAACCTTTAGTCCTTTGTACCTATTTCTAATTGTCACTTCGGTTACGCCTGCTGCCTCTGCTACATCTCGCTGTGTTTTGTTTTCACCGTTTGTTACACATGCTACATAAAGTGCAGCTGCTGCTAATCCCATAGGATCTTTACCAGCTGAGATTTTTAATTCTTCAGCTGTCTGTAAAATTTTTGTTGCTTTTCTTTTTGTCTTTTCAGATAATCCAGCTTTACTTGCAATTCTTGCAATACATTTTACAGGATCAACGACAGGCATTTTTAATTCCAATTCCCTCAACAATAAACGATAACATCTAGCAATATCTTTTCTTTTGATGTTGCTTGATTGGCCAATGTCTTTTAATGTTCTAGGTGTTTCAGTATCACGACAAGCAGCATAAAGTGCAGATGCAATAAGTGCAGAAATAGAACGTCCTCGAACCAGCCCTTTTTCTAAAGCCTTACGGTAAATGTATGCAGCTTTTTCAATAACTGAATCACCTACTGCAAGTTTGTCTTTTAATCTGTCTAATTCACTAAATGCTTGTCTAAAGTTTCTATCAACTGGTTCGTGCACTTGACTTCGGCTATCCCACGTTCTTAATCTCTCAATGGTACTTTTCATTGCTGCAGTAAGTGGTTTTCCAGTTGCGTCTCTGTTTTGTGGATTAATTACAGTGGCAAGTCCCATGTCATGCATTGCTAGAGAAGTTGGAACGCCAGCTCGGCTTTTGTTTTCTCCTTCATTGGAAAAGGATCTCCATTCGGGTCCTGATTCGTCTACTTTTTCAGTTATTACAAATCCACATTTACCACAAAAGTTCTCACCAGTGTTGGCATCTGTGACCAATGTTCCCTTGCCACATCTTGGGCATCTTTCTTTTTGATTAATTGTTTCAACCATTTTTATCGACTCCTGCAACCTTTAATGATAATATTTAACCCTTACTGTATCATTATATATAAGCTTTCTGTTGATCCAGGGTCAAAATCGTATTATTTTAAGAAAATTATACAAAATACTAATGGATTTCATCCAAAATACTTTGAATTTTTTTTGCGACTTGGGGTTTTTCATTTTGGCTGAGGAGAAATTTCAGATCCTCTAAATTATCTACATCCCACATTATTCTTTTAACAAATACCAAAGAAACATCTCTTGTCAATTCCTTAGCTGTACTCATATGGATTTTGTAACTGTCCTCATCATAATGGGTCTTCATCAAATTTATCGGCATTCTTACTAATGCATTTGTTCCATCAAATCGTCTGGATGGAACCACTATAACATAATTTGAATCTGCTTTGAATTGTAAGATAAAGTCAATATCTTGAGTTTTGATGTATGGTATGTCTTGTGGGAAAACAATCGAGGTGTCAAAATTATTTTCCTCCAAATACTTGTCAGCAAGTGCAACTGCATTGTTGACCCCTTCTTCTTTTTCATCGTCAATTAAAATAACATTGAATTTTTTTCCGATCTCTTTTGCTTTTTCATCTTTAGTCACAACAACGACTTTATCAATCTGTGGTGATATTGACAGAGTTTGAAGAATTTCTTCTAACATAAGTTGACAGATTTTTTCTGTTTGTAATGGCGATAATTCTAATCTAGACTTTGCTTTAGAAAATGTCTTTACTGGAATAACTGCTGCAGTTTTCAAACTATACGTGAACTTGTTTTAAAATAAAATTAGCCAAGGCGTCTTCAGCTAGTTTATTTTTCATAGTAATTTTTGTGTCGTATCCTTTCATGTCAAGATTTTGTATTTTCTTTATGAGGAGTTTATCTTTTGAATCAATTACAATATTTGAACAAACATCAGAATACATTTGTGCCAAACCATAAGCATTTGTTTCTATTCCTGCAGCCTCCATGTATTTTGCGGCTGGCCCTGCAACGGCTTTGTCTCCAATTAGGGGGCTTACTGCAACTACTTTCTTCTTGATTTTTGATAACTCTTTTCTGATTCCTTTAATCTGGAGCATTGGTCCTATTGATGTTAATGGATTTCCTGGGGCAAGAATTACCATATCTGCATCGTGAATGGCATTGACTGCTTCAGGATTTGGTCTTGCCTTGTCAGCACCAATGTATTGTATTCCTAATACTGGATCTTTTCCTCTGTGTTTAACCCAATACTCTTGAAGGTGTAATTCTCCTTTGTCTGTTGTAATTCTAGTCTCAACGCTGTTATCAGTGACTGGAATTATATTTGCAGTAACTGCAAATTTTTCGCACATCCATTTTGTTATATCACTTAGGTTTCTACCATTTTTGAGCATATTAGTCCTAATTAGATGAGTAGCAGCGTCTCTATCTCCGACTCTAAACCAAGTCTCCTCACCAAAAATCTCCATCTGTCGCAAAAAGTTGAATGTATCTTTTTTAATTCCCCATCCTTTTTCTTGGTCAAGCAAATCAGCCAGTCCATAAATTATGGTGTCAATATCTGGACAAACATAGAGTCCATATAGCCAATAATTGTCTCCTACATTAGAAACGACGTTGACTTTGATGTCTTGAGATACTAGTCCTCTAACAAGTTTAACAGAACCAGTCCCTCCCGCCAAAATTGTAACCATCATGATGTTAAAACCAAAAGGTCTGGCATTGACACTCCATATTACTTTTTCAAAAATAATGGATCGCGAAATGGGATAAGTTTATTACTCTTATTGGGCGATTCACTACGTGTCAAAGGGCGTAGTTTTTACCATACTCTTAGCCGGAATTTTAGTAGTCAGCACTGTTTCTCCTGCCTGGGCCGCCCAAATGGAAGCACAAATCAATCCAAATATCTCAGAATCAAAATTTAAAGTAAATTATCAAAAAACTGTCTTTATCGAGTATCCTAATGGAGGTCAAATCTATGACCAACTTAGAACTCAAGAATGGACACTTGCTGGAGAAGCCGACTCTTCAGATCCTGGCGTTCAAAAACTAATAGATGCTCTTAATGCTAAAATTCAAAGTGACGGAAGCCAAGCAAGAATCTCAGATCTCAATGTTCTATATGATATTCACCTTAAAGGAAGAAATCTCAACACCTCAGTTGATTACAAAATAATCATCAAGGGAACTCTTACTGATTATGTTATTAGCAAAGACCAAATTAAAACATTAATCGATTTAGGTTGGAGAGGCTTATCTACAAATGAAAGCATTGTAGTTGACGGCGTAGAAATTAACCATCCAATTTCAACTCTTAGAGACCAAGAACCAGAAGTATTCAACATTCTTTCTGGAACCGAAGCTGAAAGTATTTTAGCAAAGAACATTATTGATGCTGATTTCATTGCACAACAAAACATGAACAACTGGCACTTTTTGTTTGACCCAACAGGAATCAACGTTGACGCTGGTGGGTTTGGTTTGGATGAATCAATTGCAGGTTTTGTTGTTTCACACTGGACAATGGGAGAAAGTAGCATTAGAGAAGGAAGACAAGTCGAAAGAGTTTTTGAAGCCGAAGTAGCTGCAGATCAAACTTACACCATACGAAGTGTTCAATCAGCTGACGCTGCAAATCTTTCTGCAATAGGATTTGGAGCTTTAGATACTCTTGAAGGTGTACAAATTGCAGGAATGACTCCAACTGCCCCAGAAGGATTTGCAACAACTTCGACAGGAGAATTTCCAGTCCTTATTGTATATGGAATGGCTGGTATGGCCGCAATTGGAGGTATTGCATTTTTTGTATTTAGCAACAGACAATTAAAAAATCAGGAAACTGCCCAAACCGGAATTGACCCAAGCAGATTGACCGGATATGCAACAAGTTCATCTGCAGGAGGCTATCAAACAAACAGAGGAGAGGCACAATTAATGGATGCTGGTGATTATCAACAGACACGTAATGTCTACGAGGCTGAATCCCCACAACAGGCGCCCCCAGCATCAGTTTCCTATGAAGAAGAGGCAGCATGTGGTTGTGCTGCTTCTGCAGAAATGGGCTCTGAATGTGACTGTGAAATGCAAGGCTCATGCCTTTGTGATGCTACATGCAAATGTAATGCTGAACTCTGCAAAGAACACTCAGGTTCAATGTCATAGTAATCAAAAATAATTTTAGAAAAAATTTTATTGTGTGCTGGGAGTAACCCTCCTTTTGTTTTCACGATATTTCGCTTTGCAGCCTACCTGAACCAGGTACAGGATCCTATAGTTCTGTTTGGCTTTGCTCCATGTGGGTCGGCTTTTTCATTCCTTTACTGGAAATCTCAGGTTTTGCCATCATAGTGCTCCAGATTGGATTTTTTTCTGCTCCGTTGCCAATCATCTCTGATTATCTATCTCCAGATCACATTTCCTGTATGAAGGGAGGAGTTTCCTCTGCCGTAGCAGCGTGTCGTGCTCCAGCTCACAATACTGTTTATTATTGATTTAATTTGAAGATTCCTTTTTTGGTTTTTTTCCAATGATAAACAAGGTACCAAACTCACGTTTCCACTTTTTCCTGCTTTTCAAATCTTTTACATGTCTTGTTTTAGTTTCAAACCCGGCATTTTTGAAAAGTTCTTTCCACTCTTTTTTCGAATGCAAATGCATTTTTAATTTCATCATTTCTGACCACTTTGCAGTAGCTTTATTGTCTGTGTAAAAATCTGTCCCACAAAAAAATTTGCCTCCTGGCTTTAAAAGTTTGAAAATTTTCTTCAAAGCTACTTCTATAGACTCTGCATAGTACAAAGACTCCATCGAAAAGATGTAATCGAATTTTCCTCTGTATTTTAGGGACTCTACATTTGTGTGAAGGAACTCTTCATTAGAATTTTTTTTATTTTTTTGAGCTTGCTGTATCATTTTTTTGCTTTTATCAATTCCTACTGCTTTTTTACAATATGTATTTGATGCTATCTTTCTTACAACCCAACCATTCCCACATCCTACATCTAGGAAAGTGAACGGTCTATCAAAAGAAATTTTATCTAAAAAGTTGGAGACATTTTTCCCATGCTCCTTCTCCATTAGCTCTGCTCTACCATTAATTGCCCACTCATCAAATGTTTTTCTAACCAAATCCATGTTTTTGTGTTCTAGTTTTTCAATTATAACCTTCGGCTCGATGAACAAGTTCTACGTCTTCCTTATATTCAAATTTTTTAGAGTTAGATTGATAACAATGCCCGATGAATCATGCAGAGGTTGTGGAGGAATCTTACTTGATTTCTCTCAATGTGCAGAGTGTAAACAAATCATTAGCTTGATTTGTAAATCATGCCATAGAAAAACTATGGAGCAATTTCATAGTCGATGTCTTTTGGGAGAAACAGAGTATGGACATTCTGATATTTACTTAACAGAAAATATTCACTCATTTGCACTAGCCTAAGCCTTTCAAATTAGACAAATTTCACTTATCATACCTTCTTAAATTTTAAGTATGATTAGATACTGAGCTCAGCTTCATGGGGAAGCGGGCACTAGTGTTGGTTTTGTCAATTGTTCTTTTGATGCCTGTATATGCTAGTGCACAAAGCCCAGACAGAATTACCATTTTAGATGACTTTGGAGAATTTGATAGAGGTGAATCTCTTTTCATTCATGGAGAAATTGCCAATCTTGTAGGAGAGTCCTTCTTAATTATGCAAATAATTAATCCACAAGGTGACTTGTGCCAAATCCAACAATTGGTACCTCTTCCAGATGGTACTTTCATAACTGAAGTGATTCCACTGGATGGACGAATTTGTGGATTATCTGGTGAGTATGAAGTGAGGTTGTTTTATGGTGATTATTCAAAATCCACTAATTTTCAGGTAACTTCGAATCAATATGTCAAACCAACTTCCAACCAATTGTTAGCCTCTGCAGAAAAATTAGTTTCAGAAAAAATTGATTTAATTGATCAAGAGTTTGGAGTAGGAACTACATTTTTTGACCGTTTGAATCTGGCAGTATCTAACAATGACTTGGAAGAACTAAAAGAAATCTATGTTGATTTATCAAATGAATTTTTCAGCGAACAATCTATTTTTGAGATTGAGCCTCGCATTAGACCTGCAGTTTCTTCATCTTTTGAAGCAGTAGCATCTCTTCTAGAAAATGACGAGATTTCATTTGATGTTGCAAAGTCACTTGACAGTGAAATTTTTTCAGCAGTATTCTACTATGAGATAGGTGATAAAAAGAGAGGACTAGATATCCTATCTGATGTATTTGTAGAAATAATAAATGCAAATCCTCAAAAAACTCCTGTTAAGATTTTAACTTTTGATGAAATCGAAGAAATGTTACTAAACCTTATGAAAAAATCCAACACCATTTTGAATCGTCCTGCTAAAGAACAGATAGGTTTCATTTTTGCAAGAGGAACTGGACCATTGTACACCAACGACTTGACTGATTTAGTTGATCTTTTATCAAATGCAAGGTACCTTGATGTGATTTCTAGAAAACAAAGTGACCTTTACAAATTAATTATAGATGACTGGGAGCGAGAAAAAGACTCTTTTAAAAACAAAGACACTATCTCTGAAGTTCTTGAAAACAAGGAAGAGACACTAAATCTACACAAAGCAGCAATTATTCTTCGAGATTTAGACCATGTTGAACGTTTCATCTCTTCAAATACAGAAGAGAACTCCCAATTAGCAAATCTACTTGCTCCTGATTGGAACTCGTTAAAATCTCAATTACAACTTGCCACCTCAGCTTCTGATATAATCGACCTAGAGTCTGATATTTCCAAAATGAAAAAAACCGTGGAAATCTCATCTAGAATAAACAAATCTGTAGAAATATCTCAAGAAATAGGAGTCGATTCGAATCTTTCATCTGAATGGGAACAACTTCTCACTCAAATAGAGAATGCCTCCAATGTTGATGAAATTCTTGAAATTGTCTCAGAATTTGAAGAATCAATGAATCAATTAAGAGAAAAACGAAATCCTGTTTCTCTTCTAAAATTCGAATACGAAGCAATGAAGGAAAAAGCTGAGCTCCAAGCTGATTACAACAATCTTTTCTTAATTGAAAATGCTCTGAAAATTTTAGACACTGCAGAACAAATGGAGTCTGGCAATCCGTCAATTACAAGAATAGATAGAATTGAAGTTCTTTTGGTATGGGTTAGCGAGATTGCTCCTAAAATAAGATCACAATTAGATAAACAAGATGAAGAGGCAATCAAAGCCCGAGCTGGAAATGTTCTTGAGCGTGCAAAATCATTGGAGAATCTTGTTGAAGTTAGTATGACTAAAAACCGATTCCTCCCAGGCTATGTTGAATTCTCCGAGTCATTTAATGAAAAAATTGATGATGCCCGAGACCTTGTAATTGCCAATGATATTGATGCAGCAGATAATTTGGTACGAGAACTATTTGCAGAGTGGAGAGAGGTCTCAAGTGCATATGAGGATGATCCATATGGTTCTGAAGTTGGATATAGTAGTGATGAGCTAAAACGAATTGAATACAGAGAAAAGCTAGAATCCTTTTCTAATGCAGCTTTGAATTTCAACCATCCTGGATTTGCTCAAAACCTTGCTGAATTCAATGAATTACTAGAAGAGGCATATCAATTAATTGAGATTGGAAACTTTGTAGATACAGAATCAAAGATTTTAGAGATTGGACAATTTCTAGCAGAAAATTTGGTTACTGAGAATGAGCGTATAATCTACAATATTTCCTATGATCTAGAAAAAGAAATCTGGATTCTACGTGGCGCAGTAGAAAAATCTCGATTTGACAACAGAGAAAATCTCTATGTTACTGTTTACAATATGGATGGAAGCAAACACAGTAATCTAAAATTCACTGATACTCAACACGGGGATTTCTATACTCAATGGTTTGCCCCAGTAGAACCTGGGCTTTACTTTGTAACCCTACAATATCAAAATGTAAAGGCCACCCAAATTATTAACATTGAAGAAGAATTTGACACAGAGTACTCAGAATCTGATTATGATATTGTAAAGCTTGCACGAGAATTTGAAGAATTACAAACCTTTGTAGTAAAATTCGGTGGTGAAAATTATGACAACGAACAAAGATTCTCAGAAGTAATTTCTGATATTAAACTGGGTCTTGCAAATCGAGATGCAGAAAACGTTGATGAAAAACTAGAAGAATTAAAGAGATTAATTGAAAGATACCTTCCAATTAGATCTCGTTCTGCAATAATAGAGGCACAATATGACGGAAGTCTTGTGTTGTCTGGTGCAGTTCAAAAATCCTTAGCCTTTAGAGAAGACTTGTTTGTTGATATTTTTGACCAGCAAGGCGAGTTGGTTCAATCAATTGCTCTAAAAGATGATTCGTCTGGAAGATTTAATGAACTTGTGCAAACTCCATTTGATCCAGGAGTTTACGTTGCACAACTAGAATATCACAATGTGATTGTAAATGACTTTTTCACTGTAAGGTAATTGTAATTCTAAAAGTTCATTGATATTTTATTTTCCTATTCCTTTCACTAACCCAAACAGTTGCCTCACAGCTAGTTTTGGATGATGAGTTGCAAGTTTTAACATGTTAGATAATCCAAAATCAGCTTTTATGAAATCCAAGAATTCCTCTGCCTTTAATTCCTTGATTATATCAAGCTCTTTATCCCATTGCTCATCAGATAATCCTATCCATCTATCTTGAACCTTACCAGCTGATTTTATTTTTGCTTCAATTTCTTTTTTCCAATGGTCTTCGTATGGGAATAGATTTTCCTCATTCGTCTTTCCTGATTTGATTGCCTTTGACGCAACATCCCCTGCAACTCTGCCAAATTTTATGGCATAGCGAATACCTTCTAAAACAAGAGGATTTGCCTGACCTGCAGTATCACCTACTAGAATCAAATTGTTGTAAATTGTTTTTCTTGATAATCCGTCATTTGGAATTAATCCATAATGAAATTCTATTGGAGTAATTTTTCCTAAATTTTTAATGGGGCCTTCTTTAGATTCCATGAGCTCCTTTAATCGTTCAGTTGGGTCAATTTCTGAATCTGGTTTTCCTACTCCTACCCCTATTCTAACAACTTCCTTACTAATGGGAAATATCCAGGCATATCCTGCGGGTGAGTATTTCTGACCAACCATTAGCCACCATGTTTCTGGGTCCACGTTTTCGGCCTTTACCTCGTACTCGGCACCTGCCCCAAATCGCTTCCATTGCGTTACAAAACCCATGGATTTTGAAACAACTGAACCAAAACCACTGGCATCAATCATAATTTTGCCAAAAAATTTTGCAATTCCCTCAGTACTGTTTGCAATAACTCCGACTATGTCTCCATCTGTGTTTTTGATTACATCCTTGACATTGGTTTTTACAAAAACATCTACTCCTAAATTTTCTGCTTGTTTTGCTAACCAACGATATGTTTTTCGAACATCTAAAACAGCAGCTTGTGGAATAGAGTCGCTAATTGTTACTTGATTATTAGGAGAGCAAAATGAGTAATTTTTAATGGGATTGAAACAATCATCAGGAATTTCATATTCTTTGATGTTTTTTATCCAGGTTACTCCACTGGTTCTAACTGTTTCAGCAATAGAGTTTTCTTTTTCCAATAATGCCACTTTCATTCCGTTTTTAGCAGCTTGAAATGCTGATGAAGATCCTGCAGGTCCTCCACCAACTACAACTATGTCATAATGATATTCCTTTTCCAACTTTTGTATATTTTAATTCCCATCATATAATTTTGAGGTATTAATCTCGATGCGAACTTATTTTTTCAAAACTGGGTTGCCATTGACATCATACTCTCTCTCAGAATCAAAGGTGGTTGTATGAGTCATGTCTCTGTGCATATAGCTATGTGTTTCTCCCATTCTCTTTCTGCAAAACTTTTCATGGATAGTTTGTTCAATCTTTAGGGTATCTTCATTTTCATGGAAAAGACGTTTTCCGCAATCTTCACAGATTAATTCAGGCACAAAATCCATCTACTTCAAATCTATTTAGATGTTTCAATGTAAGATCTCCTAAGATAATACGAAACTTTGTATGTTTAATTTTTCATTAAAGATTATTGGAAGAATCTAGTCTAGTTTCTTTTGCATTATGGACAATAATTACTGGAATAATTATGGGTGTGACTGGTGCAAGTTATAGGGCATATTTGAGGAGAAGGAAAAATGAGGCCTCTTCATCTTGAGAAAAAGGGGCTACGAGGGCTAGCAATAGCTGAGAGTTTTAGGCAAAATTCTAAAAAATCAATCCTATCTGGAATCGTAATGAGACGAGATTTTCTAATTGATGGATTTGTATTTGGAACCACAACAATAAATGGAAATGATGCAACAGATGCTATTTTAAAAATGTATGATGACTTGGATCGTCCCGACATTAGTTATGTTTTGATTTCTGGATTAATCATCTCCATGTACAATGTGATTGATATTAAAAAAATTCACGAGTCTTTACAACTACCAATTATTGGTGTAACTTACAATGAATCTCAAGGTCTTGAAGATGCAATAAAACATCATTTCCCAGATGATTATGTTTCAAAAATTAAAGAATATCAAAAACTTGGAAATAGAGAAAAAATTTCTCTACATACTTCTTCGGAGATTTTTGTGAGAAGAGAAGGTTGCACTTTACATGATGTAAAATATCTTTTAGATGAATTAACATTACAAGGTTCTATTCCTGAACCTTTACGTGTTGCTCAGTTACTCTCTAAATCATTGCTTCAAAAAGGGCTATCCTTCTGAAGCTGTTTTTCCGCCATCAACATTAAGAATTGCGCCAGTAACCCAACTTGCTTCATCTGAGGCCAAGTATAGCACTGCATTAGCTACATCCTCTGGTTCTCCAATTCTTACAAGTGGGATTCTCTCTTCAATCACCTTTCTTGCTTGTGGGTCATCTAGATATGGTTTGATCATGCCTGAATTGATTATTCCAGGATTAACGCTGTTGCATCTAATGTGTCGTCTTGCATATTCAACTGCAATCGCCTTTGTAAACATGGTGATGGCTGCCTTGGTTGCAGAATATGCAGCAAGATGAACTCTAGGAATTGCTCTATCGCCTGAAATAGAACCAATGTTTACAATGGCTCCACTTTTTACATCAGACATTTTTGTTAGTATGGCTTTTGTCATATGGAATACTCCAAAAAGATTTACATCAATTAGTTTTTTGATTTCTGAATCTTGCATCTCATGAAAATGCACTGGGTCGTTTATGGCCCCTGCATTATTTACTAGAATGTCTATCTTTCCATAAGAGTCAATAATTTGATTTACTGTTGAAATTACCTGAGATTCATCTGTTAAATCACAAGACATTGAAACAGTAGCTTCTTCATTGCCAATTTCCTTTCTAACTGCTTCTAATTTTTGGAGATCTCTGGCAATTAAAATAACCTTTGATCCCTCTTCAACAAAACGTTTGGCTATTGCACTTCCAATCTCACTAGACGCGCCAGTAACAATTGAAACTTTATCTTCTAATCGCATGGTGAAATTTTATCCTTGTAACTTATAGAATTTGTGGTAAATCTTAGTCATAAGATTGCCTCAAAGAGTTTAATTTTTTTCATTTATCTTTTTGATATACGCCAAAATTCCGGTATAATCGAGATTCCCAAATCCACTCTTTACTGCACTTTCATAGATTTCTTTTGCCTTATGAGCCATTGGCAGATTCAAACCAAAGGATTCTGAGGTTTCTTCAATGGTGCTGATATCTTTTTTCAGATTATCAAGGGTAAAGGTAGCCTCAAATTGATCTTGAATCATCTTGAAAGCCTTGTTTTCACTCATCCCTGTCTTGAAATATGTTGAATTCAAAATTTCCAAGAAAACTTTTGGATCAATATTGGCACCTCTTACTAGGGTAATTCCTTCAGATAATGCCAAAGCTAACATAGTGATTTGAAGATTCATTGCCAATTTCACAGCATGAGCGGTTCCATTTTCTCCAAGGTAGAAAACCTTGTTGGCAATTACATTGAAAACCTCTTTACATTGATCAAAGGATTCTTTATTTCCTCCAGTCATCATGACTAAATTACCGGTTATTGCAACATTAGGACCTCCCATTACCGGGGTATCTAACATAGAGATTCCTTGGTCAAAATATTGCTTTGAAATATTTTTAGATTCTACTGGATTGATAGTGCTCATATCACAAACAATCAAGCCATCATGATTTCCAAAAACAATTCCATTTGTTTCAAAAGAAACTTGCTTTACTGCACTTGCATCTTTTACTACTGTAAAAACAATGTCTGATTCTTGAGCTACTTCCTTTGGAGATTCTACAACTTTTGCACCTTCCTTTTCTAAATTGACTGTTTTTTCTTTGGTTCGATTAAAAACAGTTAGAGGATATCCTTGTTCTAGCAAGTGCAATCCTACTGCACTTCCCAGCATTCCTGTTCCAATAATTCCAATTTTTTTCAAAAATTCACTCTCCTTTTTTAATGCCGTTCTTCATTTTTTATTGTCCATTGATGATTTCCAAATCTTGGAATCTCTAACTCTAACTGACCAATTGTTCTATCTCCTTTACGAACCTTAGCATAATCAAATCTTTTCATCCGAAATACTCTTTCGGAAGGTTTGTAACCTCCTTCAATAATTTTTATTTTGAAACGTTTACTAGCCTTAATTATTAATTTTCTAGCAATTTGTACTTCCCCCCTCCATGAAAACATTTCAAATTCTCCAAAATTCTCTGTTTTTATTGTATAGCCGTATAATCTTGCTTCTAATTTTTTATTCTTAGCCTGCTCGTTTAACCAATCAACAACCTCTTGACCGTGCCCTTTCTCTACTCCAAAAGTTTCAGAATCTCTCATGTAAAAAAATAAACAAAATCAATCATAATAATCATTTTCAAATTATTGTTAAACTAAAATACGCTAAATTACCATAAATTTTCATGCTTACAATTGATTGTAGAGATGTAGAGTCGATTAAAGGTGAATTGGTAGTTTATGTCTCAGATCAAGTAGCAGCAGTGCCTACCTTAAAAAATCACGAATTTATGTTATCAACTTTTGATGAGGATGAAACAATTGACACAAATGTAGTTATTACTTCTATCAAAGAATTTCTAGACTCTATTGGAGAGGGTCATAATTTTGCTGTGATCTCTGCAAATGATGTTATTAGTATTAGATCCATCTCAGGAAAAACTATTGAACGTGACCCTCAACCTCCCGGAGAAATGTTTTCATGCACTCATTGTGGATTTGTTACAAGATATGAAGTGGAACACCAGAACCACATGAAAATTCATTATTTCTAATTTTTTTGAAAAATTTTTTCAAAGAATGCTCTTCTTTTAATTTCTGGAAATGTATGTTCTATTGAAAAATTCAGATGAGGAAAAATTTTTTGATATTCTTTGACATAACTAAACGCCACTTTGTTGTTCTGAAATTTTTTTCTGATGTCTAAATTTGACTCCTTTCCATATACATCGTAAACCACAATCCTGTATGGCTTGTTATTTACGTAATACTGTGTGGTGCAATACCAAGCAATTCCAAAAGTAAAAACAAAAAAACCAGTTATGATCTTATCCAAAAATTTTTTCATAAAATGAATTTTAACAAGATCCTTATAAGGACTAAGAATAATGAAGAATATGGAAAAATCTAGAAGACACAATGTAACCAAAGTTTACTGCAGCAAATGTGATCTAGTTTTTGAAACCAGGGAGAAATTTGAAAAGCATATTGATTCACACACATCTGCGATTTCCTGTGAAGAATGCCCAATAGATACAGCCATATCAAAATTTGTGAGCCTTTTTAGACGAAATTCTACCAAAAATTTGGAATAAGTTTTTTAAACAAATTTCGACCATTTTTCTTGTGAAAAAGAAAGGAATTATCATTGGAGCGGTAGCCGCAATAATTGCAATTGGTGTTATTGCATCATATTCTGCTTCTTCCACTGAATCTGTCAATTTGGATGTGGGGAGAAGTCATGGAACTGTATCTACTGCTATGGGCTCTCCAATTTTGGGTGATCCTTCCGCTCCAATAACTATTGTAGAATTTGGTGATTATCAATGTCATGCATGCTACAATTGGTTTCATACTCACAAACCAACAATTTACAATCATTATATTGCCACAGGTAAAGCAAACTTGGTTTTTGTAGACCTTGCATTTTTGGGTCGTGATTCTCCAAAAGCTGCACAAGCATCTTATTGTGCTGAAGACCAAGGAAAATACTGGGAGTATCATGATATTTTGTACAACAATCAAGAAGAACGCATCGATGGTGGGTGGGCAAGTACGGAGAGATTAAAGGCATTTGCTTTTAGTTTGGGTCTTGATATGGAATTATTTGAAAGCTGTTTGGATTCTGGTAAATATCAAAAACGAGTTCAATACAACACTCAAGAGGCTAAAAAACATGGAGCAAGAGCTACTCCAACCTTTGTCATTGTTGGACCAGATAATCAACAAGAACAATTTCAAGGAGGACAACCATACACCACATTCAAACGAATTATGGATGCCATGATCTAGTTTGGTGCAAACTCTAAAACTTGTTTTTTCAAATTGGAAATACTCTCTTTTAGCAATTGCAATCTTTGTATCTATGTTGATAGGTCTGCTGATTCTATCTGAATATCTCTTTTTAGAGCCCTTTGTTGCTGGTCACGTACCAAAAGGAACTGAGCTAGGCTTTTCGTTAATTGTTGTATTATCGGGATTATCTGCACTAGTTCTTCCAATGAATGTTTATAGAATTAATATCTTGAAAAACTCTACTAAAAAAATTGGAGGAAGTGTTTTTGGTTCCTTTGTAGGTGCAGTAGCAGGAGCTTGTAGTTGTGGCCCAATTGGATTTGCAATAATATCGACTTTTGGAAGTGTTGGTGCAACATCTATTGCATTTCTTACCAACTATGAAATTCCTATTAGATTGGCTGCAATTGGCTTACTAGCAATTACTTACTTTACAACTGTAAAATCTCTAAAAGTTGAGTGTAAATTACAATCTCCTAATTAGATTTTTTTGAAAGAATTTTCTGGAACTTGAATATTGTCAAATTTTTCAGGGTGGATGATTTTAGCCAATATTTCTAATCCTGTAATTGTGCGTATGCTGGGCTTACTGAAATAAGAATTTGCATCAACTACAAAGATTTTATCATTTTGTACAGCCTGTAATCTCTTCCAATTTTGATTTTCTCTAAGAATGTCATTGTATTCTTTTGCTGTCCTTTCTACATCAAACCCACAAGGCATTAGAATGATGATTTCTGGATTGGCCTTTTCTATCTCATCTAAGGTCATTCTTCTTGAATGCTCTCCTTTTTGACTAATGAGGTTCTGTCCTCCGGATAATTCAACCATCTCAGGAACCCAATGACCTGCGGTAAAAAATGGATCTAACCATTCGATTGCAAGAACTGTAGGTTTCCTTTCATGTAAAATTTTATAAATGTCATCAATCCTTTTTTGTAGTTTATCATAAATTTCTCCAGCTTTCTTTTCTTGGTGTAAAATCCTTCCAAATTCTTTTACTGTATTCAAAATCTCCTTTACGTCATGAGGATCCATGGAATAAGTCAATGGTTTTTTCTGTAAAATTTGAAAGGCCTTGTTTACTTGATTTGTATATGCAGCGCAAACCTCACATGTCTCTTGTGAAATAATAATGTCCGGATTAGCTTCTTTCAAATTCTTTTCATTTAGAATGAAAATGTCTTTTCCTTCACTAAGCAATTTACAAGTAGTCTGATTGATCTCACCACTTGTTAAATTTTGAGAATCTATAACAGAATCAATTACACGTGGTTTACTTTTAGCATCTTCAGGAAATTCACATTCATGTGTGACTCCAAAAAGCATTTTTTCTAATCCTAACTCGTAAATTAACTCAGTCGCACTAGGTAGGAAGGAAACTATTCTTTGCATTTTAATGAAAATACACCAAAAATACTCCTTAAACATTATTGGGTTTAGGTAAAAATTCTGTCTTAGTCAGATTAATAGGCTCACAATCCTCACTAGTCTTGTTGTCTTCTAATTCCCAAGACATTAGAAAATCTCTGCTAGCAAAATGGCATGAAAATTTATCTAAATATGGAAATTTGTTCTCCTCAAATTCCGTTAGTGGTACTAGTCCTCCATCGGTTTTTGTTGGCTCTTACAATTATCCAAAAGTACATGTTGGACCTATGGTTCCACCAATTCATGGTGATACTGGTATCCTTGACAGTCCAGAAGATTGGTTAGGAAAATCACTTGAAGAAATTGTAAATTTTCGATTGAATTTGGTTCGAGGAATTCAAAAACTATCAGTAAATGATACTGAAGGAAGGTATATTGAAAATTTACAAGAAATGACAATGTCTTCCAAACCTACAGATTCTGATTTGGAATTTTATGGCAAAGCATCCAATATTTCGTTGGATGGTGAAAGTGCTCCCTTTGGTCCGGTTGCACAAATAAAATCTGCAAAATTTTCGTCATCTACTTCAACCAAAAAAATTGAAAAGATGTTCTATGACAAAGATTTGAAAGCTCAAGATGCCATTTTAAATTTGTATAATTCTGGAATTGAAATTTCTAAAATTCAAAAATGTCTTAGTATTGGAATGTTAGGCCAAAAAAGAAAACTTGTTCCAACAAGATGGAGTATAACTGCCACTGATGATGTTATCTCAAAATCATTAACCGAAGAAATTCTTGAATATGATGTAATTGACACTTGTAAAATTTTTTCGTACCAACATCTAGGAAATTTGTTTTCTGTAATCTTATTTCCTCATAGATGGATTTACGAAATGATAGAAGCCTGGTATTCAAAAGGAGTTCTTGGATTTGGTTCTGATCATGAAGATGCAAGAGGAATTGATCATCCTCCAGCAATAGCTGGGGCATATTTTGCTGCCAAACTGGCTGTGGCTGAATATCTTTCCAAAGTCAAACTTCAAGCCGGAGTACTGATTTTAAGAGAAATACGACCAGAGTATTCCATTCCAGTAGGGGTCTGGCAAGTAAGAGAAGGGGTACGTCAGGCAATGAACTCTGCCCCAATTTTGACTGATAATTTTGAGGCCGCATTAGATGTGGCTTCAAAAGGTATGAGCATTAGTAAATCTGAGTGGGTTTCACAAGGAAATATTACCAAATTAATGAGGCAAAAAACAATCTCAGATTTCTTTTAAAGTAATTTCAGAATATTACTTCTCCTTTGTAAAGTATCATTTTTCTATAATATCTCCATGGACATCATGCGGTGTACTAAATGTAAAGGACTTATTTCAAAGGAAGAAAAATATGCTATAACCTTATTTTTTGTCCGAGATTTACCGTCTTCTCCTTACTATGAGCACCAAAAATGCCCAGAAAGATTTGCAATCTCTGAATAAGGCAAGGTTGTGGTATTTATTGGTCAAATCTTGGCTAAATAATAGTGACTAACAAAAATCTCTACATTGGTGTTGCAATAATTTCTAGTCCGATAATTTTTGCACTGGCAGCTTTTCCAGACAGCTTTAGTCTAAGTTGGAATCAAGGTAGAGGTGGTTTTCTATTTGCATTAGCATTTATTGTTGCAGAGACAGTCGGACTGAAAATTTTGATTTCTACAAAACGACTCCTCGCAGTAGTTCCAATGGCCATCCTTGTGATAATTTACCTGATAAGTTTAGAATATGGTTTGCGGGATTATATCATAAATTCTGCCGAACATTACAATGTAGAATTAATTTATTCATGGACTTGGATGTGGGATTTCATTGTCCTTGTAATTTTTGTAATGGCCGCTTTGACAATATTTTTTGGAAAAAGGTGGATACGTATTGCTCCAGCAGGACCAATCTTTCTAGGAGGAAGTGCCATAATTCTATCTCTTGATGCCTTTTTCCCATATGACACACTAGGTCCTTTACAATATGTGGTCCCGTACTTGGTACAAGCAAATGTGTGGCTGATTGGAGTATTTGAACTCGGAACGGCAACTGCACGTGATAATATCATGTTCTTAAGGGGAGATCACGGTTCAATGGTTCTCCAAGTATTTTGGCCCTCTGCAGGTGTTCACAGTGTAATTATTTACTCTTTAGTTATGGGTGCATTCTTGTTAAAAATGAACATTCCAAGAAAGAGAAAATCAATTTACTTTGTTATAGGAATAATTGGTACTATAGTCGTCAACATGATTCGAATCTTCTCTCTTTCATGGTATGCACTAAAAGTAACTACCAATGCTGAAAAATGGGAGGAATTCCATTCTGTGGCTGGGGAAATAATGTTCTTGCCATGGTTATTTGTATTCCTCTTAATTGTAATTTTAATCGAATCAAGACGATTAAAAAAATTAGAGGCTGAAAGTGCTCAGAAATAATTTGTAAGACTACTTTGCTCTCTTAAATCAGAAAGGTCCGAAACTTTCACTCCTACTCTACGTATAGGTAACTTTTGATCTTCTAATGCCTCTCTAAGTAATTGCTCGACATTTTTTTCCAACTCTTCCAAGCTTGACGTAGGATTTTTGATGGTTTTGGATTTTGTTTTGTTGGATAAATCCGATTGAATCAAGTGTATTCCGATGGATTTGAACATTTGATTTTTGTTTAGTACCACTTGATGAACTTCTTTGCATAATTCTGACAGATTGCTCAAAATAAAATCAAAATCAGTTGAATCCATTTTCATTGTCATAATTTTACTAAACTGAGTATTTGGTTCTCTTGTTTTTACAGGACTATTATCAATTCCTCTTACAGCATTGTAAATGTAAGTTCCACTTTTTCTACCAAATTCTTTGTTAAGGGCAAAAACATCTAATTCTTTAAGATCTTTGATTGTGGAAAAATTCATCTCTGAAAGTTTTTCTTCTGTTTTATTTCCAATACCAGGAATTTCCCTTATTTTTAATGGGTCTAAAAATTCGTTAACCTTTTCAGGGTAAACAATAGTCAAACCATCTGGTTTTTGAAAATCAGATGCTATTTTTGAAATTAATTTATTTGGAGAAATTCCTATTGAACATGTTAGATTTAGTTTCTCTTTAATTTCGATTTTGATTTCTTGCGCAAGTTCTTTGGCTTTGTTCCAATCAAAATTCACTCTCTTTGATACATCCAAATAGGCTTCATCTTTCCCTACGTATTCAAAAATATCGGATTTACTTTTCATGATTTCCATCGCCTTATCAGAAATGTCCATGTAATAATCAAAATCGACAGGAAGGAAAACCGCATCCTTCTGGTCGTCTAGTCTAGATTTTGCAAAACTTATGGGCAAACCTGACTTCACGCCAAATTTTCTGGCATTGTAATTTGCAGTTGCTATAGCGCCAGAATCCCCTCCTCTATCAGAAAAAACGCATACACAAACTGGCTTGTCTTTTAAATCCGGGTTTCTGATCTCCTCACACTGGGCATAAAAATAATCAAAATCAATGTGGAAAACTATTCTAGTTCCCAATGTTTTGATTTACCAGGTTTGCTATTACAACATTACGTATTCATCTAAATACTCTCAAATATCATAATGTTTGTGGACTACCCTGTTACAGTAAATGATGATGGAATTAACATTAAACCCGAAAATATGGAAAAAGAAAAACTCTATCACTGTTTTTTTAAAAATAAGATCTTGTTGCTATTCAAGGATTCTCAGGATTTTCTGAATTGTTATGAGATAGAAGAAGAAGATCTTGTAAATAAAATCAAAAATTGCAAAAAAGATTCAGATGTTGAAAAAATTTTAGAACAATTCATTGAAGATAACAACATCAATAATTAAATAAAAGCAAACGAAGATTTTGGTATCGAAGGAAATTCAAATTGAGTAGTTCAAAAAAATCATCAGACGCTGAGGATATTTTAACAGAGTTTCAAGATTCAAAATCACCTAAAACACCTGAACCAGAACCAACACCTGAACCAGAACCAACACCTGAACCAGAACCAACACCTG
>WVWY01000034.1:590-3976 GCA_011773785.1 Candidatus Nitrosomaritimum khambatensis | reverse complement strand
TCTTTGTTACTGGTCCTTTTGGATTAACTGGTGCAGGACTTGCAATTTTGCTTGGAAAGCAAAGAGCACAAGACAGTTTTGCTAAAAAGGCAACAAGTGCAGTACTGCAACCAAAACCAAGACTAGAGTTTGGTGTAAAATCCAAAAAACTTCTAACTTCGGCAATGGATTCTAGTGACGGACTATCAACTACACTTGCTGAAATGTCAAGGCAAAGCAAATCCAAGTTTGTAATTGACCATATTCCTGCCACAAATCAAGTGCAGCAGTTTTGCCAAAAGTACAAAAAAGATTTTGATTCAGTTGTGTTTCATACTGGAGAAGAGTACGAGTTTGTATTTACCATTCCAAAAAAACACCTATCCCAAATTGTAAAGATTGCAAATTCCACAAAAACACCAATTATTCAGATTGGTACAGTTGAGAAAGGAAAAGGTGTCTTTGTTCAAAAGAATGAAAAACTTGTAAAACTACAAGACAAAGGATACAGACATTTTAGATAATCATTCTCCCGCATAATATTCTCGCTCGACTTTTTGAGCAATTCCTACAATTTGTTGTGGTGACATTTGAGAAACACAATCGCTAATCCACAAATCATCAAGATACTTTAGGGCATCAGCATCTTCTTTTGGCATTTTATCAAAATCAATTTCAGAATACTTTACCTGAATTTTGAATCCTTGTGCTGCAATGATTTCGCATTTTTGTTCTAGTTCTATCTGAGCTGACGCATTATCAGTTGGGGTAAAGGCCGAAATTGCAAGCGAACCCAGAATTGCTGAGGCTGCAGCAATACCAATTGCAACCAAAAGAATTGATTTCACATGCCAAAGATCTCGCTGTTTCTATAAGAAGCCTTGTAGATAGTCAGGCACGAAAAATCAATGTTTTTTAAACCCTTTACGGCCTAAGCAGACATTGTCTGAAACTGAAGCCCAGGTAGAACAGCAAGAAGCACCTGTTGAAGAAGCTCCTGTAGAGCAAACAGAGGCACCTGTTGAAGAAGCTCCTGTAGAAGAAGCAAAAACCGAAGCTGAAGTTGAAACCACAACTGAGAAAAAGGCAAAACCTGAACCAGAGGCCAAAAAAGAAGGTCCTGCAAAATGGGGAATTGCACATATTTTCAGCAGTTACAACAATACCATTATTCACATGACTGACCTTACTGGTGCAGAAACTGTAGCACTAAGTTCTGGTGGAGTTCATGTCAATGCAGACAGATACGAGTCATCTCCATTTGCCGCAATGAAGGCAGCAAACACTGTAATTGAATCAGCAAAATCAAAAGGATTTACTGGTTTTCACATTAGAGTAAGAGCAGTTGGCGGAGTCGGTTCCAGAGTTCCAGGACCAGGTGCACAAGCTGCAATCAGAGCATTAGCAAGAGGCGGATTTAAAATCGGAAGAATTGATGACGTTACACCAATTCCTCATGACACCACTAGAAAGAAAGGTGGAAAGAGAGGAAGAAGAGTCTAGAGTGAGACAAATTTTAGTTCAACACTACAATTTTTAGCATCAAAGTAATCTTTCATAAAATGTGTAAATTTTTCATCATTGTTTTTCCATTTGTATTTTGAAATCATATCACCAAACTTTTCTTCAATTCGCATTTGAAAATCTGGTTTTATGTTTAGCTTGAAAAATGTCCAACCCATGTTAGTGTATGGCTCTTCAATTACAAAACCTCCTGCACTTCCAACTGCAGTCTCTAAATGCGATAGTGCCATTTTTAGTGCCAGTCTATCATTTACCAAGTTTTTTGTGCTAACTTCTAGAATCGTCATTCTTCCTCACTTTTTTTAGTACTAAGCTTGTCAGTCAATGAAACAAATTTTCCGTCTTGCTCTACATTGATTTTAGTTTGCATTCGGACATTAAGACCAACTGTTCGGAGCAAGTATAGCAATTGACCACCATCTAGTTTTTCATTTAGTTCTCCTGCCTTGATTAGAGTCGCAATTTGATTAACTACCATTTTAGTTTCATTAGGGAATTGGCTTTCAGAATTTTCTAAAACTTCAAGACCGCGAAATCCTAGATTGTTTACAAGAATTTCTCGTGGGGTGGGTTCTTTTTTGGTCTCTTGAGGTTCTTGAGGTTGTTGTTGCTTCTGAGATGAGATGTTTTTTTGCATCTCTGCGAGTCTTTTTGCCTTTAGTCTTTCAAGTTCAGAATCGTCGCTCAACCCTTAATCACGCCTATTGGTACTAATTTTGCAACTTTGGTGGCAATGCCCAAGTCATGAGATACCCCAACTACAGAATCAACATCCTTGTAGGCTTGAGGAGTCTCTTCAACTACCCCATCTCTAGTCAATGCTTTAATGAAAATGCCTTTTTCATTTAACGATTTTTTAACTTCATCTTCTTTGAAATTTCTTCGAGCCTTTGAACGTGACATTGTTCTGCCTGCACCATGTGCTGTTGAGCCAAAACTCAAGTTCATTGAGTTTGGCTGGCCCAATAAAATCCAGCTAGCAGTTCCCATTGAACCTGGAATCAGTACTGGCTGGCCAATGTCTCTGTACTTTGATGGGACCTCCTCCCTATTGGCAGGAAATGCTCTGGTTGCACCTTTTCTGTGAACTACAACTTTGCGTTCCTCTCCGTTGATCTTGTGTTTTTCAATTTTTGCAATGTTGTGTGCCACATCATAAACTAGTTTCATATCCAAATCAGATTCAGATTGCTTGAAAACTCTCTCAAAGGATTTTCGAGTCCAGTGAGTTAGCATTTGTCTGTTGCTCCATGCAAAGTTCAGTGCTGAAAACATTGCACTTCGATATGATTCACCTTCTTCAGAATGATTTGGAACACATGCAAGTTCCCTGTCAGCTAGATGAATGTTGTATTTTTGCAAAGCTTGCTCTGATACTCTCAAGTAATCACTGCAAACTTGATGGCCAAATCCACGAGAACCACAATGAATCAAAACAGTAATTGTTCCTTCAGTTATTCCCATTCTTTTGGCAGCTTCTTCGTCATGAATCTCTGCAACCTTTTGAACTTCTAAAAAGTGATTTCCAGAACCCAAACTTCCAAGCTGTGGTGCTCCTCTTTTTCTTGCCTTGTCTGAAACCTTGTTAGGATCTGCATTTGCAATCTGTCCATTTTCTTCACATACATCCATATCATCAGTTGAACCATATCCATGATCAACTGCCCAGTTAACTCCACGAACTAGAACTTCATCAAGCTCAGAATGACTTAGTTTGATGGAACCTTTGGAACCAACTCCAGATGGAACAGAATTAAACAAATCAGTAACAAGTTCCCGTAGTTTTGGTCGAACGTTTTCTTCAGTTAAATTAGAACGCAACAATCTAACTCCACAATTAATGTCATATCCAACACCACCAGGGCTAATCATTCCTTCTTCAG
>WVWY01000034.1:0-549 GCA_011773785.1 Candidatus Nitrosomaritimum khambatensis | reverse complement strand
CCAGGAATTGAGGCTACATTTTTTGCCTGCATTATTGTGCGGTCTGAAAGCATTTTTTGAAGTAAGGTATCGTTTGCATAGATTCGGACTGGAACCTTCATTCCAGCGTTTGAATCAGCTTCGATTTCATATTGATTCTCTGAAATTTTTTTAGGAGTAATTGATGACATTTGAGAAAAATCATTGCACACACAATTTAAAGTGTAGGCAAATTTTGAAATTTCAGTTTTGGATTTTTGAGGAATTTTTAAGTTCTTCACGTTTTTACAAAATTTATGAAAAAATGCCAATGCCCTAAATGTGATTGTCCAAACGAAATCTCTGAATTTGGTCACAGATATGAAGAAGAAAATGCAATTGTCGAAGCTGAATTTGAGCATGATGTGGACAAGGCAGAATCAATAATTCAAGAGATTTGCATTTCTTGTGAAAAAGGGCAACACCAAGGAAATCCCAAAGAACAGAATTAGAAAAATTTTAACTTTAACTGCAAAAGTATACTGATATGGACAAGGCCTTTAAGGACAAACACAACAAGGGTTTGGATTT
>WVWY01000020.1:36557-50043 GCA_011773785.1 Candidatus Nitrosomaritimum khambatensis | reverse complement strand
GATGAAGAAGATTTCATTCAAATTGATACAAATAATTTAAAAAATTGAAATAATTTCGAATTTTAGTTGCTATGGTGCTTTATCAAATCTTATCCGATCTGATTAAAATTGAGGATCTTCTTTTTGTTGTGAAAAACTCATCTGCTACAAGTGAAATAAGGAGCAAATCTCTTAGTATAAAGAAACATGAAAAGTGGATTACGTTAGGAAAAAATGATGATCCAGCCCACATGCATATAAATTCTGAAATGGTTAAATCAATAGAATTTATTCAAGAAAAAAAACCTGAACGCACTTCTTTTAGTGTTAGTTTCTTTGACAATAACAATGACCGTGTTTTAGCAGTATTTTTTACCAAAATGTATGACGAACAAAAAAATCTCAATAAATTCAGAAAGAAAATTTTTGATGATCTTTCCAAAAAATATGGTTCTTCAATTCTCCTATAAAATAAAAAAAACTTGTCTGAAAAAGACAAGGAAAAATATTATTGTTGTAATTCTTTTTTCTTCTTTTCTTTCTCAGTTTGTTGTTTTGCTAATTCTAATTCTTCATTAGTATGTTTGAATTTTTTCAATCCACTAGTAGATAATATTATTTATATAAAAACCGCAGTATTTTTTATAAAAACAATCTGTGACTAATTTCCATAAATTTCTAATATCCTACTGAAAATTTGGGCTTTTTTCCTCTAATTCCCAAATGGAGATTATTTACTGTAATTTCAGCCATTTTGGCTCTTGTTTCCATGGTTGAACTACCAATATGAGGTCCCAATGTAACATTTTGAATTTTTGTTAGTGGGTGTCTTTTTCCAATGGGCTCTGATGCAAAAACATCTAATCCTGCACCTGCAATTTCTTTTTTCTTTAAAGCAGACACTAAATCCATTTCATTAACTATTTTTCCACGAGCAGTATTTATGAGAAAAGAGGTTTTTTTCATTTTTGAAAAAACTTTTTTGTCAAATAATAGATCGGTTTGCTTGGTATGAGGGACATGAATAGAGATCACATCACTTTGAGAGATTAATTGGTTAAATGACACAAATTTAATTCCCAATTCTCTTTCTTTTGATTTTGAAACTGGTTTACGGTTGTGATAAATTAATTTCATGTCAAACGCCTTTGCACGTTTGGCAATGGCAGTTCCAATTCTGCCTAAACCAAAAATACCTAATGTCTTTTTCTGCAAATCTGTCCCTACATAATCATACGCACCGTAGATCTGTCTCCAATCTCCATTTCGAATTATTCTATCCCCTTCTGAAACTCTGCGCATGATATCAAGCATCAAAGAAAAAGCAAGATCTGCTGTTGCATCTGTCAGAACTTCTGGTGTGTACCCTACCCTTATTTTCCTGGTTTTAGCATGCTCTACATCGATATGGTCAAAACCTACACTGTAAGTGCTTATTACTTTTAGATTATTGGCCTTGTCGATTAATGCCTTGTCAATCACATCATATGGAAAACAAATCAATCCTTCAACTTCTTTAATTTTAGAGGCTAATTTTTTTCGGGGAATGGGAATTTTTCCAGAATGGACTTCGATCCTATATTTTTTTTTCAATTCCTTTAATGCAAAATCATGGAGAGTCCTAGTAAGAAAAACTCTTTTTTTATCCATTAACCATGAAATTTATCTCAAACCATTTATACGATTTCTTTCTAGACTTTTTAGATGGGTTCTGAGGAAGAAGAAGAATTTGCTATTTGTGTTGAATGTGGAAACGCAATTGAGAAATGTGTTTGTGTTTGTCCTTATTGTGGTGAACGAGATAAATGTGAATGTGCTTTGTTTGACGCGGCTACAGGTGGTTAGTAATTTTGTTTTACCACGTCCTTAATAACTTGAAAATTTAGGTAGTATTCTATGGCTTCTATTGATTTTTCTTGGTTAATCGGAGGACCGCAAGGAAGTGGTGTCGAATCTGGAGCCAACGTATTTTCTAAAGTTTGTGCTGAAGTTGGATACCAAATTTTTGGTAAAAGAGAGTTTCATTCCAACATTAAAGGAGAACATAGTTATTTCATTGTAAGAGTATCTGATAATCCTATTCGTTCTAATGTTAATGACGTTACATTAATGATTTCATTTGATGCTGAAACAATTTTCCGTCATTATGATGAAGTAAGTTCTAATGGTGGAATAATCTATGATTCCGATTTAGAAAAAATTACTATTGATTCCGTCCATACTCTTGATAATTATTTCAAACAACGTCTGGAAAGAGATCTTGAATCAAAAAATAAACCGTTTACAATTGCTGGAGTTCTAGAGATTGCAAAAGAGAGAGGAGTCAAACTTTATCCTGTCTCGTTCAAAAGCCTCCTTGCAAGCCTAGCAGAAGAAACTGAAAATCCTAGGCTCAAAGGTCTTGTCAGGATGTTTAACGTTTTAGGAGTTTCCTTATCCTTAGGCTTGATAAAAATGCCACCTGATTCGTTGTTCAAATCAATTGATTCTATTTTTTCAAAAAAACCTCAAATTGCAGAGCTAAACAAACAAGCAGCTAACTATGCTTACAATTTTTCCACATCAAAGTTTACTGATTTTCAGCACTCTTTACCTGGAACAAAAAAACAATCAGAAACAATTTTGGTACAAGGACATCAAGGAACTTCCATTGGAAAAATGGTTAGCGGCTGCAGATTCCAATCTTACTATCCTATTACCCCAGCATCTGACGAAAGTGTATTTCTTGAATCAAATGAAATTCTTGAAGTACGAGATGATCGTCCAGGGTCTACAGCAGTTATTCAAACAGAGGATGAAATTTCTGCGATTGGAATGATGATTGGCTCCGCCCTAACAGGAACAAGATCCTCTACCTCAACTTCTGGTCCTGGATTTGCATTAATGACAGAAGCTCTTGGATGGGCAGGAATGAATGAGGTTCCAATAGTTTTAACTCTTTATCAAAGAAGTGGTCCGTCAACAGGACTTCCCACAAGACATGGTCAAGATGATTTGTCCTTTGCGATTGCAGGAAGTTTTGGTGATTTTCCTAAAATTGTTTATTCTTCAGGAGACATTGAAGAGAGTTTCTATGATACCGGAAGATGTTTTAATTATTCTGATATGTTCCAAGTTCCAGTAATCCATATGATGGATAAATTTCTATCAAGTTCAGTTGTAACTTGTAAAAAATTTGACCCTAGTAAAATTACCATTAACCGAGGAAAATTACTGGATAAGGTTGAAGGAGAATATAGAAGATTTGCATTTACAGAAGATGGCATTTCTCCTCGCTCAAGATTGGGCTTAGATAATGGAATTTTTTGGAATACTGGTGATGAATCCGATGAATTTGGACATATTACAGAGGATCCTGTAATGAGAATGAAAATGATGGATAAAAGAATGTCAAGATTAGATTTGATAGCTAAGGAAATTCCTCCCGAAGAACAGGTTGTTTCTCATGGGGTTTACGACATGACAATAATTTCATGGGGCTCTACAAAAGGTCCTATCTTAGATGCATTAGAAATGCTTAAGCAAGAAGGAATTAGTATCGGATTTATTCAAATAAAACTCCTTCATCCATTTCCCACAGAATCAGTAAAATCATTATTAGAAAACTCAAAAGTAATAATTGACATTGAAGCAAATCACTCTGGACAAATGGGAAAAATTTTCAAACAAAACCTAACAAGAGAAATCGATTATTTTATTTTGAAATACACTGGAAGAGGTATGACAAGTACAGAAATTTATGAGACTTTAAAGAAAATAGTTGAAAACAAAGCTGAAAAACGCGAGGTACTGAGACATGGCGCTTAAGCTTAAAGATTACAAAACAACAGTCCATAATGATTGGTGTCCAGGATGTGGTGATTTTGGTATTGTCAATGCATTACAAATGGCTTTGGCCGAGATGGGAATACAAAGAGACAAGGCCGCAATATTTTCAGGAATTGGATGCTCCGGCAAAACTTCACATTTTATCAACACCTATGGGATTCATACATTACATGGAAGAGTACTTACTTTTGCACAAGGGGGAAAACTTGCCAATCCTGAAATGACAGTAGTTGCAGTAGGCGGAGACGGTGATGGGCTTGGAATTGGTGCAGGACACTTTGTTGCAGCTGGAAGACGGAATGTTGACATGACTTACATTATTTTTGATAATGGTGTTTATGGATTAACAAAGGGGCAAGCGTCTCCTACATTAAAACTAGGAGAAAAAACAAAATCATTACCAACACCAAATACCAATTACAACGTAAATCCAATCGGATTAGCCGTAGCGAGCGGATTTACCTTCGTAGCGAGAGCCTATTCCTATGATGTGCGACACCTCAAAGATTTGATAAAAAAAGCAATTTCACACAAAGGTCTTTCTTTTTTAGATGTTTTACAACCTTGTCCTACTTACAATGATATCAATACTAGAGATTGGTATGCAGGAGAAGATTTAGCAAAAGAGGCTGCAGAAAGGCATTCTAGGATTTACAAATTAGAAGATACCCATTTTGATCCAGTAGTTCATTATGCAGATCAGCAAGAGGTAGATGAAAAACTTGCACAAGCATTAATTAAATCTCTTGAATGGGGAACCAAGATACCTATTGGAATTTTTTATAGAAATGATCTAATCTCTCCTTACACTCTCAGATTGACTGACAAGATTCCAAACTATCTAGAAAATCCTCCCTCCAAGCAGAATATTGAAAAGAATGGCATACCTATCACTGATGTGTCTAAAATTTTAGATTCTCTTCAGGTTTGAATTCTAAATAACCTAAGAAGTTATAGACTAGTTCATTTATAGATCACTTTGCGGTTGAACATAAACGAGGCAAACAAGATTTTTCGAAAATCTATCATCAAAGGATTCTTTGAACCACAATTACTGAATCTTGATTTTAAAAAATCTGGAATAAAACATCCTACTATTAACGATGACGGGTTAATGCAGTCTGAATTATTACATATTTTCTTTGACATTGAAACTGGTTCTGATTACCCTGATGGCGATGAATGGTTCATTTTGGAATTGCTTTTCCCACATGACATAAAACTGCCCGACAGTTTGAAAGGACCAGATTTTTTTACAACCATTTCTGTAGATGATGGGAAAACCTTTTGGCATCATCGTGAACTTATTCGTTACAAATATGGTAAATCAAAAAAGCTTACAGATGCATTAGAATTTTTAGAAGCAAAATACAAGGAACTTCATGACCTTTTAGAACCATTAGAAAAAGACCTCAATTGATTGGAACCCAAACATCTCCTCTAAAAGAATATTTTTTTTGTTCAGATTTTGCAAAATGTAAACGCCATCTTATGGCTTTAGGGTCAAATCTATAAATCAACTCTGATGTATTATCAGGAAGTTTTTCCGGATCTAAGTGATATGGAAGCAATTCCAATACGAAATCTAATTTTTCTATTGCATTATCATACCATTGTTTCTCATCTGTATCTAAAATAAAAGAAATTTTTGGGTTTCCTAAAAAATTAATAATAATTTTAATTGCATGACCTGATCCCCTTCTTCTTTTCATCTCCTTAAAAACAGCTTTTATCTGCTCCCAACGTTTGAATTCAAACCATTTGAAAAACTCTTCATTAAAAGAAAGTGGAATTTCCCAATCAAGAAAACTCACAAAATCCTCATCGTCAGGTTCAATTTCTTCCTGGGATATGGCAAATCTTGAATTAAGATAACTGTAAATTACTTCAATCTCCCATGGAGAAATCCCATAATATCTGAGGCGAGTTTTCAAAGCGTCTTGAGCCACTATTATGAATTCATGATTTTTCTAATTAAAGGTTCGAAATATTCTTGGATACTGACCATGAATAAAAACTAAAATTATAAGGAATGAAATTTTTATCTACACCATGAAGAAAGAATTTGTCGTCAAGAGTATCGATGCAGCACCAGACGGCGCACCATATGTGGTAGTTTCTCTTTCCTCCATAAAAGACCTAAAAGAAGGAGTTGGCGCTCCCCAAAGTCCGTTTGGAGGCCCAAAAGTCATGGGATTCAGTAACATGAACGACATGATGAAGGATTTGAATAAAATGTTGTCTGGTGCAGGTGGATTTGGGATGCAAAGTGGTATTACTCAATTAAAACTAGAAATGCACGAATACAAAGAAATGGGTTTGTCGGTAGGGGATAAAGTCTTTCTTGAATTGACCAAAGAAGAAACTCTAGGGGTTTAGTTTTTAGATCGTGTTAATGTATTTCCACATATAGAAAATACCAATAGTTCCAATTACAAATAACATTGGCTTCCAAGCAAAAACAGGTAGTGCTGGATTAGCTAGCTTCACTTTGTAATTATCAACAATCGTGTGAACATTTTTCTTTATTTTATCATGCCAAAAACTGTATTCTATCTGGTATTTTTTTAAAATCTCTTCAATTTCATAAACTACAGGAGTTCTCTGAGAAAACAAATGCTGAAGATAATCTCTAGAAACTTCTACCTCAGCATGAATTCCAATTAATCCTTTTTTCAAATCAACTAATCTAACATGCATTTCCCAGGGCTTTTTTAGTTTGAGATTTAGTCCACTTCCTATCTGGTCTGGCTGTTTATGTTCAAATTTTACTTTAGTAAATCCTTCAGAAGTAAAAATTTTCCACAGTTCATCAAAATTTTTTTTTACAACAATATGGAGCTGCTCAACACCCTCCTTTTTATCTACCTGGATTTTGTGTTTAAATCCATCAAAAAATGAAATCGTTTTCGGATAAGATGTCAGATACTCCATGTTCTGCAAAAAAAATTCTTCTATTTAAAGCACTAGGGAATAATTTATTCAATCAAACTTCTTTCAGGCCTCGAACATACACACATTGATCTGGAGAAATTGCTATTTCTGAGGATTTGATAGCTCTATCAGTTAGTTTTGCGCCTGAATCTCTTACTATGGCAAAGGGTTTGGATTCTGCTCCTTCTCCCATTTTGTGATTGGCAATAGTGGCAATATTGTCAATAACTGCTTGAAATGTAACTTTGAGTGGATTTCCGTCGAGATCTTTTTTTGCCCTCATATCTAATACTGGTTCAATCCCCGCACAAGATATTGCTATACCTGAAGTTCCTACACGAGCAGGCATCAGTCGACTATCTACAAGAATGACTCCAACATGTACTGAGAATTTCAAAAAAATTTTTCTTCTAATTTGCTCCGCAACTAAAAATGGATTATTGGGATACAGAATAATATTGCCATTTTTAACATTGGATTTATCAATTCCTGCATTAGGAGCCATTATGTTGTCCCCGGATGTAATTACAAACCCTGCTATCCCTCCAAAAATTTTATCTGATTCTCTTAAAATGATTTCAGCTATCTGTGGTTTGATTTGAAATTTTTTTGAAACATCATTACTTTCTTTTGAGAATTTAACTTTGTCAATATTGACTATCCGATCTTGAGAATTGGAAATGTATTTGGTTGATATTACCAAAACATCTCCTTCTTTTAATTTCATTTTATTTTTGTTCAAAGTATCTAGCAGCGCATCAAAAACATTGAATTTTCCAGTTTTCCTCTCTGAAAATAATGCTGAAACTGTTAAAGTCATACCATCTTGAATTATCTTTTCATTTTTTATTCTTCTGAAAAGCTTTTAATCTGTAGAAAGGTCCTTTTCGATCATGAATATTGTTGAGAAAATTCTTGCCCGTGCCTCAGGAAAGGATAGAGTCTACCCTGATGATGTAATATTTGCAAAGGTGGATAAGGCTATGGTTCATGACGTTTCTGGACCAGGAGTAATCAAAGTATTTGATAAATTGAAAAAACAGGGAATTGCTGTTGATAACTTATGGGACCCCTCAAAAGTGTGGGTAGCAGAAGACCATTTTGTCCCTTCTGCAGAAAAAATTTCTGCAGAAAATATTGTAAAACTCCAAAATTTTACAAAGAATTATGGAATTGAAAAACACTTCAAATATGGAATGGGACAATATGGCATCTGCCATACTATTTCTCATGAGGAGGCAATGGTTTTACCCGGTGAGGTATACGTAGGTGGAGATTCTCATACAAACACCACAGGGGCCTTGGGTGCATTTGCGTGCGGGCTTGGTCATACAGATATGGCATATGTTTTGTTAAATGGAAAAATATGGTTTAAAGTTCCAGAAACTCTCTATTTCAAACTAAACGGAAAACTTCCTGATCATGTTATGGCAAAGGATCTAATTTTAAAAATTATTGGAGAAATTGGTACTGATGGTGGTAACTATCAAACTATGCAATTTGGCGGAAGTGGAATTGAGGCAATGTCTGTCGAAAGCCGATTGACTCTTTGCAATATGACTACTGAGGCAGGAGCCAAAAATGGTATAGTAGAACCTGATCAAAAGGTTGCCGATTATCTTACTAAAAGAGGAGCAGAAAATATTACCTTAGTTAATGGAGATGCAGATGCAGAATATTCTAAACTGTATGAATACGAGTCATCAGAAATGGAGCCAATTGTTGCTAAGCCCTTTTCCCCCGAAAACATTTCTGTAGTAAGAGAAGCTCCTAATGTGGAATTAGACAAATCCTATATTGGTTCATGTACTGGTGCTAAATACGAGGACCTAGAAGCAGCTGCCAAAATACTAAAGGGAAGAACAGTAAAAATTAGAACAGAAATTTTACCCGCTGCAATATCCATTTACAAACGAGCCATGGAAAATGGTTTATTAAAAATATTCTTAGATGCTGGGGTTACTGTGGGACCTCCAACATGTGGTGCATGTTGTGGAGCTCATATGGGAGTCTTGGCCAAAGACGAAATATGTATCAGTACCACAAATAGGAATTTTCCAGGAAGAATGGGTCATGTTGAATCACAAACATACCTTTCATCACCATTGGTTGCCGCAGCTTCGGCTGTAACTGGAAAAATTACTGATCCGAGGGATTTGAATTGAAAGGAAATGTGATAAAATACGAAAGGGACAATATTGATACTGATGTCATAATTCCTGGTCAATATCTAAAAGTACATGATTATGCAGAACTGGCTACCCATGCTATGGAAGGACTGGATCCAGACTTTCACTCAAAAGTAAAAGAAGGTGATTTCATACTTTCAGGAAAAAATTTTGGATGTGGTTCTTCAAGAGAACATGCTCCAATAGCTCTCTCACATTCAGGAATAAAGGCAGTACTTGCTCTTTCCTTTGCTAGGATATTCTATAGAAATTCAGTTGATGGGGCTTTCCTTCTTCCAATAGAAATTGAAGACGATGCATATCAGGGAATTTCCGAGGGAGATGAAATCGATATAGACATAAAATCAAACCAAATCAAAAATCTAACAAAAAACCAAACATACAAAATGAAACCATTCTCTGAGATTATCGGAAAAATAATAGAAGCTGGCGGTCTTTTCAAATACAAACCTGATTAGGATTAAAATGGGAAAAACGCTTTTTGAGAAAATTTGGGATGCTCACGTTGTAGTAGAAAAAGAAAATGGGCCTTCTTTAATTTACATTGATAGACATTTAGTACACGAAGTAACTTCCCCTCAAGCTTTTGATGGTTTAAGGATGAATAATAGACGCGTCAGAAGACCAGACCTTACCATTGCCACAATGGATCATAATGTACCTACAAATGATCGAAGTCTACCGATTCTAGATCAAACATCTGCAATTCAAATCAAAACTTTGGAAAAAAACTGTCAAGAATTTGGAATTCAATTATTTGATATTAACAGCCCAAATCAGGGAATCGTACATGTGATTGGACCTCAATTAGGCATTACATTACCCGGGTCTACAATCGTTTGTGGTGATAGCCATACTTCCACGCATGGTGCTTTTGGGGCCTTAGCTTTTGGAATTGGAACAAGTGAAGTAGAACATGTTTTAGCTTCTCAATCATTATGGCTTGAAAAACCAAAATCCTTTGAAATCAAGGTTGAAGGTAAGAGAAAAAACCCTCATGCCGTAACTGCTAAAGACATTATTCTTTCTATTATCAAAAATATTGGTACAGGGGGAGGAACCGGGACAGTAATCGAATACTCTGGTGAAGGAATTACTGACCTTTCTATGGAACAAAGAATGACAATTTGCAATATGTCTATTGAGGGGGGAGCAAGAGCTGGTTTAGTGGCTCCCGATGAAAACACCTTTGAATATTTGAGAGGCAGAAAGTACACTCCAAAAAATTATGAATCTTTAGTAGAATACTGGAGAGAGAATCTCAAGACGGATTCTGATGCAAAATTTGATAAAACTTACACCTTGCATATTGATAATATTGCTCCCCAAGTAAGCTGGGGAACAAATCCAGGAATGACTTGTGATGTTACTGAGTCTGTTCCATATCCGGATGAATTCGCAAAAGGGGATCAGAATCAAAAAAAGGCAGCTCAAAATGCACTTGAGTATATGAATCTAGAAGCCGGTACTCCAATTACTGAGATAAAAATTGATAGAGTGTTTATTGGTTCTTGTACAAACGCAAGATTAGAAGATTTAATCGAAGCATCCAAAATAATCAAAGGACAAAAAGTATCCGAAAAAGTGAGGGCCATGGTAGTCCCAGGCTCTCAAATGGTAAAAAGACAAGCTGAAGAACTTGGATTAGACAAAATTTTCACAGAAGCTAATTTTGAATGGAGAGAAGCAGGATGTAGTATGTGCTTGGGCATGAATCCTGATATTTTGTCTCCTGGTGAACGGTGTGCAAGTACATCCAATCGTAATTTTGAAGGAAGACAAGGAGCTGGCGGTCGGACTCATCTTGTTAGTCCTGTAATGGCAGCAGCTGCGGCAATAGAAGGCCACTTTGTAGATACTAGAGAATTGGATTTGGATTAAAATGGAGCAATTTAAAAAAATCAATTCGATAATCACTCCTTTGGATAATGTCAATGTTGATACTGATCAAATAGTTCCCAAACAATTTCTTAAACTTGTTCAGAAATCTGGATTTGGAAAATATTTGTTTTACAATTGGAGATATGATGAAAATGAAAAACCACGAAAAAACTTTGTTTTAAATGACCAGAAATTTCTAAATTCAAAAATTCTGATTACCGGAGAAAATTTCGGATGTGGCTCAAGTAGAGAACATGCAGTGTGGGCTTTACAAGATTATGGATTTGCTGTAATAATTGCGCCTTCATTTGCAGATATCTTTTACAGTAATTGCTTCAAAAATGGAATTTTACCCATAAAATTGGATGTAACCAATGTTCAAAAATTGAGAAATGAATCTGATGAAATTGAGGTGGATTTGGAAAATCAAAAAATAAAAACCAAAACAGAAGAAATTTCTTTTGATATTGATTCCTACAGAAAGAAGATTCTATTAGAAGGACTTGATGATATAGCTCAAACTTTCCAGTTTGAAAAAGAAATCTCTCAATTCGAAAAAAATTCTAAAATCCCATCTGTTTTATGATTTTCTTGACATCTTTGTAATTTCTTTCTAACACGGCAGGTGATTCTGCATCAATCCATTGATTATCTCCAATGTCAAATGCGCTTATTTTTCCTTCTTTAGAGAGATCTTGTAAAATATCAAATGATAGGTTGATTTGTTTTTGCTTTTCTTTTTTCTTTATTCTCTTCATGACTTCTTTTCCTAAAATGTAAATCCCAAGACACTCTGACATTGGAAGGTTCATTGTTGGTTTTTCCTTGAATTGTTTAATTATTCCATTTTCAACTATGGCAAAACCTGTCTCTTCTTTTCTCTTAGTTCTGGTAGCAATGCATGCACTACTATTTTTTTCCTTGAAAAATTGATACATTTTTTTAAGATCTATGGCACAAAGATTATCTACAAACCACAAGATGAATTCTGAATCATTTTTTAATTTATTTTCAATATGTAAAAGGTCTCCTCCGGTCCCACTTTGAGAATCTTGAACAAAAGAAATTTTTTTCTTAATTTTTGGTTTTTGATAATAATTTTTTATTTGACCTCCTAAACCATCAAAATCTGATATTATTACAATCTCATTAATAAAATCAAATTCACTGAGATACTGAACTACAAAATCAATTAACGGTTTTCCATTAATTGGGGTCATTGCTTTTGGGAAGTATTCTGTGTATGGTTTTCCTCTAGTTCCTTTTCCGCCAGCTAAAATTATGGCCTTCACGGTCTAACGGTATGATTTTTGTTTTCTTCTTCTAGCGCCAGGACCGCCAAATTTCTTTGGTTCCTTTCTTCGCGCATCGCCACTAATCAAATATTTGTCAAAATCTGTGATTCTTTTTCGTAAATCTTCGCGGGTAGATTTTGGAAATGGATGTTCTTTAGGATCCTTCTTGGATTTGGTCCATCCAGTTAGTGCTCTGGAAATTCCTGTGGCTGCTGCACTTGCTTGGCCCATAATTCCTCCTCCTCTAACTCTAACTGAAAGGTCTATTTTGTCTCTTAAATCTCCAGTAATTTCAAGTGGAGCTAAAATCACTTCTCTTGCTGGTTCTTGAGGAATCATTTCAACAGGAACATTATTGATTCTTACCTTTCCTTTACCTTTTGTGATGTAAACATGAGCTCTAGCTGTTTTTCTAGTTGCAAAATAAATTTCAGTTTTAGGTACAGTCATTCAGTCCACCCTATAGTTCTACCTAAATCAGCCATTGTTGTATAATTTGATGATGATTTTCTAATCATTGCTTTTTCAAATTTAATTTTCTTTAAAGATTTAACATCTTTTGGACTTCCAATGTAAGTTCGTAATCTTTTATGTGCTTCTTTTCCAGAAGGTTTTTCTTTTGGTAACATGCCTCGTATCATTTTTTTCATTATTGTGTCTGGTCGTCTTGGATGTTTTGGGCCATGTTTCCAATGATTGATACTGTTAATTTCTAAAAATTCCCTATATTCTTGAATAATGTTACTTCTAGTCCCACTAATCATAATTTTATCACAATTAACAACGGATACGCGATTACCTTTTAGTAATAATTTAGCAACATTGGAGGATAATCTTCCTGCTATGTGGTCTGTAGCATCAACAACAATAGGAGCATCATTTGAAATTTTTTGTTCAAGACTAGCCAAGTAATACCACTCCTTTTCCTGTTGGGTGTTTTTCAATTAACTCCGAATACGATACTAGAGAGCTACCAGATTCTAGAATTTTGGAAGCTGCCGATTCGGAAATAGAAAATGAACATAAGGTAATTTTGTGTGGAATATTGCCCGTGCCTAGAACTTTTCCTGGAAAAACAACTACATCGTTTTCTTTGGTTAATTGACCAATTCTATACAAATTGATATTTCTCCTAGCAACGGATGGTTTTAATGCATATTCAGCTAATTTTGCCCATATTGGCGCACTATTTTTTGAAGATGCCTTCTTCAAATCATTTGCCATCTGAATTACTACTTGACTAGTCATGTGAATAATGCGATTTAAAACCCAAATATAATATGTGTGCTTGGTTTATTCGTCTTTTAATTCTGCAATCATGGTTTTGAATTCGTCAATTCCCTTGCCAAGTTCATCTACTCCTGCCAAGATTATTTCTTC
>WVWY01000020.1:36169-36533 GCA_011773785.1 Candidatus Nitrosomaritimum khambatensis | reverse complement strand
CGACAAGGGTTGCAACGTTTGAAGAATTCCATTTAGCATGCTCCCTACCTCTCCCTAATCTAGCATAGCATTCAACTTTTACTCTTTGACCAGGGGCTAATTGCACGATGGGAATTTTGTCCGATATAGGTTTCACTGTATCATCCTCAGACGTTAATTCATCAGTAAGAACTGTTTTAGTGACATCGGTGTCACCAGAATCTAAAACAAGCATAACTTTGCAATTTGCACATCCAGTTTCACTTTGACAATCACATTTTGCTGGTTCGTTAAATCTTGCTAAATCTGTCTTTATTGGTACCAATCCTAACCTGTGTGCTAAACCTTCATCTGGCAATACAGATGAGTTTTCAATAATATCTAC
>WVWY01000020.1:11396-36156 GCA_011773785.1 Candidatus Nitrosomaritimum khambatensis | reverse complement strand
GCATACTGGAGTGGAACTCCCTTGAGCTTGACTGACATTTTACGTTCATCTTTTGAAACTACCTCTAAAGAAGACAAATCTTAATCCAAAAACTTCAAAGTCCAAATAAAAATCTAGCTAGTTTTACCTATAGATAAATACTGACTATTCTTAACCTATTTTGAAAATGGCTGAAGTTACTGTAGTACGGTATTCTTTTGAAGGAGAAAAATTTGAGATTTTGGTAAAACCAGATCCTGCCCTAGACTACAAGCTGGGAAAGAAAAAGGACCTTTCATCAGTATTAGTTTCTGATGATATTTACACTGATTCAAGTAAGGGTACGAAGCCCTCAACGGAAAAATTACTGAAAGCTTTCAAAACAGAGGATTCTTCTGAGATTGCTCAAAAAATTCTTGAAAAAGGTGATCTAAACCTTACCACCGACCAACGTAGAAAAATGGTTGAGGAAAAGAAAAAACAACTTGTGGAATTTATTGCCAAGACCTATGTTGACCCAAGAACTCATTTACCACATCCTCCTCTTCGTGTAGAGCAAGCAATGAAGGATGCCAGAGTCTCAGTAGATCCACAAAAAAGCATGGATGAGCAAGTCAAAGATATTGTAGAAAAATTACGTTCGATAATTCCACTGAAATCAGAAAACCTTTCTTTGGAAATTATCATACCCGCACAATTTGCATCTCAATCATATGCCGTTCTAAAATCTGTAGGTTCTCTGAAAAAAGAAGAATGGCAAAATAATGGTTCCTTAAAAGCAATACTTGAAATACCCGCTGCAGCAAGGCCAAACGTGATAGATAGATTAGGCTCTATAACAAAAGGCTCAGCTACAGTAGAGGTAATACAATAATGGATAATCGACGAAAATACGTAATTCCTGGTGATGTTATTACTACTGGTCCATTTAGACCAGAACAAAATGTGATACTAGATGGTAACAAGATTATTTCTACCACAATAGGGGTTTCCGAAATTTACGATGATTCAGTCAAAGTAATCTCATTAACTGGAAAATATATCCCAAAAATTAATGATTTAGTTATAGGCAAAGTAATTTCTCATACATCCTTGTCATGGGAATTGGATATCAATTCATGCTATGTCGGATTTTTACCTGCCCAAGATGTATTCGGTCGAGACTTTTCAGCTCATGCTGATGAGCTTACTTCAAAACTCAAGTCTGGAGACTTGGTTGCAGCAAGAATCGCAAATTTTGATAGAACCAGAGATCCCCTAGTCACAATAGCGGATAGAGATCTGGGTAAAATTGATTCAGGTGATTTGATAAAAATCTCCCCCAGCAAAGTTCCACGTTTAATTGGTAAAAGAGGAACAATGATCCAAACCATTGAGACTGCTACCAATGCTGTCATAACAATTGGTCAGAATGGCTGGGTCGTAGTTTCCTGCGATAATCCCGAGGGATTATTAAAGGCTAAAAAAGCCATAGAAATGGTCAACGAACAGGCTCATGTGGCAAACTTGACTGATCAAGTGAAAGAAATGTTAGAATCAAAAGGTGAATCATAATGGGTGGTAGAGAAAGTACTCTTGTATTATTAGATGAAAATGGCGTTCGTTGTGACGGAAGAAAGGTTGACGAACCAAGACGTATTATGATTAAAGCTGGAGGATTGAAAAATGCCGATGGTTCTGCATACATTGAGTTTGGAGATAACAAAATTCTTGTAGGTGTCTATGGACCAAGGGACGTTCACCCAAAACATATGGCAGATACTGACACAGGAATTTTAAGAGTAAGATATCACATGGAGCCATTTTCTGTAGGTGAAAGAAAAAATCCTGCTCCTTCAAGAAGGGAAATTGAAATTTCCAAAGTTATCAAAGAAGCTTTATTGCCTGCTGTAATGTTAGAAAAATTCCCTCGAACTGCTGTCGATGTATTCATTGAAGTTTTACAAGCAGATGGTGGTACTCGTTGTGCTGCTTTATCGGCAGCCTCTGTAGCCCTGGCTGATGCAGGAATTCCAATGCGGGACTTGGTTGCAGCGTGTGCTTCAGGAAAAGTGGCAGATACGATTATCCTTGATGTAAACAATGAAGAAGATCAAGCAGGACAAGCTGATATGCCAATTGGTTATATGCCAAATCTAGACCAAATAACTTTGTTACAATTAGATGGAATTTTGAGCCCTGAAGAGTTTAAGAAATGTGTTGAAACTGGTGTTAACGGCTGTAAACTAGTCTATGATCTTCAAAAGAAAGCATTAACAGAAAAATATTTTCAAAATGGAGGAGAACAATAATTGTCAATAAATGTAATTGATGATCTTAAACGAGCCAAAATTGTAGAATTACTGGACCAAGGACAAAGAATTGATGGAAGGGCATTTGACGAGCCAAGGAAATTAACTGTTGAAATAGATGCTATACCAAAAGCAAACGGTTCAGCTCGAGTTAGATTAGGTGATTCTGAAGCAGTTTGTGGAGTAAAAATTCAACCCGATAGACCTTTTCCAGATATGGGAGATAAAGGAATTTTCATTTGTACTGCTGAACTTTTACCTCTATCTCATCCAAGTGTCGAAACTGGTCCACCTGGCCCAGATGTTATTGAATTAGCTAGAGTTGTAGACAGGGGAATAAGAGAAAGCCATATGGTTGACGTTAGTCAACTAGTCATTGAAAAAGACAAATCTGTTGTAGGAGTTTTTGCCGATATTGTAGTTGTAGATTATGATGGAAATCTTTTTGATGCATGCTCTTATGCTGCAACCGCAGCCATCCTCAAATCCAAAACGCCAAAATGGGAATTAAAAGATGATGTCCCTACATTAGTTGAGGGAGCTGAATTTGATCTTCCAACAACAACTATACCAGTTTCAGTTACAATGGCAAAGATAGGAAATCATATTCTTGTTGACCCCAATGGAGATGAATGGGATTGCATGGATGCTAGAATTACCATAACTTCTGACTCTGATGGAAATATTGTAGCATTGCAAAAAGGAGGTGATTCTGGATTCACCATTGATGAAATTGTCAAATGCGGTGAACTTTCCATTAAAGCAGGAGCACAAATCAGAGAAACCTTAAAGCAAGCCGGAGAAAGCAGTCAATAAAATGGCCAAAAAGAAATCTCTCAAAGGATTAGGCGCCAGATATGGTATTAAAATTAGAAAACAATACACAAAGGTACATCAACAACTCAAAGAAAAAAGAACTTGTCCCGAATGTGGTTCCAAACAATTTGGAAGAGATGCAGTAGGTATCTGGTCATGCAAAAAATGTAGTTTTAAGATTGCAGGTACAGCATACGATGTCAAACTTTAGTGCAAAAATTATTGTTGATGCAAAAAATAAAACCAAAGCCATTTTCGATTCTATAAACACTGATAACGAATTCTATCCAGAAAACCCCACCAATACAAAAATGCAATTAAATAAAAAAATCGAGATAACTGTGGACTCTGATCATTTACCTCACCTACGTGCTAACCTCAATTCGACCTTGAGATTAATCCAAGGTAGTTATAACACGATTTCATCTGTTGACCAGTAGTCTCCTGTCCAAAACAATTCCGTATGTTCCGGTAAAGATATAATGATATCCTAATCTTCAAAACACATGTCCGCTGGTCAAATGCCTCCATGGCTTCAAGAACAATTAATGAAAATGCAGCAATCACAGCAAAATCTTCAAGCCATTATGCAACAAAAACAACAAATTGAAATGGAAAAAATTGAAACTGAAAAATCTTTAGAAGAATTAAGAAAGGCTTCGGATGAGGACATTGTTTACAAACATGCAGGCTCAATTTTAGTCAAATCCACAAAAAAGGAGTTGATTGATGAGTTAGAAGAAAGACAGGAATTAACCAAAACAAGATCTACTGTTCTTGAAAAACAAGAAAATCGTCTCAAGGAGACTTTGAAAGAACAAGAGGCCAAAATAACAGAATTGATGAAGAGTGGATCTCCTCCCAGCGGTGCTTCAATGAGTACTGAAAGCTCACCTAACCCTGAAAACTAACTCTACTAAAATTTCATATAAGATAATAACAATTTAATTGAATTAGCTTTGGTGAAACTAGAAAATTTACGAATCGTTGTTGATGAAAGAGAAAAGAAAAGTGGAATTCCTGAATTACTAAAGTCTGTAGGGCTTGGTGTCGAAATGAAAACACTTCCTATAGGAGATTATATTGTTGCTCCTGAAACAATAGTGGAAAGAAAAAGTATCCGAGATTTAATGTCCTCCATTTTTGACGGACGTCTTTTTGATCAATGTACCAGATTAAAAGAGCATTTTGAATATCCAGTAGTCCTAATGGAAGGAAACGTAGATGAAATTGAGGAAATCACAGACAACCCTCTGGTGTTTTATGGTGCCCTTTCTACTGTTGTTCTTGATTTTAAAATACCGGTAATTCCAACTCCAAGTGCAATGCATACTGCAAAGCTCCTAGTGTCAATGTGTTCAAGAAAAGATGCTTCAAAAGGTCCTTTCTTGAAAAAAATAAGAAAATCAAATGATCTTGAAAAACAACAACTATCTTCTCTTTGTAGCCTTCCAGGTATTGGTGAAAAATTTGCAATAAGGATGCTTGAAAAGTTTGGTTCTCCACTTAAGGTTCTTAATGCATCTACAGCGGAACTGGCAAAAGTTGAGGGACTTGGTGAGGCTCGCTCAAAAAAAATTAAAAAAATGTTGGAATCTGAAAGCAAATTCCTGAAAAAAAATAACCAAAAAACTTTACATGATTCCTGAAGGAATTATTCTGGTGATTGAGCGGAGGTTTGCCCTTTGAGGAGTTTTCTTTTGAGAGGTGTTCCACAAGATGGACATTCTTTTCCGGATTTATGATTGGAATGGCAACCTGGACAGTAGTGAATCCATTTACCCACATCGGAAATTCCTTGTGTCATTATTGGGGAAATTTTCAAACCTAAATTTTTGGCAACATTTGATATTGCAAAGTCATCAGAAATAATTTGACCATCTAATTGAATGGCTAAGGCCAGAATTGACAGGTCTTGTTTGGATAATTGTGGGTAATCTCCGGTTTTCTTGGCTTCCTCTATGGCTTTTTGGATAAACTCTTCATCTGGAGCCCTAATTTTTAATCGATTGGTCTCCATCAAAGTTTCTAACGCTTCATGATTTTTTTTTATGTGTTTTATTTCATCAAAGACAACAGTAGTAGTATAGCATTCTTCAGAAGATCCAAATGGGACTCCGGCATAAAATGCACTAGCATCTAAAATTCTAAAATCCAAGCTTACTCATCTGTCTAAGCCCTCTTTTCTTCAACCTAATAAAGACGGCAGGTTTTTTGTATTTTTTAATTGTAATTGGTTCTTCATATCCAGCAGATTTTACAACTTGTGCATCCATTACAATATTACAATCATGTGAAGATATGATCTCTATCTTTTCATCAGGAACTACAATTGATTCTAATCTGTAAACTGGTGCTACTGGAGTAATTATCAAAACATCTAAACTTTCATGCAATATTGGACCTCCCAAAGAGAATGAATGACCAGTTGAACCACTTGGAGTGGCAACAATCACTCCATCCATTTTCTGTTTTACAGTATCATTTTGAAATTTTATTTCAATTTCAGCAGTTTTAGTTAAATTAGTTCTGTTAATGTAAATTTCATTTAAAGCAGGTGGAAATTCTTTTCCTCCACAAGATGCCACGACTCTTGTTCTCTTATCCAAAAAGAATTTTCCTTTTTGGATTTGTTTAATGGCTTCATCTATTTCTTCGATAGTAATTTCAGCTAGGATTCCTCTGTTTCCTCCAACATTAATTGTGAGTATAGGTGTGTCATTTTCTAAATGTCTAAACACTCTAAGGGTAGTGCCATCTCCTCCCAGAGTCACCACTAAATCCAACTGTTCTTTTTTTAACTCTTCTAATGATTCAATTTTTGTGGCACCTGCTACATCTATGGGAGAAATTGTGTAAACTTTTGATTTTATTGCTAGGAATTTTTTTGCAACATCTTTTGCAGTTTCTTCAGATTCCTTGGAACCAACTTTACTAACTATTGCAACTTTTTTTAGCTTCAAGCAGTTCTCCTGAATTTTATTTACTTAAAAATGATTTTCATCAAATTCCTTTTTTGGAAAAACAATTAAGTATGAAAACAAATCGGATTAAAGCATGAGTTACGCACATCCTGAGGTACTTGTAGACACAGAATGGGTGTCCCAAAACCCTCCAAATGAGAATAGAAAATTAGTAGAAGTAGATTATGATCCTGTAAATGGATATCAAAAAGGTCACATCAAAGACTCCACTTTGATTTGGTGGAAACGAGATATCAATGACCCAATCAGAAGAGACATTATCAATAAAAAACAATTTGAAGAGTTAATGGCAAAAAATGGAATTACTGCTGATTCTGAAGTCATTCTTTATGGTGATTTTAATAATTGGTTTGCTGCCTTTGTTTTTTGGATTTTCAAAATTTATGGACATGAAAATTTGAAAATTATGAATGGTGGCAGAAAGAAATGGGAATTAGAAAACAGAGAATATGTAACTGAGGAACCCCAGGTCCAACCAACAAATTATTCTGCCCAACCACCTGATGAGGGATTGAGGGCTTATCTGTTTGATGTTAGCAGAGCATTAGACAAAGAAGATACAGTAATGGTTGATGTAAGGTCCCCTGCTGAATTTACTGGAGAAATAACTGCTCCACCAGAATATCCAATGGAACATGCACAAAGAGGAGGACATATTCCTGGTGCAAATAATATTCCATGGGCAACTGCCGTAAACGATGCAGATGGAACTTTCAAAGCTGTCGAAGAATTAAAACAAAATTATGAACCCAAAGGAGTTACTCCTGACAAAGATGTAATATGTTATTGCCGCATCGGAGAAAGGTCATCTCATAGTTGGTTTGTTTTAAAATATTTGCTAGGCTATCCAAAAGTTCGAAACTATGATGGCTCTTGGACTGAATGGGGCAACATGATAGGTAACCCAGTGGAAAAGTAGATTGCTTCTAGACCTTCCCGTCTTAAAGAAGGGCTCCTTTTATTACATCAAGGATGGAGATTCCGATCTCATTATGGAGGATAAAACCAAAAGGGGTTTAACAATCAAAGAAACTTCTATCGATGAAAAATTAAAGGTCAAAGCAGATAAGGGCATGATTCATGATATGGATGGAATAGGGCATTGGGTTCCTATACGTTGGTATTTTTCAAAAGAAGAATTTGATTTGGATAAAGTCTCAGAATATGCTGAGGCAATGGAGAAAAAATACACCGAGTTACGTGAATTGACTTGTCCAGACGATGACTAGATAACCTTTTTAAATAAAACCGAAGCTATTCAAACCAGATGTCAGTTCTTCTAAAAGATCGAGTATGGTCAATGGAGGCACCCACAGCAAAGCGAGGTGTTTATCCTTTACATGGTTTCAAACTAGGCCTTTATAGATTACCAATTACTTTAGAAGATCCTGATGAAATAAAATCTGTTCATGATGGTCTGAAAAAGGCATTTGAGATGGACCAATATGCAGATAGGGTTTTTGCAACTTATCGTTGGAAAGAACAAAACATGGATGATCCTGATGCAAAGGGATACGAGGAAGTTGAACTTTCAATTACTGTAGAAATTGTTACAGGAGAGGTAGTCGATATTATTTACCAAATATTTCCAATTGAAAAATTTGGTGATCCTCAATGGGTAAAAGATTATAGAAAAAAAGCAGACCATTTTGCAAAAATGATTATTGATACAATTCTGAGAAATACTATCCTAGCTGATAAAATGATTGATTTCCTAATTAAAGACCAAAAAATAACTGAACTTAACGCAATTCAAAAACTTGAGGAAATGACCCCTTTGGCAAAGATTGTTTTAGATGCAAAACCCAAACCTAAACCCGTAGAAGAGGATACAGGAGTAGGTGGTGCCGCAGTAGATATTCCAATACTTGATGGTCCAAAAGCAGGTCCTATTGATGTTGACTATAAATCCAAAATGCCAGCAACAATGTCTCACAATGCTGATGGTTATACCATCAAAACTTGGGGAAGACGTGGTTCTGATAATAAACAGTTAGGTGTCTGGGGCGAATTTGTTTCTGTAGATTATGATATTTGTGTTGCAGATGGTGCATGCATTGAAGCATGTCCAGTAGGTGTTTACGAATGGTTTGATACTCCAGGAAATGTTGCCTCTGATAAAAAACCATTAATGTCCAAAGAGCCAGATTGTATTTTCTGTCTTGCATGTGAGGGTGTTTGTCCTCCTTCTGCCATCAAGATATTTGAACAAAAATAGTCTTCAAATTTTGCAAGTATAAATAGCCATTAGGCATTTCGAAAAGCTAGGGAATGGCAATTAATCCTTTCACCCAATTTGTATTTGATCTATTCATAATATCAGCTGTTTTAATCACTGCATATACTTTGAATTTTTATTATTTGACTTTGCTTTCTGTAAGAAGAAAGGATGTTCTAGCCCAAGCAGATATGGGGACTCCTTCAGTAACAATACAACTCCCAATCTACAACGAAAAATACGTAGCAAAAAGGCTTGTTGATTCTGTTTGTAATTTAGACTATCCACAAGATAAAATGAAAATCTTGGTTTTGGATGACTCTGATGATGATACTGTAGATCTATTAGCAGAAGTCGTGAAAGATTACAAAAAACAAGGATTTCAAATTGAACATGTAAGGCGCGGAACAAGAAAGGGGTACAAGGCAGGTGCTCTAAAATACGCAATGGAAATTACAGATACAGAATATGTGGCCATTTTTGATGCAGACTTTATCCCTCCAAACTGGTTTCTCAAAAGAGCAATACCTTACTTTGCTAAATCAAACATTGGTTTGGTCCAATGCCGATGGGGGCATGTAAATGAAAATTATTCTTCTATTACACGTGCTCAGGCCCTTAGTTTAGATTTTCATTTTCTCATAGAACAAAAAGCAAAAAGCAATTCACACTTGTTCATGAACTTTAATGGTACTGCTGGAATTTGGAAACGAGATTGTATTGATGATGCAGGAGGTTGGCATACGGCAACATTGGTAGAGGATTTGGATTTGAGTTATCGCGCTCAAATGAAAGGATGGAAGTGTGTGTTTCTCCCAGATATTGTAGTAGATGCTGAACTTCCTGTACAGATGAATGCTGCAAAAAGACAACAATTTCGATGGGCAAAAGGATCCATTCAATGTGCAATCAAACTTCTTGCAGGAATTGCCATCAAAAGAAAAATTGCCGTTGAAGCAAAGGTTCAAGCCTTTGTCCAATTAACAAGACATATAGTCTATCCTTTGATGCTGATTCAATTCTTATGTTTACCAATACTTCTTGCAGGAAATGTAAACCTCTATGTGGTTAGCTTTATTCCTGCCATAACGATAGCTGCATATCTGGCAATGGGACCAGGTGCATATCTAATGATTATACAAAAAATGTATCATAAATCATGGAAATCTAAAGCAAAGATTTTGCCCTCTTTACTAGTGTACAATGCTGGAATGTCGGTAAACAACAGTGTAGCAGTTTTTGATGCAGTACTAGGAAAAAAGAATGAATTTCTCAGAACTCCAAAATATGGGATTATTAACAAACAAGATGATTGGAGAGATAAAGCATACAATTTACCATTCACAAAAACAACTCTCTTGGAGATATTTTTTGGAGTTTATGGCATAATGGGAATCTTGATTTCCATCTTCTCAAACAATCCCATTTTTGCACCAATAATAGGACTACAAACAATTGGCTTTTTCTTCATCGCATATCTGAGTCTCTCACATACAAGATTTAAAAGAAATAAATCCACCCCAGCTCCTGTTTTAACAAAGGAAGAAAAAATGGCAAATAGAATTTACAAAATTTCCATGGTAGGCATGGTTGCAATTATCGTCTTTGGAGCCTTTATGGCAATTTATGGATATAATGAAGATATTTATCCACTTGACCGAATGCGAGGTCATTTTGACGGTATTGTGGGCTCTTCAGACCCCGAACTCATCCATTCTCATTTACTGGCAATCAAAACTGATTTAGCCTTAGTAATGGATGGTATGGAAGAAACTAAAACCATTGACGGTGAAATAATTGGTAAAAACCCCGTATGGATATTTCCAACAGAATCTACCAACTTTCTGAGAATTGAGAGTGACGTGAATTCCATGATAGCGAGCATAGAAAAAATTTCAACAGTACCAAAAGATAGCTCTGCATATCATACAGGAATGTTGGATATCAACTCAAGGGCCACACTTCTTAAAGAAAACATAATGGATGCAACTCCTTACATGTACGTGAGTGTCTCAAATATTGTTTTTAGTACCTTGTGGATTGCAGTAATAATTGGAATCTTTGCTGCTCTCAAACGAAAGAAAGATCAACTGACTACTCTGGATGAAACTCCTGGCGTTTAGGACATATTTAGATCCTTTCTAATTTCATCTACTGCTCTAATTCCGTAAATATCTCTTATTTGCTGAATTCTGATTGCTTCTTTTAAGAGATCTCGACCTATAGCATTTGTTAAGATAGAATATACATCACTAAATCTAATTTCCCATTTATCGGCACAATCAAGAATTTTACTTACGGCCCATTGTCTTACCTCATGAGGTAATGGAATTTTATCTCCTGCTTCGATTGATATCTTGTCAAATAGATTAACAATTTCTGCAGTCTGCGATGCCATTTTCTCAAGATCTTTTGCCTCACCATATTTTGATTCTGCTTGCATTCTAATATTGGACTGATATTCTGATAACTTTAACAGGGCCATCATCTCTTTTGAAGTGTCACTAGATGTTTTACTTGTAACATTTTTTACTGATTGTAATTCTTGGAATACCTTGTCAGTTTTTCTATGAAATTCTGCAGTCAGAGCATCTTGTCTTTTTATCATATCGTTGATGGTCGATACTTTTTCCTCGATGGTTTTTGTTTTATCAAAAACATTTGTTTTAAAATCAGCAAAATCTGCTTGTACATTTTTCAGTCCTTCTCCAACAAATGCTGTAGAATCTGCTCTGTGTGCCAGGCTACCAATCTCAGTTTCTATCTTGTCTATTTTACCACCAAATTCAGATAGAGTTTGAGTTTTTCCAGCAAGGGAATTTATTTCATTTTTGATTGATTCTAATTCGGAACTAAACGTGCCTAAGGAATCTGTTTTTGAGGCTACATTTTCAAATTGTTGCTTTAGCCCATCTATTACCCCTCCAAGAGAATCAATTTTTCCTGCTTTTCCTGAAATTGCATCTATGGTGGCTTTAATTGCATCAAGTTCGACATTCAAATTAGAGAAGCTTTCAGTCTTTTCTGAAATTCGTTCTAATTCATTTTTGAGATTTTCTATTCTTTCTGAAGATTCTCCAATTTTATCGGTTTTACCTGATATGTCATGAATTGTATTTTTGAGATTCTCTATATCTTGTCCTACATTTAAGACAGAATCTGTTTTTCCTGAGATACCGCGAAGGTCATCTCTTACTTCGTCTATTCTTTGTGCAATTTTGATAATCATCTGAGAATTATTTCGAATTGAATTCATACTATCTTCTACTTGTTGAGATAACTCCTCAGTCTTTGGACCAGTTTTTTGAATTTGATTTATTCTGGTGATTTCTTCTTGAAGTTTTGTGGTTTGATCATTAATTTTAGTAATTAAATTAGATTGGGTTCTAACTTGATTTAATCCTGCATAGAGTTTTTGTGTATCATCTTCTATAATGTTTAACCTACTAGATTGCTTTTGAATATTCTCCAATGTTGAGGTTAAAGTATCAATCATTCCTTTCATCGATACTAGGATTTTCTGGTTTTCTCCAAAAATTTTTGACATTGTTTTAATTTCTTTTTGTAACGCTTTGGTAGAATCAGATACTGAAGCTACTTTTTTTAAAACGGCAGCTGGTGTGGGTTCTTTTTTTGTTGGCTTAGCTTTACTTGGCGTTTTAGTTTTTTTCTTGGGAGTTTTACTAACCATTATTTTGAAATGAAAATATTATGATAAAAAAGTTGGGTCTAAAATAAAAAATGTAAAGAGTTACTTATTGACCACATTTGGTTCATGCAATAACTCGTGAAAGGTCTTTTCTGCAAGACCGTTTGGAGTCTCAATAAACCCCTTAGGACAAAATTCACATTGAATCATACTGTACGGTATGGTACCGTACTATTAATACTCAGGTAATCACAAAATTACCTATAATGCAGTCAGATACCCCAGGTCATATTTCCTCATGATTCTCAGATGACCTACTCATCACTCTGCGATAAAACAATAATTTCCAGGCTTAAAGACTTTCAAAAACTAAAATCAAACATTAATGATTATTGGAAAGTGTTTAATCTATTTCTAAAATTGGGCTCCAAATAAAATCAGTCATCTCAAAAACACAACTGTTTTTAAACAAATTTGTAGAATCAGATTATGCAAAATTTTGCTCTTCAAATTGAATCTGGTGGGATTCAACAATCATTAAATCAAACAGTCTCAAGCTTGGTTGAGAAAATTACTCCCGACTTACCACATACAACATTTGTTACTGACTTGGCATTTATCATGATTATTGGTGCTGTTATTACTTTGGCATTTTTCAAAATAAAACAACCTCTGATCATAGGTTATCTTTTTGCAGGAATGCTTATCGGTCCATTGTCTCCTCTATGGTCTTGGATACTACCAGAAGGAGGCCCTTCATCCGAAATACTTGGTGGAGTGGGAATTTTATCTGATATTGAAGCTCTTAATTTGTTTGCAGAGATTGGTGTAATCCTGTTACTTTTTGTAATTGGTATTGAATTTCCTTACGCAAAAATACGAAGTATTGGTAGAGTAGCTATTGGAGTTGGGACAATAGGACTGCTATCTACATTAGGGGTAGTGTTTTACGCTGCTTCTGCTTTAGGATTGAACTTTATGGATTCATTGTTTATAGCTGCCGCGCTTTCCATTTCCAGTACTGCCATAATTGTAAAAATCTTTGAAGATATGGGACGTATCAAAAAAGAATCATCCATCCTTGTTTTGGGTATCCTAATTGTAGAAGACGTTATTGCTGTAATTTTGATTTCTTCATTACAATCAATTGCTTTAGTTGGCTCAGTTTCAATAGAGTCGGTAGTAGTTGTAATAGTGGTTGCAGCTGGCTTGCTTATTGGAACCTTTACAGTAGGAACTCGTATTATTCCCCCTCTTATTGATAGGGTAGCTGCAGCAGAGCATAGGGAGATTCTTTTGCTTAGTGTTTTAGGCGTATGTTTTGGCTATGCTTTATTGGCCAACATAGTAGGATTGTCCGTTGCCATAGGGGCATTTTTGGCTGGAGTGTTAGTGGCAGAATCAAAATCTGCAGAGGTAGCAAAAATTCTGTCTAGTCCCATTAAAGACATGTTTGTTGCAATCTTCTTTATTTCTGTAGGAGCTCTGATGGATATTTCACAACTTCAAAATTACATCTACATCGCCATTGCATTAATTGCAGTAGCAACTGGAATGAAGTTTGGAGGAAATATGATTGGAAATATTTTATTTAGACAAAAACGAGGCAAATCCCTTCGTTCTGCATTTGCTTTAGCTTCACCTAGAGGCGAATTCTCAATTGTGATTGTTAAAACTGGTGTCGACATTGGTGCAGTAAGCGCATTTTTGTTCCCATTGATTGGTATAATCTCAATAATTACAGCTTTTATTTCGCCATTTTTGGTCAAGGCAAGCGACAAAGTTGTTCCTGCCCTTAAAGAAAAAGATGTCTGAAGAATTAAAAAAATTATTAGAAGAATCTCATGAGGAAATCACCCTCTTTGATTTTGATGGCAAGCCTGTCCCCTGCATTATTTTCAATGAAAAAAAATATGATGAAATTTTAACCAAAGTTGCTGGAAAGGCACTGTCGATTAACACGGATCTTAATATTTTACAAGATGGTTTAGGGCATGTTTTTGTGGAAATAATTTTGACATTTTCTCAGGCCGGCATTCAAGAAAAAATTTTAGTCAACGCTAACCAGCATTTAGAATTTTTTCAATCTCTTGCCAAAACAACCATGTTGTCCCTGTCCTCCCCAAGATCCACGTATGGCAAAGATAATGTGTTTATGATTCAACTTCCCAAACCAGAAAAAGCCCAAGAAGCACTTGCAATCATTGAGGACGGTCTTGCAAAATCAAAATAAATGCAGTTACCGGGATTTGAACCCGGGTCACGTACTTGGCAAGCACGAGTACTAACCAGACTGTACTATAACTGCAATATTCATGAGAAACGGATTTGGCTATTAAACTGTTTTTAACTATTTCATCCAAATTAAACAATGGATAAAACACTAAAAAATAAAATCGAAGAAAAATTTCAAGAAACTTTATCAAACAAAGAAGAAATTCAGAAACTTCTTCAAGCCCTTTCTAACATAGATGATTCAAAATCTTTTGTTCTTGGAGTTGTTGTTGGAAGAATCTACAACTCATTTTATTATCAGTCTAAAAGAATTTTGGATAGAGAACCTACTTCTGAAGAATTTAATGAATTTATGGAATATGTCAAAAGTAGGAAATCTGAATTTGAAAAACTATGGTGATGGTTTATTGTGGTCAACTACTTGGATAGTTGGCGTTCCTGGTAATTTTACACATGCTCCTTTTAATGCCTTCTTTGCGGCCTCAACATGAGGACCATTTACATATAATTCCATAATACATTGTCCTTTGGTAACTCTTGCACCAAGACTAACTGCTTTGCCCCATGCTCTTCTCATCCCTTCTTGAAGTCTGTCTGCACCTGCTGCTGCAATCATTTTATTTTCTCTAAGAAGATTGTGTGGATAAATTCGTAGTCTAGAATAATAACCTGATTCACCAGTGGTTTTTTCTAAGGTTTTGTTAGCTGCTAATCTACATGATTCTATAGCCATATGTCTAATCTGCACTTTTTCGTTAACTAGCAATTGAACACAAAATTCGTAATTTGCCCTTTTACCACCTTGAAACTTTGCAATTTTTGGTTGGGGCTTTCCTTTGATGTACTTTTTTCTAGTAAATGGCTGTCCTTTACCCTCTCTGTAATTAGCACCATGCATGATATCATCAAACTAAAATGCCCATATTTTAACGGTTAGAACCCTAATTTTCTGATACTTTTTGAAATTAGAGAATCAATCCAATCTCTTCAAATATATGGATGCACTTAATCTCTTATGACGGGCGATAACACTGCAAGATGATATATGCGATTTTTGCAAGGGAGTAGGAAAAACATCTTCATACATTTGCGTATATTGTAATGGAACCGGAGAATGGAATCAAGCTGCACAAGCATATTTGAAAAATCACATTTGTCAATGTATTGTACTTGATAGAAAATTTTGCCCTGTTTGTAACAAATCATGTCACCATGATACGTCTTTGAATCCAAAACAAAAAATTGATCCAGGAAATGGAGGCATAACTTCTAATGAATCCTACAAAGGCGAAATAGTGGTCGTTTAATCTTACGACTTTTTTTGGTTCCAATTATCTGATTTGTATGTAATAAGTTCTTACTATCATAATATTAAATTCATTCCCATAAAACCAAAGCCATGAAGAAGAACTATTCTATTTTATATCATCTAGGCGTATTAGATCCTAATCAAAAGGAATGCTTTGATGAGTATGATTGCTTTTAATTTTACTTTGTACGCCTTTGAAATTTTGTCAACATAAATATTGAAACTTTATTAAATTCTTCATCATGGAAGATACTCCTATAGTTGAAGGGGAATTAGTTTCTGGCCAAACTAAAATCTCAAACAAAGAAATGATAAAAGAATTACAACTAAAAGGGTATGGGGAATCTGAAAATGGACCACTATTCCTAGAACTTTTTGAATCTTTATTCCTATTATATTCAAACAAACTTACACTGAAGAAAGGAAAGAAGAAAATTGATTTTAACACTCTTCTTGAAATATACCAGAAAAACGAACCTGAGGCTCTCACTAAATTTTTGATTTATAGGGATTTAAGAAATAGAGGATATGTTGTTAAGGATGGATTTGGATTTGGTTCTGATTTTCGTGTATATGAGAGAGGACAGTTTGGAGAAAAGGGAGCAAAATTTCTAATTTTTGGACTCAATGAGGGTCAACAAGAAAAGATGGGATCTCTCCAGAAAAAAATTGAACAAATCACTCAGATGGGAAAAGAACCAATCATTGCGGTGATTGAAAGAAGGGGTGAGGTAATTTATTACAAAATTAATAAAATGAATTTTTACGAAAACAAATCTAGATTAGAAGAGTCATTTCAAATTTAGACATCATATGCCCAATCAGATGAATATTTGGTAAGATTGTGCTCTTCAGCGTATACGAAATCATAAACTTCTACATACTTTGTTTTATTTTCCCACAATTCTTCAAAATCTTTTCTTTTTCTTTCTACCCTTGTTTTATCATTCCATGAAGTAAAAACATCTACTGATTCGAAATCTCTTGTTTGCGTTGAAAAGGATTCCCTCGAAGTTCCTGTAAATGCCACCATTTCATCATGTTCGTCTAAGAATAATCCAATCCTTTCAGAAAATGAATCTGCTATCTGTTCTGAATTAGGTATTGCTATTTTCAATTCTATTTGTCCATTATTTACAATATCTTGGAGTTTTTGGATTTTGGTATTTCTTATCAATTTTCCATCAAATCTTTTGGTATATTTTTCAGAAAACAGTTTGGTCATAATATTGAGGTCTTCATTCTTGAATCTATGACCCGTAATCATTCTCAACTTGGCTTTACCTAGGGAAAAATTATCAAATGCCATTGCAATGGTGGCCAAAGACTGTATGGACAAAAAATCAACACATCTGTCATACTCTATACAATGGCTAAGACATGGAAAGAAAAATTCTGCCACAATGTCGTCTCTGTCCGAACGATACTCCTCCTTTAAGCCAATATCTCTTAGACCCATTGATACCTCATCATGATTTTTGTTATTTAAAGAAACAATAATTCGATTATTAGGTCTGAATCTCATCAAAGATTTCATAAATACTCATTTACATTTCTAAAAGTATGAACAAACTACTGGTATTTCCAGCTCTTTTAGGGACTATTGCTGTCCTTGCTTTGAGTGGAACTACTCTTGCTGAATACCAAGCAGACGCAGAAGTAACTCCTTTTCCTTCTAGGGAAAAAGTAATCTCAGTAACAGGAACTGCCACCACGTCAGTTGATCCAGATTTACTTGTAATTACTTTTGGAGTGGAAACACAAGAAAAAACTGCTAAAGAAGCATTGTTTTCCAATTCAGAATCAATGACGGCAATTGTGTCTACAATTCAATCTTTAGGAATATCTGAAGACGAAATCAGTACATCTAGGATTAGCATCTATCCAATCTATGATAGTTATCGTGACCCTGCTACAGAAAAATACACTCAGGAATTAATTGGTTATAGAGTCACCAATACAATCACTGTTGAAACTTCTCAGATGGATATGGCTGCAGACATTATTGATGGTGCTGTTTCCTCAGGTGCAAATAGAGTTGAAAACGTAGCATTTACTTTGTCTCCTCAAAAACAGATTCAAGTAAAAGATGATCTTTTAGGTGATGCAGTAATCAATGCCAAAACTAAAGCAGAAAATGCCTTAGCTCCACTGGACCATAAAATAATTGGAGTCAAGGCTGTCACCTTATCTGAATTTGGCATTCCACCTCCAATACCTGTGTTTAGTACTGCTGGAGCCTTTGCTGAAGATGCAGCATTCAAGTCATCTACGCCTGTATTTTCAGGAGACCAAGATATTACAACGACTGCAAATGTAATATTTCTCATAGGAAGCAACTAGCTTCTTTTTTTATTTTTATGTGCTAAGAAAAAATATCAAAAACTAGAAAAAATTAACAAAACTAATTTTAATTATTCCCTTTGAAAATAATCTAATGGAATCTGGTGTGAATGCCAATAACGATAGAAACACACTAATCGATTCTATTCAATACAGGATATTTTATGCTGAAATTAATTTAGATAAAATTCCATCTTCTATTCCCTTGGATATTTTTCCAAAAGATAAGATTGCATCTGAAATTGCTATGGATGGATTCTTATTTTATGCAAATGCTGCTTTAGATTTAGTTTTTGCAGAAATCAATAAAAAATTAGATTTGAATTTAGCAACAAACCAAATCAATCCTGAAGAAATCATGAAGAAACTTGAAAATCAAGAATCTCAGGAATCAAAATTAATTTTAGAAGAATTTCAAAAATATTTTGAAAAACCTATCCATGAAGAAAAAACAATTTCTGATTCTGAGTTTAATGATGGTCTTAATAGATATGGGTATGATGTTATTGGCTTTCATGCTGAATATGAAAATAGAAATCAGATAAAATACCAACATTTTTGGAACCGGGCAAGTAGTAGACTCTGGGAAATTAGCAATCAGGATAAATTAGAATCCTATGATTCCTTACTCAAAAATGCCGGAAAACGTGGAAAAGATCCCCCTAGAAATTATTTGAGAATAAAACTCTCTGATGATCAAGCCCCTCCTACTTACTGGGATTCGGCACATTATGAGAATCCAAAGAGGTATTTCTCAAACATTTTGGATATAGTAAAACAATTCATAGATCGAATTCTTGATATCCTTAAACCTCTTTTTCCAGTTGATTCTAAAGCAATCCAAAAGTAAGACTTGACATATTGACTTTTTTTCCTTAGAGAGGAAATAGAATACTCCAGCCTCAAATTTGCCTAAATTTTGGTAGTAAATGTTAATAGAGAATTATCGAAAGTCAAATTATCTATGAAGAAATTGCTCTTCTTACTTCCATTGTTAGTAGTAGGTATGGGTGTAGCCTATGCTGAACCTTTTACAAATATCCAAACGTCTGTTTTGGATTATTCCAATAATACCGCTACTATACAAATAACTTGGAATGCTGATGAATCAGTTTCTTCCTATCAAATTGGATGTGTTAGTTGTTTTCCAAATACTGCAGAGTCCACTTCAGAAAATAGCATAATTGTCAGTAATGTCACTCCTTTTCCAAATAGCACAATTGCAATGTTGTATGGAATAGCCTATGACGTCGAAAATCAGATCATGACAGCAAAACAAATTATTGTTAATTTAGTACAATAATGTTGATTACATATATTAGACATTTTTGGAAATTTAGAATCTAAATTTGCAGAAAATTATATTTTTTTAAATAACGCCCTTACAACAAATTCCCAAATCTAGGAATAATAAAAAAATGATAAATGTGATTTCAACGTATAATATAGCCGTGTCAAAAAGAATCACAATTATGATTGATGATGATTTGGATAAAAAACTCCGATTATTACAAGCCAAGCTAATTTCAAAAACTAATGAATCTGTTTCTTACTCTCAAATAGTTAACGATGAATTACGAAAGCAACTAAAATAATATTTTATTCAGTACCATTGATTTCTTGAATATCTGATTTTTTGAAATCTGTAAAAGACTAGATTAAACTATATCTATATTGAAATCCAACATTTTCCTAAAAATAAGGGAAAGTGTCCCTAGATGAATTTTAGGAATTCTATGTAAAAAAATTAAATTTGTATAGATTATTCAAAAATTCTTAAATAATTTTATGGGTATATTTTATTCATGGATGTTGATGAAAAAGATGAGAAAATCCTAAAACACTTGCTTGTTGATGCAAGACAATCTGCACGGCAACTTGCCCATAAACTAAATGTCTCAACTGTGACAATGCTATCTCGATTAAAAAAACTAGAAGACAAAAAAATCATTCAGGGTTATACTGTAAGATTAAACCATGAAGCACTAGGATATGATATCACAGCGATAATTGAGGTTACTACTACCAAAGGAAAAATGGTTGAAATTGAAGGAGAAATTGCAAAGATCGAAAACGTTTGTGCTGTTTACGACGTTACAGGAAATGCTGACATTTTAGTAATTGGAAAATTCAAAGATAGAAAGTCATTAAGCAAATTTGTTAAAAAAATATCTTGTATTCCTAATGTGGAAAATACCGTCACCCATCTTGTATTGAACACCGTAAAAGAAGATGACCGCTTCATCTAAGTACTAATTTTTACCATGGATTCAAATACCAAAGCATATTGTTCCATCTCAAGTATAATGACTGCAAAAACCACCTTGTAACAAGATGATTTTTTGGTTCCTAACACAATTGCAGATTATGAAACTAGGGAAATACAATGGGCCGTAAAGGCCTATCAGGAAGGAAAGATGGATAAAATTGATTTTTGAAACAAAATAAGCGTGCTCCCGTCGGGATTTGAACCCGAGATCACTGCCTTGAGAGGGCAGTATGCTTAGCCGGACTACACCACAGGAGCTTGAAGAAAGCGAGGCATATTCATAATTTAAAGGAAATGCTTCTACATTGGATTCTTTGGTAAAATTATCTAAGTTTGATCCTTTATACAAAATTCCATTTGTAAATAACACATGAATTTTGAAAACCTAATCAAAGAGAAAAATCTGTCTGGCTTTCCAATAGGATTAGGTGGTTGCAGGACAACAGATTTTGCTTTTGATGTGTGCGAATATGATATTGCAGTATTTGATGACAAATCTGAAGAAAATGAAATTTTTGAATTTGAGAATAACCTAATTAATCTTCATCATAACTCATTATCTGAATCAAAATCCAACATCCTTGTTCATTTTGATGACTTAAAAATTATCCAAGATGAATCTTGGGATTTGAGAATGTTTCTTTCAAAAATTAAAGAAAAACGACTATCAATTTTCAAAGACTGTGCAAAAAATTCTCTTATTGAATCTCTTTTTTGTTGTGAAAAAACAAAACAAGGTATAACACAATCCAATGTTTTTGCTCCCTACTGGCAAAAATGTGCCTCCTTTCTTTTAGCCGACGCAATTTTGGCTGTAAATCAATTGAAACCAAGTCCAGCTCACATGTTAGACGAATTAAGAAAATTAGAAAAAAACCCAATAAATGAAAAATTTTCAATTATCAATGAAACTGTGGGGGTAGAAAGATCCACCCCATCATTGCTTGAGAGGATGCTAAAATCTACAATTGGATTCTCTGATTTAGTTGAGAAAAATAACCACTCTATGATTATCCAGAAAAAATATGACTATTTTCTTAAAAACTCCATGTTAGCAGATTGTTATTTTTACTTGGGATATCTTAACAAACAAAACTTTGTTAAAATTAAAGACTCGGTTGAAAAACAACCAGACCTTATTCATATCTTGAAGATATCTTTTGATATTCATGCTGACTCTAATCTGCTTTCCCGGCAAACCGATCTAATACAAAAAACATCTAGTGTCATTTTAGATTCTATATCGCGAGACTAAGGTCATGCACTAACCTTTTAAAACAAGTAAATCCATGTTATTTTATGTCAGACGCAGCATGTGGATGTGCAGCATCCGCAGAGATGGGTTCAGATTGTGATTGTGAATTACAAGGTGAATGTTTCTGTGATGCGACATGTGATTGTAAAATTGATATCTGCAAAAACGCAGAACACTAACTAAAAACAATTACTTTTTCTTTATTTTTTAGTCTTCTTCTTCGTCCTCAAAGCCCCATGATTTTACTAGTTCTTGGGTGAATTTTTCAGCCTGTTTTTCGGCAAGAGGAAAGCCACAATTTTTGTGTGTTGGAACTACTGTCATACCTTCTAACTTGAATTCTACTTCATACAAGTGAATTTTTGAACAGTCACACATATCTTAAATTCCGATTGATTCAGCCTCTATATTTGCTTATTTGAATAACCTTTAACTATCTGTCCGATGAATTTTTTCTGAATTGAAGTATTTTGTGATTTTTCCAGTTATTCTTAGTTTAGCTTTAGTGGGACTGTTTGCACCACCAGCATTTGCCCAATTTCAACAAGGTGGAGTGGATTACCCTGGTGAGTGGTATGCTGGTGAGGGTCTAAAACAAGGCGACTTTTTCTCATATGCAATGTGTCATGTAGACTACAAAGAATGTACCGAATTTGAGATGGATATTTGGATTAAAGGAGACAAACAAGTTGGAACAGAAGAAAAATGGCTTGCCGAAGTTGTGGTTTATGATGGTAAAAAACTTGTCAGAGGCGAAATGGAGTTAGGAAAACTTGCACCAGAACCAACCGGTGGAAGTGCTGAATTAGCAGTTTATAGAAGTGCTTTCAAAACATCAATTGTTTGGTTGTCTGCTTTTGCCACAGGACATGAAGGAGGTGGAGGCGAAGGACCAAAAGCATTCACATCAACATCTTGGGGTAAAATTGGAAACATTGGAGGAGAGCAAGTTATGCCAACTGCAGTAGAATCCGTGACGGTACCTGCTGGAACATATGAATCTGTTTTGGTAACCTGGAAGACTGGTGGCGCTACTAGTAAGGTTTGGGTAGTGGATGGTTTTCCATTCCCTGTAAAAGCTGACACTAAAACTCATGTATCTGAAGGAATACCACCTCCTGAATACAAATTCAGATTACTCAAATACGATGAAAATGTAGACAATCCTTTTGAGGGCATAGAGTCCTCAGATGTGATACAAGCTGCACTTGGCTGCGAAACCGTTTTTGAAAAATCAGAGACACTTAAAACGCCAACAAAAAACTTTGATTATTCTCTTCATGTCTTTTGGGGACCAGAAAATCCCAAACAAGGATGTGAGATGCAATGGCTAATCAAATTCATAAGCAAGTTTGATGAGACTGAATTCTTAAACCAAGTGCAATTTGACTTGTTGGTTGTAGATGACAATCTGACTCCTCTTAGATCAATTGCACAAGAAGAAGGAAGACAATTTTTGTACTCTCCTTCTGGGCAAGCCCTAATTGATATGACCGTTCAAGAGGATCCTGGAACAGCACGATATGCAATTTGGATTTACGGACTAGCCCCTGAAGGAATAGTTCCATCTACTGCATCCGACTTTGCAATTGTAGAAATTCCAATTTTAGCTCGAGAAGAAAGTATTCCTGAACCTGTGCCAACTACAAAAATCCCAGATTGGATCAAAAACAACGCGGGATGGTGGGCCGATGGTCAAATTGATGATAACTCCTTTGTTCAAGGAATCCAATTCCTAATCAAAGAGGGAATAATGAAAATTTCTACTTAGAGTGTAATTTTATTTCTATGAACATTCAAATTGATTAAATTAGATAGAAAAACAAGAGATTTGATCTAGTATGGTAGGATTAATTATTTACCCAAAGCGTCATCTCCAAAAACTAATCAACCGAGGAGATTATGTGGAGGCCATAGAATATGCAAAAACCATAGAATCTAAATTTCAAAATGATCATGATTTTTGGTTTATAGTTGGTAGCATTTACTTTATTCTTGAAGATGCCAAAAAAGCACTTCACTTCCTAGACAAATCCTTGGAGCTAAAAGACGATGAGGTAGATGTTTTGATGATAAAAACAAACGCCCATCTATTCTTAGAAGAAAAAGATGAGGCAATAAAGTGCTGTAAAAGAATTATTGAGATAGAGCCTGACAATTATGAGGCCCATGGTTTGATTGAAAAACTCGAAAATCTCTAGTTTTTACTTTTCATCTCATATACATTTTCAAGTAGCCAATCACAAAATTTTGTAACCTTTTCATCAAACTCAGTCCATATGTGAACCGAATGAGGTAAAATGTCTATCTTCCACTCATCAGTAAAAACTCGAACCCCTTCTTTATCCTCATACATGTATGCATCTTCTATTTTGATGTCTTGCAAGATTTCTTTGGCCTTTTCTTTTATGATGTTTCTATCAATTGGAAATCTCTTTTTTTCATAATCGATAATTAGACTCAGGTCCCTTTTTCCATACATGTCGAATTCTTCAATTCTGCCTTCTTTAGGAAAATTTACGACTAGATTGATGTTGTATTTTTTACCAACATTTTTTCCAATTTCAACTATTTTGGAGTATCCGATTGCAGGATTTTTCTTTAGCAAAAAACGAATTTGTGCCAAATCTCTTTTTAGCTGTTGCTGAAGATCAGACACAATTTCAGAAAATATCATAATTTTTCTTCACCAAATCCCATTATATTCATTAATTTTTTTCAAGATTAGTTTTTTTACATGTTTGATTTACAGTTACCATTGGCATTACCAATGGATTATGACGGTATGCGAACCGATGATGCATCTTTGAGAACAGATAATGTTACTGATTACAAAAGAACCTGTATTGACTTTATTGAAGATATATCTCATGATTATCTTGCATGGGTTGATTACTATAAACTTCCAGAATCTGAGGATAAAAAAAGACGGGCAGAAATCCAAGCAACAATTGATAGAACAAATGAATGGATTGCAAAGGTTCCTCAGACAATAAAAGCTGTAGATGTTGTAATGAATGATGGAATTCAAAAAATGGCCGAATCCACCGCAGGAAAGCCATTTCAGATTGGAGTTTTTGTAAATGGAACATCAAGTTATACCATGACAAAACCTGGAATAATAGACATTAATGTAAAAGCAGCAGGAAGAGAAGGAAGAAAAACAAAGTTAGGCTATCATTTCAAAGATGACCGCTTTAGAATAGAGTCTACATGTGATGCATATTTGGAGGAAGCTGGGCTACCAGAAAACGAATTTGATTTAATGGATATTCATCTTAAACTTCATGCAGAAAACGCCCACAAAAGAGACGTAATTTCATTTACCGTAACTGTTAGTGAAACACAAAACGGAACAGAAATTGATAGGCGAGGAATGACTACGATTATTCATGTAGTGTAATTTCAATAG
>WVWY01000020.1:8853-11382 GCA_011773785.1 Candidatus Nitrosomaritimum khambatensis | reverse complement strand
ATCTTCTACCATCTTTGCCAATCCCGCATATTTCTGATCATCAATTATGACCTGGACCTCACAATTTGATATGGCATTTTTGAACCAATCACTATCTGGTCTGTGTCTTGAAAAGTAAATTTTCTCATTGTATTTTACCCCCCTCAACATTACTGAATGATTTTTGGATGATTTTCTTCCCTTGGTGATTAGTATGGCTCTAAATGGACTTTGTATTTCCACGCCTATGAAATTCTGTCAAGTAATTTAACCCCATTGATAGAATTTTCTGATATTCGGTATCATAAGCAAATCTGAAAATGATATGCCATGTCAGTAAAACTCGAAGGAATGGAGGAACATTTAGTCACAGCAGATTCCTTTACTGGAAAAAAAGTCATTGATAGGGAAGGCATCGAATATGGCAAAGTAAAGCATATTCACATCAATCCCAACACACTATGCGTATCTGGAGTTACAATTCACCAAGGATTCAGAAAAGATTACTTTTTGGCAGAAGACTATATCGACAAATTTACAGAAAAAACACTGCTCTTAGGCAGACCACCTGTAAGAATTGGTATCCCTGTAATTGATACTGATAGGAGAAAAATCGGAAAAGTAAAAAGAATTCACCGACACCCTGATACAAACGAAATTGAATCCATTGAAATTACAGATGGACTAGTTCATTCAAAAATAATCTCCAAGTCAGATATTTGGGGCGTTGGCGAAAAAGTAATTCTTGGAATGACAAAAGATCAATTCAAAAAGATAGAGTAACCTAGGATTCCTTAGTCATTCTTTTCATTAACCATGCCCACTCAGGTCGTTCTTCCTCGTCTTTTTCTTGGACATTTTTCTTCATATGAAATTGTGATTTTAAATTATGATAAGAATTGTTTGGTGTAATATTTTTTTACAAACTAGTTGTTTTGGCTTGTTTTTGACAAAATTCAGGTTTTTTATAAAATAAAAAAAGGATATCAAACCTTTTCAGGTATCGGGCAATAGAGAGAGGGTTTGATTCCTAATTGTAATATTTTTTTAGTACATATAAAGAGCACGTATAATTTATCAGTGCGATCTACTCTTTTGAAAATTAAATCATGGCATTAGAAATGAAAAACAATCCTAATACCATGGTGTGCTAGGTTAATTGGTCTTGCAAAATTTCTATTTAATGTCAATGGACGAATTATCAATTTGGCCAGATATCATTTTTCCTCACTCATTGGCTTTTTGTAATTCTTCATAATGCTTGATAGAGTCAAGCAACTCTTTTTTTGAGATCGTCCCTTCTGCCATGATTTTTTTGTACAGTTCTGGATAGATGAATTCCCGCTCTGAATATTCGATTATTTTTCCATAATCTCCCTGAAAATAATGAGGGATTTCTCCAGAACCAAGAGTAGATTTTACCGGAAATCCATATGCATAAGCCAAAACATCGTGCCTAAGACCCTTTGTCTTAAAGTCATTAAGCGGCAGATGAGTCTGAAGAAAATCAATGACTTCGGGCTTGTTGATAATCCATTGATGAAGCCATTTCTCATCTTCGATTTTGTGATGTTTCATTCTGTTATAGATGAAAAATAGATCAAATCGTAAAATGTTATGTCCAATTATTTTGAGTCTGTCTGTTCCTCCTCCTTTTTGTAGATCCACAACAAGATCGTAGAATTTTTTCAACATTTCCTTTTCACCCATCTCCCATTCCTTTAATCGAAAAACATGTCCATTGTTAATTTGGTAAGTTATGAGAATTACTTTTCCTTCAAAAGGAGTTAGTCCTCCTCTATCAAATCTCCAAAAAAGATCCCTATTCTCTGAATCTCTGTCCAATTTACCCGAATCGATTTGATCTTTTGTTTGAAAATACTCTTCTTTTGTGAACATTGGAGCAGTTTCAATATCTAAAAAAAGATCCGGCATTACAAAAAATTTCTTTGTTTGGAAGATTAATTTTTCGAAACAATACTAATTGAGTTTTGATCAATATTTACTTGATTAAATTTACCAAACTTGCAAAATCAATCCAAAGGGTTTCACTCACATTAGGAATATCTGAATCAATCACAAAACCTGTACCTGACTCATTTAAAATCACTTCATTAATCGCTGAGAGGAGTGAGGTTTTATCATTTGTATCTTGACCTAAATTCCAAACCATAACTCCTCCATAACCATTATCCAAAACATACTGCGTTTTCTGATTTACCAAATCAATTCCATTGAAAAAATAATCATTGCAATAATTTTCTGATGGTAAAGGAGAACATAACAAAACTATTTCCTCATATTTTATTGCGTTTGAACTGTTGTCTCTACCGTAAAACGTAATTCCTAAAGTTAGTTTTTCCTTTGAAATTCCTATGGATTCGTAGGACTTTATTGCATCGGCTGAATCTACAAAGGTAGAATGCTCTGCAGTGCCCCAATTCATATCATATGCCATAATGTTTACCCAATCCACATGATTGGCTGAGGATTCCTTGAGCTCAACTACCTCCCCATTGACTGCAACAGTTACTATTTTTTCCAATGGAT
>WVWY01000020.1:0-8811 GCA_011773785.1 Candidatus Nitrosomaritimum khambatensis | reverse complement strand
GAGTTTCCCAATCCAAATCAACTCCGTCTAGATTATTATCTAAAATGAAATCTGTAATGTTATTTACAAAATTTGATCTTGCGACATCATCATATGCCATGATTGGAAATTCATCTGAAACTCCGCCACCACCTACAGCAATCAAAACCCTAACCCCAGATGAATGGGCTTGGTCTCGGATAGTGTTGAGGTCATAATAGTTAACTGCACTTGTGTTTAGACTTCCATCAGAATTAGGCCAAATGTGAAAATAAATGATGTCAGTTAGTTTAGAGTAATCAATAGATGAAACATCTCCTGATTCCCAATACGGAAAATATCCAACTATTCTTGTTGAAGTTTGAGCACTTGCATCCTGGGGAATAGGCCCTAACTGAATCCCAGAAAAGCCTGTCAGGATAAGGGCCCCAAAAATTATGGATATTGTTATTCTTTCACTGTTCACTTGGTTCTCTCCATCGCCAAAAGTAAATTCCAAAAAATTGCTATTAAAGCTGGTTAAATGTACTAGTGTTACTTAACAATAAGACACAAAATTTACCCTTGAATTATCGCTCAAAAAATTAAAAAAAAATTAAGAATTATTTTTTTTACTGCATTCTGAACAAACTGGAATTCCATCATTTACTGTTACTTCCACATTTGATGCATGACAAATTTGACAAAGACCTTTCATGCGAAAAAAAATTTTATAGGCCTTTAAATTTTTTTTGAGGATCGAGGGCACAAAAACGCTTAGCAATTTATAATTGAAATTACCGATCAAAGTATTGTATTCTATTGAGACAAAGTCTTTGTCAAAATCATTTGGTGATCTAAAGGCAGTTAATGATATTTCATTTACAGTTCAAGAAGGTGAAATCTTTGGTTTTCTTGGACCAAATGGTGCTGGAAAAAGCACAACTATGATGATTTTAACCACTCTTCTAAAACCGACTTCAGGTCAAGCACTGGTTTCAGGTTATGATGTTAGAGCAAATCCCAAGGAAGTAAGGCAAAGAATTGGATACGTACAACAAGAAACAACAGTAGATGAGTACCTTACTGGTAGAGAAAATCTAATACTTCAGGCAAGACTAAACCATATCCCAAAAGACGAAATTGACAAAAACATTGACGAGGTTTTGGATTTAATCGAGTTATCTGACAAACAAAACGAAGCTGTCGTCACATATTCTGGGGGAATGAGAAAAAGACTTGACATTGCGGGAGGATTACTCCATCGACCAAAGGTCTTGTTTTTAGATGAACCAACAGTTGGCCTTGATATCCAAACAAGACGGAAAATTTGGGAGTATATTAAAAAAATCCACACAGAATTTGACATGACAATATTTCTTACAACACACTACATGGAGGAAGCTGATCAATTATGTGACAGAATTGGAATTATTGATTCAGGTAAAATTCAGGTAATTGATTCCCCTGAAAATATGAAAAGTGCAATGGGAAAAGAAGTAATTTCTCTTGTAATTGAAAATGGCGAAGCACAAACCAAATTCATAGAGGAACTAGAAAAAATTCAACTTGTAAACAAGATAAACCATGATAATGAAAAAATTACTATATTTGCATCAAAGGGAACCGAAGTAATACCAAAAATATTTCAAATTTCATCTGACTTGAAAATCAAAATAAACACCATATCTCTGACATCACCTACACTAGATGATGTCTTCATTTCGTATACTGGTCATGAAATAAGAGATGAAGGGGGATTTAACCGCAAAAAAGAACATGCTAAAATGAAGAGGTTACGTGCATGAGCCTGCTATATGATTCGTATACTATTTTTTGGCGTGAGCTAAAAAGATACAAAAAATCCCGCAGTGGAGTTTTGATTAGACTAATTCAGCCTGCAATCTGGATTATAGTAATTGGAAATACCTTTGCAGGAACTCAACCATTGATTCAGTCCGTTGGATTTGAAGGGCAGTACATAGAGTTTATGGCACCTGGTGTGATTATTCTTACTGCAATTTTTACCAGCATCTTTGGGGGAGTAAACACGCTTTGGGATAGACGGTATGGATTTATGAACAAAGCACTGACATCGCCAATCTCTCGATCATCAATTGCATTGGGAAAAATGTCTGCAATCTCTTTGATTGCAGCATTGCAGGCAAGTTTGATTTTAGGAATTGCTTTAGCAATTGGTGTTACATTTCCAAACCCAATAATGATTGCACCAATTATGGCAATAGTAATTTTGTTTTCTTTGGGATTTTCTGGAATCTCTGTAATGGTGGCAGCTACTGCAAAATCTCAGGAGACTTTTTGGGGGATAATCAATTTTCTTGGAATGCCATTATTCATGCTTAGTCCTGCTTTGTTTCCATTAGAGTTACTTCCTGAATGGCTGGCTTCAGTTGCAAAGCTAAATCCTGTAACCTATACTGTTTTGCTAGTAAGGGAGATGATGACAGGCGTTTCAGAAGGTGGAGTGCCTGCACTACTCAGCATTGCGGTGATCTCCGTTTTTGTTTTGATAATGGTGGGGCTTGCAAGCTATGTTTTTACTCGTGAAGTAAACAAACCATTTTAAACCAGAATTTTTTGTTCTAAAAAATTCTTTTCTATATATACATACTAGCAACATATACTCTATTATTTCATACATAGAGAATGAAGTTACAGCTTATAGTGTCTGAAAATTCTGCAAAATTAATGACAAAATACGGATCACAAACGACTTCTCTAAGTTTGCTTGCAGTTTTTGCAATTGCATCAATTACAGGACTAACGACGGCATTTGCTGAAGAAGAATATCCATACTCTGTAGCTGATAACATTCATGCAATTTCTACCTTCACGTTTAAGGATGGAGTTGAAGTTGTAGAATTTCCAGTCTTCATAATGGAGGATGACTATATACAAAAGAATGTTTCACCTAGCTTTTCTGTTGAAGGTGTTGTGGGAGAATCTCCTTATTTGCACAAAGCACTTGATGAAGCCTTCAAATACAAACAAAATCCAAGTTATGAATATAATTTTCAATTGTTTGACGTTGAAATTGATTTTGTAAAAGACGGTAACGTCTTAAGAACTTTAAACTATCATGATTGTCGTGTTGATGACTATAAAGTCAAGACTCTTACAGATGATTATGAATCTTATTTGTCATCAAAGACAGGATTTGCAATCATTGACGATATTGACTTTATTTGTGGAGGACTAAATTCTAGAACTGATATTGTAAATGATGTATGGCGCCAAAAATTTACCACAATTGAATATTCTCAAACCCCATATGTTTTTGCCGAGGATATACGTACTTGGATCACTTTCGAGTTTGATCAAGGTATAGAAAAAATAGAATTTCCATACTTTCAAACAAACTCTGGATTTGAGGAAAAAGACAATAACCCCAGGTTTTCAGTAGAAGGCACAGTTCAAGAACATGTTCTCCTAAACATGGCCATTGATAAAGCAAGACAAAATAGCGGCATGCTCACTGGAGTCAATGTTGACTTTGAAGCTACAGTGGAATTCGTAAAAGGGAATAAGGTTCTTAGATCCTTAGAATATAGAGATTGTAGAGTTAGTGGAGCTTTAATGACTACTTTGGTTGACAAAGAAGAAGGCTTTACAGGAAAAAGTGGTTTTGCTTATGTAGAACAAATTGATTTTGACTGTCTTGGCCTTGATCCAGTAGATAGCTCATATGCTGCAATGATAGGCGATACGCCAATTTGGAAAGTAACTAAGTTAGAAAATATCTTGGAGAATCACGAGTATCCATTAGGAACTGGTCCTAGAGCTATTGCCACATTTACCTATGATGAAGGGGTTGAAGTAATTGACTTTCCAATCTTTGATCAGGGCAAAGTTCTCGTAAAATCAAATCCTACCTTTGAATTAGAAGGACTAATTAGAGATTCTCCAATGCTGTACAGGCATATTGATGATGCTTTAGCATTAACTGGTACGACTGGAGCAAGTAATGCACTTGACCTGTTCCAAGTGGATGTAGAATTAGTTCATGGTGATAATGTCGTAAGAGGTTTCAACTATGTTGATTGCAGAGTCTCAGACTATGATGTGCAGACTCAACGCGATAAAGAAGAAAGTTACTTCAAGGGTTTTGCGTTAGCAAATACAATTTACTTTACATGTGAAGGATACCATCCAAATGCCCCTCTCTACGATGCAATGTTCCAAATCTATGACAAAACATCGACAATCAATACAACTGATCTTAGGGAAACCCACAATTGGGATCCAGGTTTCTACTACGAACGGTAGATCTTTTTTTCTTTTTAATTTTTCACAACTAGTTCTCGTAATTTTTTTCCGATCTAGATCAAGGACAATTCATTAACAATATAATATACCATAATCTCTCTATTCCTTTTTTATTATTAGAAAAAAATAAAAAATTTTTCTTTTCTTAAATTTTATTTCTTAATTAGGCTTTGATCTAATAATCTTGCATATTGTATTTTGTTTTCTTGAGATTTTTTATTACTAAATGTCTAAAGTTACTATATAGATACATAGTTTGTATATGCAACAGAATTAACTTTCATCCTAGTTTGGGAAAATTATGGGACAATGGCTATCTTGGGTAAAATCCAATGAAAAAGAGATCTTAACAATTTTAGATAAACTGGCAAAAAAAGCAGTTGAAACTTCAGAGGCGTTATTAGACTTACTTGATGATCTAGGCAACACAGAAAAAATGGAGAAGGTCAGAAGACTAGAGACTGAAGGAGATGTCTTAACTAGAGATATTTTTTCTGAACTCAACAAGACCTTCATTACTCCTTTAGACAGAGAGGACATGCAAAGAATAGCCTCAAAAATAGATGATGTTATTGATTTTATGGATGGAATAGCAGCAAGATTGTATAGCTACAAAATTGAGACTGCACCCGCATTCTCAAAAATGATGATAGAAGAATTAGTTAAAGCAACCAAAGAGGTAGAGTATATGACATCGAACCTACGAAAAATCAAAAGCCCTCATGATATGATTGATCATTGCAGAAATACAAGTGATATAGAACACAAGGTTGATGACTTGTATAGAGAAGCAATAAGAGAACTGTTTGAAAACCAAGATGCTATTCATATAATAAAACTAAAAGACATCTATGAGGCAATTGAGACTGCGTCTGATAGATGTGTGGATGTAGCAGACGTAATTGAAGATATTGTTCTAAAATACACCTAGGTTAAAAAAATGCTAGAAATCGCGATTGGAGCCATAATAGTTGCTTTAATCTTTGATTTTGTAAATGGATTTAATGATTCAGCAAACTCCGTAGCTACAGTAATTGGAACACGGGTTCTAAAACCACTCCAAGCTGTAACTTTATCCGCTGTTGCAAATTTTGTTGGGCCTTTTGTTTTTGGTGTTGCAGTTGCATCAACCATCGCAAAAGGAATTGTTAGTATGGATGACATTACAATCTATATGATAATTGGTGGACTTGCAGGTGCAATTACTTGGAGCACAATTTGTACTTATTTTGGATTACCAATATCAAACAGTCATTCACTTGTTGGTGGAATAATGGGTGCAGGAATTGCAGGATTAGGGTTTGAAAAACTAGTTTATGGTGGATTGACAAAAGTTTTTGCAGGAATTGTCATCGCACCAATTGGTGGAATAATTTTTGGTTTACTACTTACTGGCTTGATAATTACCATTTTTGCAAGCAGACGGCCGGCTATTGTAAACAAAACTTTCGGTAGATTACAAATCATTTCCTCAGCTTGGTTTGCTTTAACTCATGGTGCAAATGACGGGCAAAAAACAATGGGAATTATTGTTTTAATTTTAGTTTCAGTTGGAATGCTTGATGGTTTCGAAATGCCTCTTTGGGTAATTTTTGCAGCTGCAACAGCTATGGGATTGGGAACCTTCTTTGGCGGCTACAAAGTAATCAAAACATTAGGCGTGAAAGTTGCAAGATTAAGACCATATCAAGGATTTTGTGCTGAAACTGGCGGTGGCTTAATGCTTGCAATCTTTGCATATCTTGGAATTCCTGCTAGTACCACTCATGCAATTACAGGTTCTATTATGGGCTCAGCAGCAGCTAGAAGAAAACGCGCTGTAAGATGGAAAGTGGGAAGACAAATTGTATATGCATGGATTATCACAATTCCTGGCGCAGCAGCATTCGGAATTGGATTTACTTACTTAATTCATCTATTCGTATAACTCACTGTCTTGGTTTTTATTCAAGCATTATTTGGCTGAAATATTCAAATGGAAATCCTAGAACTAATTCAGTCTAATCTTCTCACTCCAATCATTCTATTCTTCTTGTTTGGAATTATTGCAGCGAGAATAAAATCTGACTTGAAGATTCCTGAGGCAATTTCAGAATTCTTGCCAATCTATCTTCTAGCTGCAATTGGTCTTCATGGTGGAATTGAGATGCGAAACACTGGATTTGAAAATATGTTGATTCCAATGTTTGTTGCAATAGGACTTTCATTGTTGTTTACATTAAATCACTATCAAATTCTTAGACGATTAGGAAAATTCAATCTCTTTGATTCTTATGCACTTGCATCAACATATGGTGCAGTAGGTGCAGTACATTTCTCTGTAGGGCTATCCTTTTTGAAAAATCAAGGAGTAACTTCTGAAGGATATATTGCAGCAATTCTTGCAGTATTGGAACCTCTTGCTTTCATTTTGGCAATATTTATGACAAATATGGCAGTATCAAAACAGGTAAAAGCAAAGAAGCAATCTTTTACAGATGTAGACTCTACAGAAATCGAAATTGGATTACATCAAACAAAGACAAAACTCTCAAAAGTACTACATGAATCCATTACTGGAAAAGCAATTGTAATTCTTCTAGGCAGCATTGTGATTGGTTATATCATTGGTGAGGAGGGTTTTGAGTCAATCAAGATTGTATTTGATGATATGTTTACTGGAGCAATAGTAATTTTCATGATTGAAATGGGCATAATTGCTGGTCAGAGACTCGATGATATCAAAAAAGTGGGTATTTTTCTTACCTCCTTTGCCATAATAATACCTCTATTCAATGGAACAATTGGCGTTATAGTAGCAACTATGCTGGGATTAAGTGTAGGGGGTGCAGTAATGTTTGGATTGTTGATGGCAAGTGCTTCATTTATTGCAGCTCCGGCTGTTTTGCGCCATGCTATTCCTCAAGCAAAACCAAGTCTATACATAACATCTGCATTGGGAATAACATTTCCTTTCAACATCATTGTCACTTTGCCAATCTTGTTTGCAATATCTACATTCTTTCATACTGGAGAAGGAACGATAGATTTATTCAATTTCATTACTGAGGGATTCCAATGAAACTATTCAATGTTAAACTACTTACAATAACTTGTGAGATTTTAGCACAAGAAACTATTATTGAAATTCTCAAAAAACATGAAATTACTGGATATACCACTTATGAAGTTGATGGAAAGGGAGCACGTGGTTTACGTGGACAGGGATTCAAAAATGAAAAAAACATCAAAGTTGAAGTGATTATGAGGGAAGAAAAATTATCAGATGTTGTAGAAGAAATATCTAGAACTCTTTTTGCAAATTTTGCTATAGTGCTTTATGTCAGCGATGTTGGTGTATTGCGACCTGAAAAATTCTAACAACAAGATTCATCTGAACATAAAACTGGAATCTTTTTGCTTGCATTTGTAACATTTGATATTAGATCTGATAACTGACTGTTTGAAATTGCATACATTGCCTTTTTTCCTTCGTTTCTTGACTTTACGATTCCACAATTTCTGAGGGTCTTTAGATGGTGTGAAACTAGGGGTTGATCTTTTTCTAATTTTTCTACAAAATCATTTACACACAATTCCTTGTTTTTTTGCAATAATTCTAAAATCTCAAATCTTGTTTCATCACAGATGCATTTTAAGAGACTGACTCCATTCATATCAATTTAAATTTATATAAACTGGTATTTATGTGATTATATGGAAAATGTACTGTTTGTATGCGTAGAAAATGCAGGAAGAAGTCAGATGGCTGAGGCATTTTTTAGAAAATACGCACCTGCAAAGTTTAACGTGATTAGTGCGGGTACTACTCCGTCTTCTCAACTAAACTCTACAGTTGTTCAGGTAATGAAAGAAGTAGGAATTGACATTATGCAGCAATCTCCAAAAACACTATCAAATGAGATGATTGAAAATTCCTCAAAAACAATCAACATGGGATGTATGGATAAGGAATCTTGTCCTGCATTATTTGTAAATGATGTTCTTGATTGGAACATATCAGATCCTAAAGGAAAATCAATTGATGATGTTAGAGAAATCCGTGATCAAATCTTGAAAAAAGTTCTACAATTAATTGAATCAATTGAGAAATAAACAATGGCTTATTCAAATTTACAAATTTTTACAGTAGAACTAATTGGAACTTTTATTCTTGTTGTATTTGCAACAGGTTCTATTGTTTATGATGCAGAATTTTTTGATGGCAATTTGGGAATTCCTTTTGCAGCAGTGGCACCCTTTATTGCATTAATAATTGGTGTCTATTCTTTTGGAAAAATTTCCCTTGCACATTTTAATCCTGCAGTAACTATTGGATATTACATTACAGGACATATAACAAAAATTCAAATTTTGTATTATTTTGCAGCAGAAATTATTGGCGCATTGTTAGGTTCATTGTTTGTTCTAAAAATTATTGGTGAGAAGGCAAATCTTGGAGCCAATGCCCCAAATTATGATTTTTCAATTTTTTTTATATTTCCAGTTGAAGTTTTAGCATCTGCAATGCTTATGGGGGTAATCTTCTATGTAGTATACACAAAAGGATTGAGAGGATTTAGCGGT
>WVWY01000032.1:38606-42119 GCA_011773785.1 Candidatus Nitrosomaritimum khambatensis | reverse complement strand
AAAAAGGAAACAAGGAAAAATAAAATTTTATGGAATGGCAACATGGGAGTGTTTCAGAGCAGATGATAACAGTCCACAGTATTTGTCTTTACAAGATACATTCAATCTAGCACAAGAAGTTGGAGGAAAAGACCATGGATTTCGTTTTATTCAATTACCTTACAATATGCATTATGATCAAGCATTACTCAAACAAAATCAAAAATTTGATGGTTCAAAAATCTCGATTCTAGAAGCTTCTTCAAAACTAGGAATTGGAGTGTTTACCAGTGTTCCTTTCATGCAAGGAAGGCTCCTATCACCAGGTGTAATGCCAGAATTTAATAACCTAAAACCATCGATAAGGGCCTTACAATTTATCCGCTCAACTCCTGGAGTTTTAGCCCCTCTAGTAGGACAAAAAACAAAAGAACATGTTTCAGAAAATCTAGAAATCATGAAAATTCCTCCAATTCCAGAAAATCTAGAAATCATGAAAATTCCTCCAATTCCTGAAGATAAATTTTTAACACTTGTTAAGCAATTAACTTCCTAAAATGAAAAATTTCTAACCTCATATAACAACTAGAAAGATAATAAGTGGGAATTTTACAGCAAGGACGATTAATTTGTCAAGTAAAATATTTGATTATACCAAGATATGCAAATCAATAATAGAAATCGACCCTAAAATCAGATTTGCAGGCGTAATTAATGACAGAGGCAGACTTGTTGCCGGAGGAATGAAAGAAAATGTCGAGCCTCTAGAGAGTGAAAAAGACGATGAGATGATTTTCATGGAGCTTGCTTTAAGAGTAAAAATGAGAAAAGAATTTGACAAGCAATTGGGTCCTGTAAATTTTGCTTTGGCCTCAAGAGAGCGTGCCCTTGCAATGAGCTTTTTGTTAGGTGAGGATATTTTGTATGTTGTATCTGAGCCTGATGCTGATTATGGCCAATTGCCAAAAAAAATTATTGATTTAGCTCATGCTGAATAAAAGTTGAATTCAAACATATTTGGAACTAAAAATAAAATTTCAAGCAAAAATTAGCCTCGATTTTAATATTATCTGTAATGTTGTATGACAGACATGATCTTAAGTTCCAACTGTTGTATTACAAAAACATGACAATGGAAGAAGCATTGATAGAAAATTTGGTTCTAGGCAATGATCACAAAGAGTCTATGAAAAAAATTAATGAAAATTTAATTCAATATGGACTTACTCCTAACCAAGCTAAAGTCTATCTGTATCTTACAAAGACTGGTGAGAAAACAGCTTCTGCCATTTCAAAGAATCTAAACATTCCTCGAACAGAATCTTATCATTTACTAAACTCACTTGAGCAAAAGGGAATCATATTTTCAATTTTTGGTAAACCAACTAAATTCAATTCTGTTCCAATTGATGATGCTCTAACTATTATTATTGATAATGAGAAAAAGCGAGTTTTAGATTTAGAATTGAAAAAAGAAAAGATCCTTACACTTTGGGAGACTATACCAAAATATGTTGATGAGAATGAAAATGTAGATGGCAACAAGTTCCAAATATTACAAGGAAGAAACTCTATCTTAGTAAAAATTGAGAGAATGGCCAAAACTGCAGAAAAAGATGTTATGGTTTTAGGCTCAGAAACTAACTTTATCAAATTCTATCACACTGAATTTGTAAACTTGCTCAAGAAAACCAAAGCAGAACTTCAAGTATTGACTACCTATTCTAAGAAAGGCCAATTTGCCTTAGAAGGATTGCCACTAAACAATGTTAAAAAATTAGATGAAAGCAACAGACACAATTTTTCATTTATAATTAAAGACGATACAGAGGTGGTATTTTTCATAAACAGTGGAAGCTCTGAATTAATGGCAATATGGACTGATTCAAAATCCTTTGTATCTACCCTAAAGTCACTATTCAAACTAATCTGGCGTAAATCTGCCTTTGTAATGGAGAAAGAAAATGAATTTACTCAAAGCATGAGCGAAGACTATGAGCACAGATTAAGAGAAATTGAACAAGAGAAAGTAATTCTAGATTACTTACAACAAAATATTATGCCAAAAAAGAAAGGAAAAAGTGATTAAAGATGTTCTCAAAATCAGAAAAACAACAAGTACCACTCAACATTTTGATTATTGATGACAATGATCAAATCACTAAAATGATTTCATCATTTTTGGATATGAATAATCACGAGTGTACTGTAGTCAACGACGGAAAAGAAGGATTAGAACTAATCAAAACCAATCAATATGATTCCATAATTTTGGATCTTGCAATGCCCGAATTTGATGGATATGATATTATGGAGACTCTAAAAAACGAAGACCCATCACAACTATCAAAAATCATTGTCTTGACTGCATCAAGTGTGCCAATTGAAAATGTAAAGAAATTCAAGGAATTAGGAATCGCTTCATGTCTTCAAAAACCAGTAGACATTGATCAACTCCTCTCAAAAATCACAAATACTGTCTCCTAATCCATTTTGATTTTAAATGATAAAAATCAAGCAGGCACTTTTTTTAATTTTTGGTATTACTAGTTTTATCATATTTTACATTGGAGTGTTAAACTATCTTACAACAACCGACCAAGAAATGGGCCTTACCATTCTCGCATTCTCCTCAATTGTAGCAACAGGTACCTTGGCAGGCTCATTTTACATATCAAAAAATCTAACCACACCAATAGAACAATTAGCCAAGAAAATGACTGAATTTTCAAAAAACAATACAATTTCTAAAACTTCAATGGATGATAAAGGAATTTTTGAGCTTCAATTACTTTACAAAAATTTCGAAGATATGGCAAACAAGGTTGGAAGTGCCCTAGAAAAAGAAAAGCAACTAAACTCCAAATTACAAGATATGGATGTAAAAAAAACAGAGTTTATGTCCATGATTTCTCACGAGTTAAAGACACCACTCATGCCTATAATGGGCTATATTCAAATGCTAAAAAAGCAAGATTTGATGGGGTCCTTAAATGAAAAGCAACTAGATGCCATTAATGAAATATTAATTTCTACAAAAAATCTGCAAAAATTAATTCAAGATATGTTAATGGTCCAAAAAATAGATCTTGGAAAGCTTTCAGTTGAAAGCGAAGTCACTGAATCAAAATCCTTGATTGAGAGCGCATATCATGCATTTGACCCAGTATGCCAAGAAAAAAATGTAAAACTTAGAATGTCTATTCAGGCAACTGACAAAGTAAATTCTGATAAAGACAGAATTGCTCAAGTTTTTTCTAATTTAATTAGCAATGCACTAGCATTTTTGCCTGAAAAAAATGGAGAAATTGAAATTGGAACTCAAGATAATTTAGATTATGTGGTTTTTTATGTCAAAGACAATGGAGTTGGACTAAGTATATCCCAACAAAAAAATATTTTTAAAAAATTCTATCAAGCAGATACTTCATCAAAACGAAAGAAAGATGGAAGTGGATTGGGCTTATCAATATGTGAAGGAATAATCAAAGCACTTGGTGGAAAAATTTGGGTACAAAGCACAGAAAATAAAGG
>WVWY01000032.1:29423-38504 GCA_011773785.1 Candidatus Nitrosomaritimum khambatensis | reverse complement strand
GTGAACAATCTGTGCCAGTTGATCCTGTTTGTGGAATTGAGCTTGATGAAAGTCTAGCTGTTGCACATGAATATGAGGGAAAAAAAATTTTTTTCTGTTGCAATGGCTGCAGAAGAATCTTTATGAGAAAGCCACGAAAGTGGAAAAAAAATATTTAGATTGGCCAGGCACCGCACATTCTACAAAATTTAGAATTTTCCGTCTTATAATGACAAAATGGGCATGATGCTTCTAACGACTTTTCAGGGATTCCAAAATGTTTTTTGAAAATTTCAAAGTAATACATTGATTCTTTTGTTCTAATGGAAACACTTGATTCATCCTTGACCTTTTCTTTTTTTAGGGCAAAATCAGAGTCTGTTATCATATTTTCAAATAATTTTGTAAGATTGCATGTTCCTGCCCCATCTTGCATAGGTGATTTTTGTCTCCAGACAATCTGATTTGGGATTTTTTGCTCAAATGTTTTTCTTAAAATCCACTTTCCATATTTTGTACCCTGATGTTCTTTTACCTTCAAAGTAGGAGGAATTTGCAAAGCCAAATCTATAATTTCCTTATTTAGAAATGGAGATTCCACTTTTACTCCTAAAGCATCTCCAATTTTTTGGGTTGGAAAATGCATCACAGAAAAAATACGTTTTAGTTCTTGCTCAAGTTCTTCTTCGGTTTTATTAATCAAAAAACTATATCCTGCAAATAATTCATCTGCTCCATCTCCAGTAATTATCCCGGTTGAGCCAATTTCTTTGGCCCATTTGAGGGCTAAATACATTACAACATTATTTCGAATTTCAATATCATTGAAATTTTTCAAAATTAAAACTGTCTTCTCTATTGCTTCTATAATTTCAGAAGTTTCAACATACAGAAGCGATAGTGGAAGATCAAATTCCTTTGCAGCTAGTTGACAAAACACAAGATCATTTGCTTCAAAATCTTTTGCAACTACTGCAACTGATTTTGGTTTTTTATCCTTAAGATAATATGCAATAATGGTGCTATCTAGTCCTCCTGAAAGAGAAATTGTATCAGAGGTACATTGATTGCAAGCTTTGCCTAATTTTTCAAACAATGCACAAGAAAAATCTTCCAATGATTTTATGTTTGATTGAAACTATATGAGGTAAACGGCTTGAGCTTGAAAATTCATTGTTACTCCCTCATTAGTGATTGGAAACTTTAAATCCTGTATATGCTACTTTTGGATTCATGCTACTTCCAGCAGAAATAGAATCAAAAACACTAATTCCTGCTCTAAGGGCAATTCTTGCAAAAAAACTAGCTGAAGATCACAACGTCAGAGAAGAAGAAATCTCAAAAATGCTTGGAGTAACTCAGGCAGCTGTTAGTAATTATATTCGCGGAACACGTGGAGATCCAGCACTTATTGCAAAACTTTTGTCCGAACAACAAGTATCCACACTAATTGACGAGCTGACTGAAAATCTGTCTTCTGATATGGCATATACTCCTGCTAGTCTTTCAAAATTTATTGGTCTTTGTAACTATATCAAATCCAGTTTATTGATTTGCGAGATACACCATAACTTGGAATCAGATATTGATGAAAAGGTTTGCAAAGAGTGTGAAAATATGCTACTAAAAGGACCTGGAAGCGTATACTAGATTTTCTTTAAAATAATTTCAATGTTTGACATTGTACGACCCATTTCTTGAATTGGTTCGCTATCTACAGTAATTTTATGAATTTTTGATTTTCCCTTTAACATGTTATCCTTGAGGATATTTGCAACTGCTACTGCATTTGGAATAGAATTTCCTCTTGCTTTTATGATAATTTCATGATACTTTCCAAATATTTCCAGTGCATCTAAAGCTGATTGCATAACAGGGTCGTTTCGAATTTCCATTACGGATCCCTTCGATTCTTCGGTCTGCTCGTGACCAGCTCGTTCCTTTGACTCTTCCATGAGCATTATTCATCTTTTCAAAAATTGTGAGTTCTTTTAAGTCTTATCGACGATTGGTCCACTTATTCAAAATAGTCTATTGGTATGTTCTGAAAATCCCCATTTGGGAGAACCCTACGTATTGTTATTGGGATCACCTTTTTGTCTAGTTCCTCCATAGATATGTCTAGAGAGGTTCTTGCAGTTTTTGGAATTGGTATGAATGGTGGGGCTCCTAATGATAATTGCAGTGCTCTTGCTCCCATTATTCTTGCCTTTTCAAATCTTGTTAGTGTTGGAGGACCAATTGTAATTTTTCCTTTCTCACAAGGAATTTCTTCTGGTTCGTGCTCTTCAACTGTTTCAATGATTTCTCTATTTTGAATCTCCTCAAGCTTCTTTTCAAGTGCGGCTTGTTCTTTTTCTGATAGTGGTTCGGCGTCTTTACCTCCCTCTGTAAGTTTTCTATAAGTTGCTAAAGCCTTGTCTAAGCCAACATTAACTTCTAATTCTGGTTCTAAAATTTCTTGAGGTTCGGAAACTTCTTCTGCTTCAACTGGTTCAGGTGTCTCAACAACCTCCGGTTCTTCGACTTCGGACAAGTACCGGATTTCTCTCAAAGCGTTATATATTCCAATAAAACTAAACTACAAATTGAGTGTTAATTCCGTCTCAAAAAAACAACTAATTTTAGAAGTAAAAGACAAAGCCAAAATTCCCTGTGATCTAAAGAGACATTTGTCTCCTAGAACAGTTGGGCACATCTTACGATCTCTTCCAATAGAAGGACACGCACACATGATGGGAAAAAGCATTGCATATTTAGAAACTTCAATTGACTCTGGAACTGAACGTCCAAAAAGAGAATTCAAAAAAGGAGATGTTGCATTTGCATCCTCCTCGGGAAGCATTTGCTTTTTCCTAGAAAATTCTTCTCCAGGAAAAGCAATGACTCCAATTGGAAAACTATCTGAAAATCTGGATGCTTTACAAAATCTTAAACCAGGAGATTCTTTTGTTCTCTATGAAGAAACTGGTTGATAGATGTAATGACCACTATAACCGCCAACTTTTTTGATTAGTCCTTTTTCAAGTGATTGCCTTAGAAACTTGTTGGCAGCTGAGACCTTGACACCTGTTTGTCTTGCAAGGTCGTGAACTGTAATAACTTTGGCGTTTTGGATAATTTTGGAAGCTTCTTGTTCATTGATAATGACAGTAATCTCGGCTTTTTTTGGACCACCTTCGCCTTGATCCTTTTTACCTTTCTTGCCTCCTTTTTTCGTATCGGCCATATTTTTTTGGAAAAAAGTATTCCTCTTATAAACGATGTATTCAAACAAAAATATTATCACACAGGATCAAAAATTCATTAATGCAAAATTTGCAAGTATAAATAATATTCATTATAAAATATTTTCATGGGCTTAGTTTCAAAAGGTGCCAAATGTGATGTTGAAGGATGTGATAATGATGGTGCACGTTCAATTAATACCACCAAAGTTGAAAACGCAAACCTACGGGTAACATCTGCAGGCAAAAAAAGTATACTTTGCAAAGACCACTATAAAGAATACAAAAAAGAATCTAAAGATGACCGAGACCTGGAAAGGGCCAGATTTGACCGGTTTTAGACTATTTTCTTTTGGATTTTGATTTTGTTTTTACTGGCTTTTTGAAATAATCGTTACTTAGGTTTTCATAGAATTTGTTTAATTTTTTGTATAGTCGTTTTGGCTTTCTTGGTTTTTGATTGCTAAGAACATACAATGCTAAAATTGGAAATGCAATTGTTGCATCTGCATAAACAGTAACAATTCCCTCATGTGCATCTTGGACTTTGCCCCAACTTTTACCCTCTTGTAATGTGGCTCCTGACAATCCTCCAGTGTCTGGCCTTGCATCAGTTATCTGAATAATGTAATCTTGACCTCCATCATTTCTACGAAGTATTTGATCTAATAGCGGTCCTGTTTGTTGGGCAGTGTTTTTTGGAACTCCTCCACCCAACTCTACAATACCTGATTTTTTTGAATTAAACAAAATTGCTGCTTGTTCTATTATTTCTCTTACAAAATCCAAATTATAGATCTTACCATTTAATCTCTGTACGGCTAAATTCAAAGCTAATGAAGAATCTTTCATGGTAGAAATGTATACTGGAACATCATAGTCATATGCAGTTGTTATGAAACTTTTTTCTGGATGTTTTGATTTTTCCTTACTTATCTTTCCCATCAAGTTGCAAAACTCTGCAGTAGTAAATGGTTTGTCGGGAAAGTCTTTTCCAAACATTTTTTGAATTACTTGGTCTTCAGCTTCTAGTGTTTCGTAAAATTTGATGTAGACATCTCGAATTCTAACAATTTCATTTTCATAAAGTTTCATATCATCAACATCAAAATGACCTTGTTTTATTGGAAGGCCCCATGCAAAATGATCTTCATGGTAAACATTTGCACCAGTAGTAATAATCCAATCAATAAAACCTCGCTCAATTAAGGTCTTGATTATTCCTCCAAAACCTACGGGTGTTAAGGCACCAGAAACTGTAAGGCAGATGGTTGCATTTTCCTTTATCATCTTTGCATAAAGTTTAGCCGCTTCTCCTAACTGCCTACCATTAAATCCAGATCTTGCAAAAACTTCGACTAACTCCTCAATGGTCATTTTTGGATCTAATTTTATGTGTGGAATGTCTTTTCCATGAAATTTGTGTGGGTCCACTTTTGACCATTAATTCTTACTGTAAATTAACACTTGTGATTACAATCACAAAGATTTCTTATGTGAGAAGTACGTTAACATGTCAAATGAAAATAATTGATATTCATAATCCAGAACGTGTAAATCGCAACCCTGATCAAGTTGAGACTCTTTTTACTTCTGGAGATTATCAAGAACAAGGATTCATAATAAAACGAGTAGAATTGAGATTGTATGTTGAGCAAATTGATGAAAAACTAGGCCCACACTCATTGATAACATCTTTTGTTGAGACCGATAAAGGAACAGTTGAGATGATTTATGATGAGGGCTATAGGGGCGAGGATTCACTGAATCGTGCAGTACAATTTTTAATTTCCAATCTTGGTTTATCGGCATTAATTTTACGATCAGTTATTTCCTTGAAAACCCAGTCTGGTGAGTAGCTAAAACTTTACGCTGAATTATTTATCAGGAACACCCACTCCACTTAATCATGCTCAATGATTCTTCCATAAGAAAATCATTAGATAATTATGTACAACATAGGATGCAAGAGATCCCTCAAGAAATCAAAGAAACCTTTTTGAAAACAAAACAAATCTGGAAATGTGAAAATGAGATTGACTTTCTTTATGGGTATTATGTGGGCAAATTAGAAGAAGGTGCCCTTCATTTTCTTCTAAAAGCCTCTAGGGCTTCAGCAGGAGGATACGTGGATTCTTTTGAAATTAGAGGCATTATAGAGACCCATAGAAAAGAACTAAGAAACTTGATTGAAAAATCTATTACAACTGCCTCATAGCGTGCATTTGTAATTGAAAGAAGTGTATATTTATGACGCACAATTCACCATTTATCGTGCGTATTTTACAACTCCATTGCGACAGCATCGAATACACTCCCACAAAAAAGGAGATTAAAAGTGCCGAAGAAGATGTTTCTACGGATACTACTAGATTAGAAGAGCTTGTAGTGGCATTTGTGGCTGTTGAAAAAGATGATGATTCTTCAGTCGCTCAAGATGCAATTTCCCAAATAAAAAATTCCATGGAAAAAATTGGTTGCAAAAAATTATTACTTTATCCTTATGCTCATCTTAGCTCTAATCTTGCTTCCCCAAACTTGGCAATGTCGTTACTCAAAGAGATGGAGTCATCTGCATCAGAACTTGATGTGTCTCATTCTCCTTTTGGTTGGACAAAATCTTACAAAGTTCAAGTAAAAGGACATCCTTTAGCCGAAAGCTCCAAGGTAATCACTAAAGAAACTTTATCTTCACAAGATGAAGTCACATCTGAGGCATTAAAATCTGAATCTAAAATAAAATCATACTGGTACATAATGTCTCCTGATGGTTCTATGACTCCAATGTCTGAGTTTAATTTTTCCAATCATCAAAAACTAGAGATACTCTCAAAATACGAATCTGCAAAAAAACGTAGTGTGGATGAACCTCCTCCCCATGTTGCATTGATGAAAAAAATGGCAATTGCTGATTATGAATCGGCTTCAGACCAAGGAAATATGAGGTTCTTCCCCAATGGACGATTGATAAAATCCTTGATTGAACAATACGTTACTGCTAGAGTAAAAGAATATGGTGGTTATGAAGTCGAGACTCCAATAATGTATGATTCACATCATCCAAGTATGGTAAGTTACTTTAATCGATTTCCAGCCAGACAATATAATATTGATTCAGAAGGAAAACAATTGTTTTTGAGATTTGCAGCATGCTTTGGCCAATTCTTGATGGCAAATGAATTTCAATTATCCTACAAGAATTTACCCTATCGCTTGTACGAACTAACTAGGTATAGCTTTAGGCGTGAGCAATCCGGTGAACTTGTTGGCTTGAGGAGATTACGAGCATTTACCATGCCTGATTGTCATGCATTTTGTAAAGATTTGGAGCAATCAATTGAGGAAATCAAAACTAGATTTGATTTGTCAAGAAGTGTTCTAAATGATTTAGGAATAGAAGAGTCAGACTATGAAATGGCAATTAGGTTTACTGAGGACTTTTACAATGAAAACAAAAAAACCGTTGAAGAACTCGTAAAAAAACACGGAAAACCAGTTTTAGTCGAAATGTGGAAAGAGAAATTTTTCTATTTTGTTTTGAAATGGGAATTTAATTTCATTGACAATCTTGGAAAAGCCTCGGCTCTTTCAACTGATCAAATTGATGTAGAAAATGGAAATAGATATGGAATTGATTTTGTTGATGAAAACAATGAAAAGAAAAATCCAATAATCCTACACAACTCTCCCAGCGGTGCAATTGAGAGAATAATTTATGCCCTCTTGGAAAAAGCAGCTTTTGATTCAAAACAAGGAAGAAAACCACAACTTCCATTATGGCTATCTCCAACTCAAGTAAGAGTCATACCGCTAAAAGAAGAATTTTACGAATATTGTAATTCACTTGTAGAAAAAATTTCTACAAACAACATTCGAGCAGATATTGATGATAGAAATGAAAGTATTGGAAAAAGAATTCGTGAAGCAGAAAAAGAATGGATTCGATATATTTTGGTAATAGGAGAAAAAGAAGCAAACTCTGAAAATCTTAGCATTAGAGACAGGCAAACAGGAGATGTTAGAGAAATTTCTTTTGATGATTTTATCTCAGAGTTTAAAGAACAGACAAAAGGAAGGCCCTTTACAGGACTCAACATGCCAAAAAATCTATCCCAAAGACCACAATTAATGGTGTAAAAATTGAGTTTTCAAGATCTTTACATGAATCGGAATCCTCTCATCACCTCTTCAGGAGAAGGCGATCCTGTAGCAACAGTATTTGGGATTCCCTTTGATTCTACGCACTCTTACAAGCCTGGCTGCCGATTTGGTCCTGATGTAATACGTGATGCTTTTAACAACATCGAGATCTTTCATCCTGATTTACAAATTGATTTGGAGACAGCTAACATCGAGGATTTAGGAAACACAACACACACTGTTGTCGCCTCTGAAATGATAGATATGGTAAGAAAAATAACTTCTGAACTTGTCGAGAAAAAAAGACAATTGTTTATCCTTGGAGGAGAACATCTAATTACATATGGCACATACATGAGCTTTCCAAAAGAAACTGGGTATGTTGTTTTTGATGCACATTATGACCTAAGAAACGAATATGCAGATATCAAACTAAGCCATGCATCTTATCTTAGAAGAATCGTTGAAGAAAGAGGCGCAGAAAATATTCTACATGTAGGTGCAAGAGCGTTTGTAAAAGAAGAGCTTGCATTTTTAAAAGAACATAACATAAAGACCATCTCAGACAATGATATCCGACAAGGAAAAGGCCCACAACTGCTGCAAGACCATATTTCTACATTTGACTCCCTTTACACTAGCTTTGATCTTGATGTATTGGATCCAGCATTTGCACCAGGTGTCGGAAACCCTGAAGCCGTTGGAATTAGTTCAAGAGAATTATTTGATATGATCAATGTTTTTGAAAACAAAAAAGTTACTGGAGTTGATATTGTAGAGCTCAACCCTACTTATGATAACGGAGCTACTGCTTCTTTGGCTGCAAAAATTATTTCTACATTAATTGCCCTTAATTTGGCTAAAAATTAGTTAAAGTACATTGACTATTGCCTAACTCAAATTTTGTTTGTTGAATTTTATTCTTCTTTTTTTGAAAGTTTTCATGTCAAATTTAGGCAGAATAGATTCTTGTAGGAAATGTGGGGAATCCCTTGATGTTATAACAACATGTTTGGTTTGTGACCAGCCCTCGCAGTTCAAATGTTCCAATTGCTTCCATTATGTAGATGATCCTATACACACAACATGTGTGATAAGTGATGAATCAGCATAATTTACGCACAAATTAAGCTAAATTTGAAAAATTCATCAAGCTATGGAAAAAACCATTTCTGATTTTTTATATACCTTGATTTTGGGGGAATCACGTGCTAAATAATCTCAGAGAATCTTTAAAGCCAGCTCTTGAAAAGATGGGAAAAGGATTTGCCTCCACTGGACTTTCTCCAAACTTTTGGACGGTAATTGGTCTAGTTTTTGCAATAGGCTCTGCTTTTGTTTATGGTTTTGATATTGAATATGGTTTAATCATTGGTGGAATTCTCTTACTTGTCTCAGGATTTTTTGATATGGTTGATGGACAAGTTGCACGGGTTACTGGAAAAACCTCAAAAAAAGGAGGATATCTTGATTCGATGTTTGATAAAATTGCAGAGACTGCAATATTTCTAGGAATCTTAATTGGAGGACACGCCGAACCCTATCTTGTTCTACTAGCTATTACATTGTCTTTGTTGGTAAGTTATGCCAGAGCCAAATCCGATGCGCTCAACATCAAACTTCAAGGAGTTGGAATTGGTGAAAGAGCTGAGAGACTTTTAGTTATTGCTATAGTAGGAATTATTGGATTTATGGGAATTGCAGTTTTGATTGTAGTAATTATTGCAGCAATTAC
>WVWY01000032.1:25895-29276 GCA_011773785.1 Candidatus Nitrosomaritimum khambatensis | reverse complement strand
ATTGAGTTTTGAGGTAACCTTTTTTGCTTTATCTTTTGGAACAGTTTGGCCACAGTTTGAGCACTGAACTACTCCGGTTGAACCTTTTCCTCCTTTGGTACGCCCTCTACTTGCACGCTTAAGTGGCATGCCAATAATGCCATTTGCCTCCTTATATTCTTGCGTATAATCTGGAATTTTCTCAAAAATCGTGCCTAAATCCGAACAAATCTTTCATCATCTTTTAATCCTTGATCTTATCCATACAGTTTGAATTCTAATGCGGGGCTTGTGCCATATTTGCTTTGGGTCAAATCTTGAACTTGTGATTACAAAAAACCAGATTATCTGCAAAGCTTGCCATGAAAAAAAGAATGCAAAAAACTAAATCCTTATCTAATCGGATTCAAGAAAGTGAAGATCGCATTATTCTCTCATTGTGCAATTGATAGTATCACAATAGGAGACTCTCAGTATGAACAAATTGGTGGAGCAGCTTGCTATGGAGGTGTTACTGCAAGAAAATTCAAATTTGATGTTGAACTTGTAACAAAATTTGGTTCAGATTTCCCTTACAAAGAATACCTTACAGAAAATAAAATTAATTTTGATAATGCACTTAGCGATAAACCTACAACAAGATTTGGAATTGATATTGTTGGGGCTGATAGAACTTTAAAACTAGTAAACCAGTGTGAGCCTATCGAATACTCTGAAATTAAAGCAGATGGATTTTTGATTAGTCCGATTTATCATGAGATTTCAAATGAAACATTTGAAAAAATAAAAAATGATGCAAATTATTTGCTCTTAGACCCTCAAGGATTTTTGAGACGAAGCGATTTACAAAACAAAGTTATTTTAGAAAAAACTGAAATGGATTTATCTAAAGTCAATTCCATCAAAGTAAATCCTGAGGAAGCTTTGCATTTAACTGGCTCATCTGATCATGAGGCACTTAAAAAATTACAAAAACAAGGAATTGAACATTGTATTCTTACAAACAAAACCGAGGTTTCGATGTTAGTTGAAGATAGAATTTACTCAATTACCTTACCAAACAAGCAAGTTTATGACACTACTGGAATTGGCGATATTTTTTGTGCTACATTTTGTTGTACAATGCTTAAGGAAAAGGACTCTCTTTGGGCGTTATGCTTTGCAGGAGGGGCTGCGCAGGCTGCTCTTGATTCTAAGGAAGTTGGCCTGAAAAAGATTCCCAAAAAAGGAACAATTGAGACAAATGCATCTTACTTTTATAATCTCATGAAATTTCGTTCCGTTTAGCTTATCCTTTTATTATATTGTAATTTCAAATCTTTTGTGCAAATAGGAATTTACGGAACTGGTACTACAACGAGTTCTGCAAAAATTATAAAAAAAATTCTCTCTGAAAATGATATTGATTCAGTTACTATTACTCCAAAATCAAAAGCTAAACCACTTGACTGTGTTATAGTTCTTGGTGGGGATAAGGGTATTAGAAATTATTTTCATAGAACTTTTGATTCTACCATCCCTGTTTTAGGAATCAACGAAGGTGAATCTGGAGGTTTTCTTGCTCAAATTGATCTAAAAGAATTTTCGTCTTTTGTTAATAGGTTAAAAAAACAAAATTATTCCATAGAAGAATTTCCAAGATTAGGAGTTAAGATTGATGGAAAAAATGTTTTTCCTGTATTAAATGACGTTGCGGTTTTTCCATCAAAAAGTGCAATGCTAATGGAGCATACTCTTAGTGTAAATGGTGAGGAGGTATGGCATGATAGTAGTGATGGAATAATAATTTCAACTCCTATTGGTTCTTCAGCTTACTCCATGTCTGCAGGAGGACCTGTAATTTTTCAAGATTCTACTGTCTTTGAAATAATTTCTGTAAACTCTTTGAACATAAATCGAAGGCCAATTATTGTAGCAAATGACAGCTCAATTGAGATTACCGATATTTCTGCAAGATTACACTGTGAAGCTGTTTTAGATGGCCTTGATAGATACAAAGTTAACAGCATAGTGGAATGTACACAATTTTTCCCATCAGCAAAAATAATTCGTCTCAAAAAAGACTCTACTGCAATTTCAGCATTGGCAAAAAAGGCACATTTAGCCGAGGATCTTCTTAGCATGCCTCCTAGCTCAAAACTTCTCTTAAAGACCCTAGAGTATGAAGGAGCTTTGACTCAAAAAGACCTTGCAAACAAAACACTTCTACCCGACCGAACTGTAAGACTTGCCCTTAGTCACCTTCTTTCCAAAGGATATGTGAAAAAGAAAGTATCTGTTCGCGATGCTAGGCAAAAAATCTATGAGATCTCAAAGATAGAATAATTACTTTGATGCAGCATCAACAAAAGCAAGAAATGCTTGCTCTGGAAAACCAGGTCTGCTGTTAAACTCTGGATGAAATTGAACTCCTAAGTAGAATTTATGATTAGGGATTTCTAGAATCTCCATTCTTTTTCCTTCATCGCTTTCTGCAGAAAACACCATTCCATTTTTTTCAAAATCTTCAAGATACTTTGTGTTTATTTCATATCTATGTCGATGTCTTTTGTTAATTAATTCTGAATTGTAGATTTTTTGTGCCATACTTTCTTGTTTAATTTGAATTTGATGACCTCCAAGTCTCAATGAACCTCCCATATCAGAGACATCTTTTTGTTCTGGAAGCAAATCTACAATTGGGTTTTTTGCATCAAGTTTTATCTCAGTTGAGTTTGCATCCTCTAAATTCAAAACATTTCTACCAAATGCAATGGCAGCAAGCTGAAAACCAAAACAAATTCCAAGATACGGAATATTATTTTCTCGTGCAAAGTTTGCAGTTTTGATTATTCCTTCAGAACCTCGTGTTCCAAAACCACCTGGAACCAAAATACCATTGTAATTTGACAAAATATTATAATCAGTTATTGATTCAGAATCAATCCAGTCAATCTCTACAGATTTTCCTAATTTTGCTCCGGCATGCTTTAAGGCGTGATTTACACTAACATAACTATCTGCAAGTGTTACATACTTGCCAACCATGGCAATCTTTACTTTTTGGTCTTTGTGATTTACCATTGAATCTGCAATTTTATTCCACTCGTCCCAATTGGCTGAGGCATTAACCATTCCAACTTTTGCAAATTTAGTGAAAATTGAATCCAGTATTCCCTGGTCATAAAGTATCTGTGGTACCTCAAAAATAGATTTTGCATCATGGCATGAAAGAACATCATCAACTCCAACATTTGTAAACAATGCAAGTTTTTTCTTGGTTTTTTCTTCTAGTGGATTAGTACATCTAACTGCCAAAAAGTCAGGTTGAATACCAATTCTTCGTAATTCTTGAACACTGTGCTGAGTAGGTTTTGTTTTTTGTTCTCCAACTACATCAAGGGATGGAGCCAAGGTAACATG
>WVWY01000032.1:0-25822 GCA_011773785.1 Candidatus Nitrosomaritimum khambatensis | reverse complement strand
ACTATCAAAAAGTCCAGTTGCTCATCTTCAGCAATTTTTCGAATTCTGTTTTTAATTTCATCAGTTATGTGGGGAATTATTTGCACACATGCTCCAAGATATTCTCCTTTTCTTTCAGCCTCAATGACTGAGGAGTACACCTGAGCAGTTGTAATGTTATGATTTTTTGGAATGTTTTGATTCAAAAATCGTTCATAGTTTCCAATATCCATGTCGCATTCTCCTCCGTCTTCAGTTACAAACACCTCTCCATGTGCAACAGGATTCATCGTCCCTGCATCATAGTTTAGGTAGGGATCTATTTTTACGCAAGATACTTTTTGGTTTGCTAATTGTAATAATTTTGCAATAGATGAGGTTGTTACTCCTTTTCCTAGGCCCGACATAACTCCGCCGGTCACAAAAATAAACTTCGTCTGCACATTTATGAAATGGGTAACAGGTTTTTGTATGTTTTGCCGATCAAATGATTAGCCACTAACAATTGTCAAAAATAATTTTCATTTTTTAACTAATGTTTAAAATTTCCAAGATGAATCTTTTATTCCACTTTTTCACATTTACAAAAGATAACATCTAGGTAGTGGTCACTCAAAGCGGGGAACTAGCCAATTACTGGTAAATACTCACGACCACTATTCTTCAACGGTTATTGGTTTAGGGAGTATCTGTTTTCCTGATACTCTTCATCATATGATTTTGATATCTTGCCATTTGTGGCTAATTTTTCAAGAATCTCTTCTGCCTGGATAATTTCAATGTCGAATCGGATGTGTATGTGTCGTGAGGCTGTAGACTCTCCTTTTTTGTGCCTATTTTGAACAAATTCCAAAACCTGCTCTTCTAAATTTTGGTTCATTTTTCTGATTCAGGAATTTTTACATCAGGATAGAAATTTGTATTCCTATCTTCTTCCAAAGCATTCTTCACATTTGTTATGGTTACAACTGCAACATTCTTGTATTTTTCAAATTTATCCATGCCCTTAACAATTTCAGTTGAATGCCAAGGTAACATCATTTTCTCAATTTTTGCACCAATGCTTTGTTGATTTGGATTCAAATTATGTGCAAATTTGTTTCTAATCTCATTCATCATTTTTCCATTGAGATAAAGAATATCGGTTAGAAAACCATTGCCATGAAGAATTCTTAATTTCAAATCCGTAGAAAAATAGGGCACATCAAGTAAGTGTTCTTGTAATGGAAAATGTTTATCCACTGCTAAATCCAAAAAATGCTCTAAATATAGATGGGCAGTTATGAAAAGATTTAATTCTTTTTCGGCGGTAAGTACTCTCTTTATCATCTCGTCTGTTAGATCTACAATCTCATTCATCGTTCTAATTTATTGAGAAAGCGTTTGGTTTTTAATATTTAGTTTCTTTTTTCAAAGACTTGGTAAAGGAGCCAATCTTTTGTTCTATTTTATTTTGTGGAGTATTTTCAATTATTTTTAAAAATGCACTCCCGACTATTACGGCATCCGCGCCTGCAGAGACATATCTTTTTACATCTTTTGGGGTTGATACTCCAAATCCTACTCCGACAGGAACTTTTCCTTTTGTTTGTTTTCTTGTCTCTTTGATTGCTTTAATCGTATAATTTTTAATTCCACTTTTTACTCCTGTTGTTCCATATACTGCAACAAGATACAAAAATCCTGATGAGGCGTTTGCAATTTTTTTTATCCTTTCTATAGAGGTATTTGGCGATATCAAAAAAATTGTGTCAGTTTTTCCTTTTGCGGCATTTAGATAATCTTTGGATTCTTCAATGGACATATCGGGAAGAATAAAACCGTCAATTCCTGCCTTTTTAGCCTCAGAAATGAACTTTGAATACCCCATTTTATACAAGATATTGGTATATGTCATCAAAACCAAAGGGGTATCTGTTAGTTTCCTAATTTTTCTAACCAGTTTGAAAAATTTTTCAATTTTAGTTCCTTTTTCCAAAGATATTGTACTTGCATTTTGGATTACTGGCCCATCTGCTAATGGGTCTGAAAATGGAAATCCTAATTCGATAATGTCTGCTCCTCCTTTTACCAAACCCTTAACAGCTGACAAAGTTGTTTTCTCATTTGGAAATCCTGCCATAATGTAGGAAATTAGCGCCTTTTCGTTTTTAGCATCAAGCTCTGAGAATTTTTCTTTAATCCTTGACATTTTTATTCAAATAGTTTTGGACTTCCTCAACGTCTTTGTCTCCTCTTCCAGAAAGGGTTACTACAATGGACTCAGATTTTTTGTGTTTTCTTGCAACCTTTACAGCTTCGGCAATAGCATGTGCAGATTCTAGTGCAGGAATTATTCCCTCCGTTCGAGTTAAGAGCAAAAATGCATCAATTACTTCAGTATCTGTTGCTGAATGGTATTTTACTCGTTTTTGATCTTTAAGATAAGAATGTTCAGGACCAACTCCAGGATAGTCCAACCCTGCAGATATGCTATGTGTTTCTGTAATTTGACCTTCTTTGTCTTGTAGCAAATATGTCATCATTCCATGTAAAACTCCTTTTGTTCCTGCTGAAAGCGTTGCAGAATGAAATCCAGATTTTAATCCTTTGCCGGCAGCTTCTACTCCAATTATTTCTGCGTTAGTGTCTACCAATGGATAAAATGTTCCAATTGCATTAGACCCTCCCCCAACACAAGCAATCACACTATCTGGTGTTTTGTTGTTTAGTTTTTTCATTTGAGATTTTATCTCCTCACCAATTACACTTTGAAAGTCTCTTACCATTACTGGATAGGGATGTGGTCCAACTGCAGAACCTAGAAGATAATAGGTGTTTTCGACGTTGGTAATCCAGTCACGAATAGCCTCATTAATTGCATCTTTGAGGGTTTTTGAGCCTGATTTTACTGGGTGCACCTTAGAGCCCAGCATATTCATTCTAAAGACATTTAGCTTTTGTCTAATGGTGTCTTTGTATCCCATGTAAACTTCAGCCTTCATTCCAAGTGCTGCACAGGCCATAGCAGTTGCCACGCCGTGTTGACCGGCACCAGTTTCGGCAATAATTCGTTTTTTGTTCATTTTTTTGGCTAGCAATGCTTGACCAAGAGTATTGTTGATTTTGTGAGCTCCTCCGTGTAAGAGGTCCTCTCTTTTTAGGTAAATTTTTGCCCCACCAATTTTTTCTGATAGATTTTTTGCATAGTATAGTGGTGTTGGTCTGCCTGCATATTGTTTTAGATAATAGTCAAGTTCTTTTTTGAATTTCTTATCGTTTTTGAACTTTAGATAATTTTCTTCTAATTCTTGTACAGCTGGTACAAGTGTTTCTGGAATATACTTCCCCCCAAATTCTCCAAATCTTCCACTTTTAGGATACTTCAATACGCATTCACCAATTTTTTTACCTGTTCTTCAATGTTGTCACTTTTCATAATACTTGAACCTATCAAAAATGCATCTGCTCCGCACTTTTTTAGGTATTGAATATTTTCTGGAGTTTCAATTCCACTTTCTGATAGTATTGGTCTTGATTTCTCAAACCCTTCTAAAACAATTTCAGTTGTTTTTAGATCAATTTCAAGAGTGTCAAGGTTTCTGTTGTTAATTCCAATTAGGTCAGCTTTAGTTTTCAAAGCATTTTCAAACTCTTTTTTAGTGTGAACTTCAAGCAAAACGCTAACGCCATTTTTGTGAGCATAGTCGATATATTCATCAATTTCACTTAGAAATCCTTGGTCAAATAGTGACTGTATTAACAGCATAAAATCAGCTCCAATCTTTTTTGCCGCATCTATCTGAACTTTGTCAATCATGATATCTTTCATCAACAAGGGAACATCTACGGCCTGTCTTACCTTGATAAAATATTCTGGAGAGCCGTTAAACAAATGAGGCTGGGTTAGAATGGATAATGCTTTTGAGCCTCCTGCAATCATTTGATTGGCAATGCCTACAGGGTCACCTTGGGTTCGTATTTTACCAAGAGATGGTGATGCAAATTTAATCTCAGTAAGCAATGTTGCGTGACCAAAAGTTTTGATTGTATGCAAAAAATCCTTGTTTGATTTTTGCAAATCACAATCTACTTCATAGACTCCATCGTTAATTGCCATCTGCGAATTGTTTACAAGTTTTCTCAAAATATTTTCAGCCATCTAAAACCCCCTTTAGTTTTGAATAATCTCCCGTATCTCTTACAAAATTTTCTAGCAAACTAAATGCTTTACCATTTCTAATTGTACTTAGGGCAAGCTCTACTCCTTCTTCAAAGTTTTTTGAAATATTTCCAACAATTAACCCTCCTGCAGCATTAAGTGCAGTTGTTTCAATCATTGCTTGGTTTGCTGTATTGTTTAACACATTTACGAATGACTTGATTGCTTCTTCTTTTGAGTGAATTTGAATATCTTTTAAGGAGGATTTGTGCAATCCTACAACTTCAGGATCAATTGCATTCATCAATACTTTGTCACCACGTAAAACACATACTCTATTTACTGAACTGGTAGAAAATTCATCCATTCCATCATCAGAGCGTACTGTCATAATGTTTTCCACTCCTTTTCTTTTCATAATCAGTGGCAATCTGTCTAAATACTCTATAGAAAAAACTCCTACAAGCTGATTCTTCACACCAGCTGGATTTGACAAGGGCCCTAGTAAATTAAATGCAGTTCTTTTTCCTATTTGTTTTCTCGCAGCTGAGACATGTTTCATAGCAGGATGGAATTTTTGGGCAAACATAAAACAGATGTTATGCTTTTCTAAGATATCTGAAATTTTTGATGGTTCTTGATTGAGGTCATAACCAAAGTATTCAAAAATATCTGCACTTCCAGAAACTCCTGAACTAGAACGATTTCCATGCTTTGCAACAATGCCTCCTGCAGCCGCTACAACAAAAGACGCAGTAGTTGAGACATTAAATGTCTGAAGCTTATCTCCGCCTGTACCACACATGTCAATTATCGTACCCCTGTTTTTAGGCTCAACTTTGAGGGCAAATTCATTCATCTTGTCAAGCATTCCTAGCAACTCATCATCGGTTTCGCCTTTGTCCGCTAAATTTGAAAGAAAAGAGGCATTTTCTGAATCAGATGTTTTTCCAGAAAGAATCTCAGTCATCACGCTATTTACCTCATCATATGTAAGATCCATTTTTTCTTCTAATTTTTTAATTAATTCTGAAATCATTTTTTCTCTTTCACCTGTCTAATGAAATTTGCCAGAATTTTTTTCCCGTCTTCAGTCATAATAGATTCTGGATGAAATTGAACTCCTTCAATAAGATAATCCTTGTGTCTTACTGCCATAACTTCTCCGTCATCTTCAGCAGTAGCTGTGATTTCGAGAATGTTTGGTATAATGGTTTTATCTCCAACTAGAGAGTGATATCTTGTTGCCTTAAATGGATTCTTCACTCCTTGAAACAATCCTGATTCTTTATGCTTTACAGGGCTGGTCTTGCCATGTCTAACACAACCTGCATTTGTTACTTTTCCACCAAAAGCTGAAATGATTCCTTGGTGTCCCAGACAAACTCCTAAAATTGGAGTTGTGCTTCCGATTTCTTTGATTACATCACTGCACACTCCAAAGTATTTTTTATCATCGGGAGTTCCAGGTCCTGGTGATATTATGATACCATCATATTTTTTTTGTTGAATTTCCTCTATTGTAATTCTGTCATTTCGTATGACGTCACAATCTACACCCAACTCTCCAAGATATTGGGCAAGATTGTAAACAAATGAATCATAGTTGTCAATAATTAGAAATTTCATAATGATGCCTCCCTTAATGCCTGAAGCATTGCCCCTGCTTTATGTTCGGTCTCTTTGAATTCGTTTTCATCAATTGAATCTGAAACAATACCTGCACCGGATTGGACAAACCCCTTGTTTCCCTCAATGAATATACTCCTAATGGCAATGGCAAAATCACAACAACCATTATTGGAAAAATAACCCACTGCACCTGCATAAGGCCCTCTGGCCTCGGTCTCAAGCTCATCAATTATCTCCATTGCTCGGACCTTTGGTGCTCCAGAAACTGTCCCTGCAGGAAATACTGCTTGAAAAGCATCAAACATGTCTTTTTCTGTAGAAAGATTTCCCATTACATGAGTCACAATGTGCTGTACATGACTAAACCTCTTTATTTTCATCAGTGATTCTGGATGAACTGTTCCATACTTGCAAACTTTACCAATATCGTTTCGTCCTAAATCAACTAGCATAGTATGTTCGGCGATCTCTTTTTCATCATTTAGGAGTTCTTCTGCAAGCTGTTTGTTTTTTTCCTCATCATTTGTGATTTTTCTAGTACCAGCTATTGGAAATGTCTCTACCTTGTCATCTGTAATTCTTACTAACATTTCTGGAGATGCTCCAATTATGGTCTTTTCATTTTGTTTTAGATGATACATGTATGGTGATGGGTTTAGTTTTCTTAGAGTTTTGTACAATGTTAGATTGTCTCCACTGACATCAAATGCAAATTTCCTAGATAGAACAACTTGGAAAATATCTCCATCGTAGATGTATTGTTTTGCTTTGTTTACTATTCTTGAAAAACTTTCTTGATTCATGTTTGGTATAACTTCGCTTGCACTAAAGGTACCAAAACCTTCTTCTGAAATTTTTAATTGATCAAACCTATTTTCATCATAGTAAAAATAAAACAGTTTTTTATGTAAATTATCATACAAAATTCCATCATCATAAATCCCAAACTCCATCAAAGGCTCTGGCGCCTTATGTGTATCAGGAATATCTTCTACTAGTCGTATTGCATCATAATTTACAACACCTACAGCTCCTCCTAGATAGCGGTATTCTTGATTGGATGATTTTTTTAGTAATTTTTTTAGTTCCGCAAATGGATTTTGTGTTTCTATAATCTGGGTATCTTGTCCTTTTTGAATAATTTCAACTTTGTTTGAATATCCTTTGACTATTGTCTTAGGATCAAATCCCATTACTGAGGTTTCTGCTAGAATTTCAGGACCCGTAAGTGATTCAAAGAGAAAAGAATGAGTGTAATTTCGAGAAATTTTGTTGTAAATTTGGAATTGGTTTTCAGTTAAATCTAGGGGTACTATCTGCGGTTGAGCATTTCCAAAGGTGTCCACCCATAACCACAATCTTGGTTGTTTATTATTTAATTCATTCTCTAAAATTTGAGGTTATTTTTTGAAAATCTATAATTCCATATTCAAGCGCTGAATTTTTTGAATTATTTCGTCATGGTTTCCCTCGCTATCCAAAGAAAGTATGAGCAAACCATCGTCTAAAAACAAGGTAATTAATTTAACAAACTCTTTTGAAGTTATCATCCAATTTGTTTTTCCAAGTGGTCCATCAAACATTTCCTCCATATGAGCCTACGAAAGTCAGAAGAGTAATTAACAAAGGAACCAAAATCGTTGAAGAAGAATACAAAAAGCCTAACTGGGTTGGTCCTGAATTTCATGACCACGAGACACAAAAAGTTGCACTTGCAGGCAATGTTATGACTTCTCTTGCAAGAGGGACCTCTATTACTCGACTAAGTAGAATTAATAGAAAAAGACCTATTGAGCACAAAGGTTTGTTAATTTCTGTCAGAAGAGGAACTAGCCTGATGAGGATCTAGTTCAGATTTTCTGATTTTTTTATTTTTGAGCCTAGAATAAATGATTCCCAAACTCAATTCTCAGAATAAATAGGCAGACGCAAATTTTTTGAATTAAGGTATATTACCATAAAGTACGGTACGTTTATTAGAGATGGAGTAGTAGGAGAACTATGGCCATGCAGGAGGTTAGACAAAGAGTTGCTCCGTTTACCAATTATTCAACAAAAGACTTTTCCTCATCAGTAAGTGCTGTAGAATGTTACGTATGTGGAAAAGGGTTACAAGATGGACACTCAATTACTGCAAAAACTCTTCCGTCTGGAATTGTTTTGTTTTGTAATATTCACTGTCCAGGATAGTATTTTTTGAATTTCAAATCATCTGGATAGGATATTTTTTAATTAAAAAGAAGGAAAAATTCCTTCTGTTGTTGGGCGATAGTCACTAGGTGATTTCGCGGCTAAAATACAACAAAAAGCTACTTAATACTTCGCTTTTTTCTAACAATAAAAGTAAGGAGATTATGCAAATGATTCAAAGATTAGATTTAGCTGATGGGTTGAATATCTGTAGGATTCTCAACGGAATGTGGCAGGTTTCTGGTTCTCATGGTTACATTGATCCCCAGAAAGCAATTGAGGAAATGGTTCAATACCATGATTCAGGATTAACTACTTGGGATTTAGCTGACATTTACGGACCTGCTGAGATTTTTATTGGAAAATTTAGGGAAAAGATTGCATCACTCAAAGGAAAGGAAGGTTTGGAAAAATCACAGGCCTTAACAAAATTTGTTCCAAATCCAGGGGCTATGTCAAAATCTATTGTAGAATATTACGTTGACAAGTCATTGGAAAAAATGAAAACTGATTCTCTTGACTTGATTCAATTTCATTGGTGGGATTACAATGATCCCAACTATATTGAAGCTCTAGTTCATTTGTCTAACTTGAAAGAACAAGGAAAAATAAAGAATGTTGGATTGACAAACTTTGATACTGAAAGATTGGAGTTAATAGAAGGGCAAGGAATCAAAATTGTCTCTAATCAAGTGCAATATTCAATCTTGGATTCAAGACCTGAAAAAGTAATGGTTCCTTTTTGTCAAAAAAACAAAATCAAAATTTTGTCATATGGAACTTTGCTTGGTGGATTTTTGTCTGAAAAATATCTCGGAGTCCAAGAACCCTTCAAAGGTTCACTTGATACTGCTAGCCTTCAAAAGTATTACAACATGATAATTAGATGGGGCGGATGGGAACTTTTCCAAGAATTATTAGAAATTTTGAGCCTAATATCAAAAAAACATGAATGCAGTATTGCCAATGTGGCTACATCCTACATACTTGCAAAACCTGCCGTAGCCGGAGTAATTATTGGAGCAAGATTAGGAATCTCTGAACATATCAATGATAATTTGCGTGCATTTGATGTTGTCTTAGATTCGGAGGACTGTTCCATGATCACATCTGTAACTGATAGGGCTCACGATTTGTTTGAGAACATTGGCGATTGTGGTTCTGAATATAGGGGATAACTAACATTCAAAACTTTTATCAATTTCTTGGGCCATTAGTTCAAGACTTGATGTATTTCCAAGTTTTCTATAAGTGAGTTTTTCCAAAGTTTTGATTATGCTTATTGCTGCTCTATATTGAGGAATCTTTGGTTCATTGAGCTCCCCATACATTCCAATACCATGGATATCATTTTGTTTTGCAAATCCCAAGATTAATCCATTGAATCCTGTAATTAGTGATTTTTGTGGTGTTGTCTCAATTCCCATATTCTGCATTTGTTTGGTAAGGTCTTGCGAAGTGGTAGTAACAAAGGTCTTTGGATTTTTGTTTAGAACCCTGTTCGTGTGAAATCCCCCTAATGTATAGATGAATTTTGCTGAATATTTTTTTGAAATGTCAATAACATCCTGACAAAGTGAATGTAATTCTTGATTGTTTTGGGGTTGGCCTGTACCTCCACCAAAAATTATCAAATCTTCTGAAAATCTATACTCCCAGATTTCTTTTGGAACGTCAACATATCCTCCCTTGTCTATCACATATGTAGGATATTGACTTTGAGCAGTACGAAACTGTTTGGTTTTAAGACTATCATTTATGAAATCAACTACAATACTGCCAACATTTCCCATATCTTGCATGGCTGCAATCACGATAGGTTTTTGCACATTGGGCTCTTGTATTTGAGTAAACTCCATGATAGGTTTGGATTGTAATTGTTAAAATATCTACGCCTAAGTGTGCCTATAGAGAGGCTTCTTGAATGGTCCTCTTTATTTCTGGGACCTTGTTAGTAAATACATCAATCCCTGCATTGTATGACTCCATTTTACTTTCAATGGTGTTTGGTTGATTATTATCAATTATCTTGTTAGATAGATATTGTCCTGAGTCATGAATGTATTTTTCAAAAACCATTCCAAACACAAATTCGTTAATGTCTTTGATTTGCCAATCTTGCTTTGCAGAATTTATCAGGTTAAAGTATCTTGGAATTTGATCTGTTGCAATCGTTAAAAGATTTTCAAGCTCGTTGGTGTCTTCAGGAGTAATTTCCATTTAATTTCGCTTAAAATATTTCAAAATTAAGAGTTGTGATTAAGAAAATTGACCTTATTCATTCCAAATGGGTTGCTGTTTTAGCCAAGCTACCAAATCTCGGTAAAGATGACTTTTTTGCACATTAAGAATATTGATCTCAATGTTTGTAGATAGTTTTGCAGTTTTGGTATAGTGATCATATTTTGCAAAAATTATTTTATCTAGATATGTTTCTCCTTGAATCTCTTTTTTTGCCAACTCTTCAGAGTCTGTCATGGCAAAACTTGCAAATAAAACGCCATCGGCCCAGTATGCATGTCCTGCTTCTAAAGATGACATCATGCTAAGCAAGTCATCGAGACTCATTTTTATCATATCTCGAACATAAATTTTTGTGTAGGGGTTGTGTATGAATTCAGTCATTTTATTGTGATTTTCTAAAGTTCCCATATCAATTTTTGTAATACTGCAAAAAGAATTATTCCTAATCAATTAAATTACAAAACAAATTTTTTCAAAATTAGTAAAAATTGGATACCTTTGAAGCGATAAGAACTAGAAGAGCAATAAAAAAATTTGATTCTACGCACAAAATGAGCCCAGAAGACGTAAAATTCCTAATGGAATTAGCAATACTATCTCCTACCAGCTACAATCAACAAAACTGGAGGTTCATAACAGTAACTGATCAATCTGTAAAAGACCAAATCAGTGTAGCGGCACGAAACCAAGCCCAACCAAAGGATGGTTCACTGGTGATTGTCTTATGTGGAGATACTAATGCTTGGAGAAAAGATCCTCATAGATATTGGAAAAGTGCTCCAAAAAAACGGCAAGATCAAGTTGTAGCTGCCTTGAAGAAAAAGTATGCAAAAAGCTTGGAAAATAGAAGAGATGAAGTAATGAAATCATGCGGATTTGCTGCTCAAACAATAATGTTAGCTGCAAGACAGATGGGACTTGATTCGTGTCCAATGCGAGGTTTTGAGTATGATGAGCTTGCTAAAATTATCAAATTACCTGAGGATCATATTATTGCGATGATGGTAGTCGTTGGAAAAGCGCTTGAACCAGCTGCACCACGTGGAGGGCAGCTGGGTATGGATGAAGTAGTTTTTGAAAATCAGTTTTTCTAAATCTAAACTCTATCAAAAAATTGTGTTTTAAATGAACTCATTTGGTGCACTTTTTTTAATTTTACCTATAGAAATCATAGTAAAACATTTTGCCAAACATGGCAGCTAAGAAAGTTGCAGGTGGTAAGGGTCCTGCAAAGAAAACTGCAGCAAAGAAAACTGCAGCAAAGAAAACTGCAGCAAAGAAAAGCACTGTAAAAAGAGCCTCAAAGAAATAGACTTTTGAGGTGCTATTTTTTCTTAAAATTTAATTCATCTATTTTAGGCATGATTTCCCACTAAGACAAAATCAAATTGAACAAGTCTTTTGAGGAAGAAAATTGAATACAAGAATTTTGTATGGCTTTTAGAAATTATGGAATTACGATTTTTGTAATTTTAAACAAGTCCTAGTGTCAGAATAAGGACTATCGCGCCAAATGGTATCCCAAACGCTGCTCCCACTTTTTTATTTTTCATAAAATTGCTTTCTCCCGTATCATATAAACAAGATGAACAAATTATTCATTTATGAACCTAATAATTCCCTAATAATTGTAATACAATGTAAACACTCTATTTGTATGCTCAAATTATCAATGCTTTAAAAGAGTATCATAGAGATTTTAGTTTAATTTACAAAATAATCTAAAAAGAAATTAAATTTTGTAAATAATATTATCTATCAGCAGTCAAAATCTTCAATATCCTCTGTTTCAGAGTCGATGTTCAAGTGTTTTAGAATATTTTTTTTATGAGGCAATATTATGATTATCATATATTAGGTTAATAATATATTTTGGACTGTAACAAATTTTACATCATCCTTGTCAAAAAGTTAAAAGTAGGATTATAATTCTGGCCAGTTTTTCAATTGAGATGTTTACAATGTATTACATTTGTAAAAAATATAATCCTCATAGTTTATGAATAATGTAATTTTGGTTGGATAATTTACACCAGATTGATTTTAATCCATATTCAAAAGATCGATGTTGCCGTCACAAGGTTTGTAGGCAAAACCTAGTTGGTGAAAAAGCCCATACGGAAAGAAAAACCTTCAACGATTTATCTAAACTATTGGATTTGATTTATCATTCAAACTAAGAAACTACGCCCTTTTCAAAAGCAAATTTTTAGGCTCTCTTGACTTTAGCCTAAATTAAAATTCTAATAATAAGAAAATTTTACGGATTTTGTGATAATAGGAAAAATTGATGAAGACGAGCCTACGATAAGGTTTTCGTTGAATCTTAATTGCACAAATTGTGGCAAAAAAGTTCCAGGTGGTATGCTTACCTCTGAAAAATACTACGGAACCTATGCCTTTATGCTTGAAATTGATGATTTTAAGAAAAATTATCTTTGTGGCACTTGCAGAGATAAAATTCGCACAAATAAAAATTAAAAGTAATTTTTTCTGTTATTCTTTTGGAGTTTTTTTCCAGACCTGAATTTGTCCTCCATATACTTCATCATCATAGACTAATGCTGGGATTTGTGCATAGAACCCTTCACGTCCAGAGCTAAATACTTTGGGAGGTAACGGAATTTCATGTTCTTTACCATCAGGCATTTTTAAGGTGACAAAAACTATTTTGCTTTTTGGTTTTTCTTCAGACATTAAGACAGACATTTCATGATTATTATAAAATCATATCTTGTTCAAAATTATACACATATTTTTAAAATTTTTAGTAAGCATTCACTTGAAATATTGAATTTACTCTAAAGCAAAAGATTTCAAGTACGCAATAGTACATTCGGTTAATTCATGGTCCGTATGATTTTTTATTTCATGTTTACAATTGGGACAAATACTTTCAAGATCCTCAAAGTTTGATTCATCTCCTAATTGTTTCATAGAGCACTCCATTAGTTCTGAAGTTGAATGAGAATCTAAGGATAGTTTGCAAGATGGACATTGGGCCATTTCCTATGTTTTTCTTGATGTCATTACTATTAATTTAATTTGAAAACTGTTTAAAATTTTTAAAATTGACAAACAAATGTTTAGAATTTTCGATGATCCTGTTTTATAGGATTTTTCCATAATTATTTTACACGCCTTCGATTAGCAGTCTAAGCATGCTATAATCGACTGCTGGTCCAAGACGTGGAGTTTTTCCCAATTTTAGATAATTAGGGGTAGCATTTTTCGTTAGTTCACTACCCATGGTGAAGAAATTATCTAACGCTGTCTATGTGTTCTTATGAATTTTTAGTAAAACCCAATTATGTTTAGAAATTTTGATAATTTAAAAAAATTTGATTTATTTTTATTCGATTTGCTCCCATCCCTCATCTAGAGGAATTTCTTCTAATTGATTTTGCGGAATTTTAATTGATAATCTGTCCCATCCTAAACAACTGCATGCTTCACATCTAACATCATCAAAGTAATCTTGTTCAAGGTTTATCTCTAAAATTGTGATACCTTGTTTTTCATAATGGCTTTTAATTATGGTCTCAAGAATTTCTTTTGATTTAGTGTCCATTTCAGGGTTTATCTGATAATATTCATTATATTCTACAGACCACACATCATGGCATTGTTTAGGAATTTTTTGTATCCATATATTTTCAGACTCTGTTTCTTGTTGAATATCGTATAATAAAACAAAGCCAACTACTAATGCCGCAATAGCAATTCCCATCGAGATGTAAAAACCTGGCTTCATGAAATTTGATAAAGTCTTTACCGATTTAGAGTTTGTTAATTTCTAAAGGCCATCCATATTCTTGACCCAACAAATATTCCCACAGCGGCAACTATTAACAATGGTACAATAATTTCTCCTTCATTCATTTCTAATCAATCTAGATGGGATTTGAAATTTTAAATAACTTTCATCGTTTTTTGACTAGTGCCTCTTCAGGGGTTTTGTCCTTGTTTTTTTCCCAATGCCAAGAATGATGTTTTTTCCAATGCGCGTCAAGTTCTTCAGTAGATGGCTCTTTCCCTAAGGGTGTCCCGCAAATCTTGCATTGAATCATAAATTTTTACAAAAATTAGCAAAATTAAGCCTTTAGAAAAATTTCTCTAATTTGATAAGATATGCAATATGAAATAGACATCTCTTATGGTACCATTTATCGTAGATTATTCTGGCCACATCAAATCGTAGGTTCCTTTTACAATGGGTACAGACAATAATCATGCCCTAAAGTGATAATTTTTGATTATAATGGCTTGGTTATTGTATTAGCTAAATTGACCAATTTCAGGCACAATATAACAAGTGTATGTTTCGAAATGAACGAACTATGCGTTATAATGAATCGATTTTTCAGGATTTCATGGCAACCATTACAGAGATTTGCAGGTTTTGTTCTAAAGAACAGCCAAACTTGAATCTGTTTTGTGTAAATTGCAAAAAACGAGATTGGCATATGGATAGTCAATCTAGCAATTAAAGAAATTTCTATTATTGTTCATTTCTAACAAATATTTTCCAAAATTTTCAAAAAATATGTCACACCTATATTCTGGAGCAACCCAAAATCAATAATGTCTGTTGACCCAAAGGATTATGAAAATCCTGAGATGGAGATTTGGCTTTTAACTTACTTGTATTACCATCGACGTGACCAATCCGTTGTTTCTAGAGATTTAATTGAAGATATTCCTCAGTCATTACTGAAAACTCTCCCTAAACAGGATCACCTTCACTATATGGTGACCCGATTTATTCGAGCCGGGTACTTTAAGGAGGCAATTGGAACCTTTCGTGCAGGCTCAAACTACCATCTTTTTATCACAGATAAAGGAATAATGGAATTTCGAAAACAACTCTCCCCTTTATTTCAAACCTGTAAAGACAATCAAAAACTAGAAAAAATAATCAACGAAAATGTTGGTAGTACTGAATTAAAAAACACAATTATAGAATTTTTTGAAAAAAACAAAAACTGTAATGAAGATGAGTTTGATTCAAGATTACACGAATTTACTAATTTTCTTGGAAAAGAATCTGTGATATGGATTTTTAAATTAATTCTGGCTAGTTCAAGATAAAAAGACTCAGTCTTCAGACTCGCTGAACTCTTCGTCTTGTTCGTAACCTTTCTCTAACTCCATTTCATGAAACTCTTCTTTCATCTCTTCTTGCTCGGCTTTGATTTTTTCCTTTTCTTTTTCTTCTTCGCTCATAACATAAATTTAGATTTCTCAAATATTAAGAGATTTTTGATTTTCATTTTTGATTCTAAGAAGTGATTATTTCCTTTTCCTAGTTTTTCTTGATTTGGCATATTCGGTTACCCTGTTTTGAGCTTTGATTAAACGTAATTCATCTTCATTTTTTTGTCTCTCAACTCCCTTGGTAACTATCAAGTTGTGAATTGCTACTTTTTCTTGCAAGGTTGATGCCTTTTCAAAATCATAGTCTAATTGCTTTAATTCTGCAGTGAGCAATCTTCTTTGATTAATTTTAGATTGGATAATACTTGCCATTTGTATAAAGAACTAAACAATTGAATATTAAAATTTCTTCAAATCTCGTTAATGAATTCAGAATCTAAATTTTTGATACTTTTTTAATAAAAAAATTTTTAGTTTAGAGAAGATCTTAAATCTCATTTATTGTATTATCTATGTATGTCATCAAATGACAAACTAGATAGAATTTTGTCTATTGATGAAAACATTCGATTTGCAGCCATATGTGATATGGATGGCAATCAAATTGCCTCTAAAAGTCGTGAGGGAACAAACCTCCTACTTTCTACTGAAGAAACCCAAGACACGCTAAAACATGCAGCCTTGGCCTGGAAATCAAGAATGAAACATTATGACAAAATAGGAAAAGGACTCTACACTTTGGCAGTTTATGAAAAACTTAGACGCGTCACAATCCCCACCCCTGAAGGAAATATTCTTCTTGTAACAATTGACAATTCTGGGGGCCAAAAACAAATTTTAGACCAAGTCCTAAATGAAGTACTCTACCATGATTATACAAAAGCTGGTGAGTAGTTCCTTTTTCTTTTATTAAAAAAATTATGGACTATTGGGATTGGCAGTCCCAATATCTTTTGATTCATCCTTTTTTTCAAAAACTCTGTATTCTCCAATTGTGAAATTACATTTTTGACATGTATATTGTCCTCTTTCAATAAGAATCAAATTATCTGCAACCTCCTCGTCAGGGTTTTCTTCTAAATGAATTGTAGGAGGTGATGGAAATTCTTCATCACAGTTTTTGCAGAAATGTTTTTTCATTGATTCTTCTGGAAGTTTTCCAATAGGGGCAAGAAACAATTTTCCTACTCCTAAATCTGCTTTTTTTGTAAGCTCCTCGGAAATATCTGCCACAATATATCCTCCAGAGCCATTTAGCTGTGTTTCGGGCATGTGGTTTCTTCTTTTTTGATGGTAAAATACCCTTACAACTGGAAATGAACAAATTTTCTTTTTTACGTTATTTATTAAGAGTTAATGGTATTTTATCGGGATATTTCTACAAAATATTATTGGATATCTCTGATGCATTTAAAAAAAGAAATCTCAAAAATGTTAATTTTGAGTTTGAAAATTTAGTTGGAAAAAATCTCTCAGACTCTTTTTTAGGCGGGGTAAATCTAAACGGATTTGATCTTCATGAGATTAATCTAAGTGGCTCGGATTTGAGTGGCGCCACAATAAAACGTGGTATCTTGTTCAAGGCAAAACTTCGAGGAGCAGATATGAGAGAAATTGACCTGTCAGAGGCAAAGATTTGGGATGCAGACATGTATGGCGTAGATCTTAACAATGCTGATTTGAGAGGTGCAGATATTTTCAATACTGATATGAAAAGCTGCAATCTATCAAATGCTGATCTTAGCAGTGCTTTTCTGAAGAACAATAATTTTGAGGGAGCAAATTTAGAAAATGCAATTTTTTCTGACACAAAATATGATAAAAAAACTTTACAAACTATCACTGATCATAATGCCAAATTAAGATTAAAGGAACAAGGAATTTTATGGTAGAATTACTTTACTTTTGACTCTTTTTCAAATTTGAATAAAACTAAAAAAAATGTAAATTCTCGTAGAATTCTTTTTTGATTTGCATCAAGCTTCAACTCCATCTTTTTTGCCAAGTCTATACCGATTTGATATGTTTGACCAAAAAAACTTCCAATTGCAAAAGACTCTATTGATTTATCAGGAATTTTTTCTAAATTGGATGAAAACAAATAATTATCTTCTTTTGTTGTGGACACTCTGGTTTTGAAAACCAAATCTATTACCAATTTAACTAGATTTTTGTCTAATCGTCCCTGAATCTCTTCTAACATTCTACTAAGTTCAATCTTATCTTTTTTTGTTAAATCCACAATCCATTGTGAAAAATTTTTCTAAATTAAGATTTTGTATAGCTGCACAGGAAAATTATTTTTTAGCCTTGGTTTTTTTCAATTCTTTGAATTTTTCTCTTTTTCTTTTTTGGTCTAAATTGAGGATAGCATAGGTTTTTCCAGCCTCACAAAGTTTCATTTCACCAGTTTTTTCATCATGTGTGGATTCAATTTCTCCCCCGTCTAGTAGGTCCCCTACTATTTCCCAAGATCTTGCTTCAGAAATCTCAAATTTACGTGGTAAGGTAGATACTTTGGTGTAATACCCGTTTTTAGAATTTCTTTTTACAAAATTTTTTATTTTTTCTTCTGTAGTTAGAGATTTTGATTTTTGCTTAAATCTTCTAAATGGTTTTTTATTAAATGACAATTAACATCAATTAGAATATCTACTATTTTAGGTGTAGCGTCCTTATATGAAGAGTGGATTGGAATCTTTTTTAATTTTAAATATTCAAAACAAAATCATCCAAAATCTTAAATTTCCAACATCTGGGTTTTAGTTATGCCAAGTATGGAAGAGATTAGAAAAATTTTAGATGATAATGGCATTTCCTCTAAGGTTTTACCTGCAAATCCTCAATTAGATTGGATATTAATTTGTGAAAAATTCAATGGTTCCAAACTGGGAGTTGGCATTGCACATCTTAAAGGAACAGATACCACTGAGTTATTTTTACACATGCGATTGGGTGAAGATGTAAAACAGGCCTTTATGAAAAATAACTTTCACAATGATTTTATGAATGAATTTGATATTGTAACAAAGGCATTACCTCACGTTTCTGTAATGATATCTCCTAATCTCAAAGAGATGAAAGCAGTTTCCATTATAAGAAAACTTTATGGAGAAATTTCTCCTCAAATTCTTCTTGAATCGGCTAACAAAATCTTGGAGACTGTCGGGTTAGTTTTAGCCTTGATAAGAAAACATGGCAAATTAGCTGCAAATGAAACCATACAACAAGATTCCAGCTTTTATGCATAATCAATTAGTGAAAATTCCCTACTGTTTTTCAGATCGTGCCTAAAAACATAATTCGTGCCTAAAATCAAGTGATTGTTATAAATTACATGAGTTTTTTAATCAAGAATCATGACTCAAACTAAACCTCTAGTAGATATCGTAAATGTTGTAGCCTCAGCTACTATCGACCAAAAATTAGACCTAAATGATATCACCAAAAAATTCCCAGATGTTGAATATCACCCTGAACAATTCCCTGGTGCAGTCTTTAGATTAAAAAGTCCAAAAACGGCTACCCTTCTTTTCACTTCAGGAAAGATGGTATGTACTGGTTCCAAATCAGAAGAAATGGCAGTAAAAGCCGTCAACACAGTTGTACAGAAATTGAAAAAAGGCGGAATAAAGATAAAGAAAAACGCCGAAGTTACTGTTCAAAACATTGTTTCATCCATTAACCTTGGAGGCAAGGTGCATTTGGAAAAAGCTGCAAGGACATTGCCAAGAAGCATGTATGAACCAGAACAATTTCCTGGCTTAATCCATAGAATGCTAGACCCAAAAACTGTAATTCTTGTTTTCTCTTCTGGAAAACTTGTTTGTACTGGTGGAAAAACAGAAAAAGACGTATATCGTTCAGTGAATCTTCTTCATAGTTTACTTGAAGAAAAAGATCTAATGATTTACGACTAGAATTTTTTTAAACTAGATTCTATTTCTTGAAAAACTCTGGCGTAGCCTTCCTTTAAGGACTCTTCTTTAAGGTGACAAACGTCAGAAATTTCTGAAATTGATTTTGGAGTTTCGTCTATTCGTAATACCGTATAAACACAAATAGCGACTATCAGGTACGGAGATTCAAATTTAAAGAGATTTTTTTCCATCAAATCTTCGTACAATTTTTTTGCGTATTGCATTACTTCTGGAGTAATTTTCAATTTAAACTGAAATTTATTGAATATGATTTGGGTATTCCTATCCATCGATTTTGTAAATATGATGTAGCTTATACCTTGAATAGTGTTCAAAACCATTCAACACTTCTTTAAATTATTTCATCTATAATACCTTGATACTATCAGAAATTTTGTAATTGTTTTTTCTTACAAAAAATGAAACAGTGGATTATGAAGCTTTGTTGTTATTTTGAATTTTATGCTTTGATGAAAAATTAAAGTTCCATGTTTTGGTCAATTTTAAGACCCTTGTACCTATTCCTAATGGTAACCTCAGTTACATTTGCAGCCTCAGCTATGTCTCGTTGAGTTATGTCCTCTCCATTTTTTACGCACGATAAATACAAGGCAGCAGCTGCTAGACCCATAGGATCTTTTCCGGCTGACTCTTCATGCTCTTGTGCTACTTTGAGAACCTTGGTAGCATATCGTTTGGTTTTTTCAGAAATTCCTAATCTGCTTGCAATTCGAGAAACACACTGAACTGCATCAACTACTGGCATAACTAATTCGAGTTCTTTTACTAATAATCTATAACATCTTGCAATATCTTTTCTTTTGATGTTACCCGCCTCACCAACATCTTTTAAGGTACGTGGGGTTTCGGTGTCTCTACAAGCTGCATAAAGTGCTGCTGCAATTAATGCCGAAATTGATCTTCCTCTTACAAGTCCTTTTTCAAGGGCTTTTCGATAAATGTAAGCTGCCTTCTCCATTACAGAATCTGAAATGGCTAATTTGTCTTTTAATCGGTTTAATTCACTAAATGCCTGTCTAAAGTTTCTGTCTACTGGTTCATGAACCTGACTTCTACTATCCCATGTTCTTAATCTCTCAATCGTACTTTTCATAGAAGCTGCAAGGGGCTTTCCAGAGGCATCTTTGTTAATTGGATTGATGATTGTAGCCAACCCCATATCATGCATAGTTAGAGATGTTGGGGCGCCTGTTCTTGCTCGATTTCCACTTTCATCTTGTGTAAAAGCTCTCCATTCAGGACCTGATTCTTGGGCTTTTTCTGTTAAGACATAACCGCATTTTCCACAAAATCGTTCTCCAGTTGCATCATCGGTTACAATTTCACTTTTACCACATCGGGCACAAGATTCGCCTGATTTTGAATTTGCTCTTACCATAAACTTCTGGAAATACTATCTTTAATGGTTATAAATACTGCACAGAATTTGAAGAAATTTTTAGGAAAGCAAGCAAGTTTGATGCTTCTTTTGCTTCAGTCCCTTTGGGGGATACGTTGAAGACACCAAACCAGCAAACAGCCTTGCTCCCAATTTTTGGTAATACTGCATATTTTGAAAAATTCTTAAAATTGCCTAGGTTTTTTTAATTAATCAAAATGGATCAAAAAATTGATCTTTTGAGCCTGCAAAATTATTGAGTGTTCAAAATAAACATGCAATTTCTTTTAATCCATTTCTGGTAATACAATATGAGTCATCACGTTTGACGGCGTTCCTACGTTTGCCTTAACCGACCATGCCCTAGAATTTTTCAGCCGTCAAACAACTTTTCTTCTTAAACATAATATTTTTCAAATACATGCAGAATAAAACAGTCTTGATAATAACTTGTAGGGGCACTAAGAAGAATGGCCATATAGAAAAATGTCCTTTTATGCATAACGGTGATTGGGGAGATGAGAAATTGACTCAGCATCAATTATTTCACGAGTCAATGGAAAACAAGAACTCCTTTTGGTTAGGTTTTGACAGTTCATTATCATTTGGAAAATTTAGTGGGCGAGATGGGAAGCTTTCTTAAATTGTTGACTTTTACTTAATTTGTGGAAATTAAAGACATTATTTCTTGGTCAAAGGACTATTTTCTGTCATGGTCTGACTTTCAAGCAGAACCTAATTCTGCTGCATATGAAGATTCTTCAAGCAATATCAAATATCACCATACTTGGACAGTGGATTCAGAGATGATAGATGGGCAAATTTTCTATTTTATTAATGACATCAATTTAACAACTCAATTTTTGAAACATCTTTCTTGGGTTAGAGATCAACATGCAACCCAACAACTTTTAAAACATGAACAAGGACATTTTGATTTGGCCGAATCTCTCATTCCTGAAATTATACAATCAATGAAAGAAAAATTTCAAGGAAAACGGTTTCCTACCAGAGGTCAAAACGATGAACAACGAAAACAATTTGCAAAAGGAAATTCTGGACTATTGATTGCAAATGAGCTGGAAAATTGGTTTCATAAGCTCCATCAAAAAAGAGAACAATATGACAAGGAAACAAATTTTGGAAATAATTTAGATGCCCAAAAACTTTACAATGAAAAATTTGCTCAATTACGAAATTAGATTAGAATTTTTAGGCATGCTATTTTTTATTTTGAAACTTGATTATCGGTAATGCTATTGATAAAATTAACTAATCCTCTATAGTATTTGATGTGAAAATCAATGTCTTTGATTTCTGTCTTTTTTAGTTCCTCTAATTCTGGACCAAAATCTCTTTTATCAGATTTTATCTGATTAAGCGTACTTTCATTTACTTCAATCATGTGAAACAAACTATGCAAAACTTCCTTTTTTGTAAGAGTTTTCTCATATGATTTTTTTAACAACATTTCCACCCAGTCCATAGTCATCAAAAGCAGGATTATTATTTCGCACCATGAATGTGAAGTTTTCATTCATTTGCTCAATTTTTTTACCTCAAAGAAAGCAAAGATGTCTCAAGTGTGATTTTATTATAGTATTCTAATCTGGTATCGTTAAGTTTTATTTTTCTTTTTTCTATTTGAAATTTCTCGATTTCTTTCTATGTCTGAGTGAACTTCCACATGCTCAAAAAGTGCTTCTTTTGAATCAAATACCTGTTCACAGTAATAGCATTGATGCACAATAGTTATTGGGCTTGGATGAATTAATTTTTTACCTTAATTTTACGAATAACTTTTCATATTTAATATAAAATAAAATAATGAAGAGGCCTTTAGATTATCTTCCAGCTTCTTCTCTAACTTTTTGAGCAATGTCACCAAAGGGGTCTTCATGCCACTGCTCTTTATTTAGTTCGGCTCCCATCCCTGATGGAGATGAAAATGATCCTTGCTCAGCAGCTGGTGCTAACACTGCATCGTCCCTGACAAAGTTTTGTTGATTGTCTGTTCCATAAACTACAGCTGCAGCTAATGCGGCAACACCAATTGCAATTCCTGCATAGATCATTGCTTTACTTGACATGATTGAATTTTTTTTAATTTTGTATTAATGATGTAAGACTGCACCGAACGGCATTGCACTGACAGGCTCAAAAATTCATAAGTTAGTATTTAAGTATTGTATTTCTCTAATATTCGGACATTTTTTAAAATATTTCTAAAAATCTAGTATATCTATGGAAACATCGTATTCCACAAAAATCATTGAAAAAAATGGTAAAGTATGGGACACAATTCGCTCTTTCAAAAATGCAGAAAAGTATGTTCCAATCATAACTAAATCTGAAGTGGAGGGAGAGGGATTAGGAGCCAAAAGAATTTGTGAGGTAAATATTGGCAAACAAGAATTTCAAATTAAAGAAACAATTCAATCATTAGATGAAGAAAATCAATCGATGATTGTTTCTATTGATGATGGACCCATTCAAATGAGAGGAATGAAAACAAAATTTGAGGTAAAAAATATTGATGACAACAAGGCATTACTTACCATTTCTACAGATGTCCAAAACCCCGATGCAGGTGCAATGGTTCAAAGTGTTTTTGAGATGATCGGTGATGGTTTAAAAAAATTCCATGAATTATAACTAACTTCTACTGTATCAAAAATCTGTGACTCTTTTAGAATATTTTCCAAAGGACTTTTCACCACGAAATATCCAAAAACAGATCCTAGATGAAATTGATGAGAATTTAAAGTCAGGATACAAAAAATTAATTTTATGCGCACCTACGGGAGTTGGAAAATCTCTGATTGGTGCAACGGTTTCAAAATTTTTTGATACCTCCTTTACTGTAACTGCTTCAAAGCATCTCCAGGATCAATACATCAAAGATATTCCTTTTTTAAAACCTGTAAAAGGTAAACAGAATTTTCCATGCCTAAAAATCATGGAAAGTGAAAAGACAACCAACCTAAGAAGAGCAATGAGATGGGGATTAACATGCGACAAAGGACAGTGTCAAGAAATTGTAAACAAAGGTGGAAAAGAAGTTATGGAATTTTGCAAATTCAAGCCCACCATAAAGCAGGTAGAAGATGGTAAAATCGAAGACAATTCTTGTCACTATTACCTTCAAAAATATGAGGCCCTAGTTGCAAATCACTCTCTTTGGAATTATCATGCCTACTTTCAAATAATGAAATTCAACAAAAAATTATTCGCCGATTATCTTGACCGCAAATTTTCAGTATTTGATGAGGCCCATAAAATCGAAGACCAAATTATTCAGTTTGTTGGGTATGATATTTTCAAAGGTCAGATTGAGGAGTGTGATCTTAATTTTGAAAAATATGACTATGGTGACTTAGATTCTATGATTAACCTTACAGATGATATTGCATATTCGTACGCTAAAAAAATCAAAGATATCAAACAAAGTAGCGCATATCAAAAAAATCCTGATTATGAATTAGTCAACAAATTAGAAAGAAGATATGAAAAAGCAGCGCAAGCAAAAATCGATATTCTTGCAGATAAGAATAATTTCATAGTAAATGAACCAACTTTAGATTTTAATGGTGAGTTTAGAAGCATTTCACTAAAACCAATTGATGTTTCAAAATTTTCAAATTCATTCTTCAACACAGAATTTCAAATGTTCATGTCTGCTACAATTGACCATCGAAGTTTTTGTCAAAATATGGGGTTTGAAAAAGATGATGTGGCATTTATTGATACTCCAAAATCTCCATTTCCAATAGAAAATCGGTCTGTCCAATTACTAAACATAAAGCGCTTAAGTTATGGTGCAACTGAATCCGATGAGCTTGAAGTGATAAACTCCATAGACAAAATTTTAGACCAGCATTCTAATCAAAGGGGAATAATTCTTACATCATCAATTCCAAGATGCCAAAAAATACTAAGACATCTATCACCAAATAATGCCAAAAGAATTAGGATATGCCATAGCGTAAACAAAGAAGGGAAAACTCAAGATGAAATCTTAACCGAACATGCAAAGGATCCTTCTGGTGTATTGCTTTCTTCTTCATTGTGGGAAGGAGTAGATTTGAAAGACGATTTATCTCGTTTTCAAATAGTTGCTAAAGTACCTTATCCAAATTATACTGAAAAAAGGATAAAGGCAAAAATGGAAAAATTTCCTTTGTGGTACACCTCCCAAACACTGACTAAGATTCTGCAAGGATTTGGAAGGTCCATTAGAAGTGAAAATGATTGGGCAAACACCTACGTACTGGATTCGGCCATAAACAATGTTTTTTTTAAAGGACAAGGAATGATTCCAAGGGCATATTATGATATTTTGGGAATTGAAAATTAGAATCTAAAGAACTTTCTACAATCTGATCTTCAATAAACTTCAATTAGTAATGGTTGCTAGAAGTTTGCTTAGTTGAATTGGTTTTTTCAAATATCCATGAATTCCATCTTTTTTCAATAATTCTTCAATTTGATGAGGTGTAAAATTATGTGCAGAAAATATCACAATTTTTAGATTTTCAAGTTTCTTTTCCTCTTCAAGTTTTTGAATTATGTCTAAACCGCTTAATTCTGGCATGTGAATATCAAGAAAAACATAATCGAATTCTTCATTTAGAATTTTTTTAAAACCCTCCGTTGAATTATTTGCAACAATGTTCTCATATCCTTTAGATTTTAAAAATTTTGACACCAAGTGTGTAATGTCGGGATTATCATCCACAAGAAGGATACTCATGTATTTTCCAACTAGGATTATTATTTAGGGAAAAGTTTGTTCATGTAGCACAAAGGAAGAAGTCTCTTTTCCAATTCGTCTCAAACTAATATTACAATCTTATGAGAAAAAAATTAGTGATATATGAAAAAATGTCTGTAATTGTGAAAACACATTTTCTTAATAACAAATTTTTTGATTTCTCTTAGATGGCAAAACGTATGACTGTACTACTAGATGAGGAACTTATCAAACAGGTCCGTCAACAACAAGCAAAAATGATAATGACTTCTACAGGTTCAGTTAGTTTCTCAACTGCACTAAATGAAACTTTGCGCGAACTTTTAAAATCCTAATTTTTTATCAAATCGGGGTAAAATTACGCACAAATTGCTGACTTTTTTATTTGAAACCTGTAGTAGATAACA
>WVWY01000028.1:120002-120693 GCA_011773785.1 Candidatus Nitrosomaritimum khambatensis | reverse complement strand
GGTCAATTAATCCGTCTTCATATGCTTTCAAGAATGCTTCAGCTACAACTGTAGTCTTTACAATTCCACCATACAAATTAACTAGAATTTTTTTTACTCTGTTCATTTTGCTAATCAAAGTAAGTGCTTCATAAACTGATTCAGTTGTTGCACCTCCACCAACATCAAGAAAACATGCAGCCTTTCCACCATTATCTACTAACATATCCAAAGTTGACATTACAAGACCTGCACCGTTTCCAACTACTGCAATGTCTCCGTCAAGCTCAACTAAAGAAAATCCGCTCTTCTCAGCTTGCTCTTCGATTTCAGATTTTTCTTGGTACTTGTCCATCTCTGGATGTCGGAAGTTACTGTTATCATCAGTTACAAATTTCCCATCAAGGGCCATCAATGAACCATCCTGCATAATTGCAAGTGGATTAATCTCAACAAGCTCTGCTTCTTTCTCAATTGTTAATTTTGATAATTTCTTTAAAATGTCAACTAGATCATCTGCAGCTTTTTCTTCAAGACCCATCTCTTTTGCAACCTGTGCTGCTACTTCATCAGAAACCTCGCCCTTTCCAATCTCTTTGATGATTTGATTTTTGACTGATTCAATCTCAACTCCTCCTTCAGATGATGCAATAATTGTGAAGCATCTTTTTGAGCGGTTCAAAAATATCGATAAATACAATTCTTTTTTGAT
>WVWY01000028.1:104602-119976 GCA_011773785.1 Candidatus Nitrosomaritimum khambatensis | reverse complement strand
CCCAAAACTTGAGGGTACTTTAGCTCAAATTCATCTTCATTTTGGCATTTTTGGACTCCTCCAGCTTTGCCTCTTCCTCCCACTGGCACCTGGATTTTAATTACAAAAGGAAATCCTAATTCCTTGGCATGCTCTCGACCTTCCTCAATTGTTTTTGATGACTTTGAGGGTAGTAATGGTATTCCATATTCGCGAAATAGTTCTTTTGCCTGAAATTCTAATAATCGCATGCAAAATTCATGCAAAGGTACGGTTTTATTAATTATGAGCTACTTTGTTTGCTCTTCTAACAACTCTATTATTTCCATAAAGCGATCTCGACTTTTTCTGATTAGCTCTTGAGGATACTCTTCAATTGGAAATACAAACTGCTGGTGAAAACTTGGAACAAGCACTCCACCTGATGTTACCAGTTGTTCTATTACATAGTCTTTGGTCAAAGTGCATACAATTTCCTCATAAGCATCGTCTTCTTCTTCAATTGTTTGCCTGTACAAAACTATTGGACGATTAGTCTTGGCAACAATGTCTGAGCCCTTTTTTAGCAAATCCACTAACTGCTGAATCTGCCATCCATCAAGACTAATCTGCTTGACCATGTCAAGTTATCCCGTTTTTTCTATTTATTATGCCGGTTTAGCTAAAAGCTAGCTAGTTTGTTGAATTTTGATTAAAAAAATTTACAAAAAATTAAGAAAAAAAATCAGAGATTTCCTAGTGCTCTAGAGTGCTTTCCAGTATGTGGTCTTTCTCCAGAGTATTTTCTTCTCATGTGGCCTGATGGTCTTCCATCTAACAACTCTAGGAACCAAGATTCGTGCTCAATTTCTTCAGCAAGAATGTCAGCTGCAATCTCATAAGTCATTGGGTCTTTTCCATGAGTCATTTTACAGATTTTATTCCAGTTGATAATTGCACCTTGCTCGGCTTTGAGACATTTTTCTAAAATCTCATGCAAAGTTGTGCTTCTGTCTGACTGCAAAAACTCTGCTCCTGCTTGTTGACAAAAGTCAACAATGTCTTTTGGAAATTCTCCACCTAACTGGAAGATTCTGTCAATACATGACTCAAAATGACTAAGGTCTTCTAGTCTTGCATCCTCAATTACTCCTTTGATTCCTTCTCCTTCTAATCCTGTACAGAAGGATCTCAAGTTTGTAAAGTAGTAATAAGCTACAAACTCTACTGATGCGTTTTTGACAAGTTCTTTGATTAACTCATCAACATCAAGACCATTTTGTTTTAGGAATTCAACTCCTACAACATGATGTTTGTCACTTGACATGAAACTGGTGGTTCTTGATCATAATAAAAATATTACATTATTTTCAACATGTTCTAAAACTAGAGAATATCGTTCCAGAGAAGTTTCGGGAAAATAGCTTTTGGGGACGTGGGCGCTATTTCTTCCCTGGAAGATATATGAAATTTCTAAATTCTGATTTTTATTTAAAAAGTAAGACTGCACTGCACTATTTTGGATCCGCGACTATTCTACAGAGATTCTGATTTTTTGCCCATCAATATCATCGTCTTTGTATTCTTTGCAAGTTTGCTCAAAGTTTACTTGTTTTACTCGGACCAAAAATGCCAAGTCATCTGATTTTTCTTTGACCATCTCTAGTGATTCGTCATCAAGGTCCAAGATTGATGCAACATCAAGAACATCAGTAGGATTGTATCCTCGCTCTTTCCTTAGAGTTTGCAGTCTTCTTGCAATGTCTTTTACAAGACCTCGCGCCATCATCTCTTTGTTTCTTGAAGTTGAGATAAACACAACAAACTGGTCTCTTGTTGCTGCTGCAAAGTTTTCATCAGCTTCAAAATCAACTACAAAGTCATCTGTTTCTAAATCAATTTTCTCCCCCTGAATATCAAATGAAAACGAGTTTGATTTTTGCAATGATGATGTAATGTCTGATGGATTTGTTTCGCCAAACTTTGCAACCAAAGCTCCCATGTGTTGTTTTGCTTTAGGTCCGATTCGTTTTCTTTCCAGCTCTACTGTTGGCTTTACTGGCAAACCTAACTGTTGCAGTTCTGTGATTTGTTCTAATCCTGATTGTTTCTCAGTCTCTACAACTGAGAATTTCTCAACATTAAGTTGAGTAGTTAACAATTCTGATAGTGATTCGAGTTTTTCTTTTTGCCCTTTCGCAACACAAATTTTTGCTTCATTTAGTGGCCATCTTCGTTTTAGTTTTCCTTTCATTCTAGCTGCAGCTGACACTGATACAACTTCTTTTAGAATGTCAAAGGATTCTTCAATTTGCTCATGAACTAGTGACTCTTGGTATCGTGGCCAAGAATCTAGCAAGATAGTTTTCTTTTCTTGAAAAACTGTTTGGTAAAGATACTCACTTGTAAATGGACAAAGTGGATGAATCAAAATATCCAGTGTATGGAGGACTTGTTTTAGTACTGCATAAATTGCTAGTCTTCTGTTCTTTTTTGATTCGTCCTCTTCCCACAACTCTCCTCGTGTAATTGGAATGTAGATTTGGCTCAAGTTGTTAATGATATAGTCATCAATTGCCTTTGCAGCCTCGTGATACCTACAGTTTTCATTTTTTTCTGTAATTGTTTTGATTAATTTTTGAAGTTTTGATAAGAGCCAGATATCTGGAGATGACAATAATTGATTTTCTTGAGCCCATTGGACGGTGTTTGAGGATTGAAAATTGTCATACTCGCTATTTTGCTTAAAGTAAAGATGCAAGTTGTATAGTGTGTTAATGACTTGGTAAGGTCTTGACATTAATTCATCTGTGCTAAAGCTGAGTGGTTCAATGGGGCTTGCCTTCCAAATAAAGTAAAATCTAACCAAGTCGACTGGGTATTTTTGCAGCAAGTCTTCGCCTTCTATTACATTTCCAGTACTTTTACTCATCTTGCCACCTTTTTCATCCAAAACATGTCCTTGAAACAAAAATGAGTTGTATGGTGGAGTGGGTCCATTATTTAGAATTACATTTTCAATCAAAAGGGTATATGCCCAACCCCTAGTCTGGTCAATTCCTTCTGTGAAAAATGGGGCTGGAATTTCTTTTGAATATTCTTCATCAGTTAGGGATGAATAAGGAGCTGAACCACTGTTGTGCCATGTATCTAAAACATACTCTTCTCTTTTTGTATTGGTGCTAGAGCATTTCTTGCACTTTATAGAGATATTATCAATCCAAGGTCTATGCAATTCAAAATTTTCACCGTCTGGCAAGTTGGCAGCTGAATCAATAATTTCTTGACGAGAAAAGAACCAGTTTTTCTCACCACAATCTGCACAATCCCATACAGGTAAGGGACATCCCCAAATTCTTTCTCGGGATATGCACCAAGGATGTCTTTCTTTGATGATTCCCAAGAATCTGTTTTTAGGCTGATCAAAAAAATACTCTACACTTTCTGCTGCATCAATTGCTTTGTTATCTAATCTATCTAGTTTGTAAAACCAACCCTTTCTTGCAAGCCATACTATTGGGTGATGTGACCTCCAACAAAGTGGATACTTGTGTTTTATTTTTCCAATTCTTACTAATGCATTGCAACCTTTTAAGTCCTCGACAATTGTTTTATCTGCATCCCTGACAAACAGTCCTTGATATGCACCAGCCTCTCCAGTAAACTTTACCTCATCATCAATTGGACTGAATACTTTGACTCCTCTTTTGTTTGCAATCTTGATGTCTTCTTCACCATTTGCAGGAGAAAGATGAACTAGGCCACTACCCGTTGTTGCATCAACAAAGTCTTCAGACACTGCAACATGGAAATTATCTTGTTTTGCACATTCGTCTAATTTGGGAATTTTATCCAATAGTGGATGAATGTATTTTTTTCCTTCAAACTCTGCACCCTTTACTGTTTTTTCAACTTTGTATTCTTCGATTTTTACTTCTGTCATAAAGTCTTCTAGTCTTGTTTTTCCAACAACCCAAGTTTCATTTTCAACTTTTACATAAACATAATCTTCTTCAGGATGCAATCCTACCATTGCATCAGTAACTAGTGTAAATGGCATTGTAGTCCAAACTATCAAGTATGCATCCTCATCAGCTAGTTTGACTTTGTAAAATAATGATGGGTCTTTTACTTCCTCATATCCTTGATTTACTTCTGCATGACTGAGTGATGTTTGGCAGCTAGGACAATATGCAATTACTGTAAAGTCTTCTTCTAGAATTTTATTTTCATGTGCTTTTTTGAGAACCTGCCATTCACGTTCAATGAATTCATCTTTGTAAGTCCAGTATGCTTTGTCATGATTAAATGACATGCCAAGCATTTCATCTACTTTGACCCATTTTTCATTGTATTTTTTTACAACGTTTTTACACTCTGAAACTATTTTTTCAATTCCAAACTTTTTGATAGCTTCGGTCTTTCCACCTGTTACTCCTAACTCTTTTTCAACCTGAAGCTCTACTGGAAGACCTTGTGTGTCCCATCCTCCATTGAATTCAATTTTTTTTCCTTGAAGTGTGTTGAACCTATACCATAAATCTTTGATTACTCTGCCTCTGAGGTGTCCTGCATGAGGAATTCCATTCATGGTTGGTGGTCCCTCGATAAATCTGATCTTCTCAGACTTGTCTGACTCGAGAATTAACATACCAATATTGATGAATTTTGTGTATTCTTGAACTTGATTTTCAATTGATTTTGCATCAAACTTTGAGGCTAATTCCATCTGAAAATTTGGAGAATCTGTGCTTTTATAAAGCTAAATTGATTTTAAGTTCCAAATTTTGGACAGATTTGAAAGCCTTGTGCCCAAAACAAAACTTGTCATTATTGCAGGTAACAAGCAGAAAAGGATAAATGATAATTTTGCAAATTTTAGTTAGAGAGATTAGAAGTTGAAAATAAATACAATTATTTTATTTGCTGCAGTATTTTCATTATTTTCAAGTAACATTGTTTTTACCATTCCCGTTTTTGCAGAAAACAATGAGAACGATAACTTTGAAGCACCTCATGTGCCTAACGAGATAATAATTGGCTTCAAACCAGGAACCACACAAACAGGAATTGAAAATTTTTATGATAAATTCTTTCAAGAGTATGAAATAACTGAGTTAGAAAGATTCAGTTCTAGTAAAGATGATCCTGGAGATAGATTGGTCTCTATTTCTCATCCAGCTACCAAGGGGATTCTTCAAAAACTTACAAATGATCCTCGAGTTGAATTTGCAGAGTACAACTATATCGTGACAATAGATGTAATACCAAATGACTCTCGTTTTGGAGAATTATGGGGAATGCATAACACTGGACAAACTGGAGGATATGCAGATGCTGATATTGACGCACCTGAAGCATGGGGAGTTACCACAGGATCAAGAGACATAATTATTGGAGTAATAGATACTGGAGTAGATTATACTCATCCTGACCTTGTTGAAAATATCTGGGTAAACCCTGGCGAAATTGCAGGTAACGGTGTTGATGATGATGGCAATGGATATGTTGATGATATTCACGGATGGAATGCAAGGTCCGATAATGGAGATCCAATGGATGACCATGACCATGGAACGCATGTAGCAGGAACAATTGGTGCTAAAGGAAATAACGCCAATGGTGTAGTAGGTGTTAATTGGAATGTAAGTATAGCTGGATGTAAGTTTCTTTCAGCACAAGGCTCTGGTTCCACCGCAGATGCCATCAAGTGTTTTAATTATTTCACTAATCTAAAGGCACACGGATATAATGTATTGATTACCAGTAACAGCTGGGGTGGAGGTGGATACTCTACATCATTGTATAATTCTATGAATGCATTTTCTGGACTTCATATGGCTGCTGCTGGAAACAGCAATGTTGATACTGATGCATCTCCCCATTATCCATCAAGTTATTCTCTTGATAATATTATTTCAGTAGCCTCAACCACAAAATATGATACTTATTCGAGTTTTTCTAATTATGGTGCAACCTCCGTTGATATTGCAGCTCCTGGCTCTTCGATTCTCTCTACTGTGGTTGGAGGGGGATATTCCGCATTTAGTGGAACCAGTATGGCTACTCCTCATGTGGCAGGTGCAGCAGGTTTGATATGGTCTTTAGATGAAAATCTTACTGCCTCAGAAGTAAAAAACCTCATACTTTCAAATGGTGATTCCGTCTACAATTCCGGCAAACCAACTTTAACCAATGACAGATTGAATGTTTTCCAAAGTCTACTTTCCACTACGCCAAATGATCCACCAACTGCTAATGCAGGACCTGATCAAACCACTGGAATAAACGAAGGTGACCTTGTTAATATGGCTGGAAGTGGTTCAGACCCAGAAGGACAACCAATAACTTACTCATGGACCCAAGCTAGCACTGATTCAGTACCTGTATCATTAACTGGAGCAAACACTGCCACTCCATCATTTACGGCACCTGAATCAAACACTAACTATGATGTCAATCTTACCCTAACTGTTTCAGATGGGATAAAAAATGACCAAGATTCTGTCCTAATTACCATAATAGCTGACAACGATGCCCCGATTTCTGATGCAGGTGGACCTTATGAAGGAACTGAAGGAATTCCAATATCGTTTAGTGGTTCTTTATCAAATGACATTGATGGAACCATTGAATCTTATCTTTGGGATTTTGGTGATGGAAATTATGGAAGTGGAGAAAACCCTACTCACACCTATGCACAGTCTGGAGATTATACTGTATATCTTACAGTAACTGATAATGATGGATTAACTAGTAGTCCTGATTCATCTAATGTCAAGGTAAATCCAGCTCCAGATCCTTTTGTTGATATTACTTCTCCATCTGATGATGGCACAATAGTCTCTGGAAAAATTACAATTACAGCGGATGTAATTGGAGCTTCCCCTTCTATAGTTGAATTTAGTCTATGGGATGCACGTGGTGAAAATCCAGTTTTAGATTTGGCTGATGATGAGAACGGGGCTCCATATAGCACTAGCTTACACACCAAAGATATTTCTGCTGGAACTTATACCATCAAAGCACTAATTGATTTAGGGACCGATGGAATCTATTATGACTTTAGAACCATAATAAAAGAAGGAAAAGGAAGTGACGGTGGATCTGATGATGGAGGCGGAGGAAGCTGGGATTGTGTAGCTAAACCCCATCCTAAAAAGTGTCCACAATAATAATTTATTTCACATAGATTTTTCTTATCAAAAAATTTAGAACTTAAATTATATAACTCGACCAAAAATTTCTATTATTGGTAAATATTCTGGTCGTAGGTTCTGGGGGGCGTGAGCATGCAATATCCTGGAAATTATCACAAAGTGAACAGGTGGATAAAGTCTATTCATCCCCCGGAAATGGAGGAATTGAAAATAATGTCGATATTCTAATCGATAATTTGGAAGAGTTAGCAAAATTTGCAAAAGCAAATGAATGCTTTACTGTAGTTGGACCTGAAGCTCCATTAGCAAATGGAATTGTAGATGAATTCGATCAAAAAAATCTAAAAATATTTGGCCCTAATAAAGAAGCCGCCCAACTTGAATCCAGTAAAATCTGGGCAAAAAATTTCATGAAAAGAAATCAAATACCAACTGCAAAATTTGAAATTTTTGATGATGCAAAAAAAGCTGAAGATTATGTGAAATCACTTGATTACAATGTTGTAGTCAAAGCAGATGGGTTGGCAGCTGGTAAAGGAGTTATTGTTTGTAATTCAACTGAAGAGGCAATTTCTGCAATTAACACAATTTTGGTAAAAAAGACCTTTGGAGAGGCTGGAAACAAGATAATCATAGAAGAAAGAATTGATGGAATAGAGGCTTCATACATTGCACTTTCTGATGGCAATATTGCAATTCCCATGGCTACAAGCCAAGACCACAAGAGAATTTTTGATGATGATAAAGGTCCAAACACTGGTGGAATGGGTGCTTATTCTCCAACCCCAATAATTGATGATGAACTTGCAAAAAAAATCCAAGAAAAAATTATAGACAAAACAATTCAATCAATGAAAAATGAAGGAATTGAATTCAGAGGATTTTTGTATGCTGGAATTATGATTAAAGACGGAGAACCATATGTCTTAGAATACAATGTAAGAATGGGGGATCCTGAATGTCAACCAATTACAATGAGAATGGATTTTGATTTGTATGAATATTTACTTGCAGCTTCGGAAGGTAGATTGTCTGAATTACCTCCACCTACTTGGAAAAAACAAAGTGCAGTATGTGTTGTTTTAGCATCACAAGGATATCCAGAATCTTATCCAAAGGGAGAAGAAATAACTGGATTGGATAATGCTGATGAGAATTCGTTTGTTTTTCATGCAGGAACCAAAAACCAAGATGGAAAGATTCTCACAAATGGTGGTAGAGTTTTAGGAGTTACAGCACTTGGTGATACATTAGAATCTGCAATTGCAAATGCATATGCTGCAGCTGATAAAATTTCATGGCCTCACAAATATTGCAGAAAAGATATTGGCAAAAAAGGCCTATCTTATCTGTGATACATTTTCAAATCTTTCTTCAGTTAAAATCCAATTCATCAATATATCGTGGTCTGATTTTGGAATTTTCTTAATTACTTGTTTTTCATAAACTAGCGAGATGGTTTGTATTTTATTTTCAGACAAGAATTTATCATAAAACCCATGACCATATCCTAATCTTACTCCGTCTTGAGAAATCCCAACTGTTGGAACAAGCAGCAAATCTAGATTGTTATCTACTGGGCAGTCGTCTTTGGGTTCCATTATGTCAAAATTTCCCTTCTCTAGGCACGAAAAATCAGTAATTTTTCTAAATTCCATTCCTTCTCTAATGACTTTGGGCAAAAACAACTCTTTTCCAGAGCTCAACACTTCTTGCATTATGTCTTGAGTTAGCACTTCACTTCCAATTGGATAGTATGCCCCAATCTTTTTTGCATCCAAAAAGATTTTGTTCCGTCGTAATTTTTTATAAATTTGCTCGCTAGCTATTTTCATCATATCAAATGATGTTGTGTCCCTTCTTTCAAGAAGTAATTTTCTTAATGAATTTTTTTCAGGATTGTTGTCCAAGTTGACTATTCAGAGAAGCTGCAGTTATTGTGTTTTTTAGTAACATTGCAACTGTCATTGGCCCAACTCCTCCGGGAACTGGTGTTGCATATGAGGCCTTTTCAATTATTTTATCATAATCTGCGTCTCCTACAAGCTTGTCATTAAATCTTGAAATTGCAACATCAATTACAATTGCACCATCTTTAATCATCTCGGGTGTTAATGTGAATCTATTTCTGTCTCCTACTGCAGTAATTACCACATCAGCTGAGCGACACATCTCTTCCAAGTTTTTTGTCTTAGAATGACATGTAATTACAGTTGCATTTCTCTCAAGCAACAAATGATAAAGTGGTTTTCCAACAAGATTACTTCTATTAATCAATACAACATTTTTTCCTTGCAAATTGATATTGTGATAATCAAACATCTCCATAACTCCTGATGGAGTGCACGCAACAAGGGCTGCTTTTTTCATTGCAAGCAATCCTGCATTATAGGGAGTTAACCCATCTACATCTTTTAGGGGAGAAATTCTTGATGTGGTTTCAAATTCATTTAACTGATCAGGCAATGGCAACTGAACCAAAATTCCATGAACTTCATTGTCTTTGTTTAATCCATCAATAATTTCATTTAGTTGAGTTTGAGTAATGTCTGCTGATAATTTGTGATCCTTGGTTAGAATTCCTACTTCTTCGCATGCCTTGTGTTTGTTTCTAACATAGGTAGCTGATGCTGGATTGTCGCCAACTAGAACTGTTGCCAAGCATGGCTGGATATTTTGAGCCTTTAATTCATCTACGGCTGCCTTTACTCTATCTTTAACAGACTGGGCAATCTCTTTACCGTCTATTTTGATGCCTGCCATTGCAAATCTTGTCAAGTTTAGATATTTAATGCTTGGAATGACAGAAATCTTCCTTGGTAATCTAGGAAAAGCAATTATGTGCGATTTTTAGCAATTTTTTCATGTTCGTAGTAGTGTCTGACATTAAAGTAAAAGCGGAAGAAGTTGAGAATTTCAAAAAGTGGTTTGCCGAAGCCAATCAAGTAGTTTCAAAATTTGATGGATTCATTTCTAGGAGACTTTTGGAGACTAAAGATGGCCAACACAGAGTTTTGGTAGAATTTGAGAGTCTAGAAAAATTTGGAAAGATGCATCAAAGCCCTGAGCATGAACAACTTCACACAAAGGCATCATCATTCATGGAGACTCCTCCAATGCCAAAATTCTACAATGTTGTCGTATCCTAATGAAATTAGATTACGATATCTCAAAATACATTGAAAAAATAAAAAAAAGTGATGACTATTTTCACACCTTTATCAATCTAGAAAGCCTTGCAGCTGGCGTTCTAGTTTTACAACCGGGAGAAGAAGATACTCAAGAACCACATGAATCAGATGAGGTTTATTTTATTATCAAAGGTGATGGTTTTTTAAAAATTAAAAACAAAGACTACCCTGTATCTCCAAACAAAATGTATTTTGTTGGAAAAGAAATTGAACACTATTTTCATGGAAATACAAAGGAGCTAGTTGTGCTCTATTTTTTTGGTGGCCCAGACGTTTAGCTAATCTTTGTTTTTCTTCCTGAAATTTTGATTTTACCTTCTGCAAACAATTGGACAGCTTCAGGATACGCTTGATGCTCTTTTAGCAAAATTCGTTTTGCAAGTGTTTCTTCAGTATCATTATTTTCCACTTTGACTACCTTTTGCAAAATAATTGGACCAGTATCTACGCCTGAATCAACAAAGTGTACTGTCACTCCAGAGTATTTTGAACCATATTCTACTGCTTGTTTTTGTGCATCTAATCCTGGAAATGCAGGAAGTAATGCTGGATGAATATTGATAATTTTATTTTTGTATTTTTTTACAAACTCTGGACTAACAATCCTCATAAATCCTGCAAGACACACAAGCCCATTTTTTGGAGTAACTCCATTTTTTTTCAAAATTGCAATTATTTTTTGATCATACTCCCATCTATTTCCCTTGAATCCTTTACTTTCAATCACTTCAGTTTTTACCCCAAGCTTTTGAGCGATTTTGAGACCTCTAGCATCTGATTTGTTGGAAATTACAATAGCTGGATTTATTGGAATTTTTTTCCTTTTTATGGCCTTGAGAATAGCTTCCATATTGCTACCTCGACCCGAAATTAAAATCCCTAAATTTAGCAACTATTGTGACTCATCTTCACTAGAATAAATTTTTGTTGTTCTAAAAATAAAAAAGAAAAAAATCAATCACACTAGTTTTTTTGTGTGAATGGGGTTATCCAGTTTTGGATAATGTTTTTGTTTAGTTCAACATATGCATTTACGTTGTCGTTGAATGTTTTCATGTTTTGAACAGTTGCATCAATTGTGGTCTTGACAAATTGATTGCCTAAGGTGCTTGCTTGAACAAATTGTTTGTTTGCATCTACAATTGCAGTTTTTGCACTTGCTGGAATTTCAGTTGAGATTCCAGTTTTTTTGGCAAATTCTTGTTGTAGAGAAACAGAAGAGTTAATTGTCTTCTCACAAGCCTTGAAACATTCTTCTTGCAAATATGTTATAGATTGAAAATATTGTGGGGTGATTTTTGAGATATTTTCAAAATATTTTTGAACATTTTGCTTGTATGTTGAAAATGCGTCAGTTGTTTGAGTTTGTGTGCTCATGACCATCCATTGGAAATGGAGTATATATACTATTGGTAATGATTGGTTGTCACTGGTTGGAAATACCAATCTTTATAAATTCATTCTATAGATTCATCGTATGGTCTCATATCGTACAAGTATGCAAATAGTAGGGGATCTATTAATGGCAACTGAGCAGTCTGGCCAACAAGGCATCAAAACGACTGCTTTGATTAGCAAGGCAAATCTTTCTCACTCTAGACTATCCAAATTCCTTGAGAACCTAACAGGATCAGGCCTAATAAACAAAATAGAGTATGATGGCAAAAACACCTTTGTAATTACCCCTAAAGGTAGACAATACCTTGAGACATACCAAAAGTTTTCAGATGTTGCACAATCCTTTGGATTGGAACTCTGACTTGAAAAATAAAAAAATTTTTGATCTGTAATTAAATTCTAAAAAACCTGCAATTTATATCGAAATTCATTATTTTGCATCCTATTGCGGCAAAAGATACGAATGACCAAAAATGGAATTCTTTGTGAAATTAATGGCAAAAAAATACTACTTGACCCCAAAACCACTGATTCGTCTGGAGTTAATTTTGTATCTCATGCTCATGCCGATCACCTTCCATCAAAAAATGGAGGGCAGATACTCTCCTCAATTGAAACAAACCAAATTGCTAATCTTCGTGGATTTAAGATGCAAAATCATGTTACTTCATTAGAGGAATTCTCACTAGTCGATTCAGGACACATTTTGGGTTCAAAAGGTCTTTTGTTTGATGATGTGTTTTATACTGGGGATATCTGTACTAGGGAGCGAGGATTTCTTCAAGGTGCAAAGATTCCAAAATGCAAAACTTTGATTACTGAATGTACATTTGGCACCTCTGAATTTGTTTTTCCAAAACTTGAGGAAACTAAAAATCAAGTAAATGAATTAATCTCACAATTTTACTCTAAGGGCATTCCTGTCATTTTGATGGGATATCAATTGGGAAAAGCCCAAACCATAACACAACTATTTGGACATTGGAGTCCATTGTATTTTCATGACTCTGTAAAACAAATGAATGATTTGCACAATCAACTTGGAGTTCCATTAAGTCAAGGAATGGGTCACACTGAAGCAAAAGATAAGGGGTTACTAGATAAAAAACCCTGGATAATGGTTGCCCCAATGATGTCAGAAAAAAATCCCTTCATCCGTGAAATGAAGTCAAAGTATGGGGCTGTAACTGTTGGATTTAGTGGTTGGGCAAAATCGACAAAATTTTCCTTCGGAAGAAGGGCCGATTATTCCATTCCATTAAGTGATCATTGTGACTTTGATGAACTAGTTGAAATGGTAAAAAACTCTGGGGCAGAAAAAGTCTATACAATTCACGGATTTGTTGAGGAGTTTGCCCAGCATTTAAGAAAGATTGGAATTGATGCACAACCTCTAAGAGAAAATTCCTTGGATGATTTTATCTAGTTTCTAAATTTATCACATTCACATTTTTCAACTAGACAGGTTTCAGAATTTCTAACATGATCATGTGAAAAGTGTTTACATTTTTCATTTTTACAAATTCTTCTCTGAGCTTCCCGCTCTACAACTGATTGGGCAATTTGATTTGCTTGCTCTTTTGAGTATCCTTTTTTGTCCATGTAATAATGAACAACTTTGTTATATAGCAAATCTGGTCTAAACTGCTTTTCAAGCATGAAATCCCTTACCTTAATACCACATTATTCTATTAAAGCAGATTGGAAATTTCAGGAATTATTGATAAGAAATTTTTGTTTTTAGTTTGCGATTGTTTTATTTTCTAACAGTAATTTTTCTGAATTAAATGGATGGCAAAGACACTCACATGAAGAATTTTCACACGAATTATGCTTATTCATGATGCATTTGAAACCGAATTTAGAAAGAGGAGTTTTAATCCAATTACTCTTTTCTGTTGAGTCGTTCATATTTTGATATTCAAAGATTAATGAATTTAAGGCAGATTATCAAATCCCTGAACTGGGAAAATATTTTGAATTTCTAAAATTTTTGAAAAAATTTTCAGATCCCTTGATAACTACAAATGAATGCAATTGTTTGCAGGCAACTTTTATGATTGTCATATATTATTACCATAATGCCTATAGAATACGCACAAATCGTAAGTACACTAGATCAAAGACCCGATACCACAGAACCTGTTCCTGTTTTTATGGACCAAAACGATGAGATCTCTGGAATCGAACATTCTATTGAAAGCCCTGCAGACATAACTGTTACAGAATCAGGAGTCTATGTTTTAATTGCAGCACCTCAGGTTGGTCGAATCTCTGGTGATGGAACTGGTCATGTAGATTTTTGGCTGAGAAAAAATGGAAAAGACATAGCAAACTCCAATGTTCGAGTTGCAATAAAGAATAATGATGACAAAGATGTTATTGTTAATCAAACAATGTCTGCCTTTAAGGCAGGAGATGTCATTAACGTCATGATGGCCGTAGATACTGTCGGCGAAGGTCTTGGAATCGAGGCAATAAAAACTTCTGGACGACCACTAATTCCTAGCATCATATTTTCGATGCACAAAATCAAAGATAGTACTGATGGGCACTGGATAACCACGCAAAAAGGTACTCAAAAAGTATGGGTAGAAGGAACCTAGTCTTTTACCCCCTCCATTTCTTTTCATTTTAGGCTCGATTAAGTGAAAAATTTATCCCTGAATCTAAAACCAATACTATCAATTGATGTGTATTTTTCAAGTACATGTGTGGTTTTATTACATTAGTTAGCCTATTTACAAAAATTGGAGATATGATAAAATGAACTGGAAACAAACACCTCTTTCAAAATTTGGTTACAAGTGCATTATGAATAGACATGAAATTTGTGTTGAATCCATTTGTGAATGTCTTTGTCATCACAACAGGACTAGCGTGACAGAGACCTGCTGATTTTACTTCTTAACGTCCACCTTGAGATGGAATGTAATGAAGCGTTATAGTTGAGCGAATTTTTGGAATTTTTCTAATTTTGTTTGTAATTACATCATCAAGAATCTCTTTAGAATCAGATTCTACTTTACAAAAGACATCATAAATCCCATAGGTTCCTCTCACTTCTTTGGCTTCTGGAATATTCATAATTTCATTAATGATATTCTCTTCAGACCCCAAATCACACTGAATTAGGACATAGGCAATTTCCATGGTAAATCGACAATAATCTTCCTTGTAAAGCTTCTCAAGTCATGATTTAAGTAAATGAAGAAACTACAATATTCCATGTGTGAAACTTTAGATGAAATTCATGAAGCACAATTGGCCTTTGTGATTGAAAAGATGAGAAAAGAAAAATCCAAAAAAGAAATCAAAGTTTTAGTACATTAATCATGTCAAAATTATTCCTATATCCATCAAATTTGAATGAGTAAACCCAGTAAGAATATTACTTTTTTGTTTTTGGAAAAATCTACCTGAATCACTATTTTTTAAAAACTCCTTTATTTCTGCAGGTTCTGTTTTGATATTTTCAGTAATTGCACCTGCAAAGGTAGTATTTCCATCAATTCCATCAGTTCCAATTGAGGCTATGCAAATTTTTTCCAATTTTTGTGTATTTTTTAACAAACGCAAAACTAACTCTTGATTTCTTCCTCCCTGGCCTTTCCCAATTACCTGAACAGTTGTTTCTCCTCCAAAAATCAAACAATGATGTTTTTCT
>WVWY01000028.1:64997-104583 GCA_011773785.1 Candidatus Nitrosomaritimum khambatensis | reverse complement strand
TAGGCAATCAAAATTATTTGCAATTACATAATTTTTTATTTTTTCTTTTTTTGGTGTCTCTGGGATTTTCTGGTTTGCCCCATCTTTTAAAACCTGAAATACTTCTATCGGTATTTTATTTTTCAATTTGTATTTTTTTATAATTTCTAAAGCATCTTCAAATGTAGTGTTATCCATAAAGGTTGTACCTGATGCAATCGCAGAAAGGTCATCTCCTTCAACATCAGACATTACAAGACTTAGTCCTGAACATTTTAGATCCTCAACTAGTCTTCCCCCTTTAATTTTGGAAAGATGCTTTCTAATACAATTAAACTCTTGAATTGTTGCACCAGATTTTAGCAAAAGGTCAGTTACATGGATTTTGTCATTTAGAGAAATTTTTTCAGGAAGTGCCAATAGTGCTGAAGAACCTCCTGATACTAGAAAAATCACTAGTTCAGTATCTCTTCTGTTTTGGAGAAATTTTATGACTTCTTTGGCGGCCTTTACACTTACTTGATTAGGTTTGGGATGACCTGAATTGAAAATTTGAAATTTTTTTCCTTTTATCTTGGACTTTGAGCCTTTTGGAATTACAACTATTCCTGCCTTTACAGGTATTATGTCATTAATTGACCTGGTCATAGAGTCTGCTGCCTTTCCAAAGGCAACAGTGTAGATGTTTGAAAAATTATTTATCCTCATACTTTTACCGTTGACTTTAATCTCATTTTTTGAAACAAATTTTGGTAAAATATTCTCCGGAGTCGCAGATTCTAATCCTGCTTCTATAATTTCTAAAGTATCTTTTTTCTTTGAAGTTGTAGCCAGCTCTGAGAAATTTTGAATCATAATGGCAGTGGATTTCTGTAAGATATAATAATAATCAATGATTTGCTTGATTCATGCACACAGTACGCATTCCAAAAGTTATCAATTTTGGAGAAAATGCACTTTCTGAAACAGATTATCCAAAAAATGCTCTAGTTGTTACAACCGTTCCGCCAGAACTTTCTGACAAATGGTTGGCAAAAATGGAGATCAAGGATTACATGCTATATGACAAAGTCAAACCAGAACCATCAATTGATGATGTCAATGCTGTAATTTCAGAATTCAAGGACAAAGATCCATCCTGTCTTATTGGATTAGGTGGTGGAAGTTCAATGGATGTAGTAAAGTATGCTGCACCTGAAATGAAAAAAGAAAAAATCTTAATTCCAACAACCTTTGGAACTGGAGCTGAAATGACAACTTATTGTGTTTTGAAATTTGAAGGAAAGAAGAAATTGTTACGTGAAGACAGATTCTTAGCTGACATGGCTGTAGTTGATTCATACTTTATGGATGGAACTCCTGAACAAGTCATTAAGAACTCTGTATGTGATGCATGTGCTCAAGCCACTGAAGGATTTGATAGCAAACTTGGAAATGACTTGACTAGAACTCTATGTAAACAAGCATTTGAGATTCTTTATGATGCAATAATCAATGACAAACCAGAAAACTACCCATATGGTTCTATGTTATCTGGAATGGGATTTGGTAATTGCTCAACTACACTTGGACATGCTTTGTCGTATGTTTTCTCAAATGAAGGAGTTCCACATGGCTATTCCTTGTCATCTTGTACTACAGTTGCACACAAACATAACAAATCAATCTTCTATGATAGATTCAAAGAAGCAATGGACAAACTAGGTTTTGACAAACTAGAACTCAAAGCCGATGTTTCAGAGGCCGCAGACGTTGTTATGACAGATAAAGGACATTTGGACCCAAATCCAATTCCAATCACAAAAGACGATGTCATAAAATGTCTCGAAGATATCAAAGCAGGTAACCTGTAAAAAATTCATAAATTTTTTACATTTTTTCTATTTTATTTAACTCTGGTAAAATCGCCACCAAACTTATTTATCCTAATACTCTGACCTAAATGTACATGACTCAAAACAAACTCAAATTTGGTATTCAAAACGGATTAAATGTTGCAAGAGCAGGATATTCTGAAGATCAGATTTTAACTGCCTGCATGCTTGCTGACAAAACTGGATATGATTCTATTTTCTATATGGATCACACAAATGTTCCTCAATGGAAAAAGGCTATAGTACTAGATCCTTGGGTCATGTTATCTGCAATAGCTGCAGTCACTAACAATGTAGAATTAGGAACATGTGTAACTGACGCAATCAGAAGACATCCATCTAACATCGCATTAGCTGCAATTACACTTGATAGAATTTCTAAAGGAAGAGCAATTTTAGGAATTGGTGCAGGTGAGGCACAAAATCTAAAAGAATTTTGCATTCCATTTGAAAAACCAGTATCAAAATGGGCCGAACAAATTGAGGTTATCAAAACCTTGTATGGTTCTACTCCTGATAACACGGTAGACTATGAAGGAAAATATTACAAATTAGAAGGTGCATGTCTACAGGCACCTCCAATTAGAAAACCACATCCACCAACATACATGGCATCTGGTGGAAAAAGAACACTAGAGTTAACAGGAAAACTTGGAGAAGGCTGGTTACCAATCGGTTATACTCCTGAATTATTTGAAGATCATAGAAAACAAATTGAGGCTTCAATGGAAAAATATGGAAGAACACAAGAAGAAAAAGACAACTTCCAAATGGCTTTAGATATTGATGTGTACTTTTCTGAAGATGCTGAAGAATCTTGGGCAAAAATGAAAGAAGCAGTAAAGGTCAGCTTGTTCAAGCCTGAAGTTCTTAGAGTTCACAGTCTTAAGGAAATTGAAGGATTTGATTTTGTAAAATACTTTACAGAGTATTCAATGTCAAACCAAGATTGGATTGTAAAGATGAGAGAAGCAGCGACAAAGATTCCTGATGCTATCGCTCGTTCATCAACTGCAATTGGAACTCCTGAAGACATAATTCCAACCTTTGAAAGATTCATGGAAGCAGGTGTTAATCACTTTGTAATTAGATTCTGGGGCAAAAACTACTTTGGCTCAATTGACAAATTCGCATCTCACGTCATGCCTTACTTGCGAGAAAAAGTCGACAAGTAAAGCAGTTTGCCAAAATAAACACAGAAAATCATTTACACTAGAAACCAAAGTGAGAATAATGGATGATGATATGCCTGATACCTTGGATGAATGTATCAAAATTCTAGATGAAAGTATTGAGGTTTTGGCAAATTTAGAAGTTAATTTAGAAGAAGAAAAAGAAGACCAAATCATTCCCAACATGCAATTATACCAACTATATGATATGACTGAAGATGTTTCTCATTTTTCAAAAATAAAACACGCTGAAGTTAATTTTATGAAAAGACAGTCAAGTGGTTTTGAATAATTAAGACTTGTGAGGTCTTGTATGTTTTTTTATTTTAGCTCTACTTTTTGATTTTGTTAAAAGTTTGGCTTGACGACGTTGTTTTTGCTTTTCAAGTCTTTTTCTAGTACGCTCTGATGTCTTAGTTTCTTTTTGGTAAACTTTGAGGTTACTCCCATCCTTGAGTCTTACTTGTTTTCCTTTGAATCTTTTTTCAACATCACGACATCTTTTAAAATATTTTTTCAGACAAAAAAATATTCTTTTAGTATCACTTCGAAATTCTGTAACTTCTTTTGATTTTTTTAATTCATTTAGAACATTACGTAGCAATCCTTTGTCAATGTCTGTAACTCTGTGAATCTCTCTAAACCAGATGAATTTTGATTCAGCTCCCCATTCCTCAAGAACTTGCAATACTCTTTGGGTTGCCTCTTCTTTTTCTTCATCTATTTCAATCAACTTGAATTGCTTTGGTGACCCTGTATTTTAGGAATTATCTTTAATTCAAATTAGTATAGATCAAAGTCAATTTTTAGAACGTAAGTGGCTTTTGATGTATTTTACAATTAGTTACTATGAAGGACAAGTTAAAGCCAGAGTGTAGTGACCTTCATTGTCGTGTTTTGGACCTCAAAGAGTTTGCAAAACAACTAAAGGAAAAAGAATAACGAGAAATCACAGAATCTTACACATGGAATATGATTAGTGTATTTTGCAATCAACATAAACAGGATTTGGTTTGAGCCTTGGATTTATAATGGAATTTTATAAACTTCAATTTATGCAACTGGTTGGCATCTTACAAATTCGTTCCTATGATAAGATCAAAGAATTCCTTCATCAAGAGCATGTTGGAAGATTCGCAACGATTGATTCCAATGGGTATCCTCAGATAATACCAATGAATTTTGTTTTCCTTAATGATGCAGTGTATATGCATTCTCATCCAAGAGGAGAAAAAATTGAAAATTTCAGAGCAAATCAAAAAGCTGGATTTGAAGTTGACCGCGAATTAGAATTTTTGCCATCCTATTTTGAGGATCCAAAAAACGCATCTTTAGCTGATACACTTTACATTAGTGTGGTAATGAAAGGCATCGCATCATTAGTTACTGATGTAGAAGAAAAAACAAAAGCACTCAATGGATTGATGGAAAAATATCAACCAGAAGGAGGATATGATCCTATCTCTTCTGGCATGCGAGTTCTTGATAGTGTAGCTGTTATCAAAGTTGTACCCAAAACACTTCATGGCAAATACAAGATTGGACAGCATTTATCTCAAATAGATAGAGTTGACTTGGCTCAAAAAATATTCAAAAGAAATTCTCCCTCAGCAAAACAGACTCTGAAAACTATGGGATTTGAGGTAACTCCACAAGGATTGAAGATGGTTGATGAGCCTGTATGGTAAAATTATTTTTGATTTTAGATTAACTCTGGGTATTTAATCAAAATTCGTTAGCTATAAGTTCAGTTTAGAACTATCGTCATTGTTGCAACAATTACACAAATTTGATTTACATTCGGAATTTTCACCAACTGGAGATCAACCACAGGCAATAGATACATTGGTGGATGGCGTCAATAAGAAAAAAATTCAAACATTAATCGGTGTAACTGGTAGCGGTAAGACATTTTCTGTTGCAAATGTTATTGCTCGAACCGGTAAAAATACTCTGGTTATCTCGCATAACAAAACACTGGCGGCCCAGCTTTATTCAGAACTAAAACAGTTTTTCCCAAAAAACAATGTAGGGTATTTTGTATCATATTATGACTATTATCAGCCAGAAAGCTACATTCCTCAAACTGATACCTACATTGAAAAAGATACCCAGGTCAACGAAAAAATCGAAAAGTTGAGGCTAGAGGCAACCGCAATGCTTCTTTCTGGAGAGCCTACAATTATTGTCTCTACAGTCTCATGCATCTACTCTCTAGGTAACCCACAAGACTGGGAAGATCTTGCAATCACTGTAAAATCTGGCGATGAAATAAAACGAAGTGAGCTAATCAGAAAATTCGTAGATGCTCGTTATGAGCGAAATAATTTGGAAGTTGCTCCAGGAAACTTTCGTGTAAAAGGTGACACTATTGATATTGTCCCTGCATACTCTGAAGATATAGTTAGAATCTCTATGTTTGGAGATGAGATAGAAAAAATAATTTTACTTGATCATGTGACACTAAAAGAAAAAAGAAAAATTTCTCAAATGAAAATATTTCCTGCAAAACACTACCTTATTGCAAAAGATGTTAGAGAACGTGCAATAAAATCAATCAAGACAGAGCTTGGCCAAAGACTTCCAGAATTAAACGAGCTTGAAAAACAACGTTTGGAAATGAGAACAAAGTTTGATTTAGAAATGATTGAAGAGCTTGGTTATTGTTCTGGAATTGAAAACTATTCCAGACACTTTGATGGAAGAAAACCAGGAGAACAAGCATTTTGTTTACTTGATTTTTTTGGAGATGATTTCTTACTTGTAATTGATGAATCTCATGTCACCCTGCCTCAACTACATGGAATGTACAAAGGTGATCACTCCAGGAAAAAAGAACTCGTGACTTATGGTTTTAGATTGCCTAGTGCCTATGACAATAGACCCTTAAAATTTGAAGAATTTGAAAAATACATCAAAAATACATTATTTGTCTCAGCTACTCCAGGCGAATACGAAAAAAAGATTTCATATCAAATTGCTGAACAACTAGTAAGGCCTACTGGACTCCTTGACCCTGATGTGGAGATTCGAGAGAGTAAAAACCAGATGGACGATTTGATTGAAGAAATATCCAAAAGGGCTGCCCAAAACGAGCGTGTTTTAGTTACTACACTAACAAAGCGAATGGCTGAAGATTTAGCCGAATATCTATCAAAAAAACAGGTACGTGTCCGTTACATGCACTCTGAAATAGAAGGCCTTCAGAGGACCGAGCTAATTAGGCAATTGAGGCTAGGTGAGTTTGACGTGCTTGTTGGAATCAATTTGCTTAGAGAAGGCTTAGATATTCCAGAAGTATCCTTGGTGGCAATTCTAGATGCAGACAAGGAGGGGTTTTTAAGAAATTATACTAGCTTGATTCAAACTTTTGGACGTGCGGCAAGAAATTCTAATGGGTCTGTTATCATGTATGCAGACCACAATACCGATTCCATGAAAAATGCAATGGATGAAACCACAAGACGTCGGGAAAAACAAATTTTATACAATAAAGATCATGGAATAACTCCCAAAACTATTATCAAAGCTGTTCCTTCTCAAGTCACAACTCTTGATGATGTAAAATTAAAATCTACTCATGACTTGGCAGCTGATATTATTGATCTTGAAGCACAAATGAAAAAACATTCTGAAGAATTAGATTTTGAAAGAGCAATAGAATGTAGAGATAGAATAAAAAGACTAGAACAGGAGATTAAATTCAAAGATGGTAGAAAATAAATTAAAAATCCGCGGTGCTCGACATCATAACCTAAAGAATATAGATATTGATATTCCAAAAAATCACCTAGTAGTTATTAGTGGATTATCTGGTTCTGGAAAATCCACTTTAGCATTTGACACTATCTATGCCGAAGGACAAAGAAGGTATGTTGAATCATTGTCTGCTTATGCGAGACAATTTTTAGAAATGATGGATAAGCCTGATGTTGATTCTATTGAAGGATTATCTCCTGCCATATCAATTCAACAAAAAACAACTAGCAAAAACCCAAGGTCTACTGTTGGAACTACTACTGAGATATATGACTACATGAGACTTCTTTATGCACGAATCGGAATTCCTTTTTGTACAAACTGTGGAAGAAAAATCTCTAGTCAATCGATTGAAACAATATGTGATTCTGTTCTCAAAGATTTTGATGGAGAGAAAATCCTTGTCTTGTCTCCGATTATTCAAAGGAAAAAAGGAACTTATGAAAAGTTATTTGAGCAGATAAAAAAAGACGGCTACTCTAGAATTAGGCTCAATGGCGAAATTTTGAGCCTAGATGAGGAAATTCCTCCCCTTGACCGGCAAAAATGGCACAATATTGAGATTGTAGTTGACCGAATTCTTACTGAAAAATCAGAAAGGTCTCGACTTTTTGAGGCCATTCAAACAGCAATTAAAGCCTCAAAAGGAGATGTAATGATTTCTTCTGAAAAAGCAGAAAAAATATTCTCACAAAACAATGCATGTCCTTATTGTGGTTTAACAATAGGTGAGCTTGAACCTAGGACATTTTCTTTCAACTCTCCATTTGGAATGTGCAAAGCATGTAATGGCCTTGGTGTTAAAATGGAATTTGATGCAGATTTAGTAATACCAGATAAAAATAAATCAATTTTAGATGGTGCAATCGTTCCATGGAGTGGTAGATTCTCCTCCTTTAGACGCCAAGCATTACGGGCAGTAGGCAAAAAATATGGGTTTGATTTGATGACTCCAATTTCAAAAATCAAACCCAAGCACTTGAAAATTATTTTAAACGGCAGTGAGGAACTAATTGATTTTAAATACCGTTCAAAATCTGGTGACTCGTCTTGGCAATACACTGATGCTTTTGAGGGTGTTTTGGAAAACCTTCAACGTGTCTTTATGGAAACTGATTCTGAATCTAAACGAGAATGGCTAAAACAATTTATGCGCGATACGCCATGTAATGTTTGCAACGGGAAGAAACTAAAACCTGAATCATTGGCAGTTAAAATTAATAATAAAGGTATAATGGATGTTTGTGATCTTTCAATTGATCATTGCTATGATTTTTTCTCGACATTGAATTTAACAGAAAATGAACAATACATTGCAAGGGACGTACTAAAAGAAATCAAAGAACGACTAGAATTTCTAATGAATGTTGGTCTTAATTATTTGACACTAAACAGATTAAGCTCTACATTGTCTGGCGGAGAATCACAAAGGATTCGTCTTGCAACCCAGATTGGTTCTAACCTTACAGGGGTGTTGTATGTGCTTGATGAACCCACAATAGGACTGCATCAAAGAGATAATGCCAGATTGATAAAAACGTTAAACAAGCTACGAAATTTGGGAAATACTGTCATTGTTGTGGAGCATGACGAAGAAGTAATACGAAATTCAGACTGGATTGTGGATTTGGGACCTGGAGCAGGAGTTCATGGTGGAAGCGTGGTATTTGAAGGAACTGTGGATAAAATACTAAACGGGCACAAATCTGTAACAGGAGATTATCTTAAAGACAACACTCTCATATCTCTTCAGGAAAAAATTCGAAATCCTTCTGGTAAATTAATTGTTAAAGGTGCATCAGAAAACAATCTAAAAGACATTGATGTAGAATTTCCACTTGGTCTTTTTATTTCTGTGACAGGAGTTTCTGGTTCTGGAAAATCTACTTTGATAAATGATATTTTACTAAAATCTTTAGAGAGTCACTTTACAAAATCAAATGTAAAACCTGGAAGCCACAAAAAGATTGAGGGGCTTGACAATATTGATAAAGTAATTGCCATTGACCAATCTCCAATAGGAAGGACCCCTAGATCAAATCCAGCTACGTACATTGGTGCATTTACACCAATAAGAGAACTTTATGCAAACACAGAACTTTCAAAAGAAAGGGGATATGCACCCGGCCAATTTTCATTTAATGTAGCTGATGGAAGATGTTTTGCATGTGATGGTGATGGTGTAAAACAAATTGAAATGCAATTTTTGTCTGATGTTTATGTAAAATGTGATGAATGCAAAGGAAAAAGATACAATTCTGAAACTCTCTCAGTTCTTTACAAAGGAAAAAACATTTCTGATATTTTAGAAATGACTGTTTATGAGGCACTACAGTTTTTTGAAAATATTCCTGCTATCAAAAGAAAACTCCAGACCATTTATGATGTAGGATTAGGTTACATCAAACTAGGACAATCTTCCACAACTCTTTCAGGAGGTGAGGCTCAACGAGTGAAACTTGCCTCAGAACTTTCAAAACGAGGTACAGGCAAGACCTTTTACATCCTAGATGAGCCTACAACTGGGCTTCATTTTGCAGATGTGCAAAAACTTCTAGATGTTTTGAATCGATTGGTTAACTTGGGAAATACTGTAGTTGTAATTGAGCACAACATGGATGTTATCAAAAATTCTGACTGGATTATTGATCTTGGCCCTGAAGGTGGAGATGAGGGAGGAAAAATAGTAACTACTGGAACTCCTGAGCAAGTAGCAAAAGCTCCTGGAAGTTATACCGGAAAATATCTTAAAAAAATAATAAAAAAATGACTTTTGATATTTCTAAAATCCACATTCCATCAAATCCTGGAATTTATTTGATGAAAGATTCTCAAGAAAAAATAATTTACATTGGCAAGGCCAAGAATCTAAAAAAACGAGTAAAATCATATTTTTTAAAAAATCAAAACTACAAAACAAAAAAACTTGTTGAAAACATTTCAGACATTGAATTTGTTTTAACTGATAATGAAAGTGAAGCCTTCCTTTTAGAATCAAACATGATAAAAAAATACAGACCCATGTTCAACATAGAATTAAAAGATCAACAACGTTATACGTATCTTCGAATTTCAGATGAAAAATACCCACGATTACTAGTAGCCCGAAGAACTAGAAATGGAAAATTTTTAGGAAAAGGAAAAATCTTTGGACCATTTACACAGGGAAGTTCTAAACTGTTAACAATTGGAACATTGAGAAAAGCATTTCAAATTCGAATATGTAATACATTGCCAAAAAAGGTGTGTCTGGAATATCATTTGGGTAATTGTGAAGGACCTTGTGAATTCAGAGAGGCTCAAGACAGTTATCCAAAACATATCTCAGACCTAGAAGATGTTCTAAAAGGAAAAAACCAAACCAAAATTTTTACTGAAAAATTAAAAGAGGAAATGAAGCAGGCAGCAAATTTGCAACAATTTGAGCGTGCAAAAGAGATTCGTGACACCCTGATTCGACTAGGAAGTTTGCAAACTAAACAAAAAATGGAATATGTTGAAAATTCTGATGAGGAATATTTTGGAATTGGTGAGAAGGACCAAACTGCCACAGTGATGAATTTTAGAATGATTAATGGTGTAATTAGAGATAGCGACAAGTTCTTTTTTGATTTAGTAGGGGATAATTCCTTTTCTAATTTTCTGTTTCAATATTACACAACCCATAAAATTCCAAAATTTGTTTATGTTAGCGAGCTACCTGAAAACAAACAACTCTTGGAGTCTTTGTTGTCTGAACAAGCTGGATTTTCAGTAAAAATTCAATGTCCTCTTAGAGGAAAAAGAAAAGAAATTGTTGATTTGATTCTAAAAAACATTGGATTAATTCAATCTAAGGGTGGCGATCCTGGATTAGTAGAACTTCAAGAATTGCTTAGTCTTCCTACTGTTCCCAAAATTATTGAATGCTTTGACATTTCAAATCATGGAGAGGATTTTGCAGTAGGATCAATGTCAAGGTTTGTTGATGGAAAACCAAACAAATCCGGATATAGAAAATTCAAAATAAAAACTGTTGAAGGACGTGATGACTTTGCAATGATTAACGAAGTTATCAAAAGAAGATATTTTCGACTTCTTGAAGAAGAATCTCAATTACCTGATTTAATTTTGATTGATGGAGGAAAAGGTCAACTTAATGCTGCACTTGACTCTCTTCAATCACTTGGATTAAAAACTCCCTGTGTTTCATTGGCTAAGGAAAATGAGGAAGTATTTGTTCCCAATCAAAAAACTCCAATCATTATTCCAAAAAATAAACAATCATTGAAAATATTACAACATGCAAGAGATGAAACTCACAGGTTTGGTGTGGCATATAACAGAACCATCAGACGTAATCAAATAAAATAAGAAAAAAGGAAAATGTGGTTAGTTCACTTGAACGTCGCCAACCATCCATGGATGTACCATACAGAAGTAATCATAACTTCCAGACTCTTCAAAGGTGAAAGAGTATTCTGCTCCACCTAATACGAGACTGCTGTCAAATACACCTGATGGACCTTCAGCTGGGCTTCCGCCTGTTACTGTATGAGCTGCAGTGTCTAAGTTAATCCATGTTACAGTGTCACCTGCGTTAATTGTAACAGATGCTGGAATGTAACACTCGTCGGTTTCTTCACATCCTGGAACTGCTGTTCCGGCTGGAATGTCAACCATTACGGTTTGTGGACCTGCTGGTTCTTCTGGAGCAGTTTCTACTGGAGCTGGCTCTTCTACCATTTCAGGAGAAGGTTCAACTGCAGTTGCAATTGCACTTACAGAATAACTTACAGTAAATGTGGTTGGATTCATTGTGTGAACGGCCAATGCGTTACCTTCAAACTCCCATGAACCCATTGCATTCTTTGGGTCGACAAATGTCAACTCAAAAATTGTTTCACCATCTGGGGTCCAAGTTAATTCTGGTTGTTCATCTGCACTGATAGGGCCTCTTAATGAGACTAGTTGAATTGGTTCAGATGTTGAATACGAAAGAATTCCTGAATATACATCACTTGAAGGTGCTAGTATTACAGCAAGTTGATGTGACTCATGTCCCATACCTGGATCCTGTACTGATTGAATTGTTCCAGTCATTACAGTTTCAGACATGGTATTTTCTTCGTAGTCTACTTGATAATCAACTATGAATGGAGTTGGATTTTTTGTATGAACAGCTAAAGCATTTCCTGCAAATTGCCATTCACCTTTTGCATTCATTGGGTCGACAAAAGTCAATGCAAATTTTGTTTCTCCGTCTGGAGTCCAAATTGCTTGTCCTTTATCTTCACCAGTTGCCAAAGGACCATGCAGTGTTACAAGTTGAATGTTTTCTGATGCATCGTATCTAAGTGTGCCTGAATATACATTCTCACTTGGTGGTAATATGATAGCTAATTGATGCTGCTCATGTCCCACACCTGGGTCTTGTACGGATTCCATTCTATCCCATCCAGCTTTCAGTGGTTTTGCTGGGGCTTCTTCCTTCACCTTTTCAGCTATATCTGCAAATGGTTCAGTTTGAGTTTGGGGTTCTTCGCTTGGCGTTGTCGTGCTAGTTGTTGGTGCTGTTGGAGCTTGTGTTCCGACACTAAGATCTTGTCCACCTGCTCCTGCAAAAGCAATTGCAACACCAATAGCAACAATTGCAATAGACCATCCTATTGCTGCCTTGTCTATAGACGTCATCGTTGATCGAAAGAACTTTGTAGATTAAATAAATCTAATCATATTACTAGGAAATTGTGATTGATTTTAATCAAAATTGAAATGATTTTTTCTTTTAAATTTGGAAATCAATGTTTTTTTGAAAAATTTATGAAAAATGTACAAAACAATTGTAAAAATTTAATGATCACTTTAATTCATTTTTTCTATAGTCAATCAATTTGAACTCGCCTTTCTTTTATGATTGTAGTACTTTATGATCTTTAATATCGCTCAGGGGCTGTCACCAAGTAACTACCGTTTTTGGTCTTAAGTCCCTTTGCACTAAATTAATTTTGAAGACAAATTATTTTTTGAGTCAATCAATTCGTAATCTACATTTAATTTTCTTTGTAGGATAAATTTTGAAATGAAATTAGATCTAGTTCTAATAATTTCATCCACTGCTTCTTCATTTCCAGATAAATGATCAAAAATTTTCTGATCATCTATTTTGATTAAGATATTGTCTTCATTTTTTATAATGAATTTTCCAATTCCCCAAAACAATCCAACATGCAATGCGATGTATTTTGATTGTAAACTAGTTACTTTATCTAAATAAATTTCAGCATGGTCTCTATTTTCTTCAAAAGATTTCTTATCTGTCTTAATAACCCAGGCAATTTTCTTTGAATCCCCATCAAAGAAAAAAGTGTGTTGCAATTGTCAACCAAAAAGGGGTCTTTTGTCTATATATTTTGAATCCAACCCTTATGATCATAGATTGAAAGGTTCTATCATGCTTGAATCTCACGCATTCTTTTCAAAAATGGTCGATGAACTAGTAGAGTTTTCAGAGTATGATCCAGAACTTGCAGACGGCATTAAATGGTTAGATGATCAGGCCCAAAGAAAAGGAATTTCGTTTTATGATATGGTCTTTGAAGTGTTGTATAAACACGATGTAAATTCAAAGGCAAAAGATTGGTTAAAAAATAGAAACTAGACTACTTTCTCAAATCCAAGGGTTTGTATTCGCATCCTTGTGGGCCACAATATTTTCCAACATAGGATGCTTTTGGTCTATAAAGTGCAGGCTTGGGGGCTGCTTCAGCAAATTTTTCTTCAATAACATGTGCTGCCCATCCAACAACTCTTGAGATTGCAAAAATTGGTGTATTTAGGTCCATAGGAATTTTTAGCATATAGTAAAGGGACGCGCTATACAAATCAACATTAGGATAAATGTCTCGACCCTTTTGATTTTTCATCTCTGCAATGGTTGTTTGTTCGACTTTTTCAGTAATATCAAACCATGGTTCACCAGTTACCTCTGCCATTTTCCTTGAAAGTTCTTTTAGAACTTGAGCTCTTGGGTCATAAGTTTTGTAAACTGCATGACCCATTCCCATAATTCTTTCACCCTTTTCCATTTTTTCTTTAATGTATTGTTCTACCTTTTCTATACTTCCAATGTCTAAGAGCATCTTCATTACTTCGTAGTTTGCCCCGCCATGTAACTCTCCACTAAGAGCTCCAATAGCTGCACTAGCGGCTGAATACATGTGAGCTCTTGTTGAAGCTACTTGTCTTGCAGTAAATGTTGATGCATTGAAGGTATGGTCTGCATGTAATATCAAACAGATATCAAAAATCTTTTCAACTTCAGGATCTGGTTTTTCCCCAAACATCATGTACAAGAAATTTGCTGCATGATCAAGAGAAGGATCGGGATCAATAATTTTTAGACCATTTCTTATGCGGTACCAACTAGCTACAATTGTTGCAGTTTTTGCTATAAGGTTGATTGCTCTGTCATAACTAGACTCTTTATTGAAAAATTCTTCATCATAATATCCTGCAAGGGCGCAAACAAATGCTTGAAGCATATCCATTGGATCTGCATCTTTTCTCCAATTTCCCATATTTTCTTGCATACGTTTTGGAATGAATCGTGCCTCTCGAAGTTTGGTTTTAAATTCTTGGAGTTGCTCTTTTGTGGGTAAATCGTCATGGAGTAGCAAAAATGCAGTCTCTTCAAATGATGAATTTTTTGTTAAATCAAGTATATCATAACCACGATAGATCAGTTTTCCCTTATCGCCATAAATATTGGAAATTTTAGTATCAGCAACCTCTATCCCTCTAAGGCCAATATTCTTTGTCTCCATAGTGGATCTTGCAAAAATCTTCCTAATATACTAACAAAATTCAACCTATTTTGTCTAATAAGCCAACTTTGGGGAATAAATCATTATTTTTAATTCAAAATTAAATGAATTCAAAAGAGCGAGAACTTCTTGATAAATTAGACAAACTGGTTTTGGAATCTTCTGGTGAAGACCTGAAGAAAATCCAGGAAATGGATTTGGAGACTCAGCTTAACGGACAATCATTTTATGATGAATATCTAAATTCACCTACCTTGGTGAATCAGACTATAAAACAAGAATCCAACGAATCTAAAAAATAATTCATTCTTGATTTAAATGAGGGACTAAAATCAAATTGCAATAGTGGCCGCAAAGACTACCAAAGCAAAAACTGCCAAGACTACAAAAGCTAAAACAACTAAAGCAAAAACTGCAAAAACAACTAAAGCAAAAACTGCAAAAACGACTAAAGCGAAAACTGCCAAAAAAACAACTAAATCTAAAACCCAAAGAACCAAAGTTATTTGTATTTCTCACAAAGAAGATGCTGATGGAATTAGTTCTGCAGCTTTGATAAGACAGGCCTTTGGAGGAGATGCAATCTTAGTAGATTATCCTGGACAAATGGATGCATTACGTCAAGTAGTAGAAGATGAAAAATTAAAGTCTCTTTACATCTGTGATTTGGGTTTGAGCAAAAAGACCCAAGATGAATTTGTTGAATTGATTGCTTCTTTGAGAAAAAAACGAGTATCTGTAACTTACATTGACCATCATGACATTGACCCAGAGATTGTAAAACAATTGGTAAAACTAAAAGTCAAAATGATTCATGACATTAACGAATGTACTGCAGTATTAGTTTACTCTGCTTTCAAATCAAAACTCACTGATCATGCCTCATTTATCGCCACATGTGCTGCAATTACCGATTATATGGAAGACAGACCAATTGGGTCCAAATTATTACAAATTTACGATAGACAATTTGCTTTGATTAGCGCTACTGTTTTGACTTACAATATAGTTGGTCATCAAAAGGATCCTGATTATCTCCTATATCTGGTTGAAGAACTAGCTGATTCCAAATTCCCCCATGAGATACCCAACACCTTTGAATTTGCTCAAATCCAAGTGGAAAAACTTTCTCAAATGATTGCAAAAGTAAAGGAGGGCCTAAAGACTATGAAGAATCTTGGATATATGGAAATTTTAGATTCTGGTGCAAGTGGCGCAGTTAATTTTGTACTTGGTTTGTCTGGTAAGAATGTCGGTGTTGCTTACAAAGAGCGTGTTGATCACGGAATTTATGCTGTATCAATTCGTGGTTCAAAATCACTTGATACTCACTTGGGAAAAATTGTAAACGTACTTGCTACTGATCTTGGTGGCTCTGGAGGCGGACATGATAAAGCATGTGGCGCTGTTATTCCAAAACCAAAGATTATGACCTTTATCAAAGCACTGAATAAAAAATTAAACTAAGTTTTTATTTTTCTAATTATTTTTTAATCTGTCTATATCCTAAAACTGCAGGAATACAATATGGACATCCTATTTGTGAAATTGAGCAGCAACAAAAACAATCACATTTTTCTTTTATGTTTACATTCTTGGCAACTCATATCGTTTACTCCTTGGCTTTGATCTTAGTCTTGTTTTGCAACAATGACACACATAATCTTTAGTTTCGATAAACAATGCACAGAGTGAACACCACTTTTGTCCAGAATTATATCTTAAATTATTTGCAATTCCTTTTGGTTTTAATCGCTCACAAATTCCTGTACAAGTTTGGGCCATAAAATAAAATGATTCAAAAATCTATTTAAGACAATTTCCAAATTAGAACTTAATCTGAAAATTCTACTATTGCATCAACTTCTGTCATTGAGTTAAGTGGCAAGCTTGCAACACCTACTGCAATTCTTGAGTGTTTTCCTATATCTCCAAAAACCTCGTAAATAAAATCTGAAGCTCCATTGATTACTTTTGGCTGATTCGAAAATTCAGGATTTGAATTTACAAATCCTGATAATCTTACAATTCTTGAAACTTTGTCCAAACTTCCCAATTCTCTTTTTATCTGTGCCAAAATGTTGATTGCACATAATTTTGCTGACTTTTGACCCGTCTCCAGATTTTCATCTGAAACCTTCCCAGTATAGGCTACCTTTCCTTCCTCAAAAGGAATTTGACCTGAAATGAAGAGTAAATTTCCGGTTTTTACTGCTGGAATGTAAGATCCTGCTGGAGTTGGAGGGGAAGGAAGAGTAATTCCAAGCGTCTCAAGTTTTTCTTCAATCAAGCAGATTGTGGCTATTTTTTATCTGATTTTAATTTTTAGATATTTTGATGTGAGTTTTTTCGCCTTTATTTGAGGTTTGAAATGCCATTCGAGTTTTGTATCCTTTCTTTTGCAAATATCCATCTAAAATCGAAACCCATGGTAGAGAATGACCACTGTTTATTTTCGACTCTACTGTAATGTTTTTTGAATTTGCATCAAAATTCACGTGACCTGAGCACATGATTTGCATTGCAGCATCAATTAGCTCAATAACATCATCCAGAGATTTTGATTTTAGATTAACTCCATTTTTCTCAAGTAGTTTCAACATGTCTGCATCAAGTTTTTTTGAAACAATCATGGAATTTAGGACGTGATTTAATCCACTTTCATTTACAATTCTAATTATCTTGTAGATTTCCTGTGATTCAGATTTTGTCATATCTGCAATACATTCGGTCCTTATTGCATTCTTCCAAACGTTTGAAAATAATTTACTTTGATTATCTCCTAAAATCTCAGTTGAAGAAAAGTTTGCAGCTTTTCCATTTTGATCACTAACCATTAAGATTTCAGTTTCATCAAAAACAAAGCAGTTTTGAACAACGTCTGATGCTCGAATTTTTACTCCGTCAGGAATAGTTTTGTAAGATTCTGAACCAATTAATGAAGTTGGAACAATAATTTTTACATCTAAATTCCTTCTCATTACTGATAGGAGTTGTTCTTTGCATTCAGACAGCAATCCAAGCCCCCATTGATCAACTGCAATTTGAATTGATGATTTTGTACCTTCAATCATTTGTTGAAGTTGACTCAAGACATTGTTAGCTGAAATTTGAAAATATCGCTTCTCCTCAGAACCTCTTGACTTTCTACTCTCCTCACTTGCTTTTTTTAGCTGTGAAACAAGAGAATTCATTGCATTTACTTTGTTGATTTGTTCGTGGATTATGGAGTCAAAGGCGTCTTCTGGAGCAATGGCAGTACACATTATGGGCTTACTTTTTGAGATTATTGCTAGCTTTTTGTTTTCTAGTTTTAGTAATGTGGGGTAGACCTTGGTTCTAGGAAGGTCCGAATAATAGGCAAGTTCGCTTGCTGAAATGGTGCCCTTTGCTATCAATGCTACATAGGCTTGAGCTTCATACTTGGAAAGACCAAATTCTTCCAAGCTTACCGTCAGAGAGTGCTCGTTTACCATGATTCTAGTTTACAATCCCTTAGGTAAAATCGAGAGCTAAATTCCTTTACACAAGTGCTCAAAATATTTCAAAAATGTATCTACAATATGGTGTGACTGTGGTTAATGAATAATTTGGTACATGGCCCTCAAATACAAATTTTCAACAATATTCTATGATATGGGTGGGCAATACAGTTTATCTTTAGATTCAGCCAAAATTTCACAAACTCAAACCATAGTCCCACGACTTGACTATTCAAATAATCTGATTAGTCAGATAATTCAGGTACTAAAAAACAAAAAAGCTTTGCTAAAAAAATCAAACAAACAACTCTTGCAATATGAAGACAATGATTTGATTTGCTTAAGAGCAATAGATGTTGAGAGAAGAGTTTCTTATTCCCTTGAAACTTTGTATCAAATACAAAAAAAGATGGAATTAATATCAAGAATAGATGCAATTCCAAAACTTTTTCCATCAATTGTACCTGTGTTACGAACAATCAGTGCCCAACTTGTCGACGTTGAACCTGAATCAAGTCAAAAACTATCTGAGCTTTCGGTGCACCTCGGAAGTATTGTTTTGGATTCGGCAGCCATAACAAAGGCTCAATTTGATTTTGTCCAGTCAAGCCATGAATCCTCAACCTTACTTGATGAAGTAAAATTGATGGTAGACTCTAAAATAAATAAGCAGTATGCTCATCTTGATTTTTTTGCAGTAGTGGGTAATTGACATTTTTAAAACCCAGCCGTGTTGCAAAGGATTTGGATTTTATCAAAAACATTTCAAAAAGAGTTGACCAAAAACTAGCTCAAAAAAACTCTTCAAAGATTGATTTTGACAAACTAACTTTAGAAGAACTTCAAGATATTCACAAGCTAGTTGGAATTGCCAATTTTTTGCTTGCAAAATATGAGGACAAAAAAGATACTAAAGAAATACTTGAATATTTTGTCTCAATAATTAAAGAGTCATCTGAATCTCTTGAGGAAATAGATGATGAGGTTGCAGTATTGATTTTATCTGCAGAAGACTCACTTCACAAAATAAAAGACATGCACGCTAACATTTCAGAAAAATATGACCTTGAAAAGACTCCTTCTGCGAAAGACTCCCCAGAAACTAGTGCAAATAATTTAACCAAAATCGCGATTGACATTAACTCCCAAGAATACCAAGAAAATTCTACAGAGAAAGATGCACAGGTGATATAGATGAGTATGGCTCCCCAAGAATTAGAAAATAATGCTAGCAAATATGCCTCAGAAGCTATCAAATTTGATTCTCAAGGAGCAAGAGGAATGGCAATTGCCAACTACCAAAAGGCAATTGATTCTCTGGTAAAATTATTGCAATTATATCCAAATAGCAAGCTTAACGCCCTTTACAAAGAAAGATGCAACTCTTACCATGGTCGCATCAAAGCCCTTCAAGACTCTCACGGAATAGAACCTGCAGTAGATCCTGAAGCATCAGCTGAGGAACAAAAGAAATCAGTTGAGCGCCAAGAAGATGAAAATGACTTTGAAGAACTTGTAATGAAGGAAAAACCAAACATTAGTTGGAATGAAGTCATTGGACTAGAAGATGCAAAAAGTGCATTACGTGAATCAATTGTTTACCCCACTAAAAGACCAGATCTGTTCCCTCTTGGTTGGCCAAAAGGAATGCTGCTTTATGGTCCACCAGGTACAGGAAAAACTATGCTTGCAGCAGCTACTGCAAGTGAGATGGATGGTTATTTCATCAATGTCGATGCCTCATCAATGATGAGCAAGTGGCTTGGTGAAGCAGAAAAGAATGTTTCAAAATTATTCAGAATGGCTCGACGTTACGCTGAAAAAGAAGGAAAACCAGTAATTTTGTTTGTTGATGAGGTTGATTCACTGTTAGGGTCTAGAAATAGTGAGGTTGGCGGTGAAATTAGAACCAAAAACCAATTCTTAACTGAAATGGATGGAGTAAATGGAAAAGGCAAAGATTTGATGATGTATGTCATTGGTGCAACCAACAAACCATGGAGTCTTGACTGGCCATTCTTGAGAAGATTCCAAAAAAGAATCTATGTTTCTCTTCCAACACAAGAAGCAAGAGAAAGTTTGTTTACTCAGTACACTAAAGATTTGGAAATTGGTGCCAGAGTAAGTTCATTAGAATTAGCAAAAATCTTTGATGGTTACAGTGCATCTGATATCAAAGATGTCTGTCAAGCAGCACATCTTAAGACAGTTCATGAATTATTTGATTCCCCCGATTATCATGAACCAGTCGAAGGAGAAGAAGCACAAAAACCAAGAGCTATTACTACTGCTGACTTTAGAGAGATAATGGCAAGAAGAAAGCCAAGTGTATCAACTGAAATGATTAGAGCATATCATAAATGGAGCGAGGAGTTCCGGGCCCTCTAAAATCATTTTATCTCTTTATTTTTAAAACGATTTTTTTATTTCTGCAACTGTCTTTAATTGCTCAAAATAATCATCTTTGGAATCTGCTCTGATATCGCATACTAGATGTTGTAAACCTACTTTTTGATATTCTTGAATTTGAGAGATTATTTCATCTGTATTTCCAACTAAACGCAAGCGAGGTCTACCATCAGTTCCAGTATATTGAGAGCTGATTTTCTGATTTGCTGCAAAATTAATTCTCAAAGTCCAAAGGTAATCATTTTTTCTCATATCAAGAATCTCTTGCATGCCGTTAAGATATTGCTGTGATGAAATTCCTACTGGGTGCCATCCATCACCTGTAACTGCAACGCGTTTCAATGCTCCTTTTGATTGCCCTCCAATCAGTATTGGTGGTCCGTTAGGGGATTTAGGCATTGGTTCACAAGAAAAACCTTCTTCAAAATATTCTCCTGACCACATTTTTTTCATAATTTTTATATTTTTTTCAAAAGTTTTGGTTCTGTTTGAAAATCCTTGATTTATCATTTGAAATTCTTTCTTATTCCAACCTATTGCAGCACCAATCAACACTCTTCCTTCTGATAAGGAATCAAGTGTTGCAATTTGCTTTGCCAGCAAAAAAGGATCTCGTAAGGGAACTACAATAATTGACGACCCCAACTGAACCGTATTGGTGATTGAAGCTAAAAACCCCAATGTAGTAATGGTTTCAAACACTCTATTCCAAGGGGAGTTTTCTTTTGGAACTATGATGTGATCAGAAAGCCAAATCGAATCTAAATTATTATTTTCAATTTCATTTGCAGCATCTCTTAAAAAATCTCTCTCAGGAAGGTTTCCGTAATTTGCAAGCGAGATGCCAATTTTCATGTCTTCAATAACTAACATCTTGTCTTTACATTTTCCTAATGGTTTGGGGACAATTTTATTGACATTACAATTTTTTTGCGATCAATTTTTTTTCTAAAGAATTAGTCACAAAAACTTAAATCACCAATGAGAAACAATTGACGAGGGTCACAATAACTACCAAAAAATCAAGCCACGCAAACAAATTTGGGAAGCTGATCTTTGATGATGGAACCGTCCTTGATGGGATGGGATTTGGTTATTCTACAACAGTTTTTGGTGAAATCGTATTTAACACTGGAATGGTTGGCTATCCCGAAACCTTAACTGATCCATCTTACAGCGGGCAAATTCTTACACTCACTTATCCACTAGTTGGAAATTATGGCGTTCCAGACCCATCAATTAAAGATGAAGATGGAATTTCAAAGTTCTTTGAATCTGATAAAATCCAAATTCGGGGATTAGTAGTTCATGAACTATCTCAAACTGCAAGCCACTGGAACCTTGCAATGACACTTGATGAATGGCTTTACAATGAAAAAATTCCTGGAATTTCAGGTATAGATACCCGAGAATTGACAAAAAAACTTCGTACTAGTGGAGTTATGATGGCAGCCTTAGTGGTATCTGATACTGAAATTGATGTTGAAAAAATCAAAAAACAACTTTTGGAAGCCCCAAAATACACATCTGAAAAATTCATGGATGTAGTTTCCACTAAAGAAGAAAAAACCTATGGGACTGAAGACAAATCAATAGTTGTAATTGACACCGGTTCCAAAAATGCAATATTACGCAACATTCGAGAACTTGGATACAAGGTAATTAAATTACCCTGGAATACTCCGTTTGAGAAAATACAATCTTACAATCCAAAAGGTGTAGTGATTAGTAATGGCCCAGGTGATCCTCAAAACTGTCCAGATACTGTAGAGACTGCAAAAAAACTAATTGAAAATAACATTCCAACATTAGGAATTTGTTTGGGTGCACAAATAATTGGTCTTGCAGGAAATGCTGATACTTACAAATTAAAATATGGACATCGAGGACAAAACAAACCTTGCATTAATTTGGAAACAAATCAAGTTTTTGTTACAAGTCAGAATCATGGTTACTGTGTTGATCCTGACTCTTTAGAAAATTCAGATTTTAATTTATGGTTCAAAAATGCAGACGATAAAACAGTCGAAGGAATAAAACACAAAACACAAAACTGTATTGCAGTTCAGTTTCATCCTGAAGCTGCACCAGGACCTTATGATTGTAAATTCGTCTTTGAAGAGCTAGACAAACTAATCGGGAAATAAAATTGCCAAAAGATGAATCTCTAAAGAAAATACTTGTACTGGGAAGCGGTGCAATCAAAATTGGCGAAGCTGGAGAATTTGATTATTCTGGAAGTCAGTGTCTTAAAGCAATTCATGAAGATGGATTGCAAAGTGTTTTGATAAATCCAAATATTGCAACAATTCAAACTGATACTAGATTTGCAGACAAAGTCTATCTACTTCCAGTAAATCCACAATACGTTGAATCAATAATTGAAAAAGAGACTCCTGATGGAATAATGCTTGCTTATGGTGGACAGACTGCTTTGAATTGTGGAGTAAAACTAGACGAGGCCGAAGTTCTCAAAAAATATGGAGTCAAAGTACTTGGAACCCAAGTTCAAGGAATTAAAAATACTGAAGACAGACAGCTTTTCAAGGATCAAATGACTGAGGCAGGTGTTCCTGTGCTCAAAAGTAAGACTGTAACTAATTTTGATGATGCCAAAAAGGTGGCAGGTGAACTTGGATATCCTGTAATAATTAGAGTGGCATATACCCTAGGTGGGAGAGGAGGTGGAATCGCACACAATGAGATTGAATTACATGAAATTGTAGAGCGTGGGCTCAAAGCCAGTCTTGTTGGCCAAGTCCTAATTGAAGAATACATTGGTCATTGGAAACAAATCGAATATGAAGTAATGCAAGATTATGGTGGAAATAACGTCATTGTTTGTAATATGGAAAACGTTCTTTCAATGAAAGTACACACTGGAGATAACATTGTTGTTGCCCCTTCTCAAACAATTGATAATCACGAATACCACATGTTACGTTCAGCAGCTTTGCGTGCAACAAAACATGTTGGAATAGTTGGTGAGTGCAATATTCAATATGCTCTAGATTCTGATTCTGATAGGTATGTGGCAATTGAAATTAATCCACGTCTTTCTCGGTCATCAGCTCTTGCAAGCAAGGCAACAGGTTACCCGCTTGCTTACATGTCTGCAAAAATTGGATTAGGATATAGTTTACCAGAGCTTGTAAACAGAATTACAAAAAGCACAACAGCTTGTTTTGAGCCCTCGCTTGATTACATAGTATGCAAACATCCTAGATGGGATTTCTCAAAGTTTGAACTAGTGAATAGAAAACTTGGTGTCACTATGAAATCAGTTGGTGAAGTGATGGCAGTTGGACGAACTTTTGAAGAATCATTGCAAAAAGCCATTAGAATGCTTGATATCGGAAATGATGGATTAGTTCTGAATCGTGCTAATGGAAAAACCTACACTGAGGAAGAGATTGAAGAAAAGCTATCTCATCATGATGATCAAATTCTGTACAACGTTGCAATTGCACTAAAGATGGGAGTCTCTATTGAAAGAATTTACAAACTATCTGCAATTGATCCTTGGTTTATTGAAAAAATCAAAAATATTATAGAACTTGAATCTAAAATCAAATCTTCTGAACTTGATGAATCCCTGATGTGGGAGGCAAAAAAGATGGGATTTGCTGATAAACAAATTGCACGCGCAAAAGGCCAAACCCCTGATTCTGTGCGTGAATTACGCAAGAAATTAGGCGTGATTCCTTCTGTGAAGCAAATTGATACCCTTGCAGCAGAGTGGCCTGCAGTCACAAACTACCTGTATCTTACGTATGGTGGTCATTCCCATGATGTTGAAATTCCCAAAGATGACAAGGGAATTATTGTTGTTGGCGCAGGTCCGTATAGAATTGGAAGCAGTGTGGAGTTTGATTGGGGTACAGTCAACATGGTTTGGGGTCTTCAAGAGAATGGAGAAAAAAATGTCTCAGTTGTAAACTGTAATCCTGAAACTGTCTCAACTGATTATGATATTTGTACAAGATTATACTTTGAGGAGCTAACTCAAGAAAGGATTCTTGATATTACAGAGTTTGAAAATCCAAAAGGAATAATCACATGTGTTGGTGGACAAACAGCAAACAATCTAACTCCTGGTTTAGCTGAAAAAGGAATTAACATTTTGGGGACTAGTGCACATGATGTTGATCGAGCAGAAGACCGCTCAAAGTTTAGTGCAGAACTTGACAAACTTCACATACAACAACCACGTTGGCAGGCATTTTCAAACCTTAATGAGGCAAGAAACTTTGCACAAGAAGTAGGCTTTCCTGTAATTGTTCGGCCATCTTATGTTCTGTCAGGTGCTGCAATGAAAGTTGTATGGTCTCAAGATGAATTAAAAAAATATGTTAAAGAAGCAACAGATGTCTCACCTGATCATCCTGTTGTAATTTCAAAATTTATGCTAAATTCTCTAGAAGTTGATGTTGATGGAATTAGTAATGGTAAAGAAGTTATCATTGGTGCAATAGTAGAACATATTGATAGTGCTGGAGTTCATTCAGGAGATGCAATGATGTGTATTCCTCCATGGCGTCTTAACAACAAAACTATTGAGACCATTACCGAATATACCAAAAAAATTGCAACCACTTTTAATGTAAAAGGTCCATTTAATCTACAATTTCTGATTCATGATAATCATGTCTATGTGATTGAGCTTAACATTAGAGCATCAAGGTCCATGCCATTTGTCTCCAAACTTGTAAAGACCAACTTGATTGCTCTTGCTTCTAAAGCCATACTTGACAAACCTCTCCCGCCAATACCTGAAAACAAGTGGCAAAAAATCCACAATTATGGTATCAAAGTACCTCAGTTTTCATTTATGCAGCTTGAAGGGGCAGACATTGCTCTAGGCGTGGAGATGCAATCTACAGGAGAGGCTGCTTGTTTTGGGGAGAGTTTCTATGATGCCTTGTCCAAAGGGCTGATCTCAGTAGGATACAACCTTCCTGAGACCGGAGCTGCTATAGTTACAGTTGGCGGATCTCAAAACAAAGAAAAATTACTCCAGTCTATTGCTCTTTTGAAAAATCTTGGATTCAAGATCTATGCTACAGAACACACTGCAGAATTTCTAGAAGAAAAAATTGGTGAAGTAGATATAGTTCACAAGATTTCAGAGCCTGAAAGGAAACCCAACATCGCAGATTTACTTTATGAAAGAAAAATTAATTTCATAATTAATATTCCCAGCACATCCACTCTGGAAAAATATGTTGGAATGCTTGAAGATGAATATCAGATTAGAAGAAAATCATTAGAGCTTGGTGTTCCAGTTTTAACAACAATAGAATTAGCTGAATCATTTGTAAAAACTCTAGAGTGGAGAAAAAACAATAAAACCACAATTAATCCAATTGAACCTTATGACCCAATTAATCACAATACTTGATCCAAAATAGTTTCATCACCAATTATTGTACCATCGAGTGTTACTATACGAGCTGAAGAAACTTGCTTTATTTTTTCAATAATTGGAGAAATTGATTTTTTGTATTGTCTTTTCGATGTTGCATAAAAATACTTGTTAAATGATGGCACAATTGTAATTTCTAGTTCTCCCGAAGTACTTGGAAAAATATTTTCTTTTTTTGTTTTAAGTGAAATCCAAACTCTTTGTCCATTAACAACAGACTCTTCTTGAAAAAATACTGGATGTACATGACCCATAACAATTTTGTTGACATGTGAAAAATTTTCAGAAGGCATTGTATGGCCATGTGTAAACAAAATATTTTCTTCAACCATTCCAGTTGAGCTAATGAGAGTAATGTCATCAGGTACCAATCTTTGGATATTAGCATCATGATTTCCAGGAACCAAAATCACATGGCATTTTTTACTAATTTTTTCAAAAAATAATGGCACATCATTCCACTCTGTTTTTGATATTGTCTTTATGCTTGACTTTACATCTCCAAGAAGTATGACTGAATCTGGCTTTTCAGAGGCTATTATTTGAGAAATCTCATCAATGGTCTCATCAACAGTAGTGTTTTTGCCCAAAAATATCTCATTTGAGGCAAGGCTGCTTTCAAAACCAATATGCAAGTCCGAAACTACTGCATACCTTTTTTGGCCTTCAATTAGTAGTGCGGGTTTGTTTTGAACAATGTGCTCTTGCAACATCAAAAATATACGCAAGACTTCTGATTAATCTCTTATGACCCAAACCTCAGACAGGATAGAATCTCTAGTTTCTGAAAAACGAGTCAAAAAACATGTCTTCTATCCAAGTAAAAGAGAAATTTGGACTGTAGTTGGAAAAGGAAAAGAACATTGGCTGGATCCAGAGGCAGAATATTGCTCATGCCCGGGATTCTATTTTGGAAATATCTCTAGTAAAAAATCATGCTATCATCTTGAATCCGCCAAGTTGGCAATTCAGAAAAATATGTATGAAAAAGTAGAATTTTCAGACGATGAATATTCTGATTTTATTTGTAGCTTGTTATCTGATTTGTAAAACACAAATTATTAGAACGGGTTAATTACTAGAAAAGATGAAAAATACCATGGATGAAGAAGTATACAATCAGCAAATTGAAGCCATAGCAGGAGCAATGATAGAAGATGACTTGTCTATTGATGAACAGGATCCTGCCAACCTAGAAAAATACAAAGAAAAAGCAATGTCGGTTTATAATCTTAGAGATGAAGATGCTATGAAATTAGTTTACGAGGCTCTTCTTTATTTGAAATTAAAAAATTCTCCAGACGGTGATCCACTTACAAAAGGGGATCAATTCGGAGCTGGATTTAGTTAGTTTTATTGCAACGGAATAGCCTCAACATCATCTTGTGAGACTCCTTTCCATAACCCTACCATTCCTTCTGGCTCAACTTCTTCTACTTTGGTAATTTGTTGAATTTTGATTTGGTCCGGTGTTGGTGGTCTCCATAACATGGCCATATAGTCACCCACTTGACCTGTTTTGCTAGGAAGTGCCATTGTTATCTTGTCTTTGGAAAATCCCTTTGCAACCAAGGCATTTTCTGCTTTTTCTCGTAAATCCATTCTTCCATGAAGGAATAGATAGATGTCTTTTTGAGTATCAATCTCAGCCATACATTCAAAGGATCTGCAAAACTAAATCAACCTTTCCTGATCCTGCACCTTCCAAAAAGGGTTAAATTACAAGGTAAAAGATTTTGATCTGTGAAAATATTCACTGTAGGCAGTAAATCATTTGTTACAAGCTTTCAACTAGCTGGTATTCCAGGAATTATTTCCTCTACTCCTGAGAAAGCTTTGGATGAAATTAGAAAATTAACCGATGATTCCGACGTGGGCCTTGTTTTAGTATCTGATGACATTACTGAATCAATAAACGATGAATTAACTGAACTAAGAGCAGAAAAATCTACACTTGTCTTTGCTCTTCCAGCAACTGGGAGTGAAAAGACCGAAGTTGATTATAGGGTAATGCTTAAGAAGATTCTCGGAGTCTAGAGTCTAATCTACTTATATTCAATATTCTTCTAGTTTGACATGAAGACTGCATACGTCAAAGAGCCTTCGACTATCTCAGTTGATGACACAGAAAAACCATCTCTAGGACCTGGTGATATCTTAGTTCAGATGTATGCATGTGGAATTTGTGGCTCTGATTTAGAAAAGGTATTTGGTCAATATGGTAAACCATCCATGAAACTAGGTCATGAACCAGCAGGAGTAGTTGTTGATATTGGCGAAAATGTAACTGAATTTGCAAAAGGTGATAGAGTCTTTACACATCATCATGTTCCTTGTTATTCATGTCATCATTGTAGTCATGGAAATGAAACAATGTGCAAAAAATATTATGAAACAAATCTTTCACCTTGTGGTTTATCTGAAGAGTATGTAGTTCCTGAATGGAATGTATCTCATGGTGGAGTACTAAAGCTACCTGATTCTATGTCGTTTGAAGAGGCTGCAATGATTGAGCCACTTGCATGCTGTGTAAGAGCATGGACAAAATATCCTTATCGGGAAGGTGACTCTGTAGCAGTTTTTGGAGTTGGGCCTACTGGAATGATGCATGTAATGTTGGCTCATACCAAAAAGTTTTCAAAAATATTTTGTTTTGATGTAAATGATTTTCGTTTAGATTTTGCAAAAAAGTTCAATGTAACTGAAACAATACGGTCTACGGATGAAAAAAGATTCGAAAAAATTCTTAATCAAACTGAATCTCGTGGTGTAGATGTTGCAATAGTAGCAACTAGCAGTCTAAAAGCACTTGTAGATGCAATAGAGATGGTACGAAAAGGAGGAGCAGTAATGATGTTTGGAGTTCCATCAAAAGGCGCTAAAATTGATTTGGATATGAGTAAAGTGTACTCTAAGGAAATTACTTTAGTTACAAGTTATGCTGCATCAGATAATGACACCAAAGAGGCCTTGGAGTTAATTGAATCAGGAAAATTAGATGTAAAACAACTCATAACTCATACATATCCCATTTTAGATTCCCAAAAAGCATTTGATCATGCCAGAAGTGGGGAAAATGCCATGAAGATAATCATTACCAAATAAGAAAGGCTTAAGAAAGGCACATTTTTTGTCAAATTCGAAGTAAAATGGAATGGGGACTAAAAAATAGACTTGCAAAAATAATCAAACCACAAAATAATCGTGCATTAATGTTAGCAGTGGACCATGGATATTTCTTAGGCCCAACTGAAAAATTAGAAAATGCTAGGAAAACAATCAGTCCACTTTTGAAATACTGTGATTCTTTGATGCTCACAAGGGGTGTCCAAAGAAATGCCGTAGATGCAAACACACCAGTTCCAATGGTTCTACGAGTTTCAGGTGGTTCTAGTATTATTGGTGAGGATCTTTCTCAAGAGGAAATCACAGTATCTATGGAAGAAGCCATCCGACTCAATGTCGCTGCAGTGGCAATGTCGATGTTTGTTGGCTCTAAATATGAAAATCAAACAATTGTAAATCTTGGAAAACTAGTCAATGAGGCAAACCGTTATGGCATTCCGGTATTGGCAGTAACTGCAGTTGGAAAGGAACTTGGAAAAGATGCAAGATATCTTTCCCTTGCATGCAGAATCGCAGCTGAGCAGGGTGCTCATGTTGTCAAGACCTACTATTGTGAAAACTTTGAAAAAGTTGTCGAAGCTTGTCCTGTGCCAATAATTGTAGCAGGAGGAAAGAAAATTCCAGAAAGGGATGCAATGCAATTAACATACAATTCAATCAAAGCAGGAGCTGTTGGAGTTGACATGGGAAGAAACATCTGGCAATCTGAAAACCCAGTACCGATGATTCGTGCAGTTAGAGCAATAATTCATCAAAACTATAACGTTGACCAAGCTTACAAACTATACCAAGACTTGTGCAACCAAAGTAAGCAAGGAAAAACAAAGACCAAAAAACCTAATCAACAAAAAAAACAAAACAAAACAAACAAAACAAAACAAAACAAAACAAAACAAAACAAAACAAAACAAAACAAAACAAAACAAAACAAAACAAAACAAACAAAATCCAAATCAGAAACCAAAAGAATCTAAAAACTAACCCTTAATCTTTGACAAGTGGATATGAACTATCTTCCACGTTGGGTGCTTTACTAAAACAAATGTAGCTCGTCCATCAATTGACATGTGCTCACCAGTATATGCTTTGGTATCCACCAGCATACCTTTTTGGTTTAGCTCAAAGGCAACCACTGCTGTATCACCAAAAACACTGATTTTCGGTTTTGTAATTTGATAATCATAGTCAGTAATGCTGATGAACTTTAGTTGCTCAAGTTCCAAAGTAGTTTGTATATCTTTGAGATCATATGGCGGCAAGTCACTAAAGCTTGAAAATTTGGAATCCTCAAGATGAATTTCTTTGAGATGGGTAAAATCCTTGGTTTTCCCTGCCTCAAAAAAGGCCTCAATTACCTTGATTATCTCTTCATTTTCTGACAAAGTCGATACTTTAGGGAAAAATAATGAGTTTAAGTCTTCTGAAATTCTTACAAATTTTTGATTATTTTTTTGAGAATCTTTATTAGGAATATCCGATGTCTATTTTTGAAATTAAATGACAGAAAAATTACAAAAAACAACTAGTCTGCTTTTGCTAGTTGATATTGTGCTTTAGCGCACGTTACATATCAGGTTAAAATCATGGCAACTGACTTGGAAAATAAAATGGAAACAATGAGTGGTGCAAAAGCACTCATGAAGGCCTTGGAAAAAGAAGGGGTTAAGGAGGTATTTGGCTTACCGGGAGGTGCAAATCTTCCAATGTATGATGAATTTGCAAGATGTGACATACGACACATCTTGACCCGGCATGAACAATCTGCAGCTCATATGGCAGACGGCTTTGGAAGAGTTAGCAGAAAACCAGGCGTATGCTTTGCAACATCAGGCCCTGGGGCCACTAATATTTTGACTGGGATTGCAACAGCTCAAGCTGATTCGGCTCCAATGGTTGCAGTAACTGGACAAGTACCAGTTGCAATGATTGGAAGAGATGCATTTCAAGAAAGTGATATCATTGGAATGGCAAATCCTGTTGTAAAATATGCATTTCAACCAAGAGATGCCAAAGAAGTTCCTGAAGCTGTAAGAAAAGGATTTTTCATTGCAGAGACTGGAAGACCAGGCCCTGTACTGATTGACATACCTAAAGATGTTCAGACAAACCAAGCTGAGATGGTTTTTCCTGACGAATTTAAGATTCGTGGTTATCATCCATGGGCTGATCCTGATATGGTAAATGTAGAAAAAGCAATTACGATGCTTCTAGGAGCTGAAAAACCAGTAATATTGGCAGGAGGCGGAACAATTATCTCATCAGCGTTTGCCGAACTACAAACCCTAGCTGAATTACTAATGATTCCAGTAGTAACTACTTTCAAAGGAAAAGGATCATTTCCAGAAAACCATCCGTTATCTTTAGGCCCAATTGGAATGCATGGACATGCTGAAGCTAACAAAATAATGACTGAAGCTGATTGTGTTCTAGCAATAGGAACTAGATTCTCTGATCGTTCAGTTGGAACATTTGAAGAATTTGAAAAGCGACTTAAGATTATCCATATGGATGTTGACCCCGCTGAGATTGGGAAGAACCAAACAACATCAGTTGCAGTAGTAGGCGACGTCAGAGCTTCTCTTAGAATTATGGTAAAGATGCTTATGCAAAAGGCCATCAAACAAACCGATGAAAACAAGTGGTTACAACACGTAAAAGAAACAAAAGAGTACTGGCGAGAAAACCTGAAACTTCACCCCGGAGAAATGGGTGCAGCTAAGATCTTAAGAAAACTTCGTGAGCTTTTACCTCATCAATCAATAATAACAACTGAAGTAGGTCAGCATCAAATGTGGGCATCACTATTCTTTGATGTTATTCAACCAGGAACTTTCTTTAGCTCGACTGGTCTTGGAACCATGGGTTGGGGATTTCCAGCAGCAATTGGTGCCAAGGTAGCAAAACCAGATGTTCATGTAGTGGATATTGCAGGTGATGGTAGTTTTGCAATGACAGAAAACTCTTTGGCCACTGCAGTTTTAGAAGACATTCCAGTAATTGTATTTGTGATGAATAACTTTACTTTAGGTATGGTAGCTCAATGGCAAAGAACATTTTATGAAAGAAGAATGATTGGAGTTGACCAAGGTAAGTATTGTCCTGATTATGTTAAACTAGCAGAGTCATACGGTGCACAAGGATTGCGAGCTCAATCAATGGATGAACTTGACAAAGCCATAAAGACGGCACTTAGCAGCAATGTTGCAACTGTAATTGACATTCCAATTGATCCTGAAGAAGATGTTCTCCCATTTGTAGCACCTGGAACTTCACTAAAAGATATGGTGTTGCCATCCTAGGTGTTTTGTTATGTGGGCAATTCTTTCAATTTTAGTTGAAAATAAACCAGGTATTCTGTTTAAGGTAACTCACCTATTCCGATCTCGTAATTTTAACATTGATAGTATTTCTGTAGGGGTTACAGAGAATCCTGAATACTCTAGGATGACTATAACCACGTATGGTGATGAAAAACAAGTCACTCAGATAGTAAAGCAGCTAGACAAAATGATTGATACTGTAGAAGTAAAGCAACTAGATGAGCACAAAACTGTGTATAGGGAACTGAGTATTTTTAAGATTAAGGTGAGTAATGCTAATGATAGTATGGAAATTAACAAGTTGGCCAATGCATATGGCGGGAAAGTTCACGATGTCAAAAAAGACTCCATCATGGTAGAATTGACTGCCACGCCTGATCAAATTACTGCATTTGAGGAATTAGCATTACAATTTGGAATAATTGATGTTGCAAGAACAGGAGTAGCAGCATTGCAAAGGAGTGGAGCATCGTGACTAAGGTAAGAATATTTGATACTACATTAAGAGATGGAGAACAAACCGTCGGTGTTTCATTATCTCCTGACCAAAAATTATCGATTGCAAAAAAACTTGATGAGCTTGGAGTAGATGCAATTGAAGCTGGTTTTCCAGTAATTTCTGAAGGTGAACTCAAAGCAGTCAAAATGATTAGTTCTGCAGGTTTATCATGTGAGATTGCTGGATTAACTAGAACAATCAAAAAAGATATTGACGCTGCAATTGATGCAGGTCTAAATTATATTCATACCTTTATCGCAACTTCTGACATTCACTTAGAGCATAAACTCCAAATGACTCGAGAGCAAGCACTTGAAAAAGCAATTGAAGCTGTAGAGTATGGTAAATCACATGGACTTCAAGTGGAGTTTTCTGCAGAAGATGCTTCAAGAACTGATAGAGAATTTCTAAAAAAAGTTTATGGAGCAGTTGCAAAGGCCGGAGCAGATAGAGTAAACATTCCTGATACTGTAGGATACTCGACGCCCGAATACATGGCAGAAATTACCAGAGACACAATTGAAGCTACAAACCTACCAGTAAGCGTTCACTGTCATAATGATTTTGGTTTAGCTGTTGCAAACTCTCTAGCAGGAATTCATGCAGGAGCTGCATGTGCACATGTTACAATTAATGGAATTGGTGAAAGAGCAGGAAATGCATCATTAGAAGAACTTTCAATGGCACTCAAATGTTTACCCTATGAACAAAAATACGAAACTAATATCAAATCTGAATTAATCTATGAAACATCACGATACATCTCAAAGACTGTGGGAATTATTGTTCAGCCAAACAAGGCAATAGTGGGGGCTAATGCATTTGGGCACGAATCAGGAATCCATACGCATGGTGTATTGAGCAACCCGCTTACATACGAGCCAATTAGCCCTGAACTAGTCGGAAGACGTAGATGGCTTCAAGTTGGAAAACATGCAGGAGTACATGGAATGAATGCAATGTTAGCAGATTATGGAGTAAAACCTTCCGAAGAGCAATCAAAACAAATCTTAGAAAAAGTCAAAATGATTGGTGATCAAGGAAAGCAGCTCACTGATGTTGAATTATTATCAATTGCTAGTGAAGTGATGGGTGACAAAGATCTAAAAAGAATTGTTCAGTTAACAGGATTTTCTGTATCCACAGGAATTGGAACAATGCCTTATGCTTTTGTAAAACTAAACATAGATGGCCAGGATCATGTTGGAACTGACTATGGTGTGGGACCCGTAGATGCTGCACTTAATGCAATTCAAAAAATTACTGGCAAGCTTTCTGAAATCCGAATCAAAGATTATGGATTAGCATCCATTTCAGGTGGCTCTAGTGCATTATGTGAAGTTACAGTAAAAGTTGAAGATGCTCTAGGAAACAAGGTTTCGGCAAAATCAGTTGGAGAAGATATTGTCACAACATCTGTCAAGGCAGTAATTGATGCTATTAACCGAATTATGCTCAAAAAAATGCTTCAAGAAAAGCAAGTAAGCTAAATCCTAAAATTCTCATAACGTGATGTGATGATATGTACAAAATCTCTTTGATTACTGGTGATGGCATAGGACCGGAATTGTCAGATTCTGCAATCTCTGTTTTGGAAAAAATACATGACAAATCTGATTTGAAATTTGATATTACGAAATTATCTGCAGGTGACAAAGCACTTGAAGAGACTGGAAAGGCACTTCCAGATGAAACACTTGAAACAATAAAAAAATCTGACGTATGCCTAAAAGCACCGGTTGGTGAGTCAGCTGCTGATGTAATTGTAGTATTAAGGAGGTTGCTTGATTTGTATGCAAACATCAGGCCTGCAAAATCTTACCCACACATGCCTGCATTACGAGATGATATTGACATGGTAATTGTGCGAGAAAATACCGAGGATCTTTATACAGGCAAGGAATTTAGCTTGGGAAATGCATCCGTGGCTTTGAGAATAATTTCTGAGGATGCATCAAGACGAATTGCCAAGTATGCATTTGAGACTGCAAAAATGCGAGATTCCATGAGAAAAGTAACATGCGTTCACAAATCAAATGTAATGAGAGTTACTGATGGAATGTTTGCCAAATCCTGTGCAGAAGTTGCAAAAGAATATCCGGATATTACTTTTGAGGAAATGTATGTTGATGCATGTGCAATGAATCTAATTCGGCAACCCCATCAGTTTGATGTGGTAGTCACTACGAATCTTTTTGGTGATATATTGTCAGATGAATCTTCCCAAGTAGTTGGAGGGCTAGGGATGGCACCTGCAGCTAACATTGGAGATAACTTTGCATTATTTGAGCCAGTACATGGTGCGGCATTTGATATTGCAGGACAAAATATTGCTAATCCTTCATCGTTTTTGCTATCAATTAAGATGATGTTTGATTGGCTTGGCTCAAAACACCACGATACAAAATGCTTTGATGTTGGAAACAAGCTAGAATCTGTAATTTTTGATTTGGTAAAAGATGGAATAAAAACAAAAGATATTGGTGGTGATAAAACCACAACAGAATTTACAAAAGAAATTACTGATCTATTATAGTGTAATATTTGTAAAAGAATAGATGAACACGTAGAACTCTTTAAATTCAATATCTGTGTTAGTGAATATTAGAAATTGGACTGACTTTTTGTGTGTAATTTTGTCATGTCTGATTTCTAAATTTTTGAAAATTTTTTAATTATTTGATATTATTTTCTTCTAAAAAGGCAGAAACTCCCTGTTCAATCTGGATTTTACGCCTAGAAATGGTATTGTGAATGTCTTCAAGCTGCTTTGAATTTGGCATCTTTCCAAATTGGTGATTAAATGCCTGAATGTAACTAAGTTGGCAATTACCCACAATCATGCCTACTAGAAACTCATATGCATTAGAATAATTCCATGATTTTTTCAAAAATTCGTAATGGGCCTCAATTATGTCAGGAATTCCCTCAGTCATAGTGTTGAGGTCTTTTTCTAATCTTTGGAGAAATTCTTCAGGTAGGCTGCAACTAAGATTTTTTTCCCAATTCTTCACTATTTGTAATATTTTCTTAGGATAGTAATAAAATATTTTACCAAATCCCTATTCTGGGAATTTTAAATAAAATTTCATTTTAGCATAACAGATGAACATCATACATTTGGATAAAGATCTAAATACTATCTTCAAAACAAATTTCTAACTATGGCAGAACAATACCAACAAAGAAGCAAAGCATGGTATCTTTTACCAATATTTCTTGGAATTATTGGCGGTATCATTGGTTTTTTTGTTTTGAGAAATGATTCTCCAAAAATGGCAAGAAATTGTTTGATAATTGGGATTATTACCATTGCAATAGGAATCGTCCTTAGTGCCGCAGGGTCCCTTGCTACACTAAATGTAATGACAGATGCGGTAATTCCATAATCTTCATTTTTATTTTTTTAAATTCTAACGAAAATCTTTGATGGTTCTTTCCTTGCATATCAATAGATGCGTTGATAACTCATCGGCATTTTCAAATTCAGCAGGACAATATACACAATGTGATGTCATGAATCACCTTTGATCTTAGGCATATAATCGAAGGGTTATTGTAAAATCAACTATTTTTTGATGTTTTGCACAATTAATCATCTCATGATGAGGTTTAATTCTATCTTGCTTAACTGCAATTAAATTTTAAAAATCAATAATTTGTGATTATGATTCTTCCTAATCGTCATCTTCCTCATCATCATCGTCATCTTCCTCATCATCATCGTCATCTTCTTCGTCAATTTCTTCTGCATGTTGTTCAACTTCATACTCTTCATCTTCAACCTCAATTTCTTTGGCGATCAAAGAATTACTGCTTTGGATTATCTCTACTTTGACATTAAATCCCTTTATGTCTTCTAAAGAATCAAAGTCATCAAATTCTGTATTATTGTTAACATAGATATCAGTGTCATTACCTTTTATTTGGAATATGTTAAGAACAAGATCAACAGAACTTACCAATCCAGTAATTATGTAATCTTCGTCTTCATGATCGTCATCATCCTCTTGGTCGCTTCTAGCTTCTTTGAGTTGTTCTCGAAGTATTTTTTCTTGTTCTCTAAGGCTTTCTCTCTCAGCTTTGAACTCCTCACGTAATTCTTTTTCTTGAGTTTTGAATTCTTCTCTTACAAGTTCGCGTTCTTTTTTGGCAATTTCTCGAAGTTGGTGAGCCTCTTCTCTAATTTCTTCTAAGATTTGTTTTCTTAGTTCCTTTAGCAATTCTCTTTTTTCAGCAACATCTGCTAAAGACTCTATTTCTAAAATAGCTTCATTTATTTCATCTTCATCAATGGAAACACCTTTAGCTACTGCAATCAAAACTTTCATGCTTTCTTTGAAGACTAGAAAAGTATCTCGATATGTTTCTCTAATAGATTTGTAAGATTCTTTAATTTTCTCTAACTCTGTTCTGCAATCCTCTCTTACTGCTTCTCGTTCAGAAGGTTCTGCAGCTTCTAAATCCTCTCTGCATTGAGCAATAACTCCTTTGGTCTCTACTTTTTGTTCCTCAAAACTTTGACGAGATTCATGAACAAAATCAGACACCTCTTGGCCTAAATTGGAAAACTCTCCTTGATTTGATTGAGCAAATGAAAATGGTGTAGATATTAGGCCAAAAACTAGTACAGAAATTACAAAGAAACTGTAATAATTATTCACGTTTGTATTTTTTGTTTTTACTATATAGAATTTCCGCAGAAATTACAAGTATGGGGTCTATTTATCGATGACAATTAGAATCTCTTCTTTGTGCACAAAAGTGTCCTTTTGTTCATTCAAATAATCTAACAATTCACATTTTGAAGAACAATAGGGCTGTGAAGAATCAACTAGTATCTCTTCACAGATATGACATGTCCTACTCATTCTATCGCCCAAATTTTACATGAATTTATACAATTAAAGACTTGTGATAAGTATTTTTTTTTTGGTACAATTTTCGAATATGATTCTAAGAATTATCAAAATGAAATATTATTGTCCTTTGATTAGGTTTCAGCTAGCACATTTACAATATCAGATTTTGTAATAATCCCAACTAGTTTTTTGTTTTTTATTACAGGAATTCCACTAATGTCATGTCTAATCATCAATATAGCTGCAGTGTATACAACATCATCTGGATACACTACAAATGGATTTTTTGTCATTATGTCATTTGCAGTAAATGTTAGAAGGTAACTAAGACGATTTACATTTAACTCGTTTATTTGTGATGTTTGTGACATTTCTATGATCTCTGAAGGATCTGAAAGTCCTTTTTGCACTTCAAATGGTTTTGCTGGTATAAAGTCGCGATAAGTGATAATTCCTACAGGTGATTTGTTTTTTGTAACAATTACTCTTCTAATGTCATTGTTAAACAATAAACTCTCTACTTCAAAAATAGAGTCTTCAGGTGATGTGGTAATTACTTTTTTTGTCATTACTTTAGATATTTCCAAAGATGCAGTACTTTGAACCAAAAACGTGCCAACAAGATCAGTCTTTGTTACTACTCCTACCAACTTTCCGCGTGAATTTACTATAACGACTGAGCTAATCCCATGTTCTTTCATAAGTTTAGCACAATTCTTTATTGACGAATCTATTGTCACAGTAATCAAGTCTTTTGACATTATTTCTCGAACTAGAATTTTGCCCAACGGTTTTTTGCTAAATAATGAGACACTTCTTGCAATATCTTTTTCAGTAATTATTCCAACGGGTTTTTTTCCAAATTCTATTACAAGTCGCCCAATTCTATGTCTAAGAAGAATGTCTCGTGCATCTAAAATTGACGTATTTGGAGTAATGGAAATGGGTGTCTTGATAATTGATTTTAGTTCTATTGGAATATCCTGGAGTATCTTGGTTTTTCTTTTTGCCATAGTGTATGATTGAATATTTTCTATATGAATATCGGATAAATTATCATACATGAGAATAACATACTTGCAAAAAGAAAAAGAAAAAAGATGTAAAGTTTCCCTAAATTCGAGGCGTTACACTGAGACGTGATTTTGTAGTCATTACAATAATTGAAATTATTGCAATTCCTAAGATCACAGCTGCAATTGTTCCAAATTCTGGAATTGCAAAGGTACCAATGACTTCAATTGTTTCAGTTCCTGCTGGGAATTCAACGGTAACTGTTCTATCTGTCGTAGACACGGTCTCTTCAAAATCAACTTCTTCGCCATCAACTAAGATAAAGAATTGATCATCTTCATCTCCAACCTTAGCATCAATGACGTCTCTTGGCAATGTCACTGAAATTTGACCGTCATCAGTAGAATCAATCTCAATGGTAACAGAATTTTGTTCACCATCTGCAGTCATGCTTTTTACTTGACCCGCTGAAATCTCATATTCCAAGTCTACTGAAACTTGAGATTCTACTGGTTCTTCTGAAATTAATTCTGGGACTGGTTCACTTGTTGTGGTTACTTCGGCAGTTCCAACATATACAATTCCTTCCATCCATGGATGGACCATACAAAAGTATGGAAATATTCCAGCTTCCTCAAATGTGTGTGAGAAAGTTGTTCCAGCCATAAACAAACTACTATCAAATGCACCAGATGGTCCTTCTGCTGCACTTCCTGCAGTTACAGTGTGAGCTGCAGAGTCGTCATTTGACCATGTTACCTCTTCTCCAACATTGATTGTAATCTCATATGGAATGTAGCACTCATTTGTTGCCTCACAACCAGGTACTGATGTTCCTTGTGGGGCACTAACAGTTGCAA
>WVWY01000028.1:42894-64980 GCA_011773785.1 Candidatus Nitrosomaritimum khambatensis | reverse complement strand
AAATCCGACCTTGCTTTGAATTTTCATTGATCCAAGATTTTTTGGGATTCATAAAAAACTTGTCATTAATTATGAAATTAAATAAAAATTCACTGCTAGAGTTCCTATTTTTTTAGGCCATTCTGAATAATTTCATTTATTATTTTTGAAAAGCTTACAGAATCGGTTTGATTTTTTAGTTTTTTTGCTTGAATGTTTCTTAACTTTACCATGATTTTATCTTCGATAGTCACGGTTACTCTTTGAGTCAATTCATCACTCGATAAATAGAGATAATATTTAGATTTTTTGGTAATTTTGAGTTATTGTTTATTTTTTGGATTTATTGAATCCAATTGCAATTTACTGGATATAATCAAGTTGGATTATTTGATTGATGCCTTATAGGGAAAGCAGAAGGTACATGCTTCCTGAAAACCCCTTCTTAGTCAAATATCTCCTTATTTCTTCTCCGAAAACTTCTGTCAAAATTAATACTGACATGTCTTTATCTTTTCTACTGATTTTTAGATTTTATGAATTGTAATGCATGTAGAATATTAAAAATACAAATGAAAAAACATCCAGAATCTCCATATTATATATCTCACGAAAGTGCCTACCTAAAATCAAACAAAAAATACAAAATGAAATAAATTTGAAACTCCTCTTGTTTTTGTGATTATTTGCTAATTTTTTGTTTGAAAGAGATTAAAACTATAGATGTTATGAAAATAGCGTGCGAGTTTTTGATTCTATGATTTTTTTTGGGATTGCCTTATTGATTGCGGGCATCTTCTTTTCATGGGATGCCTTTAATTTCTCACAAAATTGTGATGTGGGACAAGATGGAATTGAAGTATTAACACAATGTCCTTCAATTGAACCTCCCTGGAATTTGATTGGACTCTATCTCTTGCCGGGAATAATTTTGATAGGTTCTGCTATTATTTTAAAAAAGAAAAACAAGTAGAAAAAATCAGTCTGTGGGAGTCCTAGACTTGTTCAAGAGATTATTTGGTCATAATTTATTAAGGTTCGATTTTTCACCATATTGATAAAAAATTATGAAACGAATAGATGCCTTAGTGCCTAGCATAAAAAGAACTGAAGTGGTAGATAAGGCTCTAAAGGCTGGTGCCGAAGGTATTACTTTAGTTGAAAGTCGAGGAAAAGGCTCTGGTGAAAGACCTATGGTTGGAGGAGCACGAGGTACGGCCCGATATATTGCTGGATATAACAGAATTGACACAGTAACAATTGTTTGTGCTGATTCGAAATTAGATGAAATAGTTGATGCAATAATGAAAGCAGCATATACTGGTTCTAGTGGCGATGGAATCATCTTTGTTTCTACAGTAGACACTGCATACAAAATAGGAACCAAAGAAAAAATTTCTTAACTATCTAGGATTCTCTTACTGTAACCTGATTTCCTGCAGAATGATTTATTCCTAATGTTGCCCCAGGATTTGTGGTAATTATCATCAAAGTCTCACATGATAAACAAAGAACTGATGGCACATAATCCGCATTTTTTTCAGATGGCCCCATTGTGGCTAACACTGCATCTTTTTTTAAATCTGTACTTCCACAATTAACACAAGTTGTTGGCGTTTGATGAATGTTTTTAACTTTGGATACAAAGTAATGTGTCAATAAAAAAAATAGTCAAATGTTGCACTTAAGTTATCTGATTTTTTTATTACAAGCCAAAGGAAAGACTTTTCCTTCCTTTGACTGACGAATTACGGGTAGTGAGTTCGCAGAGAAAGTGGCGTAATTACATACTTAATGCTTCTTTTTTTGGGCAAATTAATTCTGTAATACTCAATTCTAACACTTAACGCCCTTAGGAATAATTTTAAAATTACAAGTAAAAATTTTCTGTTACAAATGATCTTCTTTAAGTAAAAAATCTTCTATCTCATATTATGAATTGGGCACCATTTGACGCTATCAAAAATACTCAATTTGAAAAGATTATCTGGTATATGCGGTATAGAGGACTTGTCAAAGCTCAGGTAGGCCCTAATGTAGAATTAGAGAGGTATAGATGAGAACCATGAGATATTCTGAAAACACTGCAGTGGAATTGTTACAACAGGCACAAGAACGAGGTTTGCTTGGAACTTGCCCTACCATACACTGCAAGGAATGTCACGCAATATTTCCAAAAGAATATGTCTTTTGTCCTAAATGTAAAAGTGACAAATCTTTTCTGGATTTGACAAACCTGAAGATTTAATCAATTTACTCAATCATGAAAAATCCTATTTGAAAACCACCTTTTTTTCACAGAGATTACTCCAAAAGCTAAAATCCCAAAAAACACAAATCCATACTGCCAATCTTTTGCAAAAATAGTTACTCCGAAGGCAGAGGCCAAAACCACTGCAATAATTAGTGCCCAATTATCAATAGTTTTTCTTGATTTGTCTTGCTCCATCCCCATAAGATTTCTCTAAACTTGACTGAATTTATAGAAAGTTCCTCTAAGGTTTTTTCATGTTAATGAACCACGCCGTTGATCGCTTTTTCATTGAAGAAAAATTAACAAATGTAAAGAAAACTCATAAAACTATTTTTATTATATCGCCCAAATCAAATTTTGATAGCAATCGCCCAAAGTTTTGGTGTACATTAACCGGCCAATTCACCAATCAAAGGATTGGAACAGTGGTTGCTATCATAAATTCTTGTAACTCAAATTCCTTTTTGAAATACATTAGAAATTACAATATTTGCTTAACAAGTAATTGCAGTTAAAAGCTTGTCAAGCTGCAATGGCTTTTTCAAGCAATCATAAATTCCTGGTCTTTTTAGCAAACCACGTATCTGATTATCTGTCAAAGAGATTGCAGAAAATATGATGATTTTTTGGTCTTGAAGTATTTTTTCTCTATCAAGAGAATCAATAATGTCAACTCCACTAAATTCTGGCATTGACATGTCCAAGAGTATGGCATCAAATTTTTCATTTTTGATGAGTTCTAATCCTTCATAGGGATCCGTGACCACTAAATTTTCTAATCCTTTTGATGTCAGAAATCTGGATAATAATCCGGTAATGTCCGAGTTGTCGTCAATTACGAGTACTTTCAACACTTTAGGGTAGAATCTTTTAGTATATGGGCAAATGTTTGTTCAATTTACTACCAACAAACCTGCAATAATTCGGCAAAATCAATGAAAAATTATCCACGTAGGCACAATGTTTGCAAATCAGGCAGCACATGTCGTATGAATCTGCTTTTCAGTATGACTACTGCATTGTTTGCACACAAATTCGTGTGGAGTATGACATACACCACATCGCTCATAGATACTCAATTCTCCTCCACACTTTCTGCATGAATCATCTCTCATATGATTAGTAATGAGCAGATTCAATTTAAGGAAAGTGAAACTTAGAAAGTCCTAATTAGCTATTTCTAATTTTTCTTATTCTATGTTCTAATGTTTTGGAATCCTAGATTTTATTTAATTAATTTAAAATCAAGACTAAAAGAATACGAAAGTAATTAACTTGTAATGACACTTTCAATGTTTGATGGACAAACGTGATGCAATGGTTTTAGGAGGAATTTTGGTAGGCGTAAGTATACCTCTGACACTAACCATGCTTGTAGCAAATGGAATACTTGATAATCCCATTCCTTAGTCTATTCTAAAAATAATCTTCCTACATGAATACAGCAACAGTCTTCAGAACAAAAGCTTCCATTATTTTGTATGGTATCTTTACCACATGTTAGACATTTTGACATGGAACTTGTATGAATATTGTTTTATTAAGAATGTGTAAGTTTTCAAAAAATCTTACAATAACCCTTTATGCAATATTTCATTTAGAACCTTTGAAAAACTGATTGGTTCTTTATATTCTCTGATAAAATCAGCCTGTATTTTGTGCAGTCTTTCATCCACATGGTTTTCAAGAACTATTGTTACTTTTTTCCCCATGATCATCAACCAATGATTTATGCATAAATCACTTTGTTCAAAACTCTGAACACACAAAGTACGATTATGCTTTAATTCACAAGGTATGAAAACTCTCATAAGATTACATTTAATCTAAAAGAAGACTCTATGAGTGATTTTTTATTCTCATAACAATTTGATTCAATGTGCCTGAACTATACTCAATACCATGAATCACCATCGAGTGTTTTTGAAATCTGTTAATGGCATTTGATTCATTATCGTTTACTTGAAACTTGCAATCAAATCCATAGTCTTTGCAACTTATTTTTACCATACATTTCCTGAAACTATGAAAATAAAACCTGGAGTATGTTCATCAAATTACAACTATCATTAGGCATTCTTGCGTGGAGATTTTATCATAATCTGACTGTGAAAAAATTTGCTTAAACTGTTATCATAGTAATTTCTATTTCTTTGATGGGCACCTCTCGATCAAGAAATTATTGCAGTTAAACTACCTTAATTCATAACTTAAGAAACACCAACTAATTTTTAAAACTCTAATAATTTCAAGGATTTGTTGAATAGTTTAGGTTCGTATGCTATTGGAATGATTGACCTTGTAGATTCTACCCAATATTTTCCTGAAGGTGGCGATCCATTAGGGAAAGAGGCCAAGCGTAGACATAATGAGATTTCTCATGATATTTTCACAAAATATGGTTTAGATACTGAGCCTCCTAGAGGGGATGGTTTTCTTTTTTGGGGGAAAGATCCCATTCAGACTTGTCTTGCATCAATTGAGGTGATTAAAAGAATCAAGACCGAAGTGATTTCCACTGGAGATGGAAACAAGAATTTTACAATGGCTACAAAAATTGTAATTACCAAAGGACTAATTGCAACCAAAGAAGATGAAAAAGATCTTGCACATGGAATTGCCGCTCATAAATGCCAAAGAATAATGGACGAAGCATGGCAAAAACATCATACGATCTTAATAGATTCAGCATTTTTTGATGAGATTAAAAGCCACCTTAATGAAACTGACATTATCTACGCTGGACCTTATGATTTGAACGTTGATGAATTTGGTAAAATCCAAGTTTACCAGATTGCAGACAAAGAGATGGGTCTTAAAGTTGACCCAACTAGAAACAAATTAAGAGATAAAATTGAAAAAGAAGTAGAAAAAAAAGTACAACAAAAAATTAAAGAACACATTGAAAATAATAAACCACCTCAACCCCCAATTTTGAAGATTATAGCATCAGTCATCCTGGCAATTGCAATTACATCGGGAATATTTTTGTTAATTTATAATCAGGATCCTTTAGATGTAATTCTACAAGATGAAGTCGATAAAACAATTCACACAATGAATGTTGAAGTAAAAAATACTGCCTTTATGATTTATGAGGCAAGCAAAAATGATATCATGAACAAACCATTGATTTCAAACTATTCTGATAATTATCCTGTAATGATAACTAAAAAAGAATATCATGAAAATGGAATTGAAAAACCACGAATTGAAATGATACAAACTCTAGTTGATGGAATGGATTCACTATACTATCTCTTTGTAGTCCCTCCAGAGACTTGGGGTGATGATTTGCAGTGCCGTCTTTACCTTATTTACCCCGTAGGTGGCTTTATTCCTGACGAGCCTCCAGGCTTTTTGCAGCAACGAGATTGGTGCGACAACAAGGCAGAGTTTGAGATGTACCTCTCAAGTGCCTATTATTCACGAGGCCAAAATGAGATTGTAACAACAATGATAATTCCACTATTTGATGATAACAAGCAAACAATTGGATATTTAGCTGGTGCCATTAATTTTGATAAAATGCTTCAAGAGTCTATTGAAGAAAGCAAGATTACAAATTTGGGATATGTTTTGCTCGACCATGATAATTGTATAGTTGCCTCCAAATACAAAATTGGTTCCAATATTGGGGAGGTGGTAAATATTAGAGAACTACATCTCTTTGATTCAGGGAATGTAAGCATCTCATCCTCAAACGCTATCTGTCAAAATGGAATTACATCTAACATACCTGATGGTATAATACAGATGCATTCTGATGAGTTTAGTCAATTTAATGGGTGGAAATACTCCACTACGCCTTTAAAACAAATCGAAATAACAAAACCAGAAATTGATATTAATAATTTTTTAGAAAACTGGAAATTAATTGTCATCCAACCAGAATAGGCTAGAAGATATCTTCTTTGATTGTATCTAGTACCAAATGAGTCTCTACGCTATCAACACTTTCAATTGAAAATATTTTTTTGGTAAACTTGCTTAGCATGTCGGTATCAGAAAACTTTGCAAGAATCATCAAATCGTTTTGTCCTGTAATTCCCCAAATTCCGTAGACGTTTTCTAATTTTTTTAGTTCCTCCTTTATGACTGAATGTCCCTTTTTGGTTTTCACTTCAATTATTGCAGTCATATCTAGTCCCATCTGTTTATGATCAATTAAAGCAGAATATCCTTTGATTACTCCATTTTCCTCCATCTTTTTCATTCGTGATAGTACTGTTAAGGTTGAGACTCCGATTTTTTTTGCAATTTTTCGATAAGAGAGTCTTGCATCTTGTGTGATTACTTTGAGTATCTTAACATCTGTTTTGTCTGGTATCACATTTTTCCCTATTACATATCGTTTATTAAATATTATTATAATTAATTGCATATTTATTCTGTAAAATACCCAATATTGGGATATATGTTAATCCACTTAGTATATCATGAAATCAATAACAACCCAAAAAATCTTAGAATTGGCAACAATTCAGGAGCCAGAACCTGAATTGTATAAGATGTCATACACACAAATTCTGGCCACAAAAAACAAGATCGAAAAAATGGTTTCTCAAGGAATTGATGATGAACTATTTTCAATTCTTATGAGATTAAAGTCTCATGTAATGGTATGTGAAGATTACATTCGTGACACCGAAGTAAGACGAATCGAAGCTCTCTCTTCGCTTGAAGAAATAATCTCTTACATTGAAGACTCTGAAAAAAAGGAGATGGCAATTTATGTTTGAGATCCTTGCAAGAGAAATCAAAATCAGATTACAGGAACTCAGCCTAGCAAAGAGACTTTCCACAACAGAAGGTGAAAAATAGGATGTTTGTGTTTTTAAAACCCAAACCCTCAGATGCTACAAAGTTCTATGTAACTGATATAGATGAGTACATGAAACTTTCTGGGAGCACTCTAAAAACTCTTGAAAAACTATGGGAATATAGCTTACCAGAAAGTATTGTTACTCGACTCAAAAAACACTTTCCTTTCAACTCGATGACTTCAAAGGATGTTGGCATTTGTATTGATGAGTTTAAAAAATTTGTAGCTATCATGTTGATTGGAAAAAAGGAGAAAAAAGGTGTAGCAATGACCAGCAATGTTATTGATGAGATTTGGCATGAGTTTGTCTTGTTCACAATCGACTATCATGACTTTAGTGCAATGCTTGGTCTTGAATACATACACCACACACCAAACACAAAGACCTTTAGTTTTGGTCGTGATGCTGCAGAATTTTTCTTTGAGACCTACAAGAAGTACTTTGGAGATCTACATCCTATATGGTATTACACAATGATTGATGAGGAGATTTCTGAAAGTACAAACCCTGGGAACTCAAAATCAATCTCAGCGTTACTTTACAAGGGGAAAATTGAACAAATGGAGGATATTCAATATTCTGTAAAACACCTCCTTGTAAAGAAAAACAAGACTGGCTCCGGTATTGGGGCTCCAGTTGGTTCACTTAAAGAAGCCACTTCAAATTCTTCTTGTGGAGGATTCTTCTATTGTGGAACCTACACAAGTGGATATGGCGGTTCAGAAACAGCAGTAAGTGAGGCTGGTCTGGATGGAGGAGCAGGCTTTGGAAGTGACGGGGGCGACGGCGGTGGCTGTGGTGGTTGTGGAGGTTGCGGTGGCTAATGAAGTGCTTCATGTGCAAACGAAAAAGGCATACTTGGAAAAATCGATTTTCTTGCATTGGCTTGCTTTTGGTAATCCTTACCTCCCTTACCCTAGGAGGTGGCGATTAGAGGCAAGTCATGCAAATCAAGATTTGAATTAAAATGATTTATCATATTTTGAAAAATCATTTCATGAGATTGTAGGCCTCATTTAGATCTTTTTTGACTTTTTCCAGGTCTTGATTTAAGTGAATCTGCATTATTTGTGGTTCTTCCTTTCTGTTTTTTTGAATTTTAATTACTATCGAGTTTTCTTGGGGGGCAACGTCTGCAAACCATCTAAACGTCATGGATTTTCCAAACACAATTCTGTGCATTCTGATATCTTCTACAACATTATCTCCTAAAGAAAAACAAAAGTCACGAATTGAATCCAAAAATGGTAGAACATTCGAAGGAATTTGTTTTTTGAAATCCTCATAATTTCGTTTGTTTCCGAATGAGGCCATCTTCATGATATTTGCTAATTTGTTTTAAGATTTGTATCTTTTTGTCATATACAAAATTTATTTTCAAACCAGACAGAATTTTATTTTTCTTGGAATCAGTGTGAGGTATATTAGTTGTTAAAATCTAATACTTTACCATAAAGAAATGGCCCAAGTATGCTCAGGATTATGTGATAGGCTCAAAAAAGAGTCAAAAGCAGAAAAATTAAAAAAATTCTCAAAATTTCTACCTGGAAATCTAAGATATTCTAATGGTCAAAAGTGGTGTGCATTGTGTGCACAGTACATTTTTACAGAATCATATTTGTGTCCATGCTGTAAGACTCGACTTAGATCAAATCGTAGAAACAAAAACAGAAGAAAAGTCATACCTCCACTCGAAGTAAAACAATCAAAAAAATAATTCTACAACCCTAGAACGAATCTTCCCCAATTACTATTGTTGAGGCAAAGGTGTTTCCGCCAGTTGTTGTGATTTTTAATTGAGCATCATTACTTACCCCAATATTGATTTGCAAATCAAGTAGTATGGTTACCACTTCTCCAGGTTGAATAACTGCAGAGTTTTCTTGTAGAGTGAGGTATTTTTTCCCTACATCATGACCGTGGACAATTATGTATTCACCTGGGTTAGGTTGTTGACCCATTCCTTGGTCTTTATCCCAATGACCAATTTTGTGAACGGGAACAAAAGAGTACTTGTCCCCTACAAATGACAATTCTGATATGGTAACTGGCATTACAGAGTGATTTTGCAGATAAATTGCAACTCTTTCATCATAATTCTTTTTTCCATTTGCCACTCCGCAGCAATTTTTAGACAAAATTTCGTTACCATCATGCAATTGAAGTTTTTCAACATCTTTTGCGTCATAACCGTATATCTTTAGAAATTCAATTTGAGGCGTACCGCTGACTTGAGAGGATGCAAAAGACTCTTGAGAAAAAGAAAACACCACAACACCCCCGACAACAGCAATAGCAGCTAACAACAATGTTGCTACTACGGGGGCAACTGCTCTTCGTGAGGCAATCTTTGTTTTTGGAAAAATCTGTTGAGGGTTGGCATGTGATGCTTTCATTATAGCAAATATGGCAAAATGATACTTAAGGCAAATCTTTTGTCTAATTGAATTTTTACGGAATTTTGAAATTTTCGCACACAAAATTTTAGGTGTTATTTAGAATTGTTACAACTTTAAACAAAATCATATTTGAAAAAATTCTATTTCATATTTTCTAGAATTTATTTCAAAAATAATCTCAAAATCATGAGTAAATTTGGGAAATATTTAGAGAAATCCTTTAACTTGATTTGATATTTCTAAATAACATGAAATTTGTTTTGCTATCTGCTCTATCTATTTTTCTTGTTATGATTATTCCTGCACATGCAGAATCACAAACCCTTCCAACTGATGGGGGTACCTTGGATGTAAAATTAGATTATGATGAAATTACACCCGGAGAACTAACCACTTTGAATACTGATTTTATCAATCCACAAACTGGTCAAATTCAAGTGCATATTGATTGGAGCTTTTCTGTGTCTAAGGATGGTGAGATTATTTGGGGACCAACTCAGCTTAGTCATACTTCAGAAGGTTCGCTCAAAAACTTGAGATACGAATTTCCAAGCGAGGGTCTTTACACAGTAGAGTTTGGAGTTGAGGGAATTTTGTTTCAACCAATACCAAAAGAAGTTGTATCTTTTGATGTAGCAGTTGGAGATGTTGTAATTGGGGCGCAAGAATCAGTAATCCCTCAATGGATTAAAAATAATGCCGGGTGGTGGGCAGATGACACGATTACTGATTCAGATTTTATCACAGGAATCCAATATCTAATTCAACAGGGAATTCTTGTTGTTCCACAAACTGAAATTACTGGAGAATCAAATGAAGGAATTCCTAATTGGGTAAAAAATAATGCAGGATGGTGGGCTCAAGGTGCAATTACTGATGATGATTTTGTTAATGGAATCCAATATCTTATTGGAATTGGCATAATTTCTGTCGAAGAACAAATGCAGACTGCAACACTATCCGGTCAGTTTGAAGATGCAGATTTTATTCACAAAACTAGTGGCACTGCAACTGTCACTATTGCAGGTAATTCAAAAACACTAGGTTTTCAAAACTTTGAGACACTCAATGGACCTGATCTTTATGTGTACTTGTCAGCTGACAAATCAAACCGTGATTTTGTCGAAATTAGCAGACTGGATAAATTCAAAGGTGACCAAACATATGATATTCCAACTTCTGTAGATATTGCCAAATATCACAATGTCTTGGTTTGGTGCAAGGCCTTTGGAGTCTTGTTTGGAAGTGCGGAACTTGATGTAGAAAATTAATGATTTGAAGATGATTTGGGTATTAATTTAGTCAACTTGCAAAATAAAATACTGAAAGTTTAGAATTGCGGGCAATTTCACTTACAAATGAAAGTGAAATCAACTCATTTTTGGGGGCATGAGAGCAATCCTACTTTTTCAGTAAATCAAGTTTACAAAAAAATTACTTAAACATAGTTTTCAGTCTGAAAACTTTGTTACACACTTTGGCTCACAAATTAGAATATTAAAAATCTTCAAAAAAATTTTTTTAAAAATATAATATATTTTGTATGTTCATCTTCCTCAAACATTCATTATTTCTGGTGTTGATTATTAATTCTCATATGGCCAAAGCCCAATGCAAAATTTGTGGCAAGGATTTTGAAAACAAAGAGACTGATTTCTGTTCAAGGGAATGTACGCTTGCTGGGGCCTTTTAATCCATAATTTTGGTCACAAAATTAGTCACAAACTTCTAGAAACTTTGAACTACTGACCGTTTTAGGGTCTATCCAATACTTTTATCTTTAATCCCAAAAATCTAATCTTGTGAAGACTCGATTATTTTTACTTCCTTTATTGATGATTATTGCACTTGCTCCAATCTATGCTTTTGCTGAAACTGAAATCCCCGATTGGGTAAAAAATGTAGCACAATTTTGGATTGATGATCAAATAGATGATGAAGGATTTGTTCAAGTAATTGAGTATCTAGTTGGACAAGGAATTATCAACATTCCATATGCTGAAGCTCCTGAAGGCGAATCAGCAGCTTCTATTCCTAGCTGGATTAAAACCAATTCTGAATTTTGGGTAAAAGGTGACATTTCTAATGATGAGTTTGCAGTAGGTCTTGAGTGGTTAATCAATAACGGAGTAATCAAAGTAAGTGTTGACGATTCTAGTGAACCAATTGTTGAATATGGTACAGACTTGCAAGGGGAAGTTACAATTGGATTAATCTTGCCATTGACTGGTGACTTGGCAACTCATGGAATTGAAAATCATGAAGGCTCAAAATATGGAGTTGTAGAATTTAACAAATTCTTGCAAGAGATTGGACAGGAGTGGCATCTAAAGATGGTCTCAGAAGACTCTGCTACTAATCCTGTAATAGCACTAGAAAAACTAACTGCCCTTAATGCTAAAGGAATTGGAATCGTAGTTGGTCCAGAAACTAGTTCCAACATACGAAACATCAAAGGATATTCAGACTCTAACAACATGTTACTTGTTAGTTGTTGTTCTTCAGCTCCTGCACTGGCTATTCCAAATGATTCTGTCTTCCGTCTAGTTCCTGATGACAGAAACCAAGGAACTGCACTTGCAAAACTTATGCGCCATGAAGGAATTGAAGTGTTGGTTCCTGTATGGCGTGGCGACACTTGGGGTGATGGACTTAGTGCGGCCACTATCAAATCATTTTCAGAAAGGGGCGGAATAGTTGATGATGGCGTTCGATACAATCCTGAATCTCCAGAGTTTTCAGCCTCAACTTCGCTTCTAGCCTCCTCTGTGCGAGACTATGTCAATGAATATGGCTCAGACAAAGTAGCGGTCTTGTTTTTGGGTTTTGCCGAAGTCTTGCAATTCATGCAGTCAGCTCATGAGCACGAGGTACTTGATGATGTAAGATGGTTTGGCCCAGGTGCTAACACCAAAGAACACAAGTTAATTGATGACCCAATAGGGTTGGACTTTTCAACAAATGTACAATTTACCACAGTCCAATTTGCAGCATCAAAAAATCCAATATATGAAAAAGTACAAGCTCATCTAACAGAATCCCTTGGTGTTGAACCTAACACCTTTGTTCATTCTTCATATGATGCAGTGTGGATTATTGGACTTGCAATGCTTGAAACTCAAAGCACTGATGTAAGTATTATAAAAGAAAAGATTCCTGAAATTGCAAACAACTACAGCGGCTCAATTGGTCCCACTACACTCAATGAAGCTGGGGACTTGGCACAAGCTGACTATGAAGTTTGGGGAATAAGAGATGCCCATTGGATTAATCTTGGAAAATACACTCAAGCTGACGATTCTATTACGCTAAAATAGATTATCTGCACTAGGAAACCCCCAAGTATAATTTACTTAATTCTGGATGCTCTAACAACTCACTGGGATTTCCTGAAAACACTCCTTTTCCATTTGCATACAAAAATACTTGGTCTCCAATTTTGAGTGCTCGCTTTACATTTTGCTCAACTAGAATTATTGTAATTCCAAACTCATCACGCAAATGTTTGATCTTTGTAAGTACTTCATCAGCTAGCTTTGGTGAAAGACTTGCCGTTGGCTCATCAAACAGCATTAATTTAGGTTGGCGGATTAATGCCATTGCCATTGCAAGCATTTGGCGCTCACCCCCCGAAAGGGATTCTGCTTTTGTTTTTTCATATTTTTTGAGAACCGGAAAGGTCTCATAAATCTCAGGCAATCTGTGCGTAAATTCTGCAGAATTGAGCGTATAGCTGGCCATCAAAAGATTCTCCTTAATCGTTAGATTTGCAAATACATTGTCTACTTGAGGCAGGTATGCAATCTTTTTTCTTGCAATGTCATGAGGTGCTAGTCCTGAAATTTTATCTCCTGAATATGTGATTTCACCTGAATAAATCGAACACAATCCAAAGATGCTTTTGAGAAGTGTACTTTTTCCACTACCATTAGGACCCACAACAATAGTAATCTCTTTTTCTTTAGCTTCAAAGTCTACCCCAAAAAGTATGTGACTGTTCCCATATCCCGAATTAAGATCATTTACATTAATTATGGACTGAATTGCTTTTTGTGACATTATTCTCCTAGATATGATTCAATGACCTTGGGGTGTTTGATTACCTCATCTGATGTTCCTTGCGCAATTATTTTTCCTCTGTCCATTGCAAACACTTTGTCTGAATATTGCAATGCGATGTCTAGTCTATGTTCAACTATCAAAAATGTAATTTTTTGTTCTTTGCAAATTTGAGAAATTTTTTTGAAAATTTCATGAGCAAGTGTCGGGTTTACTCCTGCAATTGGTTCGTCCATCAGAATCATTCTGGCACCTGACATCATCGCGCGTCCTAGCTCAAGGAGCTTTTGTTGTCCTCCTGACAGGTTTTGACTCTGCAGGTTTTTTTTCTCTGTAAGATTTACCATCTCCATAATCTCTGCTGCAGTTTGAGAAACTTTTCTCTCATCGCCTTTCCATTTTGGTTTTAGTGGTGCAAACAGAAATGATTCTCCTGAATTCTTGTTACTTGATACTAGAAAATTTTCTTCGGTTGTCAAATTGACAAAAGGCTGTGGAATTTGCCAGGTTCTAACCAGTCCAGTTTTGTAAGTTTGGTAAAGGCTCTTGTTTGTAATATCTGCTCCATCAAAGATAATTTTGCCTGAATCAGGCTTTAGAAGTCCTGAAATTACGTTAATTAACGTGGTTTTTCCGCTCCCATTTGGTCCTATTAGTTGGTATAGATTTCCTTCATCAAGGTCCATATTGACTCCATCGAGGACTGTCAAGCCTCCAAAATGCTTTGTAATCTCCTTGATAGAGAGGATACCCATTAAAAACAACCACACAATTAAGAAAATTAAGGGTTTTCTATGGAGGACATTGATTGATTTTCGATCCAATTTATTCAGACGCAATAATTTTTGCAAGTCTTTTAGGACTTCTTTCTATCGGTCTTACCCTTACATATCTGACCACTAGAGTGCCAAATTTTGCACACGCATCTTTTGCAACAATTGGAGTTTACATTGCATTGATTGCAACACGCGTCTGGGAGAGTTCCCCATATGTTGCAATACCAATTGCCTTTGTAATTTCTGGCATGGTTGCATTGTCTTTGTATCACTTTATCTTAAAACCGCTAATCCGAAAAGGCTCGTCACAAGCAATTCAAATGATTGCGACTTTAGCTTTTGACTTGGTTGTAATTGCAGTTCTAAACATTACAGCAGACTATATCGTAAAGACATTTCAAGTGACATCGCGAGAGTTTACACTGAGAAGCTATGATTCCGAGCTAGCTGGCTTGCCATTTATTGTCTTTGTTGCTCCAATCACCATTGCAATTTTGGCAATTATGCTACATGTTATACTAAAGAAAACAAAGTTTGGTATTGCAATGAGGGCGGCAACTCAAAATTCTGATTTGGCCGAAACTGTTGGGGTAAATGTCAAGCTAGTCTATGGAGTATCCTGGATTATGGGTGGAGGCTTTGCTGGAATTGCAGGAGCCTTGATGTCTTTATGGTTTCAAGGAGACCCAAACTTGGGCCCTCAAATCATTCCAAGTGTATTTGCAGCAAGTATCGTTGGAGGATTCTTGAGCATTTATGGTGCAATTGCAGGTGGGCTTTTAGTTGGATTAACCGAAGTTTTAGGGACTAGGTTTTTAGCTGGTGAATTTGGATCTTGGCTTATTGCATACAGGCCACTTATCCCACTTGTTTTCATTGTAGTAACGTTGATGCTTGCACCAAGAGGTCTTGCAGGGATTAATTGGTCGAGGTTTAGGAGACATGGTTCTAGGACCTGAGACCGTTTTCGTTGTAGACCTGCTTGCAATATTTGCAGTCTATGTTATTGTGAATCTGAGCCTTAATCTGGAGTTTGGCTATACTGGAATTCCTAACTTTGGTAAAGTTTTAGCAGTGGGAGCTGGGGCATTTGTAGCGGCATCAGTTCCAGGAAGAATCTTTGCAAGTATTGCAGGAATTGAAGGGGATTATATTGCAGATAACTTGCTTATAGTTTCCCAATTAAATGTCTGGCTGGTTGACAATGTGGGTATTGGGTTTGCTGTTTTCTTTTTGACGTTGGGAATTGCAGCTGCAGTTGGTGGTGGACTAGGACTGATAACCTCTTATCCTGCAATAAGACTCCGGGGAGATTATTTGGCAATTACGCTTTTGGCCTTTGGTGAAAGCATTAGAATCATTGGCAACAACTTTACGCCCCTAGTTGGTGGGACCCTCGGAGTTCAGATTCCTGACCCGTTATCGTTTTTGCCAAATGATATTCGTTTTCCAATAGCCACACTTGGATTGGTGTTAATTGCAATAGTTGTTTTTGTGTACAGTGAGAGAATGATACGTTCTCCCCTAGGAAGGCTTTTGCGGGCCGTTCGAGACAACGAGATAGCAGCAGATTCTCTGGGAAAAAACTCTAGGCACATACGAATCAAAATAATTGTAGTCTCTGCAGCCCTTGCGGCAATTGGCGGAGCCCTTTATGCATTTTATGTTGGAGGGACAATTGCATTTGCATATGATAGGGCCAGCTGGACGTTTTGGCCATTTTTGATGATACTAATTGGCGGATTAGCTAACAACAAGGGAATTGTTTTTGGAACTTTCATCTTTGTCCTAATTAGAAAACTAATCATATTTTTCAAAGATTCACTTGAAGGCTTTGTACCATTTGATGTTGTTTGGCTTGACTTTTTACTGCTAGGAATTATTTTACTAGCTGTGCTTCTTTATCGTCCTCAAGGGATTTTTACAGAGAAACCTACGCCAACCTAGTCTTTTCTCTTTCTCACATCTGACTTTGGCGGATTAAGAGACCAAAAAAACAATGCAAAGCAAATTGGAATCATGATCAACAATAAAGCTACTACCGAAATCCAATAAAATCCAGGATCTAGTCCTGGAAAAAATGGGCCGGGGAAAACAGCATAAAGCCACAAAAATCCAATGAAAATTAGCACTACTTTGTTGCGTTTTAGTAGTTTTTTCCACCCTAATCTGCGCTTTTTGATATAACACTCCTTACATCTAGTACGATCATCAGTCATACAATTAGTACAAACTGTTCTATCGCAAAAATAACAAATTCTGTCTCCAAATTGTGAGCCACATGAATCGCACTTCCACACAAATTATAGATCAGCACAATAAAATTTATCCCTTGTTGCAATTTATCAATTTTTATTAGTTGCAAATTTTTGCAAATAATTAATGGTTGATTGCTGTATCTGCAAGATAAACAAGGCAACTGGCAAAATCAAAGACGGCAACCCCAAATACAAGGGAAAGCCCATCTGCAAAGAATGCGCAGGTTACCGCAAGTTACTCAAAGAAACTAAGTAGTTTCAGACTTTGATTTTGCTACCCAACCCTCATACATCTTAATCAGATCATCCACATCTGATTCGTTTTCAGAATAAGTCAAGATTACTCCAAAGGCCCCATCCTTGTGATGTCCTCGAGCAAAGTATCCCCAGTATGAATCTGGCAGTTTTATGAAATTTTTTTCATCATGTGAGACTCCGATGAGATTATTTCCCAGACTTTCTGCTACTTTTTTTGCGTCTTGTTTTTCAATCATATTCAAGACTAGTTTTCATCCAAATAAAAATATGATTTTAAGGAATAACGGCAACAAGACGCAGTGGTGCACCACTGCCATTTTTAATTTTCATTGGAAGTGCAATTGCAATGGCACCAGTAGGTGGTAATTTTTCTAAATTTGTAATATTTTCAAAAAATGGTAGCTGTGTTGCAGCTAGAATTCTATGAGTTTCAAAGTAAGTGGACCTACCATAATCAATGCTTTGAGTATCAATTCCAATTGCATTGATTTTGCGATTCTGGGTAATCCATTCGGCACCATTAGGATGCAGGCCTGGAAAACATAGTTCAGGCAGGGCATCAGGTCCAATCTTTGAGGTTCCTAGATATTTTTGACGGTCAGGCCAAAACTGCGACCATCCCGTTTGAAGAAGTACGATACAGTTATCAGGAATTTTTCCATTTTTATTTTCCCAATCTTCAAAATCTTGTGAAGTTATTTGATAATCTGAATTTTGTCGGGTTTGGTTTGAAACATCCACAACAACACATGGCGCAATTAACTTTTCAACAGAAATTTGTTCAACGGTCTTTCCATCTTTTGCAAAATGAATTGGTGCATCCATATGTGTTCCACCATGTTCGGGCGCTGTGAATTTTTTTGCAGCATAATAGTATCCTTTCTCAGTCATTCCACCAAACTCTTCTTGTAATTCAAATCCTTGTTCCGTTGGCCAGTATATTGTTTGGTCTGAATATTCATGAGTTAAATCTACAATAGTTCCTTTTGGAAAACCATCCATGAGATATTTTGATTCAAATGAATTTAAAGAATATTAAAAAATCTCCAAAAATTAATTTAAAAAATTCAAAAAATAGAGCAAGGTTAAGTATGATGATATCTATTACGAAATTAAGACCTTGGGTGATAGTGGGGGTATGAAAGCAATTAGTGGAATTTGTAAATTCAAAATTCCATTGATTGCTGCAATCTTTGTTTTAGGTTTTACTCTGGTTCCCACTCAAGCAGATGCTCTTGATTTTGAGAAAAATATTGGTGAAAGGGGAAAGGTAATGTTTCCTCACGACACAGAAGTTGATTCTCAAGGAAGGATAATTGTTAGCAATGGATTTGCAGTAGATGATCATTTTATTACAATTTTTGATTCATCAGGAAATTTTTTGAGTAGTTTTGGCCCCTTTGGAACAACGGATGGACAATTAAAAGCTCCAACAGGTGTGGGAGTTGATTCTAGTAATAGAATTATTGTGGTTGACAAGCAAACAAACTATGTACAAATCTTTGATTCATCAGGGAACCACATCAAAACATTTGGAGGAATAGGTTCTGAAGACGGACAGTTTAGAACTCCATTTGGTGTGGCAACTGATTCACAAGACAGAATAATTGTTGCAGATACTGGGAACAACCGTGTCCAAATTTTTGACTCCGATGGAAATTTCATTAAAAGTATTGGGGGAATTGGTTCAGGGGACACTAACATGAATTATCCAACTGACGTTACAACTGATTCGCAAGACCGGATATTTATTGCAGATGCCCAAAACAATCGCATAGCAGTTTATGATGACGAAGGAAACTTTGAGAAAATAATTGGACGACAAGGTGGAGGCGGAGCAGAATTTTATTTTCCACATGGTATAGGTACTGGCAAAGATGATCAAATTTTAGTTTCTGACATGCTAAATTATAGAGTACAAATTTTAGATTCGCAGGGTAATCACATTGAGTCCTTTGGAAGTGAAGGCACAGATGATGGACTATTCAAAGCTCTGGCAGGGCTTACTGCAGATTCTGCAGGCAATGTCTTGGTAGTTGATAGTGCAAACAGCAAAGTCTCCCAGTTTGGTTCTGTTCAGGCTCAAATTGACCCTCCATCTATGCAACTAGATGCAGGCCCTGCAGACACTCAGGAAAAAAAGATTCCTGACTGGATTCGAAACACAATGCAGTGGTACCTTGATGGAGTAATTTCAGAAGATGAGATGATTTCAGCAATTCAATTTTTAGTAAAAGAGGGAATCATTATTTTAGATTAAATAGATAATACAAATCCTACCACATTCATTGTCAGAATTCCAAAAAAATAATTCTACATGTTTAATTTGGCGGCAAATGAAATTTGGTATCCGTCAGGATCACGCATATGAAAAAATCTTTCCCCCCAAACAGCATCGGCAGGCTCAGTCTCAAAAATTCCTAGGTTTGCAATAATGTCTTTATTTTTAAGGTGATGATACAGCTTATCTACGTCATCTGTCAGAAATATAATTCGACCAAAATCACAAGTATTCATCTCCGATTTTTCTAAATTTAGGTACATTTCGGGGTCCTTGGCAACCCTATATGTTGTAAAATCAGAGTCTGGACCCCCATAAGTTAACTCAAATCCTGGAATAATTGAATAAAACGAGTTTGATTTTTTCATATCTCTTGTAAAGAGTGTAATTGCGGATATCTTCATAATTTTCATTTTTATGTTTTGGTTTTAATTCTAAAAACATTTGTAATTTTCCTAATTTCTTTTCATAGTGCCAAAAAAACTAAAACATAATTTTAGATAAATACAAGAAATCTCAATTAAATTTATGAGTTATAACGATATTGCATATTCTTTTTCACAATATCAACCTGGTAAAAGTAAAAACTGTAAGCATCTTAAAGAACTATTTGCTCAAGCAATGACACAACTTGAAGAAGAACAAGAAATTCCAATATTAGTTAAAGAAAAAAAGAAAAAAAAGGTTTGATATGAAAGTCATTTCATTTGTTTTAGGTTTGTTGATTTTTGTTCCTGTGTCCTATGCATTCTCAGAAGAATATGAGGATGCAAAAATATATTGGAAAGATGAAATTGTTTCTCCGAACTCTTTTGCAAAAATTACAGTGGAAGATAATGACATGAACCACAAAGAATACCCACACTTTGCCGATAAACTGTCAATAATTGTCTGGTCTGATTCTTCGCAAGATCCAATCGAACTTGAACTGGTAGAAACTGGAATTTTCACTGGAATGTTTTCAGGTAAAATCTATATTTCTGATTCACAAGGACAAGGCAAAAGTCTCTTTGTGAACTCTGGTGATTTTATTTATGCAAAATATATTGATTCAACCACAACTACAGGCTCGCAAATAGATGCTACCGCAGCAGCAGTTGTTAAAGTCAGTGGTAAGGACATGACTGAATTTTTGGAAAAATTAGATCCATCTATGAGACCCCCTACAAAATCCCAAGTTCCTGAGTGGATAAAGAATAATGCATTGTGGTGGGGCCAAGGACAAATCGATGACTCTTCATTTGTTGAGGGAATTCAATTTTTAATAAGGGAAAAAATTCTTGAAGTATCTCCGCCTTCGGATAAATCTCAAAGATCTGAGAACATTCCAGATTGGATAAAGACAAATGCTCTTTGGTGGGCACAAGGACAAACTAGTGATCAGGAATTCATCAGTGCAATTGGTCATCTAATTGGATTGGGAATAATTTCTATCGAGCCTGAAGTTTCTTCTCAAGATTCTAAACCAAAATCTACAATTGGAGTAGATCCAGAATTGGAAAAATGTAAAGAAATCACAAAGGCATATGAGCGGTTAAACTGTGAAAAAGAAGCAAAATTCAAAGCAAATGTTGCTTGGTACAAAGAAAATGCCGATGCTTATGATGTTGGACCAATAACATTTTTCTATCCTGGACTTGGTACGCCTGGAAACACTTTTGAAATAAATTCATCTGGTCAGGCACTACTTTACATCAGAATGCTGGTAGAAAACAATTCTTCTGAAAATGTATCCTTGTTTTGTAGTGGACCAAGTGTTTGTAACTATGATATATGGAATGGCCAAAAAGTATTCAAGTATTCATCCCAAGATTTCACAAGTGGTCAAATCGTACTAAAGCAAGGAGATCAAAAAGAGTTTAACATGTTTTTTGGACCTAACATTGGTTATGGAGGAACAGAGTTTGAATATGATTCAAGCAAAGAATACTTTTTTAGAATTTCAGAACCTTGGGGTAGTTTTAACATTCCATTAAAACTTCAAAATTAGTCTAAAAAATTTATTTCATCTATGGTTTTAGTCTGTCAGGATCTCTTGGATAAAGAACCACTTCCCTGACGTTATCAATTCCAATCAGAGTTGTCATTAATCTGTCTAATCCCAATCCCCAACCTGAATGTGGAGGCATTCCCCAATCAAATGCTTGGAGGTGGTCTGCAAAGTCAGCTGGGTCTAGTCCTTGTTCACGTAATCTTGCCTTTAGCATTTCAGGATCATGAAGTCTTGTGCCTCCTGAAGATAGCTCCAAGTATCCAAATTGCAAATCAAATGAACGTGATAATTCTGGGTCTTCATCTTTTTCTCTGATGTAAAATGGTTTAAGCTTCATCGGCCAGTCAGTTAAGAAGAAAAATCCCGGATGTTTTTCCCCAATAATTCTCAAATGCGAATCAAGCAAGTCATCACCAAACTCCACCTTTTCTCCGGCTGCTTTTACCTCTTCAATAGCCTGTGAATATGTAATTCTCTCAAATGGCGACTTTGGAACCTCAATCGTATGACCAATTATTTCTTGTTCTTTTTTACAATTCTCTGATGTAAACCTGTAAACATTCATCATCAAATCTTCAAGCACATCCATAACATCATTGTAATCCATAAAGGCAGCCTCGATATCGACTGAGGTAAATTCACTAAGATGACGTCCAGTATGAGATTTTTCGGCACGATAAAAGTTTGAAATCTCAAACACTCGTTCAAGACCAATAGTCATTTGCTCTTTGTAGAGTTGTGGTGATTGTGCAAGGTAAGCTTTTCGTCCAAAGTATTCAAGTGAAAACAAATCAGCTCCCCCTTCTGAAGCACTACCAATAATTTTTGGAGTAGTGATTTCAATGAATTTTTTATCAACAAAAGTTTTGCGTAACACTTGCAACACATGATGACGAAGCTTGAAAATAGATGCTGTCTTTTGATTTCTCATATCCAGTGCTCTGTGATTTAATCTTGTGTCAATGTTAGATTCAACTCTACCAATAGGATCTACTGGTAGTGG
>WVWY01000028.1:21949-42866 GCA_011773785.1 Candidatus Nitrosomaritimum khambatensis | reverse complement strand
ACAACACTTTGACGATTAATCTCGCCCAATTGATCATTAAGCTCACCTTTTACAATGATTTGAGAAATACCTGATACGTCTCTTAAAGTAATAAATGTCATTTTTCCAAGTTTTCGAAGATCCTCAATCCAACCTCCAAGCGTCACTTGCTTTCCAATCAAATCTACAGTTAACTCTGAAATATCATGTGTCTTTACAAATACCAAATTTTATTCACCTTTTTTTATGCTCAAACTCTATCTCAATGTCAAGGTTTCGGGCATTCTTGACAATTTGGATGACTGTTTCAGTGTTTATTGGGAATCTAGGAGTCCATTTTCCTGAAACTATTGCCTTTGTTTTTTGAATTCCACCAGGTGCCCAAACCGAATTTATTGATAAAATCTTGGTTGGGAAAAACATGTCTTCGATGAATTTTTTGTCATTTTCTTCTGCCTCTACTAACCATATTTTGCCAGTAAATTGGTCTTGCAATTGCCTGTATAATGTCCTGCTTTGTCGAATTGTCATAATGTCTTCTTTTGAAAGTGCTATGACATAGTTTCCATCAATTTCTTTGCAGGAGTGCAAAGTAAATTTGTCAATGTCAGAGTTCTCCTTTGCCAATTTTGCTAATTTGATGGAGGCATCAACATCTGCCTGAGATAATTGTCCTTCTTGTAGCTTATTTTCACATTGCATACACAAAAGTGAGTTTTTTGCATCAAAGTCACAAATTGGCAGTTTCATTTGAATCGACTTTATTCATTTGAGAAAAGTTGCTTATATCCTTTAACGAAAAGTAAAATCCTAGTGCCGATCTAACAAAGTTATGAAGTTAACAATAAAGGACCTTAAGTCTCAGTACTCTTCCTACAGAGGACCTGTATATGCATGTGAAAACATTAATTTTGATTTGGATGATGGAGAGTCAATTGGGATTGCCGGTGAAAGTGCATGTGGGAAAAGTACCTTGGGGTTATCAATTATTCGAATGCTTCAGGGAGGAAAGACCACTGGAACAATTTTGCTTGATGAAAATTCAATATTGGATCTATCTGATTCAGAGTTTGACCAACAATATCGATGGAAAAAAATCTCGATGATCTTTCAAGGTGCAATGAACTCTCTTGATCCAGTCTTTACAATCAAAGACCAGTTTATCGAGGTCCTAAAGCAACACAACTACGAAGGAGATTCTGCACAACTAATCAAAGATGCAATGAAATCAGTCAGTCTTGATGAGATTGTACTCAAGAAATATCCTCATGAACTATCCGGGGGAATGAAGCAAAGAGTGATTATTGCAATGGCATTACTTCTCAAGCCTAATTTTGTAATAGCTGACGAGCCAACTACTGCTCTCGATGTATTAATTCAGGCACAAATTATCAATTTACTTAAAAAACTAAAAAAAGAAGGTATGTCTTTCATGCTGATTACTCATGATTTAGCAGTCCTTTCTGAGATTGCCGATAAAATTGGAATAATGTATGGTGGTCAAATGGTAGAATTTGGATCATCTCATGACATTTACAAAAACCCAAAACATCCATACACCCAAGGGCTTTTAAAATCAATTCCGACATTGCGTGGAGACAAACCCACTTACATCAAAGGAGTTCCACCAAGCTTGTTAAATCCACCAACGCAATGCAGATTTTTAGATAGATGTCCGCAAGCTATGGAAAAGTGTAAACAGCTTCCACCAAAGTTCAAAACGGATTCAGGATATGTTCAATGTTGGTTATATGAAGATGAATCTACTTAGTGTTTAGATACTTGTTATCTATTTTTTTAAGATAAATTTCTTGAATCTCTGCAATTTGTCTACCTGTTGAATTTTTTGCAATTATTCTAGCATAGTTTGCCAAGTCAGATGAAGTCCCACTTTTTTCAAGGTCATCTATTTTTTGAAAGATTTCAATCTCATATGACATTGCATCTCGCAACTCACCACTAAGCTGCTCAATTTCCATTTTTTGATAGTTTTTAGATTCACGCAAGTTAATTTCTTCAATCAATTTTTCGATCTTTTCATCTTTCACAACGAGACTAGCTTTTCATCCTACTAAAATCTAGTCTTTATTTTGATTTTCTTTTTTATGTTCTAAAACGTGTTTAAGACCATCAGTCATCGAAAGTGCATCTAAATCAATATCACAATATGGGCATTTCAAATTCTTAACCAATAGCATATTTTTTTACAATAGGCAAACAAGCATCAATTATTCGAAGAATTTCAGAACGAATTACTTTTTTATCTATTGAAATCCAAATTCGAAGTTTACCAATTGCAAATGAAATAATCTGAACTTTTTTTCTTTCTTCCCAGACAAATTCTATTTCTCCTAAGTTCTCATCAAAAAAACTCTCAAGGTCAGTTTTGATGGCTATGTGAGAAAACTGGTATTTGGTACTTTTAGCATCAAGTAATGCCTCGAGGTCTTCTCTTCTTTTGTAGGCAATTAAATCACCTCGTTCACTAATTACTCCTACAAATCTAATGTAAGGACTAATTCCTGCAATATTGTCACAAATGACCTTGTAATCGGCTTTGTCCATTAGCTTTGCTCTGAAAATATAATATTTTAAGGATTGTTATTTTGAAATCTCAACCAAAACCAAATACTTGGTCGTTTTTGTTATATAATCGAAAAAGTTGTCTCATTTATGGACTTTGGTTCTATCTTTCCTTTTGCAACAGAAGTAGGATATATCGGGCTTAGTTTGGTAAGTTTTTTTGGCTCTTTGATTCCTTTTGTACCCTTACCATCGTTTCTCTTGCTTGCCACAATGTCTGTTGGCGATAAATTTGATTTGCATCTTTTAGCAATTCTTTCTGCAGTCACTGCAACTGCAGCCAAAGTAATTGTTTTCTCAGTAAGTTATGAAGGAAGAAGAATAATGAGTGAAAAATCTCGTAAAAGAATGCGACCTTTTGAAAGACTAGTAAAAAGATATGGTGCAGGAGCTGCATTTTTTGCTGCAGCCACTCCAATTCCTGATGATCTGGTCTATGTTCCATTAGGACTTGCAAAGTATAGTCCAAAAAGATTCTTTATTGCAACTTTAACAGGAAAGTTCGTTCTAAGTTATGCGATTGTGTTTATCTCCCACTATATGGGGCTGTCATTGGTTGAGCCTCTCTTAGAAGATGTCGAAGATGTTACTACTATCTATATTGGAATTGCGGTGTTTGCAGCCATGATGACTTCAGTTGTAATTTTACTTTTGAGATTAGATTGGCATAAAATCATGGGAAGATTCGCACCATGGACATTAGATGAAAACAATGAAGACGAGGAGAAAAAATAATTTTAAATTATTATGCCTTGCCTGAAAGTAACTTTTTCATGGCTTGTGCATAAAGCCCATAAACAAAGCTAGTACTTTTGAGTATGTATTTGAAAACAAATCTTTTTTCTAAAGACATGCTGTCTTTTTCATTTTTATAATGTAAAGAGCGTTGTAGATGGTTTGCATCAACTTCAGTTTCATCAAATATTGAAAACAATTCCTTGATTTCCTCTTTAGTTGTAGATAGAGGTCTGTCAAAGGCAAATAATACATCATCACAAGCCCAAAAATTTGCTTTTACTGCATGAGAGAATGCAGATTTCCTACTAAAAGGAAAAATAACATAGCTCATCATCAACAAAAGCATGGCATTAAAAGAAGCCTTTACCTTTTCAATTACGGGCATTTTCTTTGGTATTTGATTTCTGTAATCTTTTCCATACAAAATAATTCCAGTATTTTTTATTCTCTTCAAAAATAATCCAAATGATGCAATGGTTCTAGTACCAATTTCTACTTTGATGTCTTTTTTGATTAAAAATTCCTTAAAATCAAGTTGTTCTTCTGCCACGACATAAAATGGCTTGCCAAACATCATCTTACTTTCTGTTTTGAATATCAAATCCAAAGCTAAGTTGTTGGTTTTTTTATGAGTTGTACAAGTATCGGCTAACTGAAGATGATATTTTGAATCAAGCTCAACTAATCTGCAATTGAGATAGTCTTCTACTTCTTGACATAGTTTTTTAGTTTTGATTACAATGATACAATCAATATCTGATTTTCCTTGTATCCATTCACCAGTTGTAGCAGAACCAAACAAGATAAACGAAATAATTTCCCCTGGATATTTTTCAACAAGATCATTGGTAATCTCTTCCATGAATTTTCTTAACTTTGGATTCTGAATGGCCATTTCATCTCTCATAATGTTGATTTCAAAATTTCTTATTTATTATATTACAAAAAATTATTGCTCTACTTTTATTTTAAAATTCCACAGTTTGTCCGTGGCTTCTCGTATACCTACTCTTGGAGTCGATGTAATTTTTTTACGCCTGTAAGGACCACTTTTTATGAACAATTCAGAATTCTTTGTCAAATCCAACCCATAGTGTTTACGTGTAATCTTCAATGCCTGAGTAAGTTTGGCCGGACCATTGGCGAGAATCTTCTCATTATCTTTTCCCCGATTTTTTTTCATAATCTCAATACCTTTTTCAGGATGAATTCCACGAATTAATACAGCACCTGCCTCTACACTTGGCTTTCGAGCAACAACATTAAAACAAAAATACATTCCATAGGTAAAATACACGTAAGACCTTCCCACTTCCTCAAACATTGCCCTGTTCCTGTCAGTCTTTCTCCTAAATGCATGACTTGCTGGGTCGTCTTTGTGTCTATAGGCCTCAGTTTCAGTAATTATCCCCGAAATGGTCCTATTTCCAATTTTACGGACTAGCTTCTTGCCAAGCAAATCCTTAGCTACAGTTACAGTATCCCTTGCATAAAATGATCTAGGAAGTAAACTCAATATCTACAATAACTTGCTTACCATTTTTTAATTCTCTGATTATTTGAAATAATTTTTTAATATCTTGTTTCAGGATTTGAATTAATTCTTGATTGTAAATTGTAGCTGCAGGATGAACTGTGATAAAATAAAGCTGATTTCCCTTGCGCGCAACTTTGCCACGGTATTTTGTAATTTCTGAACCTCCTAAAATTGAACCGAATGCGGTATTTCCTAACACGCAAATAATTTTTGGATTAATTATTTCAATTTCTTTTTCAATGTAATTGCTACACATTTGTTTTTCCTCATTGTTGGGTACTCTATTGTTTGGTGGTCTGCACTTTACCGTGTTAGTAATGTATACTTCATCCCGAGTTATTCCTGCCTCCTCTAATGCTAAGGATAATTTTTTTCCTGCCACTCCAACAAAAGGCTCTCCCTTCAAATCTTCATTTCTTCCTGGGGCTTCTCCTACAAAGATAACATCAGAATGAAAATTTCCTTTGCCTGGAACAGAGTGTGTTCTAGTTTTTGCTAAAGAACATTTTGTACAATCGATTACGTTTTGTCTAATTTCTTCTAAACTCATCATTAATTTACGCTCTTTACAGTTGCTTGTCCCCTAATGGAAGGACCTCCATTACCCATTATCATAGATTGCATAGGGTCGCCTTTTCCACAATTTGTAATTGGTCTTACTCTAAAGTCATTTCCACATGCATCAATTGATGCAAAAAACTCCGGTGCTATTCCCATCACAATCACATCTCGCAACAAATCAGTAACCTCCCCATTTTCAATTTTTTGAGCATATTGACACGAAATACTCCAATTGTATCTTTTCATATCAATTGAAGGAATTTTCATGTTTGAAATTAGATACCCTTCTTTGACATCTTTTATCATTTCATCAGGTTTCCAATCTCCTCCTGCAATGCAGGTGCAAGCCATTCGTATTAGAGGCATGAATCTGTAATTTGTCGCCCTCATGTTGCCGGTAGGTAGAGAAGCAAATTCTAAAGCAGTTTCTCTATTTTGCATATGGTTTTTCAAAACGCCATTCTCAACGAGAGTTGTTTTTTGAGTCTCTACTCCCTCATCATCAAAGTAATACCAACCCAAGCTTTCTTCAATGGTTGGATCATCAAAGACCGTGAGATATTCTGATCCAACCTTTTGCCCTAATTTTTCTTTCCACCATGCACCTCCTGCCCAGGCCATTTCTTTTCCTAATACTCTGTCAGCTTCAGACGGATGTCCTAAAATTTCATGAGTAAGTAGTGAAACAAAATCAGGATTCATTACAACAGTTGCCTTTTCTTCGGTTGCTGGTTTTGCATTCAAGAGTTCAGTTGCTTTTTGTGAAATGTGTTGAGCACTTTTTTGAGCCTGATTCTTTCCAATTATTTGTTCTAGCCCACCTCGTCCACCCTCAGTAATATTCACTGATTGGGTAAGCCCTGAATCATGTGCAATTGCAGTCATGTCAATAACAACATCTGTAAAGTTTTGTAAAATTTCTGAGCCCTCACTTGATACAAAATATTTTGAAGTTTCGGCATACCACGGATTGACAATTGATTTTCTAATTTTTGATTCTTCAGAAATTGTCTTATCACAATCTAATCCAACAGAAATTAAATCATCCAAGTGTGGTTTTTTCAAAACAGGAAACTCTTTTTTGGTCTTGTGGGTTTTGATGGGAATAAGATTTGTTTTAATTTTTCTTTTTTGAGAGTAATGGTCAGCATTTTTTACTGCCTTCTCGATAGTTTGTTTTATCTCGTCAATATTTTTGGGATTTGTAATTGAGAAAAATCCCCATGCACCATTTCTCAAAATTCTAACTCCTATTCCATGGTCGGCTTTTTCTCGAGAATGTTCTATTTCTCCATTCTCCACTAAAACAGATTTTCTCAGTTGTGTTTCTGCTCGTATATCGCAATATTGAGCTCTTAACGACTGTCCGTACTTTATTGCCTGATCTGCAAAATCTAAAAGATCTGAATCCATAAAATTTAGAAAATAGATGAGCTTCGTAAATCTTCTGGATTGCTACTGATGGGATATTGCAGGCATTGTAAAGTAATATTCATCCTCAAATTCATAGTCTGTTTCTCCTTTTTCTCGTAAAAATTCAAAGTATTTGGTACAATTGGAGTAAAACTCATCATTTTTTTGTTGTGTATGGTTTTCGTCCATGACTAGTCTTTTGAAAACTCCATTTTTCAGCAAGAGTGAGTGATTTTAGCCCTTGGTGTTTGAATTGTTTAAGCAATGGCAATTGACTGCTTTGGGATTGTAAATGTGAACTTTGCACCCTTTCCTTCCTCAGACTCAACTGAGATCTGCCCACCGTGATTGTCAATGATTCCTTTACAGATGGCAAGACCCAGTCCACTTCCTCCCCTTTCTCGAGTTAAGGTGGCGTCTACTTGATAGAATTTCTTAAACAAGTCTTTTTGCTTGTCTTTTGGTATTCCCATTCCATTGTCCTTTACACTGATTTTAATGTCTGACGGCGTTTCCTCCATCAACACTTGAATTTTTCCTTTCTTAGATTCCACTGCAATCAATGCATTTTTGATAAGATTGGTAATCACTTGTTTGATTCTTTCAGGATCATGTACTATAACAAAGTTCTTTGCACTAAATGTTAATTGAATCTCTTTGGTTTCTGCTTGAGGCAATAATGCATTTACAGACCTTTCAATTGAATCTTGAATATCAGAGTCTTCTTTTTTCATTCGTAGTTTTCCAATCTCTAACTTTTGCACATCAAGTAAATCAGAAATTATTCCTAAAAGAGTGGTTGAACTTGATTTGATTATTTCGAGTCTATTTTTTTGTTCAGGATTTAATTTTCCCAAATGCTCTGCAAGTAAAATGTCCGCATATCCTTGAATTGGAACTAAGGGGGTCTTTAATTCATGTGTTATCATTGCTAAAAATTCATCTTTTGCGAGGTCAGTTCTTTTTGCAATTTCTTCTTTTTCTTTAATTGTATCAGACATTACATTGAATGAAGAAACCAATTCTCCAATTTCATCTTCTCCTTTGTATTTTACTTTCTCACCATACATTCCCTCTTTTACACGCGCTAGTGCTTTGCTAATTGATTCTAAAGGTGCCAATGATTGTCGAATCACAACAGGAACTAAAAAGAAGGTCGCAATATCAACTCCTAACAAAACTTGTATTAGCGTTTCTTGGTTGGAGCCTTCTCCAAAGATTCCTAATTTCTCATCCTGGTAAAGCAAAAACAAGTTAAAAGCTGCCGCTACAATCAAAACTCCAATTAACATATACAATTTAGTAACTATCTTCACAACAAGAAAAGCTAGGCATGAGGTATAAAAAGAGGGGATGTTATTTCTTGAACAGTCATGTCTGATGAGTTTCTCAAGGTTGCTACAAAGGAAATAAATGATGAACTAACAGGAATCTCCAAAATTCTAGGCTCGTGCAACAGCGATGAAGATGTTTTTAAAAATTCAGCAGAAATCGAGCGACACATGCACAAAATCAAGGGTCTAGCACCTATGATGGGAAAAGAAAATGTTGGAAGCTTGGCAAAATCACTTGATGTAATTTTAAAGAAAATTGCTGCGGGACAAAAAGTAGATGGGTTTTTTGGACCTCTATTAACTTCTGTTTCTGAGATGAAGATTGCAATGGAAAAATCCCATGACCTAAGTCAGGCTCAAAAAGAAATTTCTAATATTTCTTCAACGATTGCTGACTAGTTTTATTGTTCAAAATTTTGAGCTCTAAATTATTTTTAACATACGAATAGTCATTTGTTTTATATGGCAAATATTATGATTGCAGATGATTCTGATGCCATTCGTCTCGTCTTAAGAGATCTTTTAGGGATTGGAAAACACTCAGTTATTGCCGAAGCTATCAATGGGGATGAAGCTGTAGATATGTATTTTAAAACTGGTCCTGATTTGCTTTTACTTGATTTGGCAATGCCAAAAAAAGATGGTCTAACTGTCCTTAAAGAAATCATGGAAAAAGACTCCGATGCCAAAGTTGTATTGATAACGGCAAGTGATGATCAAAAAATTATCAACCAATGTTTGGAAATTGGGGCAATTTCTGCCATTTCAAAGCCTTTTGATTTTAATATTGTAATAAAACAAATCAATGATTCTTTAGCCAATTAAGCGAACTAATTTAAGGCCATTTACTTCATTAATTTTGAGAAAGTTTTGACCAAAGTTGTTCTTGATACTAGTGTAATCATTAATGCCCAAATTACAGCATATGTAGAATCTGGAAATTTAAGAAATTGCCAATTGGTGATTCCTCAAGCAGTAGTTGATGAATTACAATCTCAAGCTGCCCAGAAAAAGGAACAAGGGTTTGTTGGATTAAAAGAGATACAAAATCTCAAAAATATATCAAAAAATTTTGGATTAGAAATTTCAATTGAAGGAGCACATCCCTCTCTAGAGGACATTCAACTTGCAGGGAAAGGGAAAATTGATTCAATAATCATGGATATTGCAAGGCAAGAAGAAGCCACACTATACACTTCTGACAACGTACAAAATCTTGTTGCACAAGCAGAGGGAATAACTTCAGTTTACTTGCATCCTGAAATCAAAGAAGAGGATCTTGAATTTCTAAAGTATTTTGATTCAGAAACCATGAGTGTACATCTTAAAGAAAATCTTCATCCTCTTGCTAAGCGAGGACATCCAGGACATTTTGAATTAGCAAAGATTTCGGATGAAATACTTACACGTGATCAGCTAGAGTTTATGGCAAAACAAATTATCGAAACCCCAATAACTTCTGATTCAAGTACAGCAGAAATTACGAAAAAAGGTGCAGACGTAATTCAGTACAAAGATTACAGAATTGCAATAACAAAACCTCCATTTTCAGAATCCTTTGAAATTACAATTGTACATCCTATTGTAAAATTGTCACTTGATGATTATTCAATTTCCCCTGAACTAATGGATAGATTTGCCGATAGAGCAGAAGGTATTGTTATTTCTGGCCCCCCTGGCTCAGGAAAAAGCACACTTGCGTCAGGGCTTGCAAATTTCTATCACAGTCAAGGAAAAATTGTAAAAACTTTCGAGTCGCCCAGAGACTTGCAGGTGGATGCTGGAATTACACAGTATAGTAAACTAGATGGAAGTTTTGATAATACCGCAGATATTTTGCTGCTTGTTCGACCTGATTATACTATTTTTGATGAGGTAAGACGAAGAGAAGATTTTCACACATTTGCAGATTTGAGATTGACAGGAGTCGGGATGGTCGGTGTGGTTCATGCAAATTCACCACTTGACGCTATTCAGAGATTTATTGGAAAAATTGAGCTTGGAATCATCCCAAATGTTCTTGATACTGTCGTATTTGTTAAGGACGGTAAAATCGAAAAAGTCTATGATTTGGAGCTTAAAGTAAAAGTACCAACAGGAATGACCGAGTCTGATTTGGCTAGGCCTGTAATTGAGATTAGAAACTTTGAAAACAATGCACTTGAGCATGAAATTTACACCTTTGGTGAGGAAAATGTCATTGTTCCAATTGGTCAAAAGGCCAAAAAAGTTGGAATAGAAAAACTTGCCGAAGACAAAATTCGTGACACCTTTAGACGATATGATCCTGATGCACAAGTTGAAATCATATCAGACAATCGAGTAAAAGTTCTAGTTGATCAAAGCGCAATCCCCTCAATTATTGGGCGGGGAGGCTCTAACATTAGCGATATTGAAAAACAACTCAATATTCACATCGATGTAGTTGAGAGAGGAACCTCTGGCCATTCAATGTCTGGAGAACTACCATTTTCATTTTCTGAATCAAAAACAGCCGTAGTACTTACTGTAAGCAGAGAATACAATACAATGCATGCTGATATTTTTGTAAATGACAAGTATGTTACAACTCAAAGAATTGGAAAAAAGGGACACATCAAAATTCCGAGACGTTCAGATGCTGCAAAAAATCTGATGCAATTAGCTACGTCACAAAACGATATTCACATTTATCTCAAAGATTTTTAATTAAACTTTATGGTGACTTTATTACAAATTTTTAAAGAAGATAATAATCAATGAATTATTGAATTTTTCTAACCTCTTTGGCAAAGTCATGGCAATCGATTATAAAATTCGATATGCTGCAATACAAAATAGCGTTGGAGAGAAACTACACGGGGGTTTTAGAGAGGGAATAAACCCCATACTAAATGATGATGAATTAAAAATGATGCATTACTATGCTAGTCAAAGGTGGCAAACTAGAAAAAATATTGAACACAAATTAGGAAACACCAAATACGCAATGGCCGAATATGATAAATTAAAACGAATTTCATTTCCGATAGACGAAAAACATCTTTTAATGATAACAACTGAAATTAATTCAAATCATATCGATATTATTCAAAACATTCTCAAATTGTTAAAAGAAAATAACACAAGTGGCTAGTCTTCCTAAAAATAATTTCAAAATACTTGTCTCTAACTAAAGATTTTTAAAATTCTCTAAAATCTTTGGATTTGATTTTAGGAATGTAATGAATTTTCGTAGTTGTTTGATTGTTTTTGGATTAAGGTGATGTTCTATTCCTTCAGCATCTTGATTTGCAGTCTCATACCCTACACCTAAAATTTCAAAAAATTCTAACAATATTCCATGCTTTTGACGAATAGCATCAGCTACTTGGTTTCCTTTATCTGTTAGATTAATCCCATGATATTTTTCATATTCTAAAAATCCACTTTCATCAAGTCTTTGCAGCATCTTAGTAACACTTGGAGCACTGACATGCATGTATCTAGAAATATCCAGAGTTGTTGCATATCCTTTCAATTCTACTAATTCTGCAATTATTTCCAAATAGTCTTCCATTCTGGCACTAAAACTATCTCTTTCAGATTTGTGAGCGGCCTTGATGGACTCTAATCGCTTTGCACTTTTTTTCAACATCCCTAGATTTCATTCATACCTATAATAATTGGAGGTTGTGCCTGAATGGAGGTTATCTGAAATTGACTTGCAGGTATCTGGTTTTGATCTTTGAATCTTAACTAATTTTTTCAAAATGTATTCTAGGCATGGTAGACCACCTAAAGGCTCGATTAGACAAGCTACGAAAAATTCATGAAACTACTACTCGAAGAGCTAGTTATTATTCCGATATTGCAAAAATTGACCCTGATCATCACAGAAGGCACCTAGGTGCTCTTCAAAAAGCACCAGCTCCCGGAAAGAAGCTTCAAAAGGTTGGATTTTTGATGCTTTGGGTTCCTGAACCAACAGGTGTTACTTGTGCAATAGGTGGCCCAATGATTTTGGCAGGAAGATATCTTGACAAAAAATACAATGGCTCAACAATTCACGATATTGGTCACGAAACAAAAAACACTCTTTCCTCAATAAGCGATTTTAAAAAATCTGTGTTTTAGACCATCTAATCTTAGTTTTTGTTGTAAATTTTGAACATGCATTTTGTTAAGTAATTTTTGATCCCAATAACTACAGGAAGTTCACGACAAGAGTCTTATTTCATGCCCCCTCTAGGCCTTGCGTGAACTACCATAAATTTTCAATAGAATCAGTTGAATACTAGATATCCTTCTTACTATTATGGCGCACAAGAAAAACGAAATTGAAAAGTTAATTGATGAAATGATTTTAGGAGGAGATGATTTTGTTGCTCATCTGAAAAAATCGCTACCTGACTCGATGGCAGAAACTCTGACAATGTTTCATGAATCAAACGTAACTAATCTTAAGAAAATCAAAGACCTTATGAAAACCAAATAATGAAGTTTTTAAAATTTTACATTAGATCCTCTACTTACAATGCTTTTGATTTATCGTGACTTTATTCTTCATCAGAAAATTCTATCTCATCTGATTCTTCTCTGATTCTATTCATCATGTGTATGGTCATTGCCATAATTTCTAAATGGTTTTTTAAGATAAGAGCGCAGTTTTGTTCAAAATGGACAAAAAATTTTTCAAAAATAATACAACTGATCGGGGTATAGCAACATTACCTCACCTATTAAGCCAAATTTACGCATAAAATCAGGTGAATAAGACACTTTTACAATACTATTGCGGGCACTGCAACAATATTCTCAAAGAAATCAACACAGAGATTGGTCTGGTTCGCAGTATTGAGCCATGCCCATTTTGTGGTACTCTTTTGAGCGATTCACTTCAGCAGAGAAAGATGAGCATCAAACCTTGTTTGCCTTCTATTGTATTTCAAAGAGCGTCCCAACTACCAAAACTTACATTTGATATTGACAAACTTGATTCTGTTTTACACTTTCTTACACCACACCACAAAATCTGTATTGCAGGAATTCATACTCAAAAACTAGTAGAAAGACTATGTGTTAGAGCGCAACTTCCACGCAGATATGGGGGATTGGATTCTAAGGTATTGTTAATTGATGGTGCAAACAGTTCTGATTTGTATCAATGTGTTGATTTTGCACAACAATATGGGTTAGATGTAAAAAAGATTCTATCTGGAATAATCTCTTGCAGAACATTTACTGTTTATCAGCTCGCAAATCTGATTGTAAATGAACTATCAGATGCAATCAAGCAGTATGGTGTCAAGATTGTAATAATAACACATTTACTTCATTTTTTTACAAATGATCCATTTTTGAATACTAATGAGATGCAGCAAGTACTAAAATCAGTTGTACAATCTTTGAAAAAAATCCAAAACTGTCTTGTCGTAGTGTCTCTTGACATTCCTACAAAGTTTGATGGCATGCTATTACAATTGTTTTCAAAAACCATCAAAATACGGCAAAGCTACAATACATTATCTGTAAATATTGATGATCTTGGAAAGACACAATCAGTGTTAATTGATACCGCCTCTTTGGAGCTTATTCCACAGCACTAGGTGATGTTATGGGAAGAACAGTTCCTTCATTTCGTATTGCACTGTATCAAGAAGAAAAAAAATGGAGAAAATTCCGTGTAGGTCTTGACAAAAAAGATAAAGCAATATTTGATGACATTTTTGCAACTGCAAGACTGTACATTTCTGCATGCATGATGTCTTGTAGACCAATTAGACTGGAGGCTATCTTTATGGCAATAATTTTTCATCATTTCAAGCAGATTTTGAGTCTGGGTGAGTCCAATTGAGCCTATTTCCACATGACGACCTGCTCGCAAAGGAGATTGAGTCATGGAAGGCATTTGGGGACGGTCTTCGTGCAGAGGACAGAAAACTTTTCAACAAAATGATAAGACAATGCTATCAGTATCTTAAAGCAATAAACTCCAAAGGACCATCATATACAACTTCATCAATGATGCTGTCTTTGATTTTGATACAACACCAAATGATACAATTCTTACTAAACAAGAAATGATTAGTGGCTGGCTATTTGATGTTTATCCACTAAATGACAAAATCATTTTGTGGATTAAAAACAAAAAAACACACAGAATAGAAAAACAATGGAGTGCATCACTTTATGTTGCATCTGACAGCAAATACAAACTAGAAAAACTACAAAAAAATTCTAAAATCATTTCATTAATAAAAAAATACACATGGGAAAGTAAATTTGAAAAAGTATTTGATACAAAAAAATCCCTAGTGTTGAAGCTAGTTCTCAAAAATTCTTCTCACCTATTACAATTGGGAAAAACAATTGAGGAACTTGATGCATTTGGTGCATACAAACTATACAACGTAGACATTCCACCTGCACAGTCATTCATGTATGAAAAAGATTTGTTTCCTTTAGGACAATACAAAATACAAAAACAATGGATTCCTCAATCTGGGATTGAAGACACTAATTACAAGCTACCTGTATTTACAAAAATCAATCTACAGGTAAACGCAAAAACAAAAAGAAAGATTCCAAAATTTGAAGACAAAATCAAGTCCATTAAAATTAACGATACAATATTAGAGTCTGAATCTGAAGAGCAAGTGATACTTGATTGTGTCAAAATGATAAAAGATATTGATCCTGATTTTATCATTACAAAAAATGGAGATTCGTGGGATTTTCCATATCTTTCAACAAGGGCTGCAAAAAACAAAATCTCTCAAAAACTAGTTTTGGGCAGAGAAGAAGGGTATGCCCTTTTGATGCCAAAGCATAAGGGCACATCGTATTTTTCGTATGGTCAGATACATTTCAAGCCTGCAGGCACCCAATTATTGGGCAGAGTTCACATAGACCGCTCAAATGCCTTCCTATGGGAAACTGAACAATCTCTTCAGGCAATATTTGAGATTTCACGCACCTGCAGGTTACCCCTTCAAACAGCAGCTAGAGCCTCTATTGGAAAGTGTATGAGTTCAGTTCAGTTCTATAACGCCACAAAGCGAGATTTGTTGGTTCCATGGAAGCCAATAGTTTCAGAGATTTTCAAAACAAGAATGGATTTGTTAATTGGAGATAGAGGTGGTCTTATCTTAGAACCTCGAATTGGTCCACATGAAAATGTGGGGGAAGTTGATTTTGCATCTCTTTTTGGAAATATCATGCTCAAAAAAAATATCTCAGCTGAGACAATAAACTGCAAGTGCTGTTCTGACTCTATCGGCACTGTTCCAGAGCTAGGATATCATATATGCAAGCATCAAGGAATAGTACCACAGTCACTAGTATTACTACTTGATAAAAGAAAAAAATATACTGAATTAATTGAAAGTGCAAAAAATAAAGAGCAATCTGCAATATACAAACAAAGAAAAGCAGCACTAAAGTGGATTTTAGTTACATCGTTTGGATATTTGGGATTTAACAATGCAAAGTTTGGACGAATTGATGCTCATATGGCAGTATGTGCTTTTGCAAGGCAGTTATTGTTACAAGCAGTGAGGATTGCAGAAGATAATGGCTTTTCAGTGTTACATGGAATTGTTGATTCACTTTGGGTACACAAAAAAAATGCAACAGTACATGACTATGAAAAACTACGTAAAACAATTGAAAAAGAAACTGGATTTGACATGTCCTTTGATGTCTATAATTGGATTGTATTTTTACCCTCAAAAGAAAATCCCCACTTGCCTGTTGCAAATAGGTACTTTGGAGCAAACAAAGATGGTGATCTAAAACTACGTGGAATTGAAACTCGTCGACACGATACTCCAGAATTTTTCAAGCAATGCCAAATTGATATTTTGAACTTGTTTGCAAAATGCAAGACAATATCAGAAATAAAACAATCCATTTCTGAGGCAAAATCTATCCAAAACAGGTATGATAAGATGCTTTTCGGAAGCGAATTACCCGTAGAGGACCTTGCCTTTACTAACCGTGTTACGCGTGGTACTGGACAGCACAAAAGCCATACGATACAGGCCGATGCCTTAAATCAACTAAAATGGGAAGGCAGGCAAATAGAACCAGGACAAAAAATTCGCTATGTCATAAATGACTATAAAAGAAAGATTTCACACCGGGTTGTTCCAATAGAGTTTGCCAAAAAGTATGATGCAAAAAAATATTCAGAGTTGCTTGACCAGTGTTGCAAATCAATACTAGCGCCATTTGAGAACTAGAATAGTTTTTGTTGCTTTTTTTCTTCCCATACTAGTTCTTTTAATCCTAATTGCATACGTAAAGTATTTGCAGTTTCAGGACCAAATCCCTCAAAATGATTATTTGCCATAATCATCGCAAGTCCAATTTCATCTTCAAGTCTTCTCATTCTATCTGACCATTTTTGAATCTGGCTAGTTTTATCTCGGACTTTTTTTCCAAATTCTGAAATTGTTCTATCTCCAATTAATCTCAGATAGATATAGTCTGAAGTTATTTGTGCAGGATTATTAACGCCTTGCACTTCATTCCATACAAGACAATGATTCTTTTCATCTAGGTAATCAAGGGCCTCATCAGTAAACCATGATTCATGTCTTCCTTCTATTGGATACTTGAAGTAAGGTGGAAGATATGAAAACAATTCTTCTAATCTTGGTTTTGCTTCATCAAAAGACAAAGATGGTGGAAGTTGTAAAACTAGAGCAATCACTTTTTCATACATTGGAGTAAATGATGCAAGAAAATGAAATACATGTTCTTTGACATTTTTTAATTTATTTTCATGTGTAATGATTGATGGAAACTTTGCAGTAAAACTAAATGAATCAGGGGTATCAGAATTCCATTTTTTTGTGGTTTCTTGATCAGGAATCTTGTAGTATGTTGAGTTTATCTCCGTTATTGGGAAAATCTTTGAATAATATTCTAACCATTCGGTTTTTGGTAGCTTTTTTGGGTAAAACGTGCCTGACCAGCCATCATAACTCCAACCCGTACATCCAATTTTTAGCTCCATAATTTCCCATTAGTTGAATCAAAATAAAATGTTGGTCTAAACAATCCTAATCTTGACCCAAAAATGAAATTTGGAGAAAATTTGGGAATCTCAATAAATACCATTTTTTAAAATACAAATTAGAAATCTGGACTCTTTTAATCGCCCTGAGTTTTGATTTCTTTTTTTATCATTAAGATATTTTAAAAGGAAAGCAACTAGATATTTTATGACTACCCGAACTCAGGCCTTAGTTCCAATTGCAGCAGCTGCTGTGATTGTGGGAATTATAGGAATCTATTCAATACCTAGTGATAGTAAGCTTGAGTCAGTTGAATTTCCTAGAGGGACAATCAAGGTAGATGAAACAGTACTTGAGGTCCAGATAGCTGATGATGAATCAAAACGAATTCGAGGATTGATGTTTCAAGACCCATTGCCATATGATCAAGGAATGATCTTTGTTTTTGATGAACCTGGGGTCTATTCTTTATGGATGCTCAACATGCAGTTTTCACTTGATATGATATGGTTTGATGAGCAAGGAAATGTGGTTTACATTGAGGAGAATATTCCACCCTGCGAGACACCAACTGAAATAATGGCGTGTCAAAGTATTGTTCCAAGCGGTGAGGCCAAATACATATTGGAAGTCACTGCAGGATTTGTTGATCAGTTTGGAATCACCCTAGATTCAAAGATGGAGATTATTTCCATTTAATTGCAAAACCTTATCTTGGAAATGTAAATATAAAAAACAATGAACAAAAAAATTATTGCTCCTGCGATTGCAGGTGTTGCGATAATAATTATCGTAGTTGCTGCTCTTAGTCCTGCTGAACCTGAAATGGAAGAGAATCTTGAGACCTTGTCAATATCTTACACTCAAACAAACAAAGACCTTCAAGCGGTTTTAGATATGCATAATATACCCATGTCTTCTCCCTTGAAACTAAATGGATTATCTATAGTGGAATATTGTACTTTTTTCTCTAATGAAGAGCTCCAAAACTCCATAACCTATTGTACATCTACTGAGCTTTTAGATGCCAAAGGTCAATTCCTTGGGAATATACACATGGTTGGGGCTCCCTCGAATCCATGGTATGTTATAGGGGTAATTCAAGCCGATCCTATAACTTCTCAACTTGCAGACATCAAAACAGTTTATCAGGCTATGATAGAAAATGCTGTTTGTAACTGTTGGGATGAAGAAACACCTGGTGGTTTTGAAACAGTATCTGATTGGATTGATGCAGCGCATAGTCATCATCTTGAGGCAAAACGAATTACAAGCAAATCCGAAATTAGTGGACTAGGTCAAAAAAGCCTCTTACTTGAGATTACTACCAACACTGAAGGCTACATGTGGACTTTCATAATACCCGTCTAAATCCAAGATATAATATAGAATGAGATCATTTGATTGACGTTTACAATGATTGATCAACTATGGTTAATTCCATTAGGTTTTGTAGCTGGTGTATTAGGTTCGATGATTGGCCTTGGTGGAGGGATAATTGTAGTTCCAGTTTTGACATTTTTTGGATTTCCACCAACATTGGCCACTAGCAACAGTTTGTTTGCAGCATTTAGTAATGCCGTAGCATCTACAATATCCTATCATAGACAAAAACGAATTGAATATTCTTTAGGATTAAAACTTGGATTGCTAACAATCCCAGGAACAGTACTTGGGGCATACATTTCAAGTGATGTGACTCCGGAACTTTTCAAGATATTATTTGGATTTGTTTTGATAGCTTCAGCTGTTTACATTTTTTTGAGAAAAAAACTAGAGAGCAAAGAAAAGAATATCCCAAAACAAATGATGGTCTTTGCTATAGGCGCATCATTTTTTGCAGGAATAATTAGTGCCTTCTTTGGAATTGGCGGTGGAATAGTGTTTGTTCCATTAATGGTAGTTGGAATGGGAATGGCGATGAAAAAGGCAGCTCCAACTTCACAACTAATTTTGTTATTTGCATCTTTTTCAGGAGTCGCAGTCCACACTGCATTAGGACATTCTGATTTTTTGCAAGCAGGTCTGTTAGCATCAGGTTCTTTTGCAGGAGGTCTTGTTGGAGCAAGATTGTCAGTTGACATTAGGGAAAGATACCTACAAATTCTAGTATCTGTTGTAATTATTGCAGCAGCTGTCAAGATGTTTTGGGATTCATTTAGTGGGAATTTTGTATAGCCTGACAAAATTTTAGGTGCTTTTATACTAATTTTGCAATAAGGGTTTGTCTTCTAGGTTTCAACTTTCTAGGGGCTGGAGAGACATGTCGGCTCTCCGGTTTTAATTTTATCTTGGTGGTTCTTTTTTGATTCTGTAAATGTTCTTGCGAGAAATCAGAACTGTTTCTCCTTCTTGGTTAATTCCTTCATAATCAATTGCAAGTTTGCCATACTCATCATCAATGTCTTCTTTACCTGAAACAGTGTATTGGAGTTTTAGAACTTCGTCTGTGTGTACTGGTTTTAGAAATCTTGTACTACGGTTTTCCCATTCAGGATCACCATCTGTTCCAATAAAGATAATGTGATTTCCATAAATTTGACTTAGTCTTGTAAACTCTCCTTCCATTCTAGATAGTGCAGCTCTACCTGAAACTAACTGTTGCTTTTTACTTCCATAATCTTCTAAAAATGCATTTTTTACTCTAGAGAATCTAAAGTATTCATCAAGCTCATCTTCAGAAATACTGCATGTTGAGACAAATTTGTCACCAACTCTAAACTCTGAGAATTTTTTCATTCCTATCTTGCTTCGTCAACACAAAATGTAACTTCAGCAGAGGAAGCTGCACTGTCTGATACAAGGAAATTAATTGCGTCTGCAATTTTTTCATTACTTGGCTCTGCACCTGTTACAGTTCCCGGAAATACTGTTAACATTCTAACTTTCGATTTAAGAACATCGCTTAATTCTTGATTAACTGTTGTTGTAAATGGTCTTAATGCCCCTCTGAAAACTTCTACTTGGGCTCTTTGTATCCCTGTAGTTTTTCTTCCGATTGGCAAATCTGGACCTATTATCATAATTCTACCTGTTGCATCTTTGTAGAGGCGTGGGTCTTTATCCCCTCCTGGAACAAATTGTTCTAATGCTCTTTGTGCTACTGTTGCTGGAGTGGTGATGAATTTTGCAATAAGATCTTCCCATCCTGCTCTTGTTAGGTCAGTTAATTTTGGAATGTCAGGTAATTTCCCTGTAACGTGGATTACGGCTAATATCTCACCAATGTTAGTTTTGGCTGTGTTTAACCACTTTGCAACCTCTTCAGGGTCTTTGATATTAACTACATGGGAGTGAAATTTACTACTAATTGCTTCTTGTAGTTCTTTAGGTGTAGATTCAGAGATGAAGCAGGCTACTTTTCCTCCATTTTTTTCGATGTGGCCAGCAAGAAATTGGACCCTTTCTCCATCTGCACTGTCTGTTGCATCTACTGTAAAGACAATTGCTTTTCCTGCAAAGTCTGGTTGGTGAACTCCGGGTGTTGCATTTCCAATATGTGCTCTAACTGGATAAAATACTCTGTCTCCAGGAATTACTTTTCCGTTTAGGATTTTTGCAATTTCATCATCACACAAGTTGAGAACTGATTCGGCAACTTGTGATTGTTGTAGGAATTGTTGGTCTGCAATCATATGTGATGTATTGTTTTGGATCTTCCCTGCAAGTTTTTGAATTTGTTCTAATAGTCTTGTAAAAGTTTCAGTTAATTTTGCAACGTCCTTTCCATTAGCAAGTTTTTCTGCAGTTTTTGCAATGCCTTCTTTATCTATTCCATCTGCTTGAAT
>WVWY01000028.1:572-21896 GCA_011773785.1 Candidatus Nitrosomaritimum khambatensis | reverse complement strand
GGATATACTGTTTTGTAAATTCTATCTGAATGAACTGGTCCAGGGTTTGTTGCAATTGATATGATTCCTTTGTCAGTTAATTCCCATGACATGCATTCGGCAAGTCTGTTTTTTGCACCTTGTGATGCTGTGTATGGGCTTCTAAATCTGTAAGGTCTTTGTTCAAGAGGTCTTTCTTCTGTAAAGAAAGTTGAAATTGTAATTATCTTTCCACCTTCTTTCATAACTTTGAGAGCCTGGACTGAGCCCCAAAATGTTCCAGTCAAATGAATTCCAATTGTACTTTTAAAATCATCTAGTGGCGAATTTGGAAAACATGTTACTGGACCTGAAACTCCTGCATTGTTTATGATAAAATCAACTGTTGAATTTTCATTTTTCAAAGTATCAAACATCTGAGTCATTGCAGATTCGTCAGCAACATCGACACCGGCAAAAATTTTGACATGGGCACCACTATTTTTTTCGGCAATTATTTCTTCAAGCATCTTTGAGGTTTCTTGGAGAGGTTCAGGCCTCCTACCTAAAATAATGACACTTGCACCATTTTCAACAAATTTTTTGGCAATAGCTTGGCCAATTCCAGTACCGCTGCCTGTAACTAATGCAGTTTTACCCTGAAATTTTAGCATAGATAACAGAACAGTCTCAATGTATTATTTAATTTAATTGTTGAAGGGAAAAAATAAGGTGGTTTTCATTAAAATTTGAATATTTTCAATTCTTCATCTCCTAACAAAATAGAAATTTTTTGAAAAATCCTAAAACCTTAATTCTGTTTTATCTAGTGAAAAATCATGAATACTGCTCCTTTTTGGAATAAGAAAGTCTGTTCTGATTGCAAAAGGATGAAGTGCCAGAAGGGATGCATTTGTGATTGTCATCAATTACGCGATAGGTTAAACTAGCATTTTCTTAAATTCCTTGATATCTTTATTTGTGGGTAGGATTCTAGGTTTTTCGTGCACGATACAGAATCTGATACTTTTGTATATCAAACATGGCCTGAAAAATTCGTAGATATGCTATCTGAGATTGGTGTAGAATCAGAAGCAAAAGAAATTGCAACAGTAGATGTAGAGCAAGGTGATTATTACAGCAGATATTTCTCTCAAACTCCTAGAATGGTTACAAACAAGGGGTGTCTTGAAGTTAAAAATTCCAACATTGACGTAATTCAAATTATTCAAAAGGGATAGAACATGCAAGATCCAAATCCACTTCCATGGGGCGCAGAAAACAGATTCCAAGCTCATTTTATTGTTAGAAAAGATGTTGGACGTGCAGGTTCAAACTATACTGCAAAAACACAACTAACAACACAAGGTCACTTTGCATCAAAAACAGTTACCAAAGTACAGTGGAGTGGACCGGGAAGTTTAGCTGAACACCTCAATGAAGACACAGAACTTAATGAAATGATTTCAAAACAAACTCTCAAAGATGCTGACATCATTATTGAACCAACAGAAGGCGCAATAAGAATTAGAAATCAATGGAAAAATAATTTATCTTTTGGAATTACAGAAGAACTATTCTGGATTTATGACCGAATCGCCGGTCACATAAAACAAGTCTAAGCCTTCCACCAATCAAGTGCCAAAAAGTCTACTTTCTCTTTACCTTTAGGGATTGCTAGAATGAATTGCTTTCTAACTGTTGTTGCAAGACGTCCAGCTAAAACAATTGCAGTTGATGTTACTGGGTCCTTTCTGTTATAAACTTGAATCAAAAATGGTGCATGATCAATTCCAGGTCCTTTCTCATAAACTGCAAAATCACATCCAAACTTTATTCCGGGATTGATAATGTATCCTTTGTCTCTAAAGTTTTTGTAAACAAGATATTTTTTCTCAAAGTCATGATATTCATTTTTGCAAATTTCATTCATTCCTTCAACTGTAATCTTTTTCTTTTCTTTGTAAATTGAAATTTTTTTGTTTTCAAGCAAATACAATCCTTCAATTAAATCTAAAATCAACGGAACATCAATTTCTTCAGGCTTTGGTTTGGGAATCCCTATTGGTTTCCCGTAATATCCACTGCTGAAAAGCTTGCGTGAATCTTCAATGTCCCAAACAATCAATCTGTTCTCAACAAGATCACACTTCATTGAAACTCAATTCCAACATGTGTATATGAACTGTATAACATGAAATGCGATATAGTAAAAATATGAAAAAAGAATGTATTATAGGCTGAGTGCTAGCAGTATGAATGAATCTGAAACTCTTTGACACTTGTCTGCCATCTCTTCGATTCCTTCAATCACGTCTTTCATTAACATGAGTTCTTTAGTGTTTGTAACTTCGGTTAAAAGTTTCAAAGTTGCTTGTCTGTATTTGAGGTCAATCTCACGTTCTATTGTTTGAGTCTCTTGTGCTAACTCTATTGCACTTGCTGTATTTGTGCTAAGACTGCGTATAATCTCATTTAGTTTATAGATCTGATCAACTACAAGCTCAATTAGCTTTGTAAGATCAGTTTCTAATTTTGAAGATTTTAGAGTTGCTGGCTTTACGTTTGATAATTTGAAGGATATTCCTGTTATGTATCCTGCAATCTCATCCATCGTATAAGCTGTATTGAGAAGGTTCTCCCTGTTCATAATTAGGCCTCCTACATCTGCAACCTCTCTTGTAATCTTTCGTCTGAGATTTTCTACTTCTTCTTCGATAGTTGAGATCTGCTCAAGAGTATTTTTGATTCCAGTCTTGTCTTTTTTCATCATTAGTTCTGGGAGCTGGGATAGTTCTCTTGATGCATTTAAAATTCTGTTGATCTCGTCTTGTAAAACTGCAATTGCCTTTCTTTTAGCTTGAACTTCAAGTTCTCCGCTATACATTTCAAAAATTCATCAACTGCTAGGTAATTTAAATCCTCGATGAAAATGAGAAATTTCTGTGCGTAAATTACATCAAACTTTTCTCATGAGCTATCTTTTTTTGTCCTTTGTATAGCGTAACAACTTCCTCATTAGTTGAGGCATCTTCAGCAAATTTTTCTTCTCGTATCTTTCCCGTAAATTTAGGGAATCTCAATGCCAATCCAGCACCTTTTCTTAAAACGTCCCAAGCTGCTTTATGAACTGGAGATAAAGTAATCTCAGAAGCAACTACTTCAATTACAAGTTCGGGTTCAAACCAAACGTCAGCTTCCATTTCACTATTAATCCTTGGATTTTTCTTTATTGTCACTTTATCTGATAAAATTTGGTATAGTTGATCCAAATACTCATCTGTAAATCCTGTTCCCACTTTACAAATACTGGTAAATGTATCTGTATCATCATCATACGAAGCCAAAAGAAGAGTTCCATATCTCCCTGTTCTCCTTCCTTTTCCAAAAAATGCGCCAATCACAACTAAATCTAAACTATCTCCCAATTCATTTCGATATTCTCTTTTGAGTTTTAACCAAAAGTTTCCGCGAGCTCCTGCCTGATATGGCTTGTCAAGCATCTTTAGCATTAATCCTTCACACCCCGCATTGATGCTGTTTTCCAAAAAGTCTTCAATGTCGTTTTCAGATTTTACAATACTCATTGGAACATGTTTGGCATAATCATCTTCTTTGATTATTTTCTCCAATATTTTGCGCCTTTCCTCATAATCCAAACCTAGACAACTTTTTCCATTGTAATACAAAACATCAAAAAAGTTTACAGTAATTGGATATTGAAGTACTGCTTTTTCTATTTTGTATTTTCTTCTTCTGTGCATTAGTTCTTGAAATGGTAAAAACTCTCCAGTGTTTTCATTTATAGCAACGGCTTCAGCTTCAAGTATTGCTTGATCTGCTTGCAAGACTTTTGGTATTTTTTCAATAATGTCTGGATAATACTTTGAAATGTTTTCAAGACTTCTTGAAAACAAAATTACTTTGTCCCCTTCAACATGTAACTGTACTCTCTCACCATCTAGTTTGTATTCAGCTGCAAATTCAGAGCCCATCTTCTCTGTTGCTTCTTGTTCACTTTTTACCCTGTCTGCAAGCATTGGTCTAATAGGATTAAACATAACAATTGCAAAGTCTTTGACTCCTTTGAGCCCCTCACTTGCAATTGTATCAGCGACTTTTCCTAAATCACTTGAAACATTATATGCATGCTCTAATGGCTTTCTGTTTTCTTTATCTCCAGTAAAAGCAATCGCAAGTGCATCCATTACTGTATTTTCTGCAACCCCTAAACGCAATGTCCCAAGCAAAATTTTCAAAATGTAACTAGCTTCAAGTGGTGTTGCATCATTGAGTAAACTTGAGATGTATTTCATTTTCATGTCTTGTGAGCGTGCACCTTCAAGTTTTGCAATCTTAAACAAAGTTTCATAGACTCGCTCAACGGAAATGTCTTCCATCAAAAACGTTGTCTGTGTTTTTTGCTCTAAAATTATTGTAGCAGCTTGTCCTAAATCTCCACTTTTTCTGTACTCCTCTTCAATCTTTTTTATGGCAATGCCTGATGACTTTGCAATGGCTCGAATTGCAAGTTTTTCTGCTACTCCAAGCTCAACTCCTTCAAAATCAGGACGAAGTTTTCCTTGCAAAAGATAAACGATCTTAGATATTACTTCTTGCGGGGTGTTTTGAAATAAATCCACCAAGTGCTGAGTCAGCTCTAGTCTTTTTGTAGTTGCCTCCATTTTGTTTAGCGACTCGGCTAAAATCGAAAACTTCACTCTAATCTTTGGTTATACTCAAGAATAAAAGTTTGAATCTAGTTTATAGTAACCCTGGTCCTGCAGAGTGACTTGGAGAATCTCCTTCGTAATGAATCAAAACAAAGACTTGAGATTTTTCGTTTTTGTTTAGATGGCTAGTAATTTTGATATCTATTACCTTTACATTTTTGATAAAGTCATTGACAGATTTCTCCACGATGTATTCTACACCGCTGAAGATCTTCACTGGCATACAATCACTTTAGTTTTGAATTAATTATTTGTTTTCAGGGCTAAATGTACTTGAAGATAGTTGGTTTATCGTGTTTAGGTTGTTTTGATACTAGCGCAAAATTGTATAGAGGATAAAGTGCCTTGTATTGTTTCATAAAACTCCATGCTACATCATGAGTTTTGAATTCTGTTCTTATGCCTTCAATTTGACTCTCTTTTCCAAACACATCAAAGATTACAACATGATAATTTTTTGGGCGGTTATGTGGTCTTGCTTTTAAGAGCCATGCTATGGCAAACACAAAAACAGAACCCAAGATTACAACCTCGCCTGCACTTTTGAAAAATGTCATCAAAACTCCGGGTATGGTTTCTCCAAATAATTCTACTACGATATTTGAAAATCCAATGACTGCTATTGCTGTAAAACTATAGGTTTTCCAATGAAAGATTTTCAAAAGATTTTGCATTAGACAAGAACACTAGTTCCTTTTTTCTTTTAACTATTTCCCAAAAAATGTCCAGCTAAGAACTAGATTTTTCTTAATCAGGATCTTCGTAGTTTTCCTTTCTCTCGCCACTTGGGGTGCTGCCCTCAACTGGTTTCATTTTGCTTTCTAGGACATCCATTCTGGCTCTATATCCTTCTGCATATTCAAGCTCAGATGGTACAAGTGTAGCAGGATGAATGAATCCTTGACTTCTCATTGCTAGTGCTTTCTTTGTAGCAATCTCTCTAACATAATCCCAATCAGGTGTTGAGAATCCATCAAATGGACCAGTAAACTTTCCATTGTGCATACTAAAGACTAGGGCTTGAACAATTGGAATGCAGAAATTAATTGTGGCTGCAGAGTTTAGTTTTACAGGCATTAGTGGCATGTTATGACTACCACGTGTATTTCCTGCCACATAGTGTGGATTGTTAAATACACTTCCCACTTCTTCAGTTGCAGGAAATTGCTTTTGAGTTCTTACAACACAAATTGGATCGTCTTTTCCAACATAAGTTCCAGCAATGTTATGTAGTCTATCAGTTGATGATGCAACTATTGGCTCTCCATCTTTGGTAGTGATTGTTGATACTACATATCTTCCTGGATACATTAATGCAGCTTCAATTGAAGGCTTGTCTTCCCATAAGGATAATTCTGCGACTTTGCCTTCTTCCACATCCATGATATTGATATTTACACCACCTGCAAGTGATTTGTTTACAATTAGCCCTGTGTTACTTAGTGCATCTACAAACATTCTGTAAAATGGATAATTAAAGGCGCCAGGTTCTGTTTTGTCTGCTGCAAATACTGTAAAGGCTTCATTTGGTCTTTCTTCAAACTCCATTTCTGCAACACCAGGACCCATTCCTTTTACGTTTCCAGAAAAAGAGTCCTTTAGAAGATCTTGCCCTGCACCATACAGGCCTTCTTCTCTTGCAACTTGGGTTCCTGCCATAAATGCATCCCATGCAAGCTTATGGATTTGATTATTGTCAACGCCATGAGTATGTGACATTACAATATGAACATCATCGCCACAATATCCAATATAGTAGTCAATTAGTAAATCTCCAGATTCTTTGATGGTTTTTCTTACTGCGTCTAAAAGTCCATCACTAGGCCTTGTATGACCTCCAACTCCGCCAACATCGGCTTTGATTACAGATACGGTTATTTTCATAATTGTTCTCAATGGCACCTCGATTTATGTGTAATTTTAAAAAATTCATGATCTAAAAAATATTCAAAAAACCTCGAAATTTTTTCAAAAATTCATAACAGTAATAAATCCCCTTGAACACGGAGTTCACATGGCAGATAAACCACACTTGAACCTGATTGTTACAGGACATATTGATAATGGTAAATCAACAACTATGGGTCATTTCTTGATGGATCTTGGGGTTGTAGATGAGAGAACCATTGCAGCTCATGCAGCCGAATCCGAGAAGACCGGAAAAGGTGACACTTTCAAATATGCTTGGGTTATGGATAACATTAAAGATGAAAGGGAAAGAGGTATCACAATTGACCTTGCTTTCCAAAAATTTGAAACTCCTAAGTATTTCTTCACATTAATTGACGCACCAGGTCACAGAGACTTTATCAAAAACATGATTACAGGAGCCTCTGAGGCGGATGCAGCAGTCTTGGTACTTTCTGCAAAAGAAGGAGAAACTGATACTGCTATTGCACCAGGTGGTCAGGCAAGAGAGCACGCATTTTTGCTCAAAACACTCGGTGTAAACCAACTTATCGTTGCTATCAACAAGATGGATGACAGCAACTATTCTGAGGACGCCTTCAAGGCAGCCAAAGAAAAAGGTGAAAAATTAGTACAATCTGTAGGTTACAAACTTGAAAATGTCCCATTCATTCCAGTATCTGGATGGAAAGGAGACAACTTGGTTAAAAAATCTGAAAATATGGGATGGTATTCTGGTAAGACACTACTTGAGGCATTTGATGACTTTACAGTAGCTGAAAAACCAGTAGGCAAACCACTACGTGTTCCAATTCAAGACGTTTACACAATTACTGGTGTAGGAACTGTACCAGTAGGTAGAGTTGAGACAGGAACAATGAAGGCAGGAGATAAAATTATTGTAATGCCAGCAGGTGCAACAGGTGAAATCAAATCAATTGAAACTCACCACACTGAAATGCCATCAGCAGAAGCAGGTGACAACATTGGTTTCAACCTTAGAGGTATTGAAAAGAAAGATATCAAAAGAGGTGATGTTCTTGGAACTCCAGACGCACCACCAACTGTAGCTAAAGAATTCAAAGCACAAATTATTGTAATTCACCATCCAACAGCAATTGCACCTGGATACACTCCAGTAATGCACTGTCACACAGCACAAGTTGCAGCAACAGTAACTGAATTCCTTCAGAAAATAAATCCAGCAACTGGTGCAGTCGATGAGGAAAATCCAAAGTTCCTCAAAGTTGGTGATTCTGCAATGGTGAAAATTAGACCAGTGAGACCAACTCCAATTGAGACCTTCCAAGAATTCCCAGAGATGGGTAGATTTGCACTCAGAGACATGGGCGCAACTATTGCTGCAGGAATCGTCAAGGAAATCACTGAAGAATACAAACCATAGGGCGAGTTAGATGACGCAAACTGCCCGTGTCAAACTCACCTCAACCAGCTTACCAAAACTAGATGGTGTTTGTGGTGAAATCATGGGCATTGGTAAAAAAACTGGCGTCAAAGTTAAAGGTCCCACTCCACTTCCTGTAAAAAAACTTCATGTTGCTACTAGAAAATCTCCTTGCGGAAACGGTACAGAAACTTATGAGAAATGGGAAATGAGAATGCACAGACGAATAATCAACATTAACGCTGATGACAAGGCAATAAGACAATTAATGAGACTAAAAATCCCTGATGATGTCTATATTGAATTGTCTTTGACTTAATTTGGTATCCCTTAAATTATAGAAATTTTGATGATAAACATGGTTGACGAAAACTTTACTGAAGAAACTCCTCAAGAAACCTTTGATGTGGTTTATTCATGTTTAAGATGTGGAACTCATGTTTCAAACAGCGAGTTATCACGATTACCAGAGATCAAATGTATCTGTGGGTTTAGAGTTTTTACAAAGGTTAGACCTCCTGTAGTCAAAACAATAAAGGCTGTATAATCATCTGTCTTTTTTGTAGATATGTTCTCTTTGCAAATGAGTCCTCATATCTTCCATATTTGAGAAATTCTTCCCACACTCTTTGCAATCATATGGATTGTCTTTAAAATGTACAACCTGTTGGTGTTGCATCAGTTGTTCTTGTTTTGAAAACTTGGTTGAGCAAATATCACATTGAAATTTTTTAAAAAATCCCATGATTTATCCTAATTCTGCTTTTTTTCCATCCCAGCATTTTCTACAAAGCTGTCCTTCCATCTTCCACTTTGGTTTAGGATTATAACGAATCAATCCAATCTTGCCCCCACACAGTGCACAAAAATTTTTCTTTTTACTCTGTTCCTCTTCTTTTTTATCAAAACAATTCTTACACAACAATCCATCCATATCCCATTGCCATCTAGGTTCCCACAAATCTGAAATCTTTCTAGTTGTTCCACAAATGACACAGGGCTGGCGTTGTGTCGCCTCATAGTATTCTTTTGTCTTGTCTACATGACAATCTCCGCAAAGAGACCCTTTAATGTTCCATTCTCGTTTAGGTTTGTGTTTATGAGTGATCTCTTTGTTACATACTGCGCAATACGTAGGCTTTTTTGAAAAGAGACCCATTATACATATTGAAAATGATCTATCATATATCTACCTTAAAAATAAAACAAAAGTAAAAAATAGAATTATTCAGTTAAGATTTTCTCAAGAGCTTGGCTGGTGTTTAGCATGCCTTTTCTCTTGGCCAATTCTTCGATCATTTTGTGTTGTTCTTTTGTAAAACAAACTGGCATTGAACGCTTTACCATGCAAATCTTTGGATTAATTATTTTATATAATTTGCGTTTAGAAACATATTTGATACAAAAGCACATCAGAAAACAAAATGACAAAAAAAATACAAATTTTAGTTATTGGCCATAACACGAATGGTTGCACCGAAGAGCATTCCAGAGTAGCATATGAAACAGGAGTGGAAGTTGCAAAAGCTGGGCATGTTTTAGTAACTGGTGGGTTGGGCGGTGTCATGCTTGCTGCTTGTCATGGTGCAAGAGATGCTAAAGGACTAACTGTTGGAATAATTCCCCAAAAAGAAGCCTCTGAAGCAAATGAGTTTTGTGATATTGTTATTCCAACTGGAATGGGACTAACAAGAGATTTTCTTACGGCTTTATCAGCTGATGGAATAATTATCATCGGAGGCGGTTCAGGAACAATGTCTGAAATGTGTGCAGCGTACATGCACAAAAAACCAATGGTTTCTATTCGAGGGATGGGTGGTGTAACTCAACAATTCATTGATAATTACATAGATCATCGCGAAAACATCAAGATTATTGGTGTTAATTCACCAAAAGAAGCTGTTGAAAAAATTCTAGAATTAATTACTGCATAGAGATAAGCAATGGGTCGGGTTTGTAAAACTCTCCATTCTTTTCCGCTAGTTGATTTAATTCATTTACAATATTTGAAATACCGATTTCTTTTGCAGTTTCAAATAATGGTTTTTTAAGTCCAAGTCCAAGTTGAGCGGCTTTTTCAATCTCTTCTATGTCGCTTGCACCATTTGTAACAAGCCATGCTGCATTGTTTAGAATATTTGCAACAAGCTGAATAGGGTTAACTTTTTCTGCCAATTCTTGGGATAATGTTACACGTTCATACTTGTCATCTGAATACTTGTAGAATCCTTCACCTGATTTTTGACCAAGCTTTTTCTCATCAAACATTTTTTCAACAGTTGGGTGTGGCAAAATTACTTTTTTGTCTCTCATATGCATCTCAACTGTTGCTTTGTGAATTACATCCATTCCAGTAAAGTCAGCTAACTCGAAAATTCCCATTGGAAAGTCCAGTTTGAATTTGACAGCTGAATCAATCTCTTCAAGACTTGCACCTGTTCTGTCTTTAATATAACAGGCCTCATGTACCATAGGAATGAATAATCTATTTACGATAAAGCCTGGAACGTCTTTTCTACAAAGAACTGCCGTTTTGTTTACTGATTTTACAAATTCTTGGGTAAGATCAATTATTTCTTGAGATGTTTTTTCTCCAGGAATGATTTCCACTAATTTCATCAATTGAGGTGGATTGAAAAAGTGAATTCCAATAAATTTTTCTGGCCTGCTTGTTGTGTTTGCTATTTCCGTTATTGGTAATGTGCTTGTGTTTGATGCGAACACCACATCTTTAGCGGCAATTGAATCTAGTTCTGCATATACTTTCTTTTTCAAGTCCATTATTTCTGGAACTACTTCAATAACCATCTGTGCGTCTTTTACAGCTTCTTTCAAATCTACTATTGGTGTTATTCGAGAATAAATCGAATCTGCTTCTTGCTGAGAAATCTTTTCTTTACTTGCAAGTTTGTCTAAACTCCATTTTATTTTCTCCATTGCCTTGTCCAAAAATTGTTGTTCGATATCACGAAGAACAATGTTGTAACCTGCAGTAGCTGCAACTTGAGCAATTCCGTGACCCATAATTCCTGATCCCAAAACTGTGATGTTTTTTAGAGTCATCAGAAATTACAAACTTTGTATCCTTTATAATGTATTTCTTATTTTCAAACCAATTTTTATCGTAATTGAAGTTATTTGTGATGTGACCTTTTTCCTATGCTGATTATTTTTTTCCTTTTTACATGACTTAGTTTTCGTTTTAAATTATTTAGTTTCATGTCAGTTTTGTTTTTTTCATACTAACAACAAATTGTAAAAAATGTTACACTCAGAATCTTATAAAAAAAGTTCAACTGTGTCTGTCGTAGAAATTATTCCTAAACTTCAAAAGCAATGTTCACAAAATAATTTGTATGGGGGGGAATCTAATTTTTATTTTTGTGATCGTGTTTGCAATTTTTTCAATTGCTTTTGGAATGTTTAGTGTAAATGAATTTGTTTATGCATCTGAAGAAAAATCAATTCAACCAACAAAACAAACATCTCAACATCATTTCCCTGTAAATGGAATTTGCGCACCCGGATTTTCTTCACTTGGTGAAATTTGTGTTCTCAATGACAGGTGTGGTCCAGGAGTTTATTCAGGAAAAGTTTGTGTTATGGATGGTAAAGTTCAACCTTATCTACGTCCATTACATCAAGCTCATGCAGGACTTTCTGTTGATAATATTATTTGTGCAGAAGGAAAACAACTTGTGTTCAAATCCCATGATGCAACTCCAGCATGTGTAAATGATAACTCTTTAGAAAAAATAATTCAACGCGGTTGGCAAAAAGTAAAACCGCCAATTGCATGTACATTAGAATACGATCCAGTTTGTGGGGTGGATGGTAAAACCTATGGCAACAAGTGTGCTCTTTTAGCAGAACACATGGTAATGAAACATGTTGGTGAATGTTCAGACAAAATTTTAATCAATAATTTTGATGAATGTGTCTCAGCTGGCAATTCTATAATGGAATCTTATCCAAGACAATGTAAAACAAGTGACGGAAAAATTTTCGTTGAACAAATTACTGATAAAATTATTCAAGAAGAATTTTCAATTTTTTATGTTAATTCAAAATTAGTTGAATGTGTTGGTGTTGGAAAACAACAATGTATGCAAATTAAAAAAGAAATGGAATCTGATTGGAAATTTTTCTATGATAAAATAGATGGTTTTGAATTTGAAAAAGGATTTGTTTACAAATTAAAAGTTCATGTAACTGAAGTAGAAAATCCTCCAACTGACTCTTCCTCCTTGAGATACTCTCTTGAAGAAATTTTAGAAAAAGTTCCAGACAATAATTCTCCAGGAATTCTTCCAATTGATATTGATTATACTAAAGAACCTCCAATGATTGATAAAGAAAAAGGATATTTTGTGGGCGAGATTGCAAATGGTGTTTACTGGGTTGTGTCTAACGGCTATCAAGTGATGTTTCTAACTACTGGTGAGGGAGTAATTGTAATTGATGCTCCACAACCAATTGGAGAAAAATATCTTGAGGCTATATCAGAAGTAACTAACGAGCCTATCACCCACATGATTTATTCTCACTCTCATGCAGACCATACTGGTGCAGCAGGACAAATCTATCCAGGAGATATTGAGTTTATTGCTCATCAAGATACTGCAGACATTTTGATTGCGGAAAATGACCCCAACAGACCAATTCCTACTGTTACTTTTGATGACAAATATGGATTATCAGTTGGAAACCAACTGATTGAACTCCATTACATTGGACCTTTTCATTCTGAAGGTGATATTGTGATTTACCTACCCTATCACAAAGTTGCCATGGCTGTTGATTTGTTTCATCCTGGTGGGGCTCCCTACAAAGCATTCGGCGTAACCGTAAATTTGGATGAGCATATCAAGGCACACGATACTCTTGTTGAAGAATTTGATTTTGAAGTCTTAGTGTCTGGCCATGAGCAAATACTTGGAACAAAAGACCACATTCAAACTGATAAGGAATTTGTTTTGTCTGTCATGAATAATACTAAACTTGCAATGCAAGAATTTCCAGAAAACGAAGTAATACAATCATGTGTTGATATGACCATTGAACAGTGGGAAGGAAAATTATCTGATCTTGATCGTTTCATGGAAGATCATTGTATTGCTATGCATGGACATCTTAAAGAAAAGGGGGCCTAATTTGATGTGCAATTTACCCCTAAACTGTCTGTCAGTATCAGCTAATACCGTTTCAACACAATCACAGCTAGGTCTGTCTGCCAATCAAACCCCTCAAGATGTTGTTTCACTTGATAACAATACAATTGCCATGTCTTGTGCATCATCTGATTTACCCCTAAACTGTCTGTCAGTATCAGCTAATACCGTTTCAACCTAGATTAGTAAAATTGTGCTTTAACTTATTTTGCCTATGAACTGTTTGTCTCTCGTAATTCACACATAGAATTTGAGCATAAATCACTCTACGAAGAACATTTTACCTCCAAATCAGTATGGCTTATAAAATAATTAGAAAATAAAACTAGTATGGGTCTTTTCAAACGTAACAAAGATTCTTCAAGTGATGAAACAAAATGTAAAGAATGTGGAACTGAACTTCATGATCCTGACCGCCTTAAGCGTCACATGAAAAAAGCACATGGAAATGTACCTGCAAAAAAATTAGACCCTAATGCTGGAGACGGCGGTACCTGGTAGAATTGGAACTTAACCATAGCCAAAAACTTGCATTAGGATTTGGAGGATGCTTTATTGTTGCAGGACTTGTTTTGTCCACTCTAGTATTTCCATTTTGGAATTTCATCAGAGAGGATGTCTATGAGGATGTTGTGATACTAAACAACGATGATGGGGTTTGCTACGTGGAAACTCAAGACAATGTTCCTAAAACCATTGAAAACTGCTCTCTAAAACAAGGTGATAAGGCCACGATAAAATTTGGAGAAGGTTTGGCTTGGGCTACAATTGTAGAGCCCTGATATGTGATCTTTATAACCAAATCCAAATTTAGAAAAATCATGGATTGTATCTTTTGTAAAATTGCAACTGGTGAAATCCCTACCAAAATAATTACTCAGACAGAAAACTCAATCGCATTTCTTGATGCCTTTCCCTTGACAAAGGGACATACTTTGGTAATCCCTAAAAATCACCATGATAAAATACAAAACATGTCTCAAGAAGAAAATCAGGACTTGTTTTCTACAGTTCATAAAGTTCTTTCCAAAGTGGACAATCTAACAGGCTCTACTTTACTTGCAGTTCATAACGGAAAAGATGCTGGTCAAGAAATACCTCATGTTCATGTTCATCTTGTTCCAAGAAGTCCTAATGATTCAGGAGGTCCCATTCATTGTTTATTTGATTCCACTTTGAATATCTCAGATTCAGAAACCGATGAGATTTATCAAAAACTAAAGTGCTAACTATCTTGGGAACATTCGCTCTTCAGTGTCTTTATTTTCTACAATGATTGCTTTTGTTGGACATGTTTCTGCTGCATTCATTATTTTATTCACCCCTGCCCCTTTTTGATTAAAAACAGATGATTTTGGATTCATCTTTGAGTTTTTATTTATTACAAAAACATTAGGTGCAATTGTTTCACAACTACAACACCCAATGCATAAACTTTGATCAACATCCACAAACAGATTTGGCTGTTTTTTGGGTTCTTTAGCTTTTTCAAACTCTCCATTTTTCCCATCTGCAGTAACCCTTGCATTGTATTCTTCCCAAAACTTTCTTTCGTATTCTTTCCAAAAGTCAGGATTTTCTGATTCAAATTCCTTGGTAAATTTACTCCAGTCTTGTTCTGGAATGTCTCCAGGCTCATGACCTGGCCTTGCTCCCCATGTGGGTTGCTTTTTTACAGTTGCTGTTTTTTGTGAATAGTTTGAAAATGAGGCTTTTTTTCCATCTCTGTAATATTGTTTGATAAAGTTGTAGGCCTCTGTAATTTTTTTAAATTGGTCGCCTTCCTGCTCTGTTATGTTTTTGTCAGGATGATATTCTAATGCAAGTTTACGGTACGCTGTTTTTATCTCCTCAAATGAAGAGTCCGAATCCACATTTAGAGTCTTTAAGGCCTGGTAAGTATTCACTAGCTTTCGTATCTTCGTCATACGATAAAAACAATTTCAGATGGGTTATTCTAAAATCTCTTCGTCTTGGCTCTTCCAAGCAGGATCCACAATACACAAAAACCTCAGATCCTCAGACCCTGTGTTTTCAATAAATTGCTCAGATAGAGGAGGAACATACACTGAATCATCTTTGGAAACTGCTATTTTTTCATCATTAACAGACAAAACCCCCTCCCCTTCCAAGATATAGTAAACTTCGGAGGATTGTAATTTGTGACGAAGAGATCTTCTTGAAGGCTTGAGTGTAAATTGAGCTAGGCTAAATCTAATTCCATTGAGCGTATTGTGAGGATGAAAATATTGTTTTATTTTTGTTCCCTCATTTCCATCAATTTCAGGAATTTCTGAATCTTTTTGAATGGACATGAAAACTATACTACTTTGCTAACATTTGCTTTAAAGTCTGATTCATACCAAGTTGTTTTGTACTCTGAACTTCTAGGAGGTAAAATGTTGATTGCAATATGTGAAAATATTTTTTTCTTGTTTACAGAGCCATGAGTGTGAAGAGTTTTTGCTGGAATGTATACTGTGTCTCCTTCTTTTAGAGTGATTTTTTCAGTTCGTTTAATCTTAAATGAATTCTTGCTTGTCCCATACCGTCTAAATATCTCAAGACTTCCAGAACCTCTTGTAGCAATCAAAACTTGATTTCCACTGTGCCAATGAAGTTTAGTTTTTGCTCCATTGTGAAAATAAACATGGTAGATTCCTTGTTCTTTTGATTTAATTTTAGATGATACATCTTTCATGTGGACTCTTCCGGTAAACCAATTTGGATTTACTTTTCTTTGGTCTCCTGGAGCATAAATATTTGATTTTTTCATTGCTAAATCCTTGCTAGTATTTTCTTTTTCTTTTCTTGAAATTCTTTTTCTGTAATGATTCCTGCTTTTTTGAGTTTTCCTAGTTTCTCTAGTGTCTTTAGATCTTCCTCAGCATTTGCTGCGGCACTTTTAGCAGCTGCAATTCCTTCCGATAATTTCTCAGCTCCTTTTTTCTTTATTACTTCACTTTCTTTTTCTGCTTTTTTACGGAGTTCTTTACTTGTTTTTTTGGCCTGACCTGCAGCCATCACTCCAAACTCAACTGCATCATCCAGGATTTCATCTGCTTTTTTTACTCCCTCATCAATTGCCTTGTCAGCTCGTTTGAGAAATTTTTCAATGTGACCTGGTTTTCTTTTTGTTGCCATGAGTTTTTCATCTCCTCTTTTGTTTTATGTTTTTCCAAATAATCCCTAAATCCATTTGGTTTAATAGCAACTTTTCTAATAGTATATTGTAATTTTGACTAAAAATTATGATAGCCACGTTGTTGTTTTGAAAAGTTCAATTGACAATGTCGAGGCAGCAGCTATTATTGGCGATAAAAAAACTTCGGTATTCAAAAAATTGTTAAAAAAACCAAAAAAATCCCAAGTACAAGTAGACTCTATCAGATTGTTTTACGAGAGTATTTTGAAAATATCTGGAATGTATGAGGCCGATTTTTTCAGGAAAGCAAAACACACCCTGTCAGTAGACTCTAATGTAAAGGAGGTGACATTTGGTGAAAAAACCTTCTCAATCAAAGAAAAATCAGCCTTGAAAAAGGCATTTGTTGGAAGTGGAGGAAAAAATAAAGTTGATTTGCCATTAGAGGAGCATGTATTTGTAGAAGACATAGATGACCTTTACCTTGATTATAGTGGAAATGAAATTAATTTTCCATTCAAGGTGAATTCTAAAACTACAGAAACTTATCCTGATAAAGTTCTAGAAGAAAACTCTCCCAATGTAAAAAAACCAAAGATAACTTATGATGCGGCAATTGAATTACTACAAGACATAATAAAAAAACCCCTACATAATGAAATTAGAAATCTAAAAGAAAAATTTACTGTACTTGAAATTATGGAAGTTTATGTCCCAATATATGAGGCAAGACTAACTGGTCCTAAAGGCAAAGCTGGATTATTAAGATTAGATGCAGTAAGGAAAAAAGTCCTCTAAAGTTTTACTAATCTTTTGAATTCCTCATTGTCATAAAGTTTTTCAAAAATTTTTTCTTTTTTTGCCCATTCTCTAATTGTTTTTCCTTCTCTTGAAACTGCTTTTCTTAACAATTCAAGAGATTCTGGAATCTGTTCCAGTGCTGCCTTGCTTCTTGCCTTGGCATAAATTATGTTGATGTTGTCTTTGTGCTTTTGTAATACCTCATCAAAAATTTTTATTGCTTTTTCATGTTTTTCAAGTTCAGCTAACTCGATTCCCTTGTGAAACAAGGCATCCATGTGGGAAGGATATTTTTTATAAACAGTTTCAAAACAGTTTAGTGCTTCTTCGTGTTTTTTTATTTTTCCAAGAACTATCCCTTTGTAAAACATTGCATTTGGTTTTTTGGAATCTGCACTTATCGCCTTGTCTAAAAACTCCAAGGCCTCATCATACGCTTGCAATCTGTCAAGTAAAACACCTTTGTTAAAATAAGATGAGCTGTTTTTAGGGTCTACCTCTATGGCTTTGTCATAGCACTCATTTGCAGCCTGTGTGTCGCCCATTTCAGCCATAGCAATCCCCTTGTTGTTGTAGGCTTGAGAATCCTTTGGATTAATCTCTAAAATTGTATCAAAGCAGGTCACTGCATCAGAGTATTTTTTGGTCTGATTCAAAGCAAGTCCTTTGTTAAACAAGGCTGAGGTGTTTTTTGGGTCTTGTTTGATTACTTTGTTAAATAGAGAAATGGCCACCTTTGGCTGCCCACGTTCCATCATTGACATTGCATGATACATTAAATCTTCAGGATCTTCTTTTGACCCAAATAATCCCATGCTGGTTTTTAGAATCTATCTGTAATGAAAGTTTAGTTTTTTCATCTTATTAAAAAAATTCGAATCATTATTCATGGAAGCTTAAATAGATATGAATTTCTCCATAACCCAACGTGTATCTAAAACCACTTTTTGGATTTCTAGTTTTGCTATTGATTCCACTTTCAACTTCACTTGACGTTTATGGTCAATCAGAGTTTGATACAACTGAGATGGGATTACAAATGCCATCCATCACTATGAATCCAACATCTGCTCAACCTGGAACTGAAGTTGAGATTTTAGTTACTGCAATGCCCTCCATCCCAGATGATATTGATCCTAGAATGGAATTTTTCATTTACATGCCATTTTTAGAATCAATTGGAGGTAATGTTCCTCATACTTGTGATGGGTCTAGCTGTTTTGCACTTTATTCCTTTGATGAAGTAAATGCCAACAAATTTCCTCCAAAACAAATAACTTTTACACTATTCAGTACTACTAATCCTAAACCAACAGTAGAAGCTGCCGGATGGGTTTCAGTTTGTGATGTAAAAATAAATGGAATCACCAAAGAAAGATTTGGGAATGTCTGCATTGATCAAGATCAACCAATCGGAGACTATGAAATAAAGTTTGGATGGGGGATTCAAGCATCCGAACTATATGATGTAAGAGAAGTTTTGACCTTAACTGTTACTGAAAAAGAGTTTGTTGAAGAAGAAAGAGAACTAGATGCTGATGAACTGGCAATGTTTCAATATGAAGAAGGAATAATTTCTGAATCCGAGTTTGAACAAAAACTAACTGAATTAGGATATGATGAAGAAGAAATTCGTCAAGCCAAGGCTTTGATTGGAAAACTAGAGCATCAAGAAGGATTCAAAACACCTCTAAAAGGACCAATTCCCGTCCAGGGAACGGATTATGAATTAACATATACTATTTCAGGAGGTGTCTTGAAACAAGTCTCTCCTGACCAAGAGGCAGAATCTTTAATCATTTCAGTAGATTCAATTTCAAACGGCACTTTGTTTATCCAATTGCCTCGTGAGGTAATTGATGCCAAATTCGGTGAAGAAGACGACGACTTTTTTGTGTTAATTGATGGATTAGAAACTGACTTTGATGAAATAAAAACTGCAAATGATAGAACTCTTACAATATCATTTCCTGAAGGAACTGAAGAAATTGAAATTATTGGAACTTTTGTTATTCCGGAATTTGGAACAATTGTTCTCTTAATACTTGTAATTTCTATTGTATCTGTTGTTGCACTTTCTAGAACAAAATTTGCATTAGCAAAAATTTGATTATTGGTTTAAAGATTTGAATTTTTTAATGGCCTCTTTTGCCATTTTTTCTAGGTCTTCTGCAGAAGTTTTGGTAGGGTCTTCAGTTGCATAACCTTCTTTTTTCTTTTGTTCCATGTTGTGACTAAGATTTTTAAAATTTAAAGTTCTCTGAGGCCTTGACTATTTTTTTAATATCATCTTTTGAGTGTGCATAAGATATTGCGCCTAGCTTTCCAGGTAAAAAGAATATCCCGTCTTGTGCAATCATCTTAAAATGATACCTGTGAAGCAAAGCGGTATCACATCTTGCAGCATCCGCAGAATTTGTAATCTCTGATATCCCATTTTTTGCAAAATGAGTCATAAATAGAGAACCCTTTCCAGTAACGATTACCTTTTCTCCAAAAACTTTGCCAATTTCCTTTCTGGCCATATTTCCTAAATCATTAATTTTAGAATAAATCTTAGGATTGATTTTTAATTGATTTAGCGTGGCGTGCCCTGCTATCATTGAGGCTGGATTTGCAGAAAAAGTTCCTCCCCCAACATAAGACCTTTCTGATTTTTTCTTTCCAGTAGTATCGGCATATTGCATTATCTCTTTTTTTCCACACATGACACCGATTGCCATTCCTCCCCCAACAATTTTCCCTAGAGTGACAATATCAGGATCTAACTTCATTGTGGGATAAAGACATCCAAATCTAAATCGAAATCCTGTTACAATCTCATCTAAAATAAACAATGAATTATTTTTCTTTGCATATTCTTGGAGTCCTTTAAGATATTCTGGGTTTGCAGGAATACATCCGCCTCCACCAAGTACTGGCTCTATAATTATCCCAGCTAAATCTTTTGAAACTTTTTTTAGGATTTTTAGGGATTCATCTAAATTGTTGTAGGGAATTGAAATTATTTTTTCTTCATTAATTACCCCACTGCTTTCTGATTCAGAAAATGGCCAGTTTACAGATTTTAGCAAATCCGAAGTATAGCCATGCCACCCCCCGTCAATTTTTGCAATTACCTTTCTTCCTGTTACAGAACGAGCAAGTCTTACTGCGTACATTGTAGCTTCAGTACCTGATGTGACATAACGAATTTTCTCAGCTACTGGAACTGCTTTTGAAATTAGTTCTGATAGTTTTATTGTCTGCTCATTAACAGTTCCATACATCCAACTTTTTGCAATTTGTTTTTGCAGTTTTTCTTTAACACTTGCTGGACCATGTCCTAAAATCAAACTCCAATGACCCATCCAGTAATCCGTATACTTGTTATCATCTACATCAATCAGATTTTTTCCAGATGATTTTTTTACAACAAATGGATATGGCTCATAAAATCTTATGTTATGACTTACTCCATTAACATGTAATTTTGAAGATTGAGCAAATAACTTTGCAGATTTTCTAGTCTTTTTTTTATATTCTGAAATTATGCTCATTTTCTAACCATCTTTTTAATTAATTCGGGCTATAATCTAACCAAAGATCGATGACTTTAGGCATGGTTTATATGTATTCTAAATGTCTCACCTTCTGCATACGTAACGCTATAGGCGGCGCTTGTGATGAAGTATGGTGTTATGCCATTTTGTGATTCATGGGCCTCCAGTTACGCATACAAAATGAGGGTTTGATCAAGTGATCAAATCTGAGATGTGAAGATTATGTGCATCCGTCAATTCCAATAAAGTACTAAAGTACTTCAATAATCATGTGATCAGAATCCGGTTGATCCTGCCGGACCTGACTGCTATCGGATTGATACTAAGCCATGCGAGTCATTGTAGTAATACAAGGCAGACGGCTCAGTAACGCGTAGTCAACCTAACCTATGGACGGGGATAACCTCGGGAAACTGAGAATAATACCCGATAGAACATTATGCCTGGAACGGTTTATGTTTCAAATAATTTATTGCCGTAGGATGGGACTGCGGCCTATCAGTTTGTTGGTGAGGTAATGGCCCACCAAGACTATTACAGGTACGGGCTCTGAGAGGAGTAGCCCGGAGATGGGTACTGAGACACGGACCCAGGCCCTATGGGGCGCAGCAGGCGAGAAAACTTTGCAATGTGCGAAAGCACGACAAGGTTAATCCGAGTG
>WVWY01000028.1:0-424 GCA_011773785.1 Candidatus Nitrosomaritimum khambatensis | reverse complement strand
GATGACCACCTGTGGCGAAGGCGGTCTACCAGAACACGTCCGACGGTGAGGGATGAAAGCTGGGGGAGCAAACCGGATTAGATACCCGGGTAGTCCCAGCTGTAAACTATGCAAACTCAGTGATGCATTGGCTTGTGGCCAGTGCAGTGCCGCAGGGAAGCCGTTAAGTTTGCCGCCTGGGAAGTACGTACGCAAGTATGAAACTTAAAGGAATTGGCGGGGGAGCACCACAAGGGGTGAAGCCTGCGGTTCAATTGGAGTCAACGCCAGAAATCTTACCCGGAGAGACAGCAGAATGAAGGTCAAGCTGAAGACTTTACCAGACAAGCTGAGAGGTGGTGCATGGCCGTCGCCAGCTCGTGCCGTGAGATGTCCTGTTAAGTCAGGTAACGAGCGAGATCCCTGCCTCTAGTTGCCACCATTA
>WVWY01000033.1:23586-24388 GCA_011773785.1 Candidatus Nitrosomaritimum khambatensis | reverse complement strand
AGCAAGAATATTTTTTCGAAAAAACTGCTCACGAACAATATCTCTCTGAACACGAACAATAAAAAATTGTCAACAAAAAAACAAGCAAAATCATTTGTCTTTCTTGCAGATAAAATCTATGTCCACCATTGGCCATTAGACACACCAAAGTGGAGCTCAGAAATTCAAGAAAAAGTAAACTTTGATCTTCACAAAAATAAAGACAGGAAAAAAATACAAATTGAAAACAAGCAAATCAAAATTAATGATTACCTCTTTACCCAACTGCAAAAAATAGGAATAACTATCCCATTATTCAAAAAAGAAACTACAATAGTGTTTGAAGGATGCTTTGAGGATTATTATGCACATATTCACATTACCTCAAAAGACAAAAACTATCTTGAAATATTTAACAATCTTATGAGTTGGAAAATCGCCCTATTTCCTGAAGATTGATTATCTATTGACATTTAGTTAGACTTTTTCAATGTCTGATCGATACAATTTTTGACAATAATTTTCAAATCCATCTGGTTTCTAGTAATGTCCTTATGGAATGCAAGGAAGGATATGTTCATAATTTTGCCTGGTTTGAAATACAATCCAAAAAGATGTGTATTAATTGTGGCCTAGAAGAAAAAGATTAGGATAAATTCAAAATCTCCTTATTGCCAAACTTGCTTTTTTTGCATATACTAAAATATTAAATCAAAAATTCATTTCGCATGGTACAAGAAAACGATGGCGAATTTTCAGTCAAAGACATCATGAATCCTAATGTGGTATCCTTAGGTCCTGAAGCTAGCCTCAAAGAGGCTTC
>WVWY01000033.1:16265-23534 GCA_011773785.1 Candidatus Nitrosomaritimum khambatensis | reverse complement strand
TGAAACCAAAGTTTCTGAGGTGATGTCTTCTCCTGTAATCCATGTCTCATCAGACCAATCTGTTGCAGATATTATTGATATAATGGCCAACAAAGACATTAGAAAAGTCCCTGTAATTGATAACGGTAAGGTTCTAGGAATCGTAACGGGGACAGAATTTCTGCGTCTTTTTGTTCAGGCATCTGATGCAGATTTACAAAAAGCGTATCAACAATATGTCAAGAGAGTATATTCAAAGTGGTTTACCGATTAGTAGTATTGAAAATTTTCTTCTATCTTATAATCAAAACAGGACATTTTGCTAGTTGACTCACTTTGTTGCTAACACTTCCTAGTATCATGCGGTTAAATCCTGTTTGACCATGAGATCCAATTACAATTAGGCTAATTTTTTTAGAATCTGAAAATGAAATTATCTCCTTTGCAATAGACTTTGTTTCTTGAATGTGAATGGAAATCTGAACTTCCTCATTGGCTGCTAATTTTTCTAATCTTGACAAGGATTTTTTTGCAAAATCTTTTGCGTCTTTCATGATTTGTTTGTTTATTCTTTTATCGATGTACCATGCTCCCAAATTACCTTTTTCAAGACAAGTCAAAACATGAACAACGGATTTTTTCCTTTTAGCTATTGCAAGGGCAGCTTTGAATGCTCTCATTGAATATACAGAAGCATCAAAAGGAACTAGGATTTTTGAAAAGGCCATTTTATTTTACCACCATCACTGGGCATTTTGCCTTGTTTGCTACTTCGTTTGCGACGCTGCCCAAAATAACTCTGTTTATTCCTGTCCTGCCGTGCGAACCAATCACAACAAGATCAACCTTATGCGAATAAACATAGTTTAGAATAGCTTTGGATACTGAAGGGTCGTGTAATATTTTTAATGATAAGCTAATACCCGTTTTCTTTGCATCTCTTTGAAGCTTTGAGAATATTTTGTGAAGTACTTTGGTGTGCTTTTCTAGCAAATCTTTGCTATACTTCATGCTAAATCCTATAGATGGTTGATATATTCCTGTTATGACCGTAGCAATTGTAATTTTACTTATCTTAGGATCTGCAATCTCTAGGGCATTCTTAAAGGCCCTATTAGAAAAACTTGAAGAATCAAATGCAACTAAAATATTTTTTAATTCCATATTTTATCAAACCGTTAGTTCAATATTAATTTCAACCAAAATACTAACAATGATAATTATTCTAACCCATTATTTTTTGCCCAACAATCACAATGTTTCCAATTACAATTTGGGCAGTCATAAGGAGTCTCACTTGATTGGCATTCGGAAGGAATGCAATTGCAACGAGGACATTTTGTTTCCATCGCTATTGCTCAAAATTCAACTGTTAGTATATTTACATTTTGTAAAAATACTCAAAATTTTTAATAATAATTAAAATCTGTATGATTTTTCTTAATCTGAAATGTCTTAACGGTTAAACTCTGTTAAGCCACATTTTCCACAGGTGTGTCTGTCTTTATGTTCAGACATGTACGTTCCTTTCCCACATCTAGAACAAATCTTTCTGATTCGAGTTAACTTGTCACCATCGACTTTAAAATACTTGTAAACATTGGGACTCGAACCTTTTTTTCCAGCCATTATTCTGATTTCTCCTCTTTGGTTTCTTCAGCTGGTGCCTCTGCTGTTGGAGCTTCTGTGGCTTCTGCTTCTTCAGCTGGTGATTCTTCTGTTGGAGCTTCTGTAGCTTTTGCTTCTTCAGCTGGTGCCTCTTCTGCTTTTTGTGCTTCTGCTTGTTTTGCTTGTGCTTTTTCTAATCTGGAAAATATTGTAGGATTGACATGTTTTTTGGCCAATGTTTCATCATCATAAACAAAGAAAGTTCCAGTTGTAATTGACTTACCAGAGTGGTTTTGTATTCTCATAGGAATGATTACTTTTTCTGCCAAATTGAATTCATTTTTTATCATGTCTACTGCTTCAAGTTTTTTGAGTCGGCCAGAAAGCCCTGCAAAATTACAGGTAAGCTCCCTACGAGAAAGAAACGTATTGTTTACGTCGCTTACAGTTTCAATTATAGACATGTATGGGAAATCCTCCCCATATTTCATATAAATCTTGATTGGAAGCCAAGAACAAATTTATGAAATAACCCATTATTAGTCACGTGGCAAGATACATGCTTCATCTACAAAATGAGAGGTACAAACCAAATGATTCTCGAAATCTAGTCTACAAAGCACGAGATCTGTGTTCTAGAATGAAAGCCTCTGTGAGAGTTGCAAGAGTAGCAACCAAATTTGTTGAATTTGATGTTGAAGTGGACAAAGAAGACTTGGACATGTTAATAGAAAAATTGAGTCCCATTGGAAAATTAGCAGACGCTCGGCACATTGCGGAGGAAAATATAGAAAAAGAAAAGGGAATACAAGATGGAATATTTTATTTTAACAATGAGAGATTTTGGGAGTGTCATGAAGCCTTTGAAGGAGTATGGAAGGAATGCTATGGACGTGAAAAGGAGGTAGTTCAGGGAATAATATTGTTGGCAGTTGCATTTGCACATGCTCAAAAGAATGATTATCTTATAGGTCTTGGAATGCTGGAAAGGGCCATGGAAAAACTTGGCACATCACCATCCGTTTATCATAATATCGATGTTGATAGAATTAGAAATAAGATTTCATCGATGCAAGAATCTAAAACTCTAACTAGATTTGAGATTTGATCAAATTTAGAGCAGTTGTTACTACATCTGCTCCTTGCAATAATCCTATACTGCCTTTTTTGGCCTGCTCTTCGGTCATTCTTGAAGTGCCATCGTTTTTAATGAAATTTCCTGAAACTAAAACAGGAACCGGATCATCACTATGTCCTTTGTTAATACAAGGAGTGGAATGATCTGCTGATATTACAATAGCAACTTTATCTGAGTCTATATTATCAAGTAGTGTTTTGAAAAACCTTTGGTCAATCTCCTCGATATTTTTCATTTTACCTATCGCGTCTCCATCATGGCCAAATTCATCTGGACCTTTTAGATGAACATAGATGGCATTTTGAGTTTCCATTGCCTTTGCAGCCACCTTTGCCTTTTCTTCATAATCTGTTAGTCCCCCAGCTTCAAAAGCTTGCATTTTCAAAACATCTGAAATTCCTAGTTCTACTGGCATGTCAACAATACATGAAAATTTCATAGAGTATTTTTCATTAATTGGAATTACATCAGGATATTTGTTTCCGGCATCTCTGAGTAAAATACAACTGAGTTTTTTCTTATTTGCTTGACCTCTTCTTTGATTTACTAGACTACCTTTCATTATTTCTAATGATTGATCAGTAAATTCGTTGACTAGGTTTGCAGTAATTTTTGAATCTTCAGATTCATCTAATGGCAAGCATTTTTCAATTCGCATGAAATCTTCTACTGCCTTTGCAACACCCATACCTGCAACCCTAGCATAGGCGGGATCTGTATTGGTAATCTCTGAAGAAAGATTTACTCCATCAGTTCTAATCCTAACTGTTACTCTATGACCAATTGTTGGAGCTACGACTACCGATGAGTTTGGATGAGAAAAATTAATTTTGTTTTCAATTTCTTTTGCAATTTCTAAGGCATCCTCTTTTTCAATCTGTCTTCCTGCTCTTCTGTCGATGATTGCTCCTTCATCATTTAATGTCGAAAAATTTCCTCTTAATGCAAGATCTCCGTTTTTAAAATCAATACCTACTCCTATGGCCTCGATAACTCCTCTTCCGGCGTAATCTGAATGATGAAATTTGTATCCAAGCATGTTGAATACAGCAATATCTGATTCAGGAGCGATTCCTTTTCCTACTGAAATTACCTCCCCAATGGCTCCATTTTGAGCAATTTTATCTAAATTGGGTGTATTTGCAGCCTCTAGTGGAGTTTTTCCTTCCAAATCCGGATGAGGTAAATCTCCAACTCCATCAAGTAGGACATAAATCATATGGATATCAGAATTGTTCATCTGGGTTTTCGATTTTTCAATTTTTACATCTCTGTTTTAAATCTTGCATAGGAATTACCGATCATGATTTTAAAATCAAAGTGTAATGAATTTTAGATAACAACATTATGTGTAGATGAAATTATCATCTTCTTACCATCTGAATACTTCTTTTGATTTGTTTTTCAGAAAATTTAGATCTTAGTAAACATTTTAACATACATCTCATGCCAATAAGAACTATGGGAGACATGAGAAAAGACTATGTTTCTGAACGTTTTATGATAATTTCAAAAAAAGATGACAAAGTTGTTGATCCAAAGAAAATGCCTTTTGCTCCTGGCAATGAATCTATGACAAATCCATCTGTTCTATCTTTGGTGGCGAAGGATGGTATGCTGCAACGTCTACAAGACAATGAAGATGAATATGTCAAAGACTGGTCAATTAGAGTCTTTGAAAGTAAAAATCCAGTGGTTTCAATTGAAACTGAAAATTCCTATAGCGACAAACCTCACTACAGCGAACCGGCCTATGGTTATCATTACATTGTAGTAGCATCTCCAAACCAAAAGGACACTTTTGCAACAATTGATCCTGAACAGTGGTCTAACGTTCTTGTAGTTGTTCAAGATAGGCTAAGATGGCTCTATACGCAAAAAGGAGTAACATATGTCTCCATTTACGGAGACCAGGGAGAAGATGCAGGAAATAAGAATCCTCATCCACATCTTAATTTGCTAACCTTTTCAACCATTCCCCCACTTATAGAATCTGAGGCCGAAGCATCTCATAACATTCTAAATGAAAAAGGAGTCTGTGTTATGTGCCAGACCATAAATGCTGAAACTAGCAGCCCCAGACAGGTTCTTCAAACTGAAGGATTCATTGCATTTTGCCCATGGGCTCCTTCATATCCTTATGAGTTCTGGATTGCTCCCAAAAAACATACAACCAGTTTCTCCAAAATAACCCAAAAAGAAATCAATGATTTATCTTTAATTTTAAGAGCAACTCTTGGAGGCTTGTCAAAAACAATCAAAAATGTCTCTTACAATTTAGTATTTCACCTGTCTCCTGAAAAGAAAAATAGTAGACAAATTCATTGGCATATTGAGATTTATCCTGTTACAAAATCTTGGTCTGGCCTTGAACGAGGTTATGGAATCTTCTTAAATGATATTTCTCCTGAACAAGCAGCAGAGAAGCTTGGTGCGGCATGCAGAAAAGAATTAGCCAATTTAGTAGGCATAATCTAAAATTCTGAATAGTTTATTTATCAACTGAAGTGACAAAATATTATGGGACTTGAAAAATGGCTTGCAGTAACTAGCTTAGCTCTGTTTTTCATGTTTATTGGACAAATGATAACACTTTACCTCTTCATGACGGAGGTCCCTGAAGGTATCGACGTTTTTGATTTTGAACCAAATCCTAAGATTTTACAATTTATTTCCATTAGCGTTGCCCCTGCAGGAATTTTAGCTGGACTTTCATTTTTAATGTCCCGTAGATACGGTTCTAAACTTATTGGCTATCTGATTATTGCTGGAGGAGTTGTTCAAGTTGTTGGAATGGCATATTGTTACACAATTGTAGATAGAATTGAAACAGAATACCTTACAGACATGGTTGTGTATACTCCAATTCTCTTTATGGCGCTCTCTATTCCTGTCTTTATTGTAGGGGCTTCTTTACTAAAACTCAAAAAAAGAAGACCAAAAAAAGAGTATTTTTAGTTATGATCAAATCTCAGGGCATTTGCATTATGTCTAAATCCTAATTTTTCATAAAAGGGCTTTACTTCATCGGTGCAATCAAGAATAGTCTTGTAACAGCCTTGATTTTTGGCAACATCTAATAGATATTTGATTATTTTCTCGCCTATTTTTTGTCCTTGAAAATTCTTGTCTACAACTACATCTTCAATGTGTCCAACCACTCCCCCATTGTGAATAAATTTAGTCTCTAGCAGTAGAGTTGCTGCTCCTACAACTCTTTGGTCTTTTTCTGCAACTGCAATAATATGATCAGGATTATTGTATATTTTTTCAAAAATTTTTTCAGCAATATTTTTTTCAATATTACTTGCCTGGCGAAGTGAATCTAAACTGGTAAGAAAACCATTGAACAGATCTTCTTTTTGAAGTTCTCTGACTATAACCTCGGTCATTTTACTATATTTTCCCAAGTTTTTGGATAAATTCATCATTTGCTTTTTTGTAAGATTCTTTGTTACCGATATCGATGAATCCATTTTTGCTTAAGAAACTGCTTACTAACTTTTTTTGTGCCATGGCTTTTTTTATTACATCATCCATTCCAAATGGTTTGTTTTTTGGAATAAACTTCATCACTTCAGGCTCCATTACATAACATCCCATGTTGATATTTACCTTAATCTCTGGCTTTTCATTCCATGCAGTCACTTTATTGTTTTTTGAAGTTTCAATAACTCCATATGGCAAATTTGTTACGTATTCGTGCAAACTCATTGTAACGAATGATTTTTTTTGTTGATGTTGTTTTATCATGTTTTTCAAATTAAATCCATAAATTGAATCTCCATACATACAAACAAAAGTATCATTCACAAATTTCTCCGCAGTTTTAAGTTGACCTGCAGTAGCAAGCGGTTTGTCGGCAATCGCATATTCTATGTTTACCCCAAACCTTTTTCCATCTTCAAAGTAATCTTCAATAGTTTTACGTAGATAACTTACACAAATCACTATTGATTTAATTCCGTTCTTTTTTGACCACTCAATCAAGTGCTCTAAAATCGGCTTTTCTCCAAGAGGCAACATTGGTTTTGGAAGAAAAGTTGTATAAGGCTGCAATCTCGTTCCTAACCCTCCTGCTAAAATTACGGTTTTCACAAGAAATTCTTTTGTTTTTGACTATTTATGTTCGAGTGTGGTATGAAAAGACACTACCTTTCTGAAAAGAGATTGGAGACTTTTCTTACTACTGCTTTTGGCGTATCTCCGAATATTATTATCATAGCCTCTTTTCCAAAATCTCCTTTGTGAAAAATAGCATCAGGAGGTTGGTTGGAATTTTTTATCGCACTATTAACTCCCCACTCAATTGATGAACCTTCTTTATTTTTAATCGCCTTTGGCTCCTTGGTTCTGTTGTAATTTTTTACATTGAAACCATTTTTTTCTAATTTTGAAATTGTTTGTTTATCAAATTTTATGTTGACTGCTGAACGAATTTGTGGGAATTTTTTACTTATTGTAAGTATTGCTGTTGCAACATGTTTAGACCCTCCGTATTGTAACTCCCCTGCTTTAATTACACCTTCTCCTGATTTTACAAT
>WVWY01000033.1:0-16204 GCA_011773785.1 Candidatus Nitrosomaritimum khambatensis | reverse complement strand
GGTTTACTGAGAGTTATTTCAATACCTTTTCCAATTTGCTTCGCAGATTTGATTGTCGCAAAAGCAAATTTTTGAGCAAACTTTGCTGCTTCAAAAACAGATTTTCCTTGTACCATTGCAAATGTTATTGCAGCAGAATAATTACAACCACTTCCATGATTGACAGATGATAATTTTTTATTTTTGATCAAATTGTACTTTTTCTCATTTATTACAAAATCAATAATGTTATTTTTTTCAAAATCTATTCCTGTTATGACAACATTTTTTGTGCCTAATTTAAGGAGCTTTTCTCCTGCTCTAATGATGTCTTCAGTAGTGTTGATGGGAATATTTGTCAAAAACTCTGCTTCAAATTTGTTTGGAGTTATTACAGTGGCGTTAGATATTAGATATTTTTTAAATCCACTTATTGCAGTTTTTTCAATTAGCATCCCTCCTGTTGTTGATCTTATTACAGGATCTAAAATTATAGGACATGATAATTTTTTAATTGAATTAAAAATAGTTTTAATTATTTCAGAATTGTAAACCATACTGATCTTTACCCCATCAATTACAAAATCTGATAAAAGTAAATCTAATTGATTTTTTAGAATCTTTTTTGAAACTGGTTCGATCATTCCAAATCTCGAAGTATTTTGACCCGTTATTGCAGTGACAGCTGTTAATCCATAGGCTCCAAATGAGGAAAATGATTTGATATCGCTTTGAATACCTGCACCCGAAGAGGGGTCAGAACCACCAATTGAAAGTAAATTCATAAAGGTTTTTCAAAGAATGTCCTAATTTGTTTATCTTTTTTGTTTTTAGAAAACCTAGTTCCCTCTAATGTCAAATTTATATCAAAAAACAAATTGTTGAGTATAGTGAATAAAAAAATTCCAGTGGTAAAGGATTTACCAGAAGAAATTCATTGCACTTCTTGCTTATTACCTATGCAATATCAAAATAAAATAAATGACAAGTTTCTTTGGCAGTGCTTTAAATGCGGAAAAAAATTCCTTATCTTTCAGAGTAATGGCGATTTTATAGTGGAAGAAACTTGGAGTCCTCCGAAATAGGAACAAAATTTCCATTATTTGGCTATTTTTTGGCCTAGTTTTTTCTAGTATACAAAATGGTTGAATAATTTTTCAGCAAATTATACTGTAGAAATTTCTTTAAGAGGGAAATCTGTTTTTAGGTTGTTTTTAGATTGATGCGTTAAGAAATCTGTTTGAGACAGTCATTAGAGCAGTATTCGTCCCTTAAACTCTGGAATTCTCTTCCACAGTGTTTACACTCTCGTACACTTCTCATTAATTCGGTATGTGACTTCTAGCATATAAGATCGATCAATATTGCTATTATAGTGTCCAGATATTTTTCATGCGATCAGAAAAAATATGCCATTTTCACGATTGTTTAAATCAGGTCATCTCATAGAATAAGCATGAGCACCCAGATGAGTGCAGCACGAAGAGGCGTTGCAACTGATGAAATGAAGCAAGTTGCAAAAGATGAAGATGTTACACTAGATTGGTTGATTCCAAAAATTGCAAACGGTTCCATAATTATTCCAAGCAATAATGAAAGAAAACAAAAAATTCACAATGTTGGAATAGGTAAGGGCCTAAAAACTAAAGTTAATGTTAACATTGGAACTTCTACTCTTAATGTAAATTTAGAAGAAGAAATTGAAAAAGCAAGAACTGCTGTAAAATATCATGCTGATACTATTATGGATTTGAGCGATGGTGGCGATGTTAAAACAATCCGAAAAAAATTACTTGAAGAAGCTCCAATTACTTTTGGTACCGTTCCAATTTATGAAGCATACAATTATGGAGTGGAAGTTCACAAAAATCCTTTAAACTTAACTGAAGATGATTTCCTTAAGGCTTTTGAAAATAATGTAAAAGATGGTGTGGATTATACTACAATTCATTGTGGTATTACTAAAGACATTGCAAAAAGAATCCTCAAAGTTCAACGGTATGGTGGAGTGGTAAGTAAAGGCGGCACATTAACGGCTGCTTGGATGCTAAAATATGATAAAGAAAATCCCTATGTTACTCATTATGACTATTTGATTGAATTAGCCCGCAAATACGATGTCACTTTTAGCCTAGGCGATGCCCTGAGGCCAGGCTCAATTCTGGATTCTCATGACGAGTTACAGGTTCAAGAAATGATCAATATGGTGGATCTGACCAAACGAGCTCATGAAAAAGATGTCCAAGTAATGATTGAAGGTCCAGGACATGTGCCTCTAAACGAAGTTGCGGCAAATGTCAAGTTGGCAAAATCGCTTATTGGAGATGTTCCATATTATGTGCTTGGACCTTTGGTAACGGATATTGCATCAGGACATGATCATATAGCAAGCGCCATTGGAGCTGCTGTATCTGCAAGTGAGGGGGTCGACCTCTTATGTTATCTTACTCCTTCCGAGCACCTAGCATTACCTAATGTTGAGGAAGTAAAAGCTGGTTTGATTGCATATAGAATTGCAGCACATGCAGGGGATCTCGTAAAAATTCGTGACAAGGCAATAAAATGGGATGCAGCAATGAGCGAAGCTAGACGTACACTGGACTGGGAAAAGCAATTGGCGCTATCCATTGATCCTGAAACGGCTGCAAAAATTCACAGTAGAACAGGACAACATCCTGGAAACAATGTTCCTTGTACAATGTGTGGTGGAGCTTGCGTTTACATCATGCTTCCACAACAAAGAAAATACGAAAAAGAAACTCTACAACAAACTGAATAAAACTTTGTCAATACTTGGGACTGTCTCGTAATTGTTTATTTCCTCTGGTTTTATCCATATGTATTCTGAATTTTCCCAGTTGAGATTAATGGTTGGATTTGTTGCCTCAAACAAAAATGGAAAAATCTGCCATTCATGATTTTCATATTGAGGTGAATGTACATTCATTTTTTCACCTGCCTTTAGAAATTTTATTTTATCTTCGGTTAATCCTAATTCTTCAAAAATTTCAATTTTAGCTCTAGATATCGGTTCTTCTTTTCCCTCAATAATTCCACTTATTCCTGCCCAAAGCCCTTTCATGGTTTTTACTTGTTCACTTCGTTTTAATAAAAGAAATCTATCATTATCTCTAATAAAGCAAGTCACAATTTTTGTTGAGCGCATTTCTGTTATTTCTTCTCAACTGCATTTACCATTTTTGTCAGTTTTTTGTATGATGCATCTAAATCAGTTTTAGTTGCAAGTCTTTCTTGACAGGCTTTGATGTAAGTGATTACTTCTTCTGTTTTAGATTCCTGTACTGCAGTTAGTAGCCTCCCTACATCCTTCCAAAGATCCTCAGCTACTCTACGAATTTCTGGGTTGGCAATAATTGTCTCAATTAGTTCAGCCGATTCAGTCATGATGCTTTCTGCAAGAACTTTTTGAACTCTGAAGGTGGTTCCAGACATTTTTTCAGCCAAGGCAAATTTCTCGTCTTTTGAAATAATATTTGCAAAAACAAGATTTAGAAGGTGAGTCAGACCTAAAATTACTGCAATTTTCTTGTCGTGCTCTACTGCATCGATGGTCACAAAGTTAGCTCCCTCAAAAAGAGATTTTGCCACGGTAAGTTCTTTTTTAGCATCTTTTACCGGGACTGAAATTATGTTTTGACCTTTGATGTTTTTTACTCCAGGGCCAAACATTGGGTGAATACAAATAGGATTAATTTTTGCAGGAATTTTCGATAAAGCAGAAACCACTTTTCCTTTCTCTGAGGAAATCTCGATCAGATAAGTTCCTCTTTTCATCTCTTTGGCTATTAATCTAATAATTTCTGGAGTTCTTCTAGTGGGAGTACATAAAATTACATAATCAGCTTTTAAAATTGCTCCAACAAGAGATTCTGCTTGTATAATGTTTTTCCCCTTGATTTTATTTTCTTCATCATATCCAGTTACTTGAAATCCTTTATCTGAAAAATATTTTGTAAACCATTGGCCCATCTGGCCACCTGCACCTACAACAGTGATAGATTTCGTCATTGTTTTTCAGTTAAAACCCCGCTAAGTATATTCATTCCGTCTATCAAGACGTTTTCATCTCTACATGCTGAAATTCTGATAAAATTTTTGTAATCTCCAAAACCTTCTCCTGGGGCTACTGCTAATCCTAAGTCTAACAACTCATTAGCAAATTTGACTCCATCAAACCCATCTTGATTTACTTTAGCAAAAAGATACATGGCTCCATCAGGTACATCAAATTCTAAATTCATCTCTCTTGCTTTTTGGGCCAATACTTCTAATCTTCGTTGTACTGTATTAGTATTCTCAGTAGTATCTGCCTCTAGGGCTTTCATTGCCACGTATTGTACTGGTTCGGAGACATTTGTAAGGCAAAGGGCCTCAAATTTTGACATTTTATCTATAATTTCGGGTTTTGCAATTGTGTAACCTATTCTAAATCCAGTCATTGCATGAGATTTGGAAAATGATTGAGTGACTATGCTTTTATCATAATTGTAACTTAAGATGCTCTTCCAAGGCACATAGGCATAATCGGAATAAATCTCGTCACTTAAAATATAGAGATTATTTTTTATTGCAACCTCGACAATTTCATCTTGAATTTTTTCTGGAAGAATTTTTCCAGTAGGGTTGTTTGGATAATTCAGGGCAATCATTTTTGTATTTGAATTGATTGTCTGCTCTATATGTTCAATTGATGGTTCCCACTTATTTTCTAATGTTGTAGATATTGTTCTTACCTTTACTCCCGCATGTAACGCGCAATCTTTGTAAGCGGGCCACGCAGGTTCTATTACAATTAATTCATCCCCAGGATTTAACAGGGTATTGATTGCGGTAAAAATAGCGAATCGTGCTCCCGGACTCACCATGATATTTTCTTGTGTTGTATTTACTCCAAATTTTGTTGAAACATATTTTGCAAGTGCTTCTCTAAAAAGAGGGATCCCTTTTGCCTGTCCATATTTCAAAAACCCTTTATCGTAAACTTCTCCTAGAGCATCTTTAACAATTGGAGGAGGCAAAAAGTCAGGTTCTCCCACTTCCATGTGAATTATTTTTTTGCCTTCTTGTTCAAGTGCTTTTGCTTTAAGAAAAATTGAAAGATGTGTTTGTTTGGTATTTGATTGAACCTTAACTGATTCATTTAAAAGAAAATTTAAAAATTTTGATGCAATTGTTTCATCAAAATTCAATTCCTTACACAATGAAATTATTTTCTCTCTAAGGGTATCTTCTCTTGATTCATCAGTTACTACCTTGCCAATGTTTTTTTTGACTTCTCCGATTTCTTTTGCAATGTCTGTGCGAGTTTTTAACATCTTTATCATTTGGATGGTAATGTCATCCATTTTGCTTCGAAGTTCGTTGATATCGGACATTTTCTACAAAACAGGCTTAATTTGGCCTGCTAAAATTGCATGATCTGCAAGTGTTAGTGCTACTAGTGAGTCTACTACCGGTGGGGCCCTAGGAACCACGCATGGGTCGTGCCTTCCTTTGACTTGCAAAGTTGATGGTTTTTTGGTTTTAATGTCCACCGTGGCTTGTTTTTGTGCAATGGATGATGCTGGCTTGAAAGCAATTCTAATTGTAATTGGCATCCCGTTTGAGATGCCTCCTAAAATTCCTCCAGAATTATTTGTCTTTGTGATGATTTTTCCTTTCTTTATGGTATAAAGATCATTATTTTGGGAACCAAATAATTTTGAACCCTCAAATCCTGAACCAAATTCAATTCCTTTTACAGATGGAATTGAAAAAATAGCTTTACTCAAATCAGATTCCAATGAACTAAAAATTGGCTCTCCTAATCCTACTGGAACATTAGTTGTTATTGATTCTATGATCCCTCCTAGTGAATCTCCTTTTTTTCTGGCATTCAAAATTGACGTTCTCATTTTTTTTGCAGTTGTTTCATCAGGACATCTTACTTCATTTTTGTAAATCTTTTTTGCCATTTTTGAATCGAATTCTTTTTCCATCTTTATTTTTCCAATTTGTGATGTGTAAGAATTTGTTTCAATTCCCAATGTTACTTTGAGTAATTTCCTTGCAATAGCTCCTCCCATTACGTGAGTTGCTGTTAATCTTCCTGAAAATCTTCCGCCCCCTCTGTAATCGTTAAAGTGATTGTACTTTACCATAGCTGGATAATCTGAATGACCAGGCCGAAGTTTTGTCTTTAAGTTTTCATAATCTTTGGATTTTTGATCACTGTTCCAAATTACCATTGTGATAGGAGCTCCAGTAGTAAATCCCCTAAACACTCCTGAAATAATTTCGACCTTGTCTCCCTCCTTTCTCTGAGTTGTAATAATTGAAGTTCCCGGTTTTCTGTAGTCTAACATCTTCTGAATTTCTTTTTCATCAATTTCTAATCCTGCAGGACATCCATCCAAAACGGCTCCGATTGATTTTCCATGACTTTCACCAAAACTGGTAAGAACAAGTCTATTACCAATTGAATTTCCAGACAACATTGTATGGATGAACAGTGATGCTTATAATTCCTCATTTGATATGTTTCCAAATTATTGAATTGATCTATTATTGATCCAAAAATACTCTAGTACACGTGTTCAAAAATTATAAAATATGTTGTTGTTTTATCAAAAAATTTCAAATAAATCTTAAATATCATTATAACGTATACAATAAACGATGAAAAACGCAAATTATATTAAATAATTTGCGCGGCCCTGCGAAAAATACATGTTATTAGCGCATAGGCGTTCCGGGTGAGGAGAAAGCTTTTCACTCTATACAGGGTCGCGCCGTTTGACCTTTTTTGATATCTTTTTTTAAAAATTCATTGAACTGATATTTTGGCACCCAACTTTCTCATTTCCTCAATAAAATTAGGATAAGAAACTTTCACTGATTCAGGATCTGAAACAGTACAATCTCCTACGAACATACCAGCAATACAAAATGCCATAAACAATCTATGATCATTTTCGGAATTAAGAGATGCTCCCTTTAGATTATCAACTGGGTGTAATATCATGCCATCATCTTTTTCTTCGACTTTAATTCCTAGTTTTGTTAATTCTCTTGCAACAATTGCAATTCTGTCGGTTTCTTTGAGTCTTGCATGTTTTACATTGACTATTTCAATAGGATTTGAAGATTTTAAAACCAAAATAGAAAGCGGTGGTAACAAATCAGGAGAATTGCTAAGATCAAACCTTCCTCCATTTAGTTTTTCTGGAGTTTCAATTGCAATGTTCTCATCTTGAATTGATACTTTGACTCCCAATTGCTCAATAATGTCAATGAAGACTTCATCCCCTTGAGGTAGATTTCCAATATTTCCCTTAATCGAAAATTTTTCTCCACATAAAACAGAAGCTGACAACAATAAAGCAAGACTAGAAAAATCAATTGGAACTATAAATGTAGTTTCTTTGTAAATTTGTGGCGAAATATTGTATCGTTTGTAAGGAATTAGAGTTTGGACTGAAACACCATACTTTCTCATTGTAGCTATTGTGGCATCAAGGTATGGTTTTGATACCAAGTTGTCTTCAATCACTATATTCAGACCCTTTTCTGTCAGTGGAGCACAAATCAATAATGCAGAAATGAATTGACTTGATAAATTTCCTGGAATTGTAACATCCCCTCCCAAAATTTTTCCTTGCACTTTAATGGGAGGTTTGCCATCTGTAGAGGAACATTTAGCTCCAATGCTTTCTAGTGCATCAAGCAATGGTTGCATTGGCCTTTTTTGAAGACTATCGTCTCCTGTGAGGGTAGTGGTATGATCAAATAGGCTGGCAATGGCTGAGGCTATTCTAATGGTGGTTCCAGAATTTTCAGCATTAATCTCAGGAACAAATTTTCCTCCTCCAATAGGAATTGGGACTAGAATTGATGATTCTTTTCTTTGAATTTGGGCTCCCAAATTTTTACAAGCCTCCATTGTCGCAACAGTATCGGCGGAAAACAACACATTTTCTACCTTGCTACCTTTTCCTGCAAGAGATGCTAGAAAAATAGCTCTATGAGTATAGCTTTTGTTTGGAGGACAAACTAGACTTCCAGATAGTTCTGATTTTTCGACTTTACAATTCATGGACTTCAGCTTTTTTGTTATTTACTTTTGAAACAATTATGCTTCCTTCAAGTGATGAAAAAACTCTCTTTACATTTGATTCATTTCCTTTTTTTACAATAGCTGCAATTGCTGGTCCGTTACCTGAAACAGATGCCGCTATTGCACCTTTGTCTAGTAGATTTGTAATGATTGAAGGATCTGAATTTAGTATGGTTGATGTCGCTAATCCGTTAATTATCATTGCCTCCCAATAATTTTGGGTCCTCGCCAATTCCCATGCGTTATCAAAAACCGATGATAATGTTTTTAGATTTTTGACATTTCCACGTTTACGATTTTTTGGAATAAAAATAATTGCAACTAAATTGGATGGAATTCTTTCTGAATGAACTACCTTTTTCTTAGCATTGTCTGTTACATTGAAACCCCCAAAATAACAAGAACATGCATCATCATACGCTCCTGTGATACTAACTTTGGATTCTATTGATGCCTCTACTCCAGCTAAAAGTATTTGTTTATCCGTCATCTTTGGTTTGAAAATTTTTGAGCATGCTAAAGCAACTGCTGATGAAATTGCACTGGAGCTTTTCAATCCATATCCTGTAGGGATTTCAGATTCTAGTGATACAGTAATTTTGTTTTGCTCCAAATCTTTTTTTGAAAGAATTTTTTCTATTGTTTTGTTAATTAAGCGAGAACTGAGGGTTTTGTTTTTTGATTGAATGATTATTCCTTTTCCAGGACTAGTTTCAACAACGGCTTCTACGGTGAGAGAAATCCCTAATGTTGCTCCTTTTTTGTTTGCAATGGCGTTTACAAGCGATACAGCTCCATGCACAATTGCTTTAGCTTTTGCCATTATACTCCTCCTAAGAGGGCTTTTTTCATGGCATTATAAGGTGCTTCGACTCCATGCCAAATCTCAAAGGCCCTTACAGCCTGACCCAAAAGCATCTCATATCCATAAATTATTGTGGCACCTTTCTCTTTTGCTGTTTTGAGAAAATCTGTGTTCATGGGCATGTATACAATATCGTAAACTATCGTGTTTGGTTTTATTGAATCCAGAGAAATGGGGCTTGATTCATTTTTTAATCCTATAGAAGTTGCATTCACAATAATGTCGTAGCCTTCTAATTTATCTACGTTAGAAATATCAATTCCATTTGCATCTAATCCAATTGTTTTGGAAAACTGGGCCAAATTATTTGCCTTCTCTAAAGTTCTGTTTGCAATAGTGATTTGTTTTGCATTTTTCTTTGCAAAAGCTGCAACTATTGCTCTTGCAGCTCCTCCTGCTCCAAGTAAAAGAATTTTTTTCTCATTAATCCGTAATTTTTTTTTATTGAATGGATCCAAAAACCCATCCATGTCAGTATTGTAACCCTTCAAAACTCCATGGTCATTTGTTACGGTATTAACTGCACCAATTAGACTGCATGACTCATCCATTTTATCAAGATACTTCATCATCTCTACTTTGTGAGGGATAGTTACATTGAATCCATCTATTTTGATTTTCTTAAGACCCTCGATTCCATCTTTTAGTTCGCCTTTAGGAATTCTATATGCAATATAAGAACAATCTAAATTTAATTCTCTAAATGCTGCACTATGAATATTAGGTGAAAGAGAGTGATCAATTGGATCCCCTATAACTGCAAATGTCTTTGACATGTTTTTAATTTGTATAATATGATGATTTAAACTCTCAATTTTGCAAATCAGTTGTTGGGTTTGAAATGAATCACTTTTTCAAATTAATGATTTTTTTCACTTCGTCAACACTAAACTGTCCTGGAGCAACAGGTTTTCCCAAAGAGACGTAGGTGTATGGGCTACCTAAATACAGGCTCAAAATTCGTGATATTCTTCCTGCATATCCCATGGAAAAGGCAATCAAGTTAATTTTGCCTTTTTTGCTGTAAAGTTGAAGAACCCTCGTTGAATCATCGGTAGTCTTTGCATTTGTTACGATTTTGATATTGTTGGAGAATTTACTCATCTGCTTTATCTTCTTGAGCAGGTCTGAAAATTGGGGAGTTTTTTTAAAATCATGCTCGGATATTAGCAGTGACGTTTTTGATTTTTTTAAAAAGTTTGCAAGATTAGCATCTTTTCTTATTGTATTGAATTCAACGTCTAACAAAAATGGATTGTATTCTGCAATTAGTTTTAAAATGGATTTTCTTTCTTTTTCTGTTCCTTCAAATTTACCTCCTTCGTTTTTTGGCCTTAATGTACAGACAGCCTTTCCAAGATCGTTTTTTACTGCCTGTAAAACTTGAGGGATGTGTTCTGTTTTTAGAAAATCAAATCTTATCTCAACATAATCTGATTTTTTTAATGCAATCTTTAAGGTCTTTTTTAGCTTTGAGGGAGAAGTTTCTGCAACTGATACACAAGTTTTGTATTTCATTGTAATTATTTTTCTAAAATATATTCATCTGAAACTTCCATTCCAAAATGTCTACCGGTCGCTACTTTTGAATAAACCATTACTGTGTCTCCTTTTTTGAGGTGTGTTACTGATACTAGTTTGCCACCAGGTTTTACAAAACGAATGGTTTCTGCATCCTGTGCAATAATTCCGCCAACCTCTCCATCCACTGTTGCCTTTATCATAAGCATTGGCCTTCTTTCAATTTTTGATCTTCCTACAGTTGCTCGTCTTGCTTTTCCTTTTGAATCAACAATTAGAACTTCTGACCCTGTTTCTACTTCTGATAAGTAACTAGTTGTTCCATCTGGAGATAATGTGTAGCAATGTACTGCTCCAGCATTTACTCTAAAAGGTCTTGGTGATGTAAATGATGATCCAACCGATTCATTATGAACTAAAAACAAAAAGTTTGATCTACTTCCAATTAACATTCCTTCTCCTTTGTGTAGCATTGAAGCAGTGTCAACACAAACACGTTCACCGTCTCCTACTTCTTTAATTTCAATAATCTTGCCTTTTTTCAAACCAAAGTTCTTGCTTCCCAAGTAAATCATTACTTCTCGTACTTCACCTATTGAAGAGGTACTGAAAATGACGCCATCCACTCCTACTTCGAGAATGGAAAACATCTTCCTTACTTCTTCTGGGGTTCGTGCTATTGCGTAGATTTTGGTATGAATTTTGTGAAGTTTAGCAATGATGTTTTCAAGTGGAATTATCTTCCAATCCTTTACTTCTACAATGACAAAATCTAATCCTTTTTTTGCAATGTTTAACACATTTTCAATATCTTCATTTGATAAAATCTTGAATTTTCTTCCAATTTTCTTTCCTTTTGGCTTTTTTGCAAGGTCTTTTTCAATTACGACGTGCTTTGCATCTGGCGAAGGATAAATTGTTTCAAGTTTTGTTTTTATTTTTCCAATTTTTTTAGGGTCAAGATACGCCATATTGATTCCCTCATCTTGCAGCTGGGCAAGAAACTTTGGTAGTTGCCCTTGACTTACTTTAGGGGCAATTATTAGTTCTCTTGTCTTACTCAATTTTTTTCATTGCTTCCTTTGCAGTTTCCTTTTTGAAAATAATTGATGCCAAAGCTTCAGTCATTTTTTCAGGAGTTTTGTGAGCAAAAATGTTTCGTCCATATGTAACTCCTTTAGCACCTGCAGCTATTGCATCCTCAGTCATCTGCAAAATATCTAAATCGGTTTTGGCTTTTGGTCCTCCTGCAATAACAATTGGTACTGGTGTACTTTTTACAATTTTTGAAAAAGAATCAATGTCTCCTGTGTATACTGTTTTTACAATATCGGCTCCACATTCTGCTCCAATACGTGCTACGTGTCCAACAATTTCAGGATCGTGTGGGTCCTTAACATTTTCTCCTCTTGGATACATCATTGCCAAAAGTGGCATGTCCCATTTGTGACATTGTTCTGCAGTTAATCCAAGTTGCTCTAACATCTCTGGTTCTTCTTTACCTCCAATGTTGATATGGAGTGAAACTCCGTCTGCCCCTAATCTCATTGCCTCTTCTACTGTTCCTGTAAGCATTTTTCGATTGGGTGACATTGATAATGCTGTACTGCTTGAAAAATGAACTAGAATTCCTGTTCTAGGTGGACGAGGTAGTGCCTTGATAATTCCTTTGTTAATAATCACACTTGTAATTCCATATCCTTCGCATTTGTAAATAGTTGATACAGGGTCTTCAAGACCCTCAATAGGGCCATTTGAAATGCCATGGTCCATTGGGATACACAACATCTTCCCTTTTCTCATAATTCGATTTAGTCTAATTTGATGACCAGATACCATGGATGGATCTCTTTTTGGTGCCCTACTTAAAAATATCTTGCAAAAGATAGCCTTGATTTTGAAATGATTTTTAATCTAAAATTATTTTCTCACAAAAAAGTTTTCATAAACAGATTCGCACAATGGACAAACCATGGAATTTTTTTCTGGTTTTAGAGGAACAATAATCCTATCCATCACACAATTGGGGCATTCGGTGTATCCACCCATGGTTAGTCTACATCATTGTTGTATTTAGTAATCTGTCCGTTGAAATTCTATCAGACATTTTAGGCAATAAAATCAAGCACATTGTAAGCTATCCTATATAGGATTAAATAGAAACCGCAGAGTAAATGGAGCAAGTTAATTGAGTCAAACTACTGCACAACTAAATCAAAGCGACATTGGTGATATTCTTGAAAATTCTCTAAATGGAATTAGACCCGGTCCTCAAGAATGTCTTAGATTACTTGAATCTGATGATGTGTTTTTGATGGGACTTGTATCGGGCCACTTGACTCAAAAGAAATTTGGAAAAACAGCATCTTTTGTCAACAATATAATTTTGAATTACACTAATGTCTGTATCACTGATTGTAAATTTTGTGCATTTTACAGATCACCTGGAGCTGAAGATTCTTACACTTTAACTCTTGATCAAATTGAAGCTCGTGTAAAATCTGCATGGGAGATGTTTAAGATTCGTCAAGTCCTAATTCAAGGAGGACATAACCCAAACTTGAAAATTGAATATTATGAAGATGCCTTTAAAATGATTAGAGAAAAATTCCCTATGGTTGGTGTTCATGCACTTTCGACATCAGAAATTGACATGATTGCAAGAGTAGAAAAATCATCTACAAAAGAAATTCTCTCTAGACTAAAAGATGCTGGACTTCAATCCATACCAGGAGCTGGTGCAGAAATTCTTGTCGACTCTGTAAAAGATGTAATTAGTCCAAAGAAAATTTCTAGCAATGATTGGCTTCGAATTATGGAAGAGGCTCATTCTCTTGGAATTCCTGGCTCTGCAACAATGATGTATGGTCATGTTGAAAACAACCAGCAAATTGTTGATCACTTTTACAAAATAGTGAAACTTCAAGAAAAAACCAAAGGGTTTATGGCGTTTATTCCATGGAACTTTGAGCCAAACAATACTTTGATGCAAGAACAAGGTATAGTGGAGTATGGTTCTGGAGGAATACAATTGCTAAAAATGATTGCAATATCTAGACTAGTCTATGATGGTTTAATTCCCCATATTCAATCTTCATGGTTAACCAATGGAGTTGGAATGGCACAACTTGCATTACAATATGGTGCAGATGACTTTGGTGGAACTTTGATAGGAGAAGAAGTTGTTTCTTGTACTGGTGCACGCTCCACAGAACTTACAGGAAAGATAATTGTTGATGCAATTCATCAAATCGGCTATGAAGTTGAAGAGAGAGATAATTTTTACAATCCTATTGCAAAACTATAATCCGTAACTAGACCACTTTGAATCTACTAGGTTTTTAGTTTCATCATCAACTGTAACTTGTTGTTGAATTTCTCTTTCATACCCTTCTTCCCTTGTTTTTTGTGTTGCATCAATTCCCATCTTTGAACCTAGATTGACTATTGGCGATGCTGGATCTAAAGTGTCAGTAGGAGTATTGTTAATGATTACAGTGTCACGTGCTGCATCGGCTCGTGTTGTTATTGCCCACAAAACATCGTTCATGTCATGTACATTGATGTCTTCATCTACTACCACAAACATTTTGGTTAGGGCAAGTTGTCCCATTCCCCATAATCCCATCATTACTTTTTTGGCTTGACCGGGGTATCTTTTTTTAATTGAAATTATTGCAAAACCCTGAAACCATCCTGCTGCAGGCATTGCAAAATCCACTACTTCTGGATGGAACATACGAATAAGTGGCAAAAAGGACCTTTCGATAACTTTTCCAATATATGCATCTTCAAGAATTGGTTTGCCAACTACAGTCGTAAGATAAATTGGATCTTTTCTTCTCATAATTCCAGTCAAGGTAAATGTTGGGTATGGTTCAACTGGAGTATAGTATCCAGTATGATCCCCAAATGGGCCTTCATCTCTAATGTCTGCAGGATCTACATATCCTTCTAAAACAATTTCTGCATTTGCTGGAACTTCCAAATCAATTGTTTTGCACTTTACAGTTTTGATTCCTCGTTTTCTTGCAATCCCTGCAAACAAGTACTTGTCTAGTCCTTCTGGTACTGGTGCAATTGATGAAAAAACTGTTGCAGGATCTCCTCCAATAATTATTGCTGTTGGTATTTTTTCTCCTTTGTCTTTTGTAATGTCTGAATGATGTGCTCCTCTCTTGTGTTTTTGCCAATGCATTAATGCATGTTTACCATCAACAATTTGCATTCTATACACTCCTAGATTTCTAACTCCAGTTTCAGGGTGATTTGTTGCAACCAGCCCTAATGTGATGAATCTTCCAGCATCATTTGGCCATGATTTTAAAATTGGTATGTCCTCAAAAGATGCATCATCTGAAGTAAACTCTGTAACTGGACCGCTATTTTCTAATTTTGGAAAAGATTCTGTCATCTTTGATAATTCTGGAAGTTTTTTGATTTTGTTAAGAAAGCCTGATGGTATATCCATCTTTGTCATGTCTACAATTCTTTGTCCAATCTCTGTAAAGTCTGTCATCTCCAAACCAATTTCTAATCTTTTGATAGAACCAAATGCATTTGCTAATACTGGCATTTGAAATCCTTTTACATTTTCAAATAAAATGGCAGGACCGTTTGAATACATCTGCCGTCTAATTATCTCTGCAATCTCTAAATCCGAATCAACTTCTGTGGTTACTCGTTTAAGCTCGTTGTTTTTTTCTAGTTCTTTGATGAAATCTCGAATATCTTCAATTGCCACAAAAATTCTGAAGTTAGAACAAGTATAAGCTTAACTAGATTTGGTTAAAACCGTAATAATTTGAAAATAATTCAACCATGGTCCTTTAATTCTAAAAATTTCTGTAAATAGTTATGGGCGAGGACAAATGTGCAGTATGCAAAGGAAATGGCATAATAGAGCTTTTAGGTTCTGAGTGCCCCTTTTGTAATGGAACTGGAGAACCTACAAAAACTGCCAAATCTTATTTTGAATCTCATATTTGTCAGTGCATATTCCTAGATAGAAAGCAATGCCCACTTTGTGGAAATAGATGTCATCACGACACTCCAAACAAACCAAAAATATTGTTAAGTCCAGAATAGCTAATTTTATGGGACTGGGGGGAGTTCGCTTTTTTTCTCGTGTCCGCCTGATCCAAATTTGCAGTAAAAACACAATTCTGACTCCATATACTTGAGTTGCTCAACTTTAATGGCTCCCAACTTCAAGGCAATCTTTGTAAGAATTTTGTATTTTAATGGCATGGCAGGAATCACTTCATCCATGTATACTTTGTAGTGATCAGGGCAAAATTTGAGGGTAATCTTTTGAGCCTCCCCTCCCTCATCGTTTATGGTTTTAGTATAATTGATCTGTTCACGAATGTACTCGTGTTTTGGACATGGACAATCTTTTCCTCCTGGATGCTTGTATGCTGGAGTATTTTTCCAATCAAATCCTGGGTATTCTTTTTCAAAATCATCCATTACTTCACTAAGTCTTTTTGTGCATATAAAACTTGATCAACACTAGCCTTGGTAATTACCCAAATGTAAATAAACCCCGATACTTCACCTCCAATAAATGGCAGCTGCTAAAAAGCAAACCAAAAAAGATCTTGAAGACAAGATTGCCGAATTAGAAGCAAAATTAACTCAACTATCTACTCAGCTTGAAAAACCTGCTGAACCAAAACCAGCACCAAAACCTGCTGAGACAAAACCAGCTGAACCAAAAC
>WVWY01000039.1:55903-69356 GCA_011773785.1 Candidatus Nitrosomaritimum khambatensis | reverse complement strand
TACACCAACTGCGGGAACTCCAGCTGCAATCAAAATTGTTGACAGAATTACTATACCTGTTCCTGGAGCTGATGGAGCACCAATGGAAGCAGCAAGAGAAGTTAAGGCAACTAGAATAATTGTTGTAAATCCTAAATCGATGTTGAATAGTTGAGCCAAAAAGAAAACTGCAATAATTTGGTACATTGCTGTGCCATCCATGTTAATTGTTGCACCCATTGGAATGATGAACTGAGAAACTCTAGGTTTTACTTTGAGTTTTTCTTCTGCAGTTTTTATTGAAAGTGGCATTACTGCAGCAGAGCTTGAAGTAGAAAACGCAAGCAACTGAGGATCCCTTATTATTTTGAGGGTTGGGGATACAGGTCTTTTCGCCAAAAATTTGATAATTACAATATACACAACCAGCATTAGTAAAAGACCAACTACTACGGTAACCATGTAGGCCCCAAGTCCAGTGAGGGCAGACAAACCAACCTTTGATGTAATTCCTGCCATTAATCCAAATGCTGCAAATGGAGCAAGTCTCATTGCCAATGAAACCACTCTCATCGTAAGTTTTTGAACAGATTCAAGAAGATCTAAAATTGGTTTTGAACTACTGGAAGGCAAAGAAAGCATAGAACCACCTAGGATTATAGCAAAGACAATGATGCTTAGCATCTCTCCAGACATGAATGAAGCTAGTGGATTGCTAGGGATGATTCCAATTAGGCTTTGAGGAATGTCGTGTATTGTAAGCTCTGCTCTTTCTATAGGCTCTATATCTCCTAAATCAAAACTTTCTCGAATTAGTTCACTATCAATAAAATTTCCTGGTTCTATTACATTTACTAAAGAAATTCCAATTATCAGAGCGATTGCAGTGGTCATAACAAAATAGATTGCGACTCTTAAACCGAGTTTCTGAAGTTGCTCAAGGCTTCCTGAGGAAGTGAGTCCTCGAATAATTGAGGCAAAAATTAAAGGAACTATAATCATCTGAATAATTTTCAAAAATAAGTTTGCTGGAATGGATAACCAATCAGTAATTATTTCTGCACTTTCTTTTTCAACAAAACCAGCTTCTGGACCTAAGGCCAGTCCTACAAGAAGTCCTACAAATAATCCTACCAAAACTTGTGCCCAAAGTTTTTTCTTTACAAGATAGGTAATCTGAGGAACTGGATACTTGAAGGATTTTATCACCATAAAAGATCATAGATGATATTGGTTTTCTGATATATTACAAAAGGAACCAATTATCAAGGATGAATTTCACTTTATAATTGAGGATTTTAATAATTTCTGGTATGCCCAAGGAGATGCATACACTATCCCCTTAGAGGATGGCAGTGATGTATTAAGACTTGAAAACTTTGAATCTACAAACGGCCCTGACCTGTATGTCTATCTGGCAACTGATGACAAAGCAACAGATTTTGTCAGTTTAGGGGAGCTAAAAGCTAACAAAGGAAATCAAAATTATGATATCCCAGACAATACAGATCTTACCAAATACAGTAATGTCTTGATTTGGTGCAAGGCATTTGGGGTTTTGTTTGGAAGTGCAGAAATTTCACCTCAATAACCAATACAAAAACATCCATTTTTTTGAAATTTTTTTTTAAAATTCTAAAAACTTTATTGCTTTTAGTGACGTATTACAATTGAGTTAATGTGACAAAATCTGATTTAGATGAATCCCAGAAATTTACACAAAACTATTTTCTTGAAAATTTGCAAAAAAGCTACAATTTTTGGCATGGAATTTATGATGATTCTCCTATCAATGTCCCTCTAGTTTGGAAAAAAGCCCTAGACTCTAATTCTGCGTTTCTTAAGCAGGTTCAAGAAGCATGGAATGTCAATGCTAAAGAATCAGAAGAAGATTTACAAAAGTTTTTGAAAACTTGGTCTGATTCCATTAAAGAAAAAAATTTTGAAAAAGCAATAAAATCAACTTCCCAATATTGGACGGATTTTTCAGAATCTCAAACTAAATTCAATGTCAAAGTCCTCAAGATGTTAGAAGAATATTGGAAAAACATTCAGGACAAAAATATTGAATGAAATGTTAATTTGAAATAATTTTGGAAAGGGGAAATACCAGTAGAATTCTTGAGTCTAATCAATATTCATTAAATATAGCAAATTTTTACTCAAGGTATGGCAAATATGAAATGTGTTTCATGTGGCATTAGCTTCTTTTCTCCAATGGGGTCAGACAAGTGTTCCAGATGTGCACCAAAAGATTCTCATGGTCATGAGGGTCATTCTTGCGGCTGTGGCCACAGTCATTAACCATTTTTTTAATTATGGGAAATTCCCATCATCGATTAATTCTTTGTAAATTGTTTTTTCAAGACGGGTTTCTGCAGCACCGCATTTACTACACATTCCTGTGTCATCTGGATCTTCTTTAATTTTCTTCTCGCACTCTACACATTTGTGAATGCCTTTTTTGTAACCCATATCAGAGATTTTTTCAATCCGGATAAAAACCATATCTAGAACTTTGGATTCAATTCTAAAAGACAGGATTTTGCTAAAATTTCTGCAGCATTGAAAGATTTTTGATTTATTTTCAAAAAAAAGAAGAAGATTATTCTTCTACTATGAATAATCCTATCATTCCAGCATCTGCATGTCCAACAACATGGCAGTGAAACAACCATATTCCTGGCTTGTCAGGATTTACGATGAATGTTTCTAGAGTTCCTTGCACAAGAGGTAAAGTTTGATGTGTAATTACTGAACCTCTGTCATTGGTACTTGAGATCATTTTATGTCCATGAAGATGAAATGAGTGTATTTGCTCACCCAAGTTTATCACATGAAACTGAACCTTCTCACCAACCTTAGCATAGTGAACTGGGATGGTTTTGTTGAATTGTTCAACTACTCCATCGATTCCTTTTTCTTTGAAGATTTCCTCAAGGGCTTTTTCACCGCCAGGAACTCCCATACCGTTCATCAGATAAAATGGCACAGGGCCCTTGCTTTTTCTCTCAACGTCATGACCAATTTCTGACATTACAATGACAATGTCTCTGTCAATGTAGGTCTTGGGAGGATCTCGTTCAATTATGATGGTACCATACAAACCTTGAAGGATATGGTCCTTTATTCCAAGACCTTCAGAAGCTGCATGATCATGGAAAAATGTGGTTCCTGAAGTATCAACGTTATACTCATAGGTCCACTCACCACCTGGAGGAATCATAGAACCTGCTCCAATTCCAGTTATGACATTAATTGGAGAGCCATCATGTTTGGGGTCATAGTTTGACATGTGAGCATGAAAACTATGTGTCAAAGTATGGTTGTTGATTACCCTTACTCGTAACAATTCCCCCTCTTGAACTCGGAGAGTTGGTGCAGGAATTGTTCCATTAAAGGTCCATGCATGCCAAACAGCTGTTGGAGAAACTTCAATGTCAGTTGCTTCAATGACCAAGGTATATTCCCTAACCCTTTGCTCTTCAGCATCAGCTATTTGGGGTTCAATGCTAGGAATCTCTTGTGTTTGGGCTTTTGATTCAGGAGTATAATCACCTGAGATCATTATCGCAAAAACTGCAATAACAATAGGTATTGCAATTAATCCAAATTTGTATTCCATAAATAAACCCAGAAATTTCTTTAATTAAATGTGGGTTACTTTCTTAATGTTAGTAATCACAGATTAATTATTATTGTATTTCGAAAATTTTTGATTAGGGTTTCTTAGCATTGAGTCTTTCTCTGTACCAAGTAAGGTCAGTGAATTCAATTTTGCACTCTTCTCTTTTTTCCACTTTGTCAGATTCTGCTTTTTCCTCTGCTTCTAATTGAGTTTCAGCTTCTCTTTTTTCAAGACTCTCAATTTTTTTGAATAACTTGTTGTTAAGATGAACTAGTAATTCTTTTGTTTGCTCTAACTCTTGAATCTTGAGCATATCCATCGATTCGTTGATAGAATCTACTTTATCTACAGATTTTTTTAATTTGTCAATTTCTAGTCCTTTTGTTTTTAGGAGCCATTCAAGATAGTCGGGTGCAGCATCTTCTAGCTCTAATTTGGGCATGCTATTATTGTGATAATCTAATACTTAGTCTCATGTCAGTTAGAAAATCAACTGACATTTCCCAAAATAGGCACAAAATTCGTCCTCAAAGATGTAAATTTGTAATTATTCTTTAATTTAGAATTTTTTGTGCCTCTAATTCCGATAATTGAGATTCAATCTCTTGGGATGATTCAGCACCATAAGAAATCAAAATTTTATCACCTTCCATGATTTCATATTCTCTAATGTCACTTACCTGCTCTTCATTGATGAAAAACTTGAGTGAGTAATCCTCGTTGGTACAGAAACTTTGTCCATCTCGAAGAACAAAACACTGGTCATCTAATCCCAATCTCAAAGATTCAAACAGATACCCCAGAGTTACACCTGTAGCATGTTTGTGAATTGTTGTACCATCACCTGCTTCAAAATGAATCCAGCTTGCCTGAATTTGATAAGCTGGTGCTGAAAAGTCAAAAGCATCACCAAAAATTTTCACAAGGATTGCTGCATGGGAGTGGTCGCTACCTAATGTACCTACTCCTGGTGGTGAAGATACTGGTTGAGATGCTCTATTTAGTGCACCTTCCTTAATCTGACAGTTTGGATCAATTTCACTTACTCTGTCAATTACCTGTTGTGGAGAGTCTTCTTGTATAATTATCAAAAAGTCCTTCAATTCAGGATTTATTGAAAACTCTTCAATTACCATATCTGCAAAAACAATTTTTGCAATCTCCTCATCTGTCACAACACTTTTTGAATCTGCAGAGAGCATAGTTTTCACACCTCCTGCCTCAAGGTATCGTATTTGGAATTGTTCCTCATGAGTTTGTACATAACTAAGAATTTCAGCTAAATTCTCTTCATCGTTAAGATAATTCACTAATTCACATTCCGTGTTAATTTTTGTTGCAATTGACATATTGTTAATCTCGGTTTCAGTTGAAATCTCTTCTACATATGGTGCAAGAGGCTCATCGGTGTTTGTAATTACTACAACCAAAATTATGGCTGCAATTATACCACCCCCAATAAGACCAAATTTACTACCAGTATTCAACTCACTAAATGTCAATTACTTTAGTTATAACAATGTTCCAAAAATGGTTCAACCCTTCAATGATTTAGTTTTTTGAAACTATTTTTTGGAAAGGATTTGGTTTTTGAAGATTTTCATCTACCTGTAAAATAAGATATATACAAAAATATTGAAACAGCTGACGAAATTCCTATAATTACTAGCATTTCTCTTCCAGAAAATATACCGGGCCTAAAACTCACGAGTTTTATTCAAGAGTTACGAACTTAAAGATATTGAGATTTTGAAAATAATCATCCCTTGATAACACCAATTGGAACAAGCTTTGCAACTTTGGTTGCCATCTTTAGTCTATGAGAAATGTCTGCAATTGCATCAACATCTTTGTAAACTTCGGGAGCCTCTTCAACTACTCCATATCGAGTCATTGATTTTAACACAATTCCTTTTTCTTGAATTTCTTCAATGATCTGTTTGTAGTTGTATTGTTTGTGTGATTGGGTTCTTGACATTACTCTTCCTGCTCCATGTGCAGTAGAACCAAAGGTAAGATTCATAGAGTTTTCATTTCCTAAAAGAATCCAGCTTGCACTTGCCATAGAACCTGGAATAAAAATTGGCTGGCCAACCTTTCTGTATCTTTCTGGAATGTCAGGACTCCCAGCAGGAAAAGCTCTGGTTGCTCCTTTGCGATGAACGATTATTGATTTTTCTTGTCCGTCAATTTTGTGTTTTTCAACTTTGGCAATGTTGTGTGCAACATCATAAACAAGATTCATCTCCAAGTCAGATTCGGATTGATGCAAAACCGATTCAAAGGACTTTCTTGTGTAATGTGTTATCATCTGCCTGTTGCTCCATGCAAAGTTCATGGCCGAATTCATCGCTTGTTTGTATGCAATTCCTTCATCAGAGTTGTTTGGCGCACATGCCAACTGCCTGTCAGGTAGTTCTATTCCGTATTTTTCCTGGCTATCTCGACAAATCTTTAGATAATCGGTACAAACTTGGTGTCCCAGACCTCGTGAGCCGCAGTGAATTAAGATGGTTATTTGACCTTCAAAAATTCCCATTGCTTTTGCGGCTTCAGTATCATGGATTTCTTCAACTCGTTGAATCTCCAAAAAGTGGTTTCCAGAGCCCAAGCTTCCAACTTGTGGAGCTCCTCTTGTATGTGCAGTTTCTGAAACCTTTGAAGGATCGGCATCTGCCATACTTCCATTTTCTTCACATACATCAAGATCATCTTTTGTTGCATAGCCATTGGAATCAAGCCACTTTACTCCCTGAGCAAGTACTTCATCTAGTTGCGATTTGGTCAATTTTACACATCCTTCTTTTGGATGCAATCCAGAAGGAATTGATTCAAAAAGATGCTCTACAAGTTCGTTTAGTTTTGGTTTGATTTGGTTTTCAACAAGATTGGTTCGGATTAACCGGACTCCGCAATTAATGTCATATCCAACACTTCCAGGACTAATTATTCCCTCATCAACATCCATTCCAGCAACCCCTCCAACTGGAAATCCATATCCCTGATGGCCATCAGGTAATACTACAACGTGCTTTTGTACGCCAGGTAAAGTGGAAACATTTACAGCTTGCTCTATTGTTCTATCAGAAACCATTTTGTTGACAAGATTTTCGTCTCCATAAATTACGACAGGAACTTTCATTCCATATTCTGCATCAGGTTCAATTCGGTACTCCAAATCTGATATTTTTTTAGGAAAAAGCCAGGGAGAAACCATTATTGTGTTTTAGATTTTTTGAGTAACTTCTTCCAGTGGTCTTCGGGGGGTAACTTCAGGAGTTTCATTTGCTATTCCAATTGGTAGAATTGCAACCGGTTTTAGATTATTTGAAATATTCAAAATGTTTGAGACTTTTTCTTCATCAAACGAGCCTATCCAAACAGAAGAAAAGCCCAAGTTATGAGATGCCATTTGGGCATATGCACATGCTATGGTAGCATCTTGAATGCTAAACAGATTTTCTCCTCTCTCTCCGTATTCAGTTGCGCTTCTTTTTGGGTCTGCACAAAAAACTAGCACAGCAGGGGCTTCAGCAATATACCCCTGTCCATGAGCAGAGTCAACTAGTCTTTCTTTTTCAGAAGGATTGGAAACTACAAAAATCTGGTATGATTGCAGATTTCCACCAGATGGGGCTTTTGTTGCAGCATCTAAAATTGTGTTAATTTTTTCCTCAGGTATAGAATCATTTTTGAAAGAACGTACAGAATGTCTAGAGGAAATCAAATCAAAGAAATTTTCACTCAACTCTATTTTGGATTTTCTTTAGGCAAATTAAGTAATTGCTTATTATCAAAATTGAAACATTCACAGAATTTTGTAAAGGATAGTTTAATTGGAGAATTTCAAAGATTTAGGTTCGTAAATTACCGTTTATTCTATGAAAAGTGTTTTTTTAAAATCATCTGAAGATCTCTCAAATCCACATTCATAGCATACTTGCCAGCTACGATGTTTCAATACTTTCCAAGGGGCATCATATCCTACAGAATACATTTTTCCATTACAAGAAGGACAAGATATTGGAATTTTTACTTCTTTCACATTACCAAATAGTATTTTTCCTTTATAATTAGATAGAGAATTATCAATGGCGATAATTACATTTTTTTTCAGAATTAATTTTTCTCAATTTTTAGTGGAGTTATTTCTAGATTTTTGAAAAGATGTATAGTAATTCTAAAGGCACCCAAAGGAGTAGATTTATTTTCGATACATAAAAAGAGGAAATGTTGGCAATTTTACCCATAGATAGTGGTCGTTATGGGACCAAAGAGATGATGAAGATCTTCTCAGAGCAAAAAAAGGTAGATTATCAGCTTCAGATAGAAGGTGCTGCTGCAATTTCACAAAGTGAGATTGGATTAATTCCAAAAGGAGTTGGAAAAAAGATATTCCAAGCAGCTAATTCGGGTAAAATTACTGCAAAAAGAATCAAGCAATTAGAAGCTAAAAGCGACCACGATACTGCAGCACTTGTTGAATCTCTTAGTGAAAAATGTACAAAAGAAGTTCGTCCTTGGATTCATTATGGTCTGACAAGTAATGATTTGGTTGACACTAGTAATTCATTGCAGATGAGAGATGCACTGCAAATTATTGAACCCAAAGTTGCAAAGCTAGCTTTGGTTTTGGCAAAAAAAGCAATCAAGTACAAAAATGTTCCAGCAGTAGGAAGAACACATGGTCAGCATGCAAGTATAATTTCATTTGGATTAAAGTTTGCAAATTGGGCAGCAGAATTTGCAAAACATGTAGAAAGAATTGAGGAGCTAAAGAAAAGAATTCTGATTTGCAAGACCATGGGTGTAGTTGGTACTGGTTCATTGATGGGTGCAAAGTCAGTTGAAGTTCAAAAACGAGTGGCAAAACGACTAAAGCTATTCCCGGCCGAAGTTACCACACAAATAGTTCCAAGGGAAAGATATGCAGAATATGTATTTGAATTAGCATTAATTGGTTCAACATTAGAAAAAATTGCAATAGAGATTAGAAATCTCCAAAGAACAGAGATTGGAGAAGTTGCCGAGCAATTCAAAAAAGGTCAGATGGGAAGCAGTGCGGTTCCAGTAAAGAGAAATCCAATCAAAAGCGAACGAGTGTCCTCACTATCAAAACTATTACGAAGCCAGGTGGGAATTTCCTTTGAAAACATTCCATTATGGCACGAGCGAGACTTGTCAAATTCAGCAAATGAGAGGTTTGTTTTGCCAACTGCATCAATTCTGGTCGACGAGATGCTTGAAACGATGACTAGAATTGTCACAAACTTGGCAGTAAACGAGAAAAGAATTGTGGAGAACCTCTACATTACAAAGGGACAAATCTTTGCAGAATTTGTCTTGGAGGCATTAATCAAAAAAGGAGTTCCAAGATTTGTCGCATACAGAGACGTTCAGAGAGTTGCCTTTGAAGCAAAAGACAAGGGACTAGAATACAAAGATGCCATAAAAGCTGACAAGGCTTTTTCATCTAATCTTACTGGAAAGGAAATTGATTCAATCTTTTCACCTGAAAAACATCTAGGAGCATCAAGCATAATCATAAACAACGTAAACAAGTCAGTTGCAAAAACCTGCAAAAGGGCTATCTAGTCTTTAGTAATTTTCTGTGAATCTTTGTTCCATACTGTAAGGCTTTCTTTCTTTTATTGTAGGAGATTTCAGGAATGCCGATATCTTTTGCCAGCTTGCGAATACCATGCTTTCGCATCAAGTCTTCTGAATCTGTGATTTTCTCAGGGATTGGAACAGTCTTTGCATATTTGATAAATTCTTCAGATAACAATGGCTGAAGAATTTGCACACCAAATTCAGAGGATATCATGTTTACTGCCTTCATCATTTTAAGTTCATTTTCCAGTTTTTCTTCCATGAGTTGGTTTACTGCAGATTCTCCTTGAGATATCACATCGCGATAGGCATTATATCCACAAAACAGTTCATCAATTCCATTTGCGGTAACTACGGTATCAATTTCCAAAGATTGTGCAAGCTTTGAAACATAGTAAAAGGCAATACAGTTCTCATTCCAAGAGATGTTATCTGTTTGAATTTTTTCATGAATCTGGGAAGCTACTCTTGGAAAGGTGTGTACATTAATTTCAGAAATGTGATGTGGGTATTGTAATTGCTCATTGACCTCCTTTGCAAATAAAATGTCGTGGGATTGTGTGAATCCTATAGTAAGCAGNNCCAGAAAACGCTACCCCTATTCGTTTTTCAGGTACAGTTTTTTTTATCGCTTTTTTGATATTTTCTAAAAGTTCAGTATTCATGTTATTCACAAAATTTTATTCTATACAAAATACCAAGACATCAGATATTATTCTTTAACTTTTAATGTAATGGTACATTAGAGAGTTTATGATAAGATTATCATCTGAGAAAATTTCTGAAGAGCTAAAAAATCTCCCAGGATGGTCAGTAAAAGATGAAAAACTGCACAAAGATTTTGAGTTTGAGAGTTTCAATCAGGCATTTGGATTCATGACTAGAGCAGCAATGGAGATTGAAAAAATGAATCATCATCCAGAGTGGTTCAATGTATACAACAGGATTTCAGTTGACCTAATGACTCACGATGCTGGCGGCATCACTGAAAATGACATACAACTTGCCAAAATTCTAAATTCTCTATTATGAGATTTTTGTGCCTAGATTTGAGAAAATTTCTAGTTTTTTTACAGAATTTATATACAGAGCGAGAATCAGATGACTTCACATGGCTGCAAGTCCCACGATATTAAATTCGGATTTTAGATATATCGACAAGAAAGGCAATCTCCTAAGGACAAGAACAGAGCTTACTGTTGCACAAATGCTCACCTTTCTAGAAGAAGAGTACGAGTATGACCATGAATTAACTCTAAACGGAAAAACCTTCAAGATTGATTTTAAGACCCAAAAGGGACTCATCGAGGTAATTGATAGCGAAGAAGACATTGAAAAATACAAAGAGATCAAAGACAACTCTGACACAAAAGTGATGGCAATTGGTCATCCAAAATATTCAGCCCAAATCAAAGAGCTTGAAGACATTGTATTTTATGATAAAACTCCTCAGACAGGTTCAATCTTTTTAGAAGACCCATCCTTTTCATTTGACTATGCACATATTCTTCCACTAGTTGAAAAGTGCTCAATCTTACATGGACATACATCATCAGTAATGGTAGAACTTGTAGGACAGATGAAGGACAATCTACTAGTTGATTTTGGAGTTGCAAAAAAAATTATCAAAGAAGTAGTAAATGTATTTGATCACAAATTTTTCATCAACAAGAGATATCTCAAAAGTGAAGATGATTCTCATTATCAAATTCAATTTGAAGGACCAAAAGGAATGTTTGATCTACAAGTTCCTAAAAACACTACATATCTTTTGGAAGGAGAGGCAACAGTTGAGAATTTGTCATCTGAAATCATCAAACTTTTAGCTCCCAAGATGCCATCAAATGTAGAGGCAGTTGGAGTTTACATTTACGAAGGATACAACAAAGGATCTCACATTATTTCAAACATCTCAAGAAAATAAAAAATGGAACCAAAAATTACCGAAAAGGCTTGGAACCCAGAGCTAGAAAAAAATATCCTAAAACAATGGCAAGATGAAAAAATTTACAATTTTACACCAACTGATGATAACTTTACCATAGATACACCTCCACCATATCCGTCTGGAAGACCCTGGCATATTGGTGCAGCAGCTCACTATTCACAGATTGACATGATTGCCCGAACCGCTAGAATGGCAGGAAAAAATGTCTATTTTCCAATTGGAATTGACAGAAACGGACTTCCTGTAGAACTCTATACAGAAAAAAAGCACAATATCCGAATGCGTGAGACAGAGCGTGGAGAATTTCTAAAGCTTTGCCGAGAGGCTCTAGATGATTTGGAGGCTGAAATGATTCTGATTATGAAGAATCTAGGCATAAGTGGCGACTTTACAAACTATTACAGGACAGATTCAGAAGAATATCGAGCACTAACTCAGGCTACCTTTATGGAGTTGTGGAAAAAAGGCCAAATCTATCTTGCAAACAGACCAAACAACTACGATTGGGTATCAGGGACAACAATTGCAGATGCTGAAATAATCTACCAGGATTTACCAACAAAGCTTGTTTACATGAAATTCAAAATCAAAGATACAGACAAAGAAATTATTATTGCAAGTACAAGGCCTGAACTTTTGTGTGCATGCAAAACAATTATTGTAAATCCTGATGACGAAAGATATTCTCAATACATTGGAAAAAAAATTGTCGTTCCAATTACCAATGTCGAAGTAGAATTACGTACACACCATTCAGCACAGATGGAATTTGGTTCAGGAGCTGTAATGGTTTGTAGTTATGGTGACCAAAATGACGTTGCACTATTTAGAGAACTAGAGTTAGAAGAAGTAGTTGCAATTGGTCTGGATGGAAAAATGACTGAAGCTGCAGGAGCATATGCAGGATTAAAGCCAAAGCAAGCAAGAACAAAAATTATTGAAGATTTGGAAACCAATGGATTTCTTGAAAAAACAGAAGACATCTCCCACAGAACACCGGTTTCAGAGCGAAGCAAGATTCCAATTGAGATTATTCCAATGGAAGAGTATTACCTAAAGCAAAAAGAGTCAGTTGAAAAAATAAAAAAATTAGGACAGGAAATGACGTTTTATCCTTCAATGCACAAACAAATTCTAATGAATTGGCTTGAATCAATCAATATTGATTGGCCAATATCTCGACGAAGATACTACGGAACAGAGATTCCAATTTGGTATTGCAAGGATTGCTCAGAACCACACATTCCAGAACCAGGAAAATATTACAAGCCTTGGTCAGATAAATGCCCAATAGAAAAATGCACAAAATGCCAATCTACAGAATTTGTTGGAGAAGAAAGAACATTTGATACATGGATGGACTCTAGCGTTTCTCCTCTCTTTGTTAGCAAATACAACAAAGATCCTGAATTTTTCAACAAAGTATATCCCACAACAATTAGGCCTCAAGCCAAAGATATTGTGAGGACCTGGCTATACTATACTCTCCTAAGATGTGAGCAGCTCACAGGCACAAAGCCATGGTCTGAGGCCTGGGTAATGGGCTATGGGCTTGATGAAAAAGGCATGAAAATGAGCAAAAGCAAGGGAAATGCCATAGATCCTCTTCCTGTAATTGAAAAACTAGGAGCTGATACCTTCAGATTTTGGAGTGCCAGCGAAATTAATCATGGTTATGACTTTAGATGCAATGAGCAAAAAATAGAGTCTACAAAAAAATTCCTAAGCAAACTTTGGAACGTCTCTAGGTTCCTATCTAGTTTCCCAGTTATTGAATCAGGAAATCCAAATCCTACTGACAAATGGATACTTGCAGAGCTTAACAAGTTAGTCAAAGAATGCAAGAAAGGATATGACGAGTATAACTTTTTTGTACCAGCAATTGCAATTAGAGAGTTTACTTGGAATGTCTTTGCAGCTCATTATATTGAGATGGTAAAAGCAAGAGCTTATGGAATTGGTTTTTCAGATGAAGAAAGAGATGGTGCAATTTTTACCTTGCACAAAACATTATCTACAATTTTGAAATTGTTAGCACCAATTACTCCATTTATTACTGATCATCTCTGGAGAACTTTGTATTCCTCTGAAAGCATTCACAAACAACGCCAAGTTGAAGCAGATGAAACTGATGCACAAGATAAAACAACAGAAGAAATCACAGAGTTTAATTCCAAGGTTTGGAATGAAAAGAAAGCAAAGGGATTGTCATTAAAAGATTCGTTTGCATATCCTGTTCCACAAAGCTTGGAGCCATTTGAAAAAGATCTAAAGTCAATGCACAA
>WVWY01000039.1:14833-55849 GCA_011773785.1 Candidatus Nitrosomaritimum khambatensis | reverse complement strand
ATGTTTCCTTTCTTTACTGCAACAATTTTTTCATTAAATTTTCCTATACTTTCTACATCAGACCCCAAGTCGGTAACTGAAGGTGCTCTTATGAAAACTCCAGGAAAATTTGGTATGTTGATAGAATCCATAGAGATATCAGCCTCAAATGATTCTCGCTGTCTTCCAAATGAGTTTCTCTCCATCTTAACATCAAGTAATTCTAGCAAGGGCTGGTTTGTATTTCCCACAACTCTGTCACCAGCGGTTTTTGAAAGCAAAATCAGTCCTGCACATATGCCTAAAACAGGCATGCCATTTTCGATTTTTTCTTTCATCTCCTTTAGTGAGCTGTTTACAAGTGAAAGTTGTCCTATTGTAGTGCTTTCGCCTCCAGGAATGATTAGCCCGTCTAGCTTTGAGATTTCCTCAGTGGTCTTTACTTCTTGGACATTTCCTTCCACGCCTAGTTCTTCGAATGCTTTTTTGGTAGAAAGGAGGTTTTCTTGGACATCGCCTTGAATGGCTAAAATTCCAACATTAAGGCTCAGGCAGAACCACCACGATCTTGCATTCTTAATTCAAGGGTTTTGACATCTAGTCCTAGCATTGATTGTCTTTCATCAATCATCTTTTGAGCTTCTTTGACTTTTTCAGGTTCATTCCAAAATGTAGTAGCCAAAACTATTGCTCTTGCTCTTTCTGCAGCGTCATTTGCATTAAAGATGCCAGAACCTACAAAGATGCCGTCACATCCAAGTGACATCAAATATGCCGCATCTGCAGGGGTTGCAATCCCACCTGCTGCAAAGTTTACAACAGGTAATCTTCCTAGTCTAGCAGTTTCCTCTACAACATCATAAGAAACTTTGAAGTCTCTTGCAATTCTAACTAAATCTTGATTATCACCAGAATCGTAAATTGATTTTATTGCACGTAGTTCATCATTGACTTTTTTTATGTGAGTTACAGCTTCGGCGACATTACCAGTACCTGGCTCACCTTTTGTTCTAATCATTGCTGCACCTTCTTCAATTCTACGTAAAGCTTCAGATAGAGATCTTGCACCGTTAACAAATGGAGTTGTAAAATCCCATTTCCAAATATGATGAGATTCATCAGCTGGTGTAAGTACTTCGGATTCATCAATCATGTCAACATCAGTTTCTTGCAAAACTTTTGCTTCATACACATGACCGATTCTACATTTTGCCATTACAGGAATTGTAACTGAATCCATTATGTCTTGAATAATTCTAATACTTGCAGTTCTTGCAACTCCTCCTGCTTTTCTGACATCAGAAGGAAGTTTATCTAAAACCATTACAGAAACTGCTCCTGCTTCTTCTGCTATCTGAGCCTGCTCAACTGTAGTGACATCCATTACTACTCCGTTTTTTAGCATATGTGCAAAACCACGTTTTAGAGTAGAGGTTCCTCTAGTGATGTCATTTGATTCTATTTTTTCATTAATTATTCCAGTAGCCTCTTTTCGCTCACCAGATAGTGGAAGCATAAACACAGTCCCCGCCGAGACTATTTGTACCTATTCACGAATCTCCTTAATCACTTGGTTGAGTTCAGATTCAACCATGGTAATTATTGGAGGAATGAATTTTTCAGTAGCGTTTTGCTCAGGCCAATGGATTTGTTTGCTTACGCCATTCAAAGTAACTTTGACATTTGATTTTTGATATTCAGTTGCATTATCCATTACAGGAAAGGACTCTGATGGAATTGCAACGAACCCAGTCTCTTTGATTAGGGCAGTTAATTTTCGGAGTTTCTCCTCACTTAGCTGAGACTTTATTTCAGGTTGCGGGTATCCTTCCTTGGTAACAGAGTATCTTACTTCTCCATCATTTTTGATACGCAGTATTTCGGTTTTTTTTGCAGCTTCTCTGTCAGTAATTCCAAAATCTATTTTGTTTAATTGATGAATGGTGTATTCTATTTCAATTCTATCATTAGGGTTGGCTGCAGAAAAAGGAATGTCAGGTTTAGTGATTAATGGAACAAGTATTAGCAATGCAACTATTGCAGGTATTGCTCCTGCTACAAGAAGAATTGGTTTAACCATAATTTTTTTACAAATGTAAAATCCAATTTATTGCAAATAAACCTTAATGAAAGTAAGTTAAAATTCAAGTCTTTTTCATTCTTTTTTGTGGGGTCGTAGCCTAGCCTGGTAGGGCGACAGTATCTACAAAGATCACCGCTAAGGGCTCCAGAAGGTAAACTAATCTAAACTGACTCACGGATGATGTAAGTTTGGAGCTGTAGTGACCCGTAGGTCGCCGGTTCGATTCCGGTCGGCCCCACGTCGTAATTTTATTGCTTTTTATTTCTCAAAACATTAAGAGCAGAACCAGCTTTGAACCATTCTATTTGAGATTGGTTGTAAGAATGATTTAGTAAAATTTCTTCTTTGTTTCCATCACTATGAGTCAAAATACATTTGACTGGTTGTTGTGGAGCCAGGTTGTTTAATTCTACTAGACTGATTTTATCATCTTCTTGAATTTTGTCGTAATCAGATGGGTTGCTAAACGTCAAGGCCAATATGCCTTGTTTTTTGAGATTTGTCTCGTGAATTCTAGCAAGACTTTTTGTTATTACTGCTGCACAACCCAAATGTCTTGGAGTCATTGCAGCGTGTTCTCTACTGCTTCCTTCTCCATAGTTAGAATCACCTACGATTACCCATCGCATTCCTTTTTCTTTATACTGCCTTGCAATCTTTGCAAAACCTTCTGTCTGACCAGTGAGTGTATTTTTTCCCTTTCCTACTTCATCATTAAAGGAATTGACTGCACCCAATAGCATGTTGTCACTTAGGTTATCTAAATGACCTCTAAGAGAAAGCCAAGCTCCGGCAGGAGAGATATGATCAGTTGTACACTTTCCCTTTGCTTTTACCATGATTGGTATTTCTTCAAAGTCTTTTCCGTCCCATTGTTGGAATGGCTCTAATTTTTGAAGTCGTTTGCTATTAGGATCAATTAGCACCTCAAGGTTTTCAGAGTTTTCTGGAGGAGCAACGTAGATTCCCTCAGGTCTTTTGAATCCTTCTGCTGGAACTTCAGGTGCAGGTTTTGGTGGTTCAAGTTTGAATGTTGAGCCATCTGCTGCAGTTAATTCATCTTTCATGGGATTAAAAGAAAGTCTTCCACCCAAAGCAAGGGCGATAATCATTTCAGGACTTCCAATAAAGTTTAGAGTATTTCGATGACCGTCATTTCTTCCTGGAAAATTTCTGTTAAAGGTTGTAACAATGGTATTTTTCTCATCATTATCTAATTCTGGTCTTGACCACTGCCCGATGCAAGGACCACATGCATTTGCCAAAACTGTTGCTCCAATGTCTTTTAGTGAATTCATCTGGCCATCTCTTTCGATGGTTCCACGTATTTGTTCAGAACCAGGTGTAACTAGGAGTGGAACTTTGGATTTTACTCCTTTGGCTTTGGCCTGTTCGGCTAAGCTAGCAGCTCTTGACATGTCTTCATATGAAGAGTTTGTACAACTTCCAATCAATGCAACGGAGATAGGATCAATGTATTCTTGTGATTTAACATCATCAGATAAATCAGAAATCTTTCTTGCCAAGTCTGGAGTGTGTGGACCAACAATGTGTGGTTCTAATGTTGTAAGGTCAATCTCAATTATCTTATCAAAATATTTTTCAGGATTTTCTTGTACTTCAGGATCAGCTACAAGTAAATTCTTATTTTCATTTGCAAGTTTTGCAATTTCCTTTCGGTCTGTATACTTGAGATAAGTTTCCATTCTTTCATCATATGGGAAAATAGAACACGTTGCTCCAACTTCTGCGCCCATGTTGGTTATGGTTGCTTTTCCAGTACAGCTAATAGAAGAAGTTCCAGGTCCAAAGTATTCAATTATTGAATTTGTTCCACCTGAAACAGTAAGCTCTTCTGCAACTTTTAGTATGATATCTTTTGGAGCAGTCCACCCGTTTAGCTCTCCAGTTAATTTAACCCCGATTCTTTTTGGATAAAGTAATTCCCAAGGCATTCCTGCCATAGTTTCAGCTGCATCCAAACCGCCAACACCTACTGCTATCATTCCTAGGCCTCCAGCATTAGGAGTGTGAGAATCAGTTCCAATCATCAATCCCCCAGGGAATGCATAGTTTTCTAGAACTACTTGGTGGATGATTCCAGCTCCAGGCTTCCAAAAACCACAACCATACTTTGCAGCTGCAGATTGCAAAAATTTGAAGACCTCGCTGTTTTCATCAAGAGAAACTTTCATGTCTGTTTCTCCTTCGATCTTTGCTCTGATGAGATGATCACAATGTACAGTTGTTGGTAAGGATGTTTGTGGTAATCCAGCTTGCATGAATTGCAACATTACCATTTGTCCAGTTACATCTTGTAATGCAACTCTATCGGGCCTTAGAAAGACATAATTTTTTCCACCATCCAAATTTTTTTCTGGAATTTCTTGCAAGTGTCCAGAAAGAATTTTTTCAGTTAATGTTAAAGGACGGCCTACAACATTTCGATATTTCGTAATATTTTCTTCTAATTTTTTGTAAACTCCAGAAACTAATTCTGGTGTACTTTCAATCTCCACAAAAAATTATCAAATCGTCCTGAATTTATTCTTAATTCAATTTCATCAAAAATTAATCAAATATGCGTGATTTTTCCTTAACAATTATAAGCCAAAAGCGATTCTTTTATTGATTAGCGGAGTTACTATTACAAAGAGGCGATAAGATGGTTAACAAAGGATTTCCTAAATTTGGTATGTCACAAGCTGGGGCATTTGTTGCAGCTTTGAAAAATTACAACTTGCCAGATTTTATTTTAGAATTAGTTGCAAAAGAATGCAAATCTGATCTTTTAGAAAGAGGTAGAATTGATGACAGATTGCAAAGCATGAACGACCAAGCCTTAGAGTTACTTCACAAAGTCTTTGTAGAGTGCGAAGATGATTCTGCTGGTAAATTTGCTCAGTACAGATTCTTTGCTTATGTTTCTAGCATGTACCACAAATGCGAAGTTATTGTTAATGAAACAATCCCAGGAGCAAGTGGTAAGAATCACAAAATCCCTGTTGCTGTAAAAAATAATGGAATGTACATTTCTGTTGCATACAACAAAGCAACTGGAAATCCAGTCAGCAAGAAAGAGACCACACGATTCTATGACATGGTAGATGACATCAAAAAGGGAGACCACGGTACAATGCTAACTGATGCAATCTATGGCTCCTCAGTTGGCTTTAAGGGAGATGCTTTGGTAGAACTGGAGAAATTGAACAAAGCAAGAACACAAGACCCAGAAAACAAACTCGATTTTAAAACAGCAAATTTTGAAAACAATATTTACTCTGTTACCAAGTGTTAAAATTTTTAAAAATTATTGATTTTTGATTTAGTTACAAGGATAATCCTGATGTGTCAATAGTAAGAAACATTGGCTTTTCATCTGTTTTTTTAAAATCGCTTCCATATTGTTCGAAATACAAATTTGAAAAAAGATGTTTTGTCCAGATGTCATGAACTTCATCAACAAATTTTTTGTGATTGAGTTGTCTCAACATTTCATGAGCTATTTCATGTGAAACTGTTGTACAGTTTTTTTCAGCCAAAAACAACGTGTCATTTGGATCTTTTGGGGATTGCCACAAAACCATCCCAAAGTTTTCTGCATGGTATCCCTCACATGTACAATCTGTCCAAAGAGGTTTAAAGTGACACAGATAGAAATGGTAAATGTCCTTTCCTCTTTGTTGATGATCACGAATCAATGTAGGAGTATCTAATCTTTGTAAAAGGCTTCGAGGCTTTGTAACTAATTCATCACATTGAATTTCAAAATCTTTTCCAAACTTTTCTTTAATCCATACCTTGAAAAATTGGCTCATTTTTTGAATATACTCAAATTCTGGTTTCCTTTTTTCAAGATCTTCTTCTTTTACAAGAAAAATGAAGTGTAAAATCATAATAAGAAAAAGGGGTGTTTATGTCTGGCCTTCTATACCCATTAAGGTTAGTGTTGATCGAATCTTCTCAATCTTTCTTATTTTCCAAGTAATTGTCTCACGTAGTTTTTCAACAGTGTCGGATTCAATTTTGGCCAAAATATCATAGGCACCAAAGGTACCATGTACTTCTTTTACACCTTCTAGACCCTTTAATTGCTGAATAATAGCCTCTTCAGAACCTAGTTCACAGTTTATTAAAACATAAGCTGTTGCCATGTTCCGGATTAAACAGAGCGGGTATATCAATAAAGCGCTTGTAGGGGTTTATTTCTGAGAAATTTTAAGAATAGAATCCCAAATTGCTTTTGGGACAGGCATTACAGAAAGTCTAGAAATTCTAAGTAATTCCCAGTCTTTGAAAGATTTTTGTTTTTTCATCTCATCTAAGGTGACTGGTCTATTGAGTGGGTTTTTGTATTTGACATCAACGACAATGAATCTTTTGTTGTCTTCATCAGGATTTGGATATGGTTTTGATGTTACCTCCATTATTCCTACTGCTTGTCTTTCAGTACCTGTATGATAAAACAAAACAAGATCTCCTTTTGACATGTTATTCATGTGTTTTAGTGCAAGATTGTTATGGACTCCATCCCAAACTGTTTTTTTGTCTTTTTTTAATTGGTCAAAGCTATATCCCCGTGGTCCACTGGGTTCTTGTTTTGCTAACCAATAATTTGTCATCTTGAGGATAATTGAAAATTTGGTTTTTTTATTTCTTTAATCATTAATGTTCCCCGGTTCTGACTCGCACAAGATCATTGGTATTTAGCCAAAACCTCCTTGGGTTCTGTAACCGGGGCTGCCCTGAATGTAGCATACCTGGGTGAATTAGAAATCATTGGTATCAATACGATCGCATCATCCTAATCCGTCTGTATGCCTGCTCTTAGGGCGTTTAATTATGGATTTAGTCAAATATTAATCCAGATAGGTAAATTTCAAAACCTACAACTGGTACGCGGATTTTATAATTTTCAATTGTTTTTGAATTGATTTGACCTATTATTCCAACTGTCTTTCCATTTACGACTACTGAGGCAGTCTTGCCTTTCTCAAATGCTTCATGAGATGAGGTCTTTGTTTCAAGAGTTAGATTAAATCCCGTTTTTAGAGCAGATTGCAGAATTGATTTAATCTCTGTAAAATTTGCATCTTTGTGAGCGCTTACTGCAGCAAAGTTAGTTTGTTCTTTGATTGGTTTATCATTAAGAAATACCGTTCCAGTTTCAAACATTTGTTGAGGATAAGCAGAGTGAATATTTCTAGAGAGGTTTTCTAGCAGACCAGGTAAAATAGAGTCTCGCAAAATTGTATGCTCTTGACTTTTTGAGTCAAGTACTGAGATTGTTTTTTTGGGTTCTCTGTTTGTCATTTCGTAAAGGATTCTTTTACTTGTCAAGCTAGAGTTTAGGGCTTCAAGATAACCTAATCCAACCATTGTCAGACTAAGTGACTTTAGCTTTGATGAAACAGGATGTATTGCTCCTAAGGTTTCAGATGGAGAAAGGGTTGGAGTTAGTTTTTCTATTCCATATCCTAGTGCAGCTTCTTCTACTAAATCCATTGGTCCAAAAATATCAAATCTATAAGAAGGAATGATGCATTCAATGTTTTTTCCTTTTACACTTGCATCTAATCTTGATTTTTTTAATGAAGAAATTATTTTTGAGTTATTCAAATCAAGTCCAAGTGATTGATTTATAAGCGAAGGGGCAACAGATAGTTTTCTTGACTCAAACTTTGGTGTAGAGTTTTTTGCTCCACTAATACTGACTGACTCTAAGGTAAACCCGGCTGCCTGAAGAATGATTGCAACTATTGAAAGCATATCTTCAGCATCTGCCTTGTTAACTCCAGTCACTTCTACGAAGATGTTCTTTGTTTTTGGTGTGACAGTAGTAATTGCCGCATTAATTATGGGTGGAAATGAGACAGTTTCACCTTTAGAGTCTTGAATTATTGGAAAAATAGTTGAATTTCCTAAAACATATCCATATTCTTGTCCAACCTCTGTTTTTTGTAAAATCTCAGATATGGCAAGCTCCTTTGATTCGTTTAATGGAATGAATTTGTGATTTTTGTTAGTTGTAGAGTATGTTAATGGGAATTGAATTTTGTCAAGGTCATGAATTCCAATTGAGGATTTTTTTCTCTTTCTTCCAATTCCAAAATGAAGATCTTCTTGCATCGTCATGAATTGTTTAATTATTGTGTCATCGATTTTTCCGTTTTTTGCAACCAGACCAGTAACATAGGGTCGGATTTTAGATACGGTTGGTTTGACATTGATTTTGTAATTGTTTGATTTTTTTATTTTTAATTTTACAGAACCAGTTTTGATTCCCAGTAATCCTTGCAATCCCAGTGATATTCCAAAGTCAGTGGAGTAATCAGGACGGTTTGGGCTATATTCTACTCTAACTAGGTCTTTGTCTTCAGATTCAATGTCTAGTCCTAGAAATGGCAAAGATTCAGAGATTTGTTTTTTGGATACTTTGCCAATTAATTTTTGGAGTCTTGAGTACGATAGTTCTACTACTGGCATTTTGTTGCACTCCTAAGCCATCCTAAATCATTATTGTAAAATTCCCTAACATCATCTAGTCCATACTTTAGCATGGCAATTCTTTCTATTCCTCCTCCCCAAGCCAAAACAGGTTTGTTAATTCCTAATGGTTTTGTAACTTCTTGGCGAAATATTCCCATTCCAAATAGTTCAACCCATTTTCCTAATCTTTCATTGTAAACCATAGTTTGTAAGGAAGGCTCAGTGTAAGGGAAAAATGTTGGCCAGAACTTTACCTTGTTCAAGCCAATTCGTTTGTAGAATTCTCTTTGAATGCCCATCAAATTCCTCAAATTTGCGCCTGGACCTACTACCACGCCCTCAATTTGATTAAATTCTACTAGGTGCTTGTAACTTACCTTTTCATTTCGAAAAACTCGACCAAGAGAAAACACTCTAGCTACATCAGGTTTGTTTTCAGCTAAATGTTTTATTGTAATACATGTTGTGTGTGTTCGCAAGACCATCTTTCTTGCTTCATTAATGTCCCAATAGTATCTCCAACTTTTTTTATGAGACTCTGAAACCTTACGAATTTGTTCAGCATTTCCAATTTGTTTTGCACTCAAACCATCCAAGTAAAATGTGTCTTGAAGTTCTCTAGCAGGATGGTCCTGTGGAGTAAATAACGCATCAAAATTCCAAAAGCTAGGTTGTGCAAGGTTTCCAAAAACTTCGGTAAATCCTAGTGTAACAAAAATTTCTCTAATCTCATCTATGGTATCTTTTAATGGATGGGTTCTTGCAACGTGAACCTCAGGAGCTTTGGCCTCAACATCTATTGCTCCTGATTCAGATTTTGAAAAATCTAATGTTTTGGCATTTTCAGATAAAGATACTTCTCGTGTTTTGGTTGTAGTTTCGATTAAAAATTCTGGCCTTTTTAGAAGTACAGAGAGCTCTTTTTGATCAATTTCATTTTTTGATACAGTGCCACTACCAATCTGTTTGAGAATTTTTTCCCCTGGAAAGGGTGAAGGGAATTTAATAATAGAAATTTTATTTCCTTTAGATTGAATCCAATTATTTTTTTTAGCAAGCCCCATTGCAGGACCAAAAACTGAACCCAGTTGTTTTTGTAATTCTGAAATTTGTTTTGGTTTATTTTTTACCAAATCAAGTAGTCTCTTTTCAGGCAAACCCTTCTCATATGCCTCCAATCCGTTTTTTCCGAGGCTAATATTGACAATTTTTGACTCATTAACTATGGCTATTTCCTTGAGTCGTAGCCACTCGATTCCGCGTCTGACTTGGTCTGCCGATAATTGGGTTAGATTTTCAAGTTTTTCAGGAGTTAGGTTTGATTCCTTTTGTAGTACCGAAATAATTTTTTTTTCTATTTCATGAAAAACTTGGGACAATAGCAGAAAGTTCGAAAAAGACTTTTTAAACCTTAACCTAAGTCAAAATAAATGTCAACAGAAGACTTTGTTGTAACTCCTTGGCATGTTGAAGGCGATATTGATTATGATAAACTAATCAAGCAATTTGGGACTGAAAAAATTTCTCCTGGTATTTTGGACAAAATTAAGAAAATTGCAGGAGAGGATCATTTTATGCTTAGAAGGGGAATCTTCTTCTCGCACCGAGAAATGAATAGAATTTTGCAAGATTACGAGCAAGGAAAAGAATTCTTTCTTTATACCGGTAGAGGTCCATCAGGACATACCCATATTGGTCATTTAGTTCCATGGGTTTTTGCAAAGTGGTTGCAAGAAAAATTCAAGGTCAATATGTATTTCCAACTTACCGATGATGAAAAATTCTATGCCAAACAGGATCTTACTTTAGAAGACACTAACAAGTTTGCATATGAGAACGCACTTGATTTTATTGCACTTGGTTTTGATCCTAAAAACACAAAAATCATAATTAACACAAAAAATATTCAAACACTTTATCCAATAGCAGCTGAAGTCGCAAAAAAAGTAAATTTTTCAAATACCAAAGGAGTTTTTGGATTTACAAATGAAACTAACATTGGAATGATATTTTACACATCTTTACAATCAGCTCCATGTTTCATTGAAGATAAACCAGTACTGATTCCGCTAGGAGTTGACCAAGATCCTCACTTTAGAATTACAAGAGATGTCGCTCCAAAAATTGGCAAGCCCAAGCCAGCCTTGATTCACAATATTATGATACCCGGATTAGAAGGTCCAGGAGGCAAGATGTCAGCCTCTAGTGAAAATGGAACTGTGTATACAACGGACTCTCCAAACGTTGTAAAAAAGAAGATTAACAAATATGCGTTTTCTGGAGGACAGCCTGACATAGACCAGCATAGGAAGTTGGGTGGCAATCCAGACATTGATGTATCTTATCAGTATCTTCGAATATTTTTTGAACCAGACGATAATAAATTAAAATCAATTTATGATGATTACAAATCTGGAAAGATGTTAACTGGTGAGCTAAAAGCAATACTGATTGAAAAAATAAATGCGTTTCTTAAAGTGCACCAGGAAAATAGAGAAAAGGCCAAAGAAAAATTTGACGATTTTTTGTTTGAGAACAAATGAAAATAAAAGTTAGTTGCGAGGACAAATACGAGGCACAAAAATTAGCCAGTCTTATTTTTATCAAAGATTCCAAAGAAACCTACATTACAAAAATTTTGAATGTTATTGAAAACGAAGTCGTAGTAGAGTTAAAGGACAAATCAGCTCACAGTGTGCTTTTGGCAGATGCATCTCAAGTCGAGTTATTTGCTGATTTTATTCAATCAGTGGTTGACAAAGTACACAAGATTATCCAGACCAAAGTTTTCAATAAAGAAATTGAAATTACTAAAGGATAAGCAATTTAGAATATAAAATATCCAAGTTTGAAAACAGACTAAATTTTATTTTTAGAGGCCAAATGCAGCCCATAGAGCAACGAGGCCAACCATTGCAATAAGACAAAGACCTAGTGCTTTGAAATCTCCACTCATACACTAGGGTTGAAATAATTATAATTAAAGTATTAACTAATTCTCAAGTCTGATTTCAAAGGCTATCTAGGAAATCTTTTCTTTTTTTTCTTGTAGGTTTTGGTCTTTTGTTCAGGGGAGGAAATAGGCATTTGAATTGCATTACAATTCAAGCATAAAATTTTCAGATCCTCTTTTGCCAAGGATGGGTCAGAGATGTATTTTCCCCAGGAAGATGCAAATCCACTTCTCTGAATGCTATCAAATGTCTCATCTCTGATATTTTTGAATCCTAATGCTTTTTCATCTTTAAACCCGCAACTTGAGCATGTTTTACCGCCTAAAATTTCAAATAATTTTTCTTTTAAGGTGTTGTAGAATTTTTCCGAACCTCCAGAATAGAAGCTTTCCATCTTTTTTAGAGATTTGATTTTCTTTGATTTTTCTTTGAAACTTTCTCTAGATTTTGGTTCACGTTCTGATTTGGACCACTCATCCTCATCATAGTCTTCTTTGAATTTTGTTTTTCCAAAACATTCACTACAATAAACTGGTCTGTCAAATTTTGGTTTGAAAGGAAGCTCAAAGTCATCTCCGCAATTGTCGCATTGTGTAGAAAATCTTTCTGTTCTTCTGTCATCTCTGGAATATCTTGAACCTCGGTCATCTCTGGAATATCTTGAACCTCGGTCATCTCTGGAATATCTTGAACCTCGGTCATCTCTGGAAGTTTGTGGTTTGTTTTCTCTAAAGCAATCACTACAGTAAACTGGTCTGTCTGTTCTTGGAACAAATGGAATTTCACACTCCTCTCCACAATCAGCGCAGCTAACTATTGTGGGTTGGCCTCTACTATCGTTTCGAGAATTTCTAAATGATCGTGAAGGAGTATCCTTACGATTGTTTTGTGATTTTTTATCAAATCGTCTTTTGCCGGTTCTAACTTTGTGGAATTCCAAGATTCATCATTTGTTGGAATTATCGTATATAGATAGTTAGAGCTTTATTTTGTGCCTAAATCAAATCAAACTAGAGACTTGTCCATTTCTTCACTCAAAATTTCCTGAACTTTGAGAAAGTAGAGTTTTGTAGAATATGGCATCTCGTCCAAATTATTATCAACTGCCAACATGAAATATCTGACGGCTCTTTTTGAGATATCTAGATTAAATTTCATTTTGAGAATTGGGTCTTGATGGACCTTGATTTTATCTTGCAGCCAAGGAGGAGCTATTTCTATTGCTTCACTAATTGTCTTATCATACCAAAAAGCTAGATTTTCAGGCTGAAGTCCTTGCTTGAGGTCTGCTACATTATTATCAAATTGCTTCATCATTCCTGGAATGATTTTCATGCGATTTAATCAAGAAATTTTTTTTTATCTAACTTACTCAAACATCGATAATCATCTAGTCAATTGATAACAAGTTACCTTCATCATCAATTTCCTTATTTCGCATGCGGGTAGTGGAGATTCTATTGCCGTCTTTTGCAAGTACCATAGGAACCACCACAACTTCAACTGGAGGCATTCCTTTTTGGTCTCGTAGCTGATTTAGTACATCTCCTTGATTTGAAGTCTCATCACTAACAACTAGAGCTTGAACTTCCTTCTCTAAAACAGCAGGTCCAAAATCATTGTCTAGTTTGCTGATCTCAAAAGAAGAGTTTGGAAAATTATTCTCAATTGCTTTTACCAAGTTTTCAAATCTTTGATTGTAATTGTTTTGGAGTTTTTTTCCTTTCCTAGAGGCCAATTTATCACTAGTCAAGCCGATGATTACTTTGTCTGAAACCAGAAATGCCTCAGATATTAATTTGATATGACCCTTGTGAATAAAATCAAAGGTTCCTCCCATGGCAACTAGTTCAAATTTTTTCATGATTTGGATAGGAATTATTTGAAAATAAATCTAGTTAAAATTTAGTTTTTGAGAGATGTTTTGTTTCTAAAATGAAATTAACTGGATACTTTCATTAATCCTTCTTTTATCATAAACTGGATTCCTTGAACAAAGGAGTTGTCATCAATGTCTCCATTTGCCCACCATCCTGCATTGTTTTTAACCCAATCAGGGATGTTATTGTCTCCTGAACTGGTTCCTTGTTCAGTTGCAGGTATTTTCATTAATCCTTCTTTTATCATAAACTGGATTCCTTGAACAAAGGAGTTGTCATCAATTTGACCAGCTGCCCACCATCCTGCATTGTTTTTAACCCAATCAGGGATGTTTTGACTGGCATTGTCAGATGGTCCTACATCTAACTCCAAAGATGGTGGATCAATTTGAGTTTGGGATTCAGAACCAATCTCAAACGTAATGATTTCAATTGTTGCTTTTGAGCTTCCATACTGAGCTTTTGCAGTGTACTTTCCTTCTTCAAATTCATCATCAAGAAGTACAGTATGTGAAAATGTAGCATCAGAATTCACCGGAGTCTTTTGAGTAACAACTAGGCTATTTTTTGAATCAAAAATTGAAATTCGTAAACTTCTATCCTCATCATATTTGTTGACAGTTCCAGAAAATGTTACCGAGTCTCCAAGGGCGTATGATTCTTTATCCAAGTAAATTTCTACAGTATAATTTCCAGCACTGCTTTGTGCAGGAGGACCCCCATAACCTAATGCATTTTGTCCTAAAGATAAGACAAGTATGGACATTACAGAAGTTAGGAAAATTTTGTTTAGTTTCATGACCATCCTTTGACACTTCTTTCTAGATTTAAATGGTGAGTAAGAGAAATTGGAAGATTATGACTAGGATTTTTTTTGAAATATGTTTTGAAATTTTGTTTAATTTACAACGATCAATATTATTGGTCCCTTGTCAGCTATTGGAATGTTGCTCCTATCCCAGACAAAGGTTTCAATAAAATATACTCCGCTTCTCTCAGGAATCCAGTCAATTGAGACAGATTGAGGACCAGTTCCAATAAATCTGCCTTCATATTTTCCTAAAAATTCGACATAAGGAACTTCTCCAGATTGCTTTACTTGAGCATAGTAAGTGTAGGGTGTTTCATTTGTTGAAGGATCAACAGAAAATTGAACCAAAGTATTACTTTGAATATTTACAGTCGAACCCACAGTTACCTCTGATATTCTGTTTCCTTCATTATCCACCAAAGCGACGTCTGCAATTGTTACTAGTTTTGTTAGTTGTTGAGGGACATTTTCATTTACTGTGTTGGAATAAAATACATCTGACTCTGCAAAGATTTGAAAACTCACTGCCCTTTGGTCGATTTCTTCGTTAAAGTAAAAATCCAATGATTCGTTGGCTGCAACATCCCCTACTGGTATGGATGCCACTCCTACAACTCTGGGTGGAATAAATGCATCATAAAATGTCAGATAAATAACGGTGTCAGAAATTGGGGAACCGCCATTTGTCAATACCCCTGAAAGTTTGAGATTTTGATCAAGATAGACACTTGAGGATTCAATGGCTAAATTTTGAGATTTTGATGAAGAGGGGGAAAATGATTCTAAGAATATTGAGACCTGAGTGATGTTAGGATTTGCCGTAGCAGACTTTATCATATAGGGTGAGATTCCCAGTTCAGGTATTACCTCAAGAATTGTCCCTCCCCGAACCGTCTCTAGGGGCTCAAGGCCAGTATCATCGTAAAAATTTACGACGATTTGAACATTATCTACTGAGGTAATCTCGTTTTTGTTTTCAACATTTCCAACAACAACGGTATATCCACCCTCATCCTTGTAGACAAAAGGAGATTGACTAGTTAACACAACTGAAAGGGTTGATGGAGTATCTGAAACCTGTGAGAAAGCAGAGGACATTGGAAGTAATGAAATGATTAGAAATAAAGTGAGAAAAATTTTTCGCATATACCCTGCTACTGAAATAATAAATTAATTTTAGAGCATATCATATAGTCAACAAGAAAGGTAACAAGGTTTAACCCAGTTTTTACTAAAAGAATAAGAAAAAGAGATTAAAAAGTAGTAAATTTTACTAGCTTCTCTTTGCAGTAATTGCAATCCAGTAAATTAGACCTGGTGCCAAACCCACGATAAGTGGAATCCAAACGGGCCATCCGTCTGCTGGTGATGCCATAGGGATAGTCGAAAACTAATCCTATTTAAATCCATCCAGTAATCTGAATTTCAGAAAAGATCGAGTGTGTAAGTGGACTGGACGGGATTTGAACCCATGACCCCCCGCGTGCAAGGCGGGTATACTACCAGTCTATACTACCAGCCCACACGAAGATTGGATTTCCTGAGGATTTTAATTGTTGTCTTCTTGGCAAGAATTTTATTTGAAAAATATTTGTGATTTGTTATGGTATTACTAGAATCTCAAGTTAAATTAAAAGCTGGAGACAGTGCTCCAGATTTTAAACTATTAGGCATTGATGATAAAAAACATCAGTTAAGTGAGTTTAAGGGAAAAGATGGAGTTTTGATTATTTTCATGTGTAATCATTGCCCATATGTAAAAGCAAAGTTTGATGCTTTCAATGAATTATACGAAAAATTTGGGGATAAAATTGCAATTATAGGAATCAATAGTAATGATTCTACTGATTATCCCGAAGATAGTTTTGAAAACATGAAAAAAACAGCTACAGAAAAGGGATTAAAATTTGATTATTTAGTTGACGATACTCAGGAAATTGCAAAAAAATATGGGGCAATGTGTACTCCAGACCCATTTTTGTTCAATAAAGAAGGCAGATTGATTTTTCATGGAAGGATAGACAATGCCATGAAACCTGATGATACAGCTACGGAAAAAACAATGGCAATCAATATTGAGAAAATGTTGTCAAATGAGAAAATAGAAAAGGACTTTGATCCTTCTATCGGATGCTCAATCAAGTGGAAGGAAAATTAAACTTAAATGACTCATGCCTAGAGGTTTGGAGAGGGCTCGTAGCTCAGCTTGGCTGGAGCGTTCGACTGATAATCGAAAGGTCATGAGTTCGAATCTCATCGGGCCCACTTTTTATTTTGAATTTTCATAAACATTGTCAGGCCATTGAATAGCATCCTCAAAGTTTTCAGTCTGCAAATCACAGTCTAATTTTGATTTTTTGTCAATTTTTCCGCAAAGTACCAATTTCATTCGTTTGCCGATTTTCCCCTTTATTGGGTTAATTGAATCAGAAAAAAAGTTGAGTCTCTCTATAGAATTTGCAAATACAATTACAATAAGAACTCCTGACTTTTGTTTTTCAATTTTGCTTATCAATTTTTGAAAATCAAGATCAAACAAGACATCGATGGAGGAGGACATATCCCCCAAATGAAATACGGTCCACTCCTTAGAATGAAGGGATGCTGAAGCAGCTTCGGACATCAAAGTGCTCTCTGGATTCCCAGAAATTACTACAACCTTCTTTTTTGAATCTGTGTCTCCAGGAATTTGTTTGAAGATTTGAAGGGAATCAGATATCATATTTCCTAGTAATTTAGCCTCTGATTTGCCTATTTTGCCCTCATCATAGAGGGTATGGACAGACTGAATTGCAGGCAATATCACCTCGATGATTAGCTTGGAGGCGCTTGCATCAGAGTGAAGACAATTTTTGATTAGGGAAAATAATTTGTGTTCATCTCTGTTAATCAGGTGATCAAGATATTGTGGTGCGACCTTAAAGTAATCATCAGGAAAAGAAAATGTTTCTTGGCCGGATTCAAGTATCCACAAAGTAGTATTTCCAATATTTTTTTGGCGAAGAAATCCTTCTGCTGCCAAGACCTTGAGATACTTTGTCATTGTAAGTCTGTTGACATTTAGTTTTTCAGAAATTTCAATTCCAGATAAACCCATTTTAGAGTCTTCAAGAATCTCAATGAGTTTTTGTTTAAGCTCATCAATTTTGTATCCTCGGCCCATAGAGATTTTGAATTATTCTACGGTATAAAGACTAATTTTCATTGATACTAACTTTATCTTGAACAAAATAAAACGTTAAATACAAGGGTACTTTATTGTACGGTAAGAGGAAAGTAAATTGCCGAAAGCTGGATTCAAATCAATAACTGTTTCAGAAAATGTTTATGATAAATTCCAAGAAGTTTATCAAAAGAACAAATCTGACCTTGCAATGAAAGGGGTCAATAGTTTTTCAGGATATGTAACTTACATGTTAGAGGAGATGATGCAAAAGGACAAGACCTTTGCAAGATATGCTCCAAAGATTGAAAAGATTTCTGTTGACGATGACAGAGTTATTCTAAAAGATAATATCAAAAACAGAATCGCCGAAGTTGCAGTTCAAAAAGGAGAATTGTACTGCCAGCTTTGTGAAGAAAAAGATTGTGTACATATTGGCTTTGTTTTTTCACTTCCAGATGTCTACGAAGTCCTCAATGCCAGAGGAATAAAACATCCAAAATAGAGCAGTGGAGGAGGTGGGATTTGAACCCACGAACTCCTGAGAGACAGGATCACCCATTATTTTGATCTTAAGTCCTGCATGTCCAAAAGCATAGAATGCCTTCTTTGGCCAGGCTTGATTACTCCTCCAAACTGGTAAAAATGGCATCGAAATTTAACAGTTTAGAGAAATAGGAGCGAGGATGAAGAATTATAAGTATTTTTTACTGCGTTTCATCGTGCTTCGATAGCTCAGCCTGGTAGAGCGTTACCTTGGTAAGGTAAAGGTCGCGGGTTCGGATCCCGCTCGAAGCTTTAGTAATTTTTAATCAATAATTCGTAATGACCAGTTCTCTTCTTAGAGTCAGAGTTTATGGCTCTGTTTGCCTGTATTTTTTTGATATTCCATCTCCTTTCTTTGAACATTTTTTCAACTTCATTAGAGTTAGAATTTGATAACATCACTTTGCATCCTTTTGAATCAAGATTCAAACAAAGATTTGCTAATCTTTCCAAATCATCAATTGTAAAAGATTTGTGAGTATAACTGGTAAAGTTGGCAGTGTTGCTTACTGGTTGATAGGGGGGGTCAAAATATACAAAATCTCCTTTCTTGGCATCCTTTAAAACCGATTCAAAGTCACGACATTGGATTGATATTTTGGAGGATTGAAGGATTTGACTGACAGAACGGAGATTTTCCTCATTTACAATGTTTGGATTTGTGTATCGTCCTAAAGGAACATTGAATTTTCCTTTGCTGTTAACTCGATATAGACCATTAAAACAAGTACGATTCAGGAAAATCAGACGAGATGTTTTTTCAACTGCACTTCTTGGACTGCTCTCCCTTATAGAATAGTAATAAGACTTTGAGTCCTTTTTGTATTGTTTTTCGTGGTTTTTTAGGGAATTAATCAAATCGTCAATTTTATCTCGGATTGTAGTATAAGTCAAAATAAGGTCAGAATTCAAATCCGAAATTCCACAACTTTGCTGATTTCGTTCTGAAAGTATATGGAAAAGCAATGCACCTCCACCTAAAAATGGTTCATAATAGGTACCCATCTGTTTTGGCAAATTTCTGCTAAGTACAGGAATAAGTTGTCTTTTTCCTCCTGCCCATTTTACAAAAGGTTTTGGAGTAACTAGAAGTTGATTAATCTGCTGTTTCACATGTACTAATCACGATATTGCATAACGTAACTTTAGGCAACAAAAGATCACAATATGTACAATAATTTTTTAGCAAATTCTGAGTGACAAGATATCATCTAGATTAGGATAATAAAATTAAAAGGAAAAGGTTGGGGGTTTAGTCCCACTTTGACCATGCAGCCATCCACCTGTATGTCCAAGTGTTTAGCTTACATCCAAGCGCTGCAAATGTTACACCCAATACTGATCCTGCACCAGCACCAAGGGCAACTGGACTGTTATAGAACTTACCTACCTGCGGTTCTATCGGCGTCATGTATGGTGGTAATGTTGGTCTTGGATATTTGAAGGCCGTTTCTAGTGGGTCTGCCACTGTTATCAGGTTTACCATGTTGAATAATGGTATAGACATTCCTACGAGCACACCGCCCATCAATATCAATGAGTGTTTGTTCTTCTTTGTCGCCCAATATACCAGGTCTAATAACATTCCTGATGGTAACCAAATTGGAGTTACAATGAAGTCGTATGGATATCCGAGTGCAAACCATGCACCTTTTGCTACCCACGTGTAAACTGTCATGATAAGGCAGTAGTATGTAGCTGTTCCTGGAACACCTGTAAATGTAAGGTAATATGTTGCACCTACAACAAGCATCAACGTTTGAGATATAGAGAATACCGTAAACGATGTCCAAGCCCAGTCTGTATAGAAAATGTAGTCTCCTGCGTTAATTGTCAACAGTGTTGAGTTGACTGCAACTACTACTATGAATAAGTAGTGAGTACATCGTCTTAACCAGACCATATTGAGTAGATAAAACAGTCAGTATATAAAATTTTAGAGTTCTATGAAGATCGTTAATTTTGGTTTTAAATTAAAATGAAAAAGAAGTGACTGAAGGATTGACCTTCTAGAATCCGACGAACATTGAGATTAATAATGTACCTACGGCAGTACCGCCTACTGCACCGGCAACTACACCATTACTGTTCTTATTGGAACCCTCTTGCATTACTTTGACACAAAAGATGTATCCAATTGCCTCAATAATTGTCAAAATTATGAACGCAAAGTGACCGCTGTTTGTTGGATATGCCCAAGGATAATAGAAGTATCCTGCTGCAGTACCACCAAAGGTTGCTGCCCATGCTGCTAAGTATGATGCTGTAATCATACCAGTCATGTTTTCGACGCGTTTACCTATCATTCGTTCTACGTCAGCACTGGATGATCCACCGCCTCCGCCAGAACCGAATCCTTTAGGAAGAGTCATTCTAGATTTGTAATATTCAGAATCCTTTTAAGTCTTTCTTAATTGGCGGGCCTAGTACGATCTACGGCTATTAAAAATAAAATAGAAAAAAGAGTGCGTTTGCACTTTTTACCTATGGAATTGATCTGCTGTACAATTTGCCTTCTAAGGCCATCTTGTACATTTCTGCTACGTATGGATTCTCACCTGGAGTTTCTGCTCCTAGTTCAACAAGTCTTGCATATACTCTAACGACATATGCTAAGGCTCCCATGAATGCTACTACAACACCCATGTTGAACATCCAGTGATTTGGTACTGCAAAGATTTCCTCTACAAACCAGAAATGCCACATCTCATTGACTCCAATAGTAAACATGGTTGCAAGATAACCGAGAATTGTCATCTTCAATCCAGTGTTTATTGAATTATTTGGACCTCTAAGAATTGGAATTCTTCTATCATACATTGCAGCTGCTGCCCATCCAAGTGGTAATGTAATGAAGTGGGAGTATAGCCACCAGTGTGCTGGTGTAAATGCACTGTCTCTGATAGAGGTTTGATGTAGAGAACCATCAACGAAGTTATCTACTTCGACTGATGCTGCAGTGGATCCCATAGCAATTACGATGAGCCAGAGTTTCTTTAGTCTCTGAATCTCAACTTCTTTTGGGATTAATGCGGGCATCTGTGCCATGATTGATTAGGTGTGAGTTTGAAATATAAACCAAGAGGTTTCAAATAGAAAAAATTCTTAAAATTTCTAATATTTTTTTTCTGTTTTTAAATTAATTTTCAATATTTAATCATCTTTTTTTGTAATAATTTTATTAAATTTTTTGGGAATTTAATGTTAAACATTGATGTTAAACACTGAGTTTCTATCGATCCTCGTCATCAAGGTAAAGCATATAACCATGTATATTATGTTTCAAACTATTAGGGATAACTATGGTCGAAAAGAAGATTTTCGTATTTGGACTTGCTGTTGTACTCGCATTAGGAACACTTGGTTTCAACTGGGTTGAATCAATACTTCCAAGTGCAGAGGCACACGGTGTCCAAGCACAACTTCAGAGTCGTTTCATCAGAATCGAAGATGAGACCTTCAACAGACAATCTCTACAAACTGGCGAGCTTTTGACAGTTCAAGGGACTCTAATCAGTCTAGTAGAGAGAGACCTTAGAGGATGGATATCCATTTTCTCAGAATCTACTAATGCAGGTAACAGATGGGAGATTCAATCAAGAGACCCACCAGGTAACGTCTTTGATGTTCCAGGAAACGGAGTCGTAGATTACTCAATCTCTGCAATCGCACTTGAGCCAGGTGTATATCACGTACACACACAACTCAACGTCGATAAAGTAGGTCCAGGACTCGGTCCAGGTCAAACAGTAGTTGTTGAAGGAGAACATATTATCAAACCAATTCCATATACCAACATCGCATACCAATCAATTCTTATCGGTGTGGGTTATGTAATCACGTTTGCAACACGACCCTGGCAAGTAATCTAAACACCCTTACCTTTTCCTTTTCATTCTAATCCAATAACAGCTGATGCTCGGCATCGATTTTAACTAAGTTTTATTTTCTAGGAAAAAGAAGATGTTTTGTGCTAAGTTTTAAGATTGAAAAGTTAGATATTTTTCAAAGTTATTTTTTTGGCAAAGTAGAATTCCGAAATGATTTTTACAAAATCAACGTGCAAAATCAGAAAAGGGGTAAAGTCCTAAAACTCCCATTTCCAGTAAAATCAGAAAAGAAACAATTCATAGTGAGATTTACAGGTCCAAACGACCTTTTTGTAGAAGATTTTCTTCCTTATTGTGGAGAGTCTGAATGGTTGGAAATAGATTCAGATGCCATAACCTATTTTTTGGCAGATCATCAGGACAAGCTTGACACAATAGAAATTATGGATGATTAACAGAAACGACTTTAAGTAATCTTCCAAGACAACTCGTATGAAGTGGCCAGGGACTAGTGACCCTTACAAGAGAAAAAGTACAATAAGATTTCTAATAATTACGGCCATAATTGGGGCAGCTGCGGCTGGTGCAAGTATTGGAATTCAACAAGTTTGGGACCAAGAAAATCCCTTAAAGGAACTATGTGTAAATGAAAAAAATCCAACCTTTAAGATCAAAGCAACACTAGAACTAATTGTAGATGGTCAAGAGGCTGAAATTCCTGCCAAAATAGGATTCAATCAGGATGAGACTTGTCATAAAACAATGTATACACTTACAGATGATGGGACCATCTATGCCGAATGGATTGAAGAATATCCCTTTGAAATTGGCCATTTCTTGTGGATGTGGGACTTTCCCCTAAGGGATATGGATCAGTCAAAATCCAAAGTTATCGTAAATGGAAAAGAGTCTGAGCACTTTATCAACCACCCACTTCAGGATGGATATTACTACAGAGCCGAATTTACCTCAAAGGCATACGATGAATCAAAAGACACAGATTTCTTGCCACCACAAAATTAGAAGAAGAAAATTACAAAGTCGTAATAGGTAACCCTAACCGATTTTAAAAATAATGAAAAGAAGAAAAGAAGTTGTTTTACCAGTATTTTCCGTTGTCTGGAATAAGACCGATACCTTCTCTTTCAAAGTGTCTGTCTAATTCATCGATCCATCTCTCACGGTTGTCCTTGTATGACCATCCGTGTACACGTAACCAAAATGAGATAATTCCTAGAAGGAATACTGTGAACATGATGGTACCAAAGATGTAGATCATTACATCGTAGAATAATGGATCATAGTTTGGTCCTAATTGTCCTGTTACTGATGACAGAATGCTTAGGAATGTTCCTACGATAGGAGTCATTGTATATTTTGGCTCAATTTGTGCGATATATACATTTCTGTTATTATCAGAAAGTACGAGATCAGTAGTAACACTAAGGAATGTCTAATAAAATAAGAGAAAAGTAAGGTATTTTTTTATCCTCTGCCCATTGCGGCGTATTTGCCAGATCTGCTTCTGATTAAGAATGCAGCTGCAATCCCACCAAAGACTGCTCCAGAGATAATTGCTGCACCAAATACACCACTTGCATCAAGATATGGAGTTCCTGATCCAGAGGCTGGGTTTGCTTCAGCTGCTTCAACTCTTCTACGTTGAATCTCTAGTGCTTCCTCTAAGGTATAAGAACCGGTTTCGCCGCCTGATCCTACATTACCCATGTATTGAGCAAATGCTACAAAGTTTTCGCCATAGTAACCCATGACCATAACTGTGGCAAGTAAGGATGCTGTTAGTATTACTTTGCTATTCATACCGTTTACCTGTCGTTTTGAAGCCAGTGTACTTATTTAACTTTTGTTCTAATCCCCAAATTTTGAAGAATATGTACGAGATCCGAATAAGTAACGTTTAATTTTGTTCTCCATTTAGGCGCTCCATGGGACGAATGCATACCCACAGACATGGAAAGGCACATTCTATTAGGCCTGCTACTTTGAGAGCACCTTCATGGATCTCACTTGGTTCTAAGGAAGTAGAAGACCTTGTCATCAAGTATGCAAAAGATGGTCTTACTCCAAGTCAGATTGGAATAAAGCTTAGAGACCAACATTCCATTCCTTTGATTAAACCAATTACCAAAAAAAGTGTTGGAGAAATTCTAAAGGAAAATGAATTAGAGTCAGAGATGCCAGAAGACCTTGAAAATATCGTGAAAAAAGCTGTCGGACTTCAAAAGCACCTAAAAGCAAACAAGGGAGATAGAAGAAATGTCAGATCTCTTGAATTGATTGAAGCCAAAGTGCACAGACTTTCAGTTTATTACAAGAAAATTGGAAGAATTCCTCAAACTTGGAAATATAAATCCGTGGTTGCTCAATTAGAGTAATGGCAAAATCCCTTGATGAGTCACTGTCATTTTTCAAAGATAAAATTTCAGATTGTGTAAAATCAGGAAAATCAATTTCTGTTACCACTCACATTGATTGTGATGGATTAACATCTGGAAGCATTATTACAAAAGCCCTAATTCGAGCTGGGGCAAAATGCACTCTTAGAACTTCAAAAGAATTTAGTCAAAATGTAATAGATTCTCTAAAACAAGATTCTCGGGATTTTCATATTGTTACGGATTTGGCAGGAGGTTTTGGAGAAAATCTTGATCAAACTCTGGGAGAAGAATGGTTTGTTTTGGACCATCACCAAATCTCAGAAACTGAGCAAGAAAATCCACGAGTGATTAATGCTTGGAAATATGGTATTGATGGAGGTACGGAAATTTGTGCAGGTGGCATGGCATATTTGGCATCCATGGCCTTAGATGATAAAAATTCAGACTTGTCAGCAGTGGCAGTTGTTGCTGCTCTAGGAGACAGACAAGACCAAGGCGAAAGAAAATCATTTATTGGTAAAAATTTCGAGATAGCAAATACTGCCAAAGAATTAGGACTAGTAGATATTGATCTTGATTTACTTTTAGTAGGAAGAGAAACAAGGCCACTTCCTGATGCTTTGGCATTTACATCTCAGCCATTTATTGAGGGATTGACCTGGAATAGAGATGCATGTTTGTCCTTGCTAAATTCATCAGGAATTCAACTAAAAGATGGTGGAAGATGGAGAGTTCCAGCAGAGCTAAATGAGGAAGAAAAAAGGACGGTAATTGAGGCAATTACAAAATTTACTTCAGGAAAAAATGCCACTGAGATAATGTCAGAATTAATTGGATATACTTACACATTTCCCAGAGAGGACCGAAGGAGTTTCTTACGAGATGGTAGAGAGTTTTCAACGATGTTGAATTCTTGTGGACGAATTAGCAAATCTGGAGTAGGTATGGCAATCTGTATGGGAGACAGAGACAAGATTCTAAGAGAAGGAGAAGAAATTCTTGCAGAATATAGGAGATTAATCAGAGATTACATGAATGTTCTAACTAATGAAAGATGGAGAATGTCAGAAAGTGAGACCTGTGTTATGGTAAATGGAGAAGGAGTGGTTCCCGAAACCATGACTGGTACGATTTCCTCATTAATTGCCGGATCTCCAAAAAATTCTGGAAAGATCGTAATTCTCCGAACAAAAGGTGAAGAAAATACCATCAAGTTTTCCTCAAGAAAATCATTTGGATGTAAAACCCCAATTAATCTAAGTGAGTTAATGAGAACAGGAGCTGAAAAATTTGATGGAATTGGAGGAGGGCATGATGCAGCTGCTGGGGCAAAAATAACTAAAGACAAATTAAATGACTTTTTAGATTATTTAGATGTAAATGTCGTTAACATGTCAGGTTCAGATAAGTCTCAATAACCTATCAAAAGATAGGGCAAATACTGTAAAAAAAGCCCTTGATCCGGATAACGTAAATTTTCCTAAAGGCCTTAGTCTCAGCGTAGAGAATATTGATAACAAGCTTGTGTTTAATTTTGAAAATGAGGACGATATGAAGAAATTGATTTCTACAGTAGATGAGGTTTTGGCCCATATTCAGGTAGCATTGAAGGTGATTGAATAGTGTTAGACCCGAAATTAATCAAAGAAAATCCTCAAGCAATCAAAGAGATGCTAAAATCCAGAGATGTTGAATTTGACCTTAATGGATTGATTGAGGCTGATAAAAAACGTAGAGAATTCATCTTGAAAACTGACGAACTAAGAAAGAAAAGAAATCAGTTTGCCCTAGAGATTTCTCAAAAAAAGAAAGCCGGAGAAGATGCTGCTGGAATTTTAGAGGAAATGAAAAAAGTTTCAAGTGAATTGACCAATCTAGAAGAGGCTCAGGGAGAAATTGAAGAACAGTACATGCATTTGGCTTTGACCCTTCCCAATCTAATACATGAATCAGTTCCAATTGGTAAGGATGATTCTGCAAATAAGGAGATGAAAAAATGGGGACAAATCCCAAGTTTTGATTTTAAGGTAAATGATCACATAGACATTTCTGAAAATTTGGATCTTGTAGATTTAGAAAGAGCAGCCAAAGTCGCAGGGGCTAGATTTTATTACTTGAAAAATGACTTGGTTAGATTAAACCAGGCCCTCATTCAATATTCATTAGAATTTTTGTCAGAGAAGAATTATTCCTTGATCCAACCACCATACATGATTAATCATCAATCAATGTCAGGTGCAGTAATTGCAGATGACTTTGAAGATGTAATTTACAAAATTGAAGATGAGGATCTTTACATGATTGGGACTTCAGAACATGCAATGGCTGCAATGCATTCTGGTGAAATTATTGAAGGAAAGGATCTACCAATTAGATATGCGGGAGTTAGTCCATGTTTTAGAAAGGAGGCAGGGGCTCATGGCCGAGACCAAAAAGGAATCTTTCGTGTACATCAATTTGATAAGATTGAACAGTTTGTATTCACTCGTCCCGAAGATTCTTGGCAAGAACACGAAAGAATGCTAGGAATTGCTGAAGAATTTTATCAAAATCTTGAGATACCACATAGAGTCATGCTTCTTTCCTCAGGGGACATGGGAAAAATTTCAGCAAAAACATATGATATTGAAGCATGGATGGCAGGTCAAAATGCGTACCGAGAGATAGTATCATGTTCTAATTGCTTGGATTTTCAAGCAAGGAGACTAAAGATAAGATTCCGGGATAAAACAAATGAGGATACTCAATATCTCCATACTCTAAATAGCACTTTGATTGCAACATCAAGAATTTTAGTTTCAATATTGGAAAATTTTCAAGATAAAGATGGACACATTACTGTCCCCAAAGTCCTGCAAAAATACATGGGCAAGGCTAACATCTAGTCGCATACCCTTATATTTTGGATTTAAAGGTCGATAATAATTGGCACGTAGAAAAGGTCGAGTAAAGGACAAGTGGAGAGAAAAGAAATGGATTACTGTAAATGCTCCAGATTCATTTAACAACGTACCAATTGCATACATTCCAATTACTGATGATGAAAACGCATCAGGTAGAGTTTTAGAAGTTACATTATATGATATTCTCAAAGGAGATCCATCACAGCATCAATACAAAATTTACTTTCAACTAGACAAAGTTCAAGACGATAAAGCAAGCTCAATCTTCAAACGTTTTGAATACTCTAAAGAATTTTTGAGAAGTCTTGTAAGAAGAGGATCCTCAAAAATAAATTTCATCATTGATGTTAAAACAAAAGACGGATATGTTTTTAGAATCAAGGTTATTGCTCTAACACACAGACAACTAAATACATCACGAAAACACGCCTTAAGACTAATTGCAAGAGACATTATCCAAAAAACAATTCCAGAAATGACTATTGACCAATTCGTGCAGGCAACCTGTTATGGTAAAATTAATTCAGATATTATGGCTGCAGCAAAGAAAGTGATTAGAATAAGACATGTTGGTCTTGAGAAGGTAAAATTAATCAGAACTGCAGAAAAAGAAATCGCATTACTTGAAGCATAATCAAGTAAATCCTGATTTTTACTAATATGGTAAAATTAGATTTAACCATTGATGTGATTATACATGCTACAGAAGATGTGAGTAAATTCTTCGATACCTTTCAAGAATTGTTTGGACTAGAAAAGGATGATTTCTCAATATCAAATGTCACAGGACATTATGATAATCCAATAATCATGTTGCATTCTAAAATTAGCAAAAAACCAGCACAAGAATTCTTAAAAAAATTTTTAGGACTAATAGATAATTCACAAAAAAACGAGATTATTCAAGATATAGAAGAAAGAACGGAAAATTCTACTTTGCATATCCGATTTGATAAGCAAGATTTTATTCACGAAAAAATTTCCTTCAAAGAACAAGATGCAATTAGATTAAAAATTCACACTCCAGTATACAACAAAAAAGAAACGGTCAAAGTGTTCAGGGACCTTATTGAGCAGGTCAACTAAATTAAATAGGAATAAGCCATTAGTATAACTTGGGAATGAGGAGATAACAGCCGCTCCAGTCTGAGCTTTAGCTTTGAAGACGCCGCGACGATCCGACCCGAAATTTTAATCGATCAAAGTAACACGATTCATCATATGCGATTATAGTATTGTTTTAAATACGGATTAACGAGGATTTCTAACATGGTAGATTATGATGTAATTGTAGCTGGAGGAGGATTAACAGGAACTATAGCTGCACAGGCCATATCTCATTACTCTAATCAGAATTTGAAAATTCTTTCCATTGACAGAAATCCCGAAATTTATCCTGGTAGAAAATCCTTGTCTGGTTGGACATGTGGAGATGCTTGTTCCAAAGAAGCGGTTGATTACATGTCCGACAGAATCAAGGTAAAATGGTCAAGCCCTGAAATCGAACACAACGTAAAAGGAGTAATGGCATTTTCTCCTGACAAAGAAACTGCCATACCATTTGATGGTGCAGGCTACATGCTCAATCGTCAAAAATTACCAGAAATTCAAAACGAAAGAGCAAAAAAAATGGGAGTAGATTTTGATTTTGAAATTAATCTAACTGGTTTGATATATGATGACCAGCAAGTAGTTGGAGTTCAAGGAATAAACAACAAAACAAAAGAACCTTACAAAAAAACTGCAAAGATTGTAGTGGATGCTACTGGAGTAACTTCGATGTTACGAAATACCTTGAAAAACTCAACAAAAATTGAAAAACGAATCGACCGCAGAGATTTGGAATCAACTGGAAGATATATTATGTATTTTGAGCCTGGAACAAATGATCTAACAGAATTTGACCCGGATTATTGTATCATACATTTAGATCAAGACATAGCTCCGGGAGGATATGGATGGGTTTTCCCAAAAGGAGATAAAAAAGTCAACATAGGTTTAGGAGTTGAAAAAACACTTTTAGAAAAAAGAAATGCAAGATTAGGAAAAAAAGACAATGTTCAAACTTTGATGGATGAATATCTAACTCGAAATCCAGTTATAAAAAATTCAAAATTATCGCAGGACCCCGAAGACATTAACAATAATTCAGGAATTTTCCAAGTTTCAGTAAGACGACAAAATGATTGTTTAGTTTCTAGCGGGTACATGTTAGTTGGAGATTCAGCTTGGATGCCAAAACCAATTGATGCAGGAGGAATAGGTCCTGCACTAATTGCTGGAACAATTATCGGAAACAATGTTGTGCAAGCTATAGAACAAAATGATGTAACAGAAAAAAATCTTTGGCAATATAATCTTGATTTTATAAAAGAATACGGATACAAGACGGCTGGTTTGGAATTGTTTAGAAGACTTGTGCAAACATTAACCAATGAACAAATTAGCTATGGAATGAAACACTTCTTAGGAAACCTAGATGTTGAATCAATTAGCAAAGGAGAGCACCCAGACTTTTCTGGATTAGGTAAGGTTGGAATGATTATTCGAGGAATAATGAACAAGACAGTTGCTGAGGGATTAAAGTATACATCGGGTCAGAACAAAATGCTTGTTGAGCATTATAACAATTATCCCAAAGACCCATCAGGGTTTGATGAATGGAATAAGACTCTACACAAAACTCTGAATGAATCATATGCCAAGATTGAGTCTTTTGGAAAATAGATCTATCATTAAATATGCTACAGAACAACTAATCTTGCTTGTCTGAATCTTATCTTGATTGGAATAATTCCATCGATATTTTGAATAAAGCGTTTGATGCTAATCTGTTTGTCTTAATTATTGGTCCAAAAGGTACTGGAAAGACCTCACTTGTCAGAGATTTTGCTGAAATAAAGGGGGCAAACCTAGAATCAATCAATTTTAGTTTAAGAACAAGAGAGAGCCACCTCATAGGCACCAAAACCCTAACTGATGGAACGGTTAGCTTCGATGAGGGTATTTTGATAAAATCCATGAGAGAAGGAAATATGCTGTATTTGGATGAAATCAACTCAGCTGAGGCAGATGTACTGTTAAGACTCGATGAGGCATTAGATGACAGAAGACAAATTGGGTTAAAGGAATCAACAGGAGAAGTTGTCAAAGCTAAAGATGGTTGGTTTGTAATTGCGACAATTAACCCATTAACGCACAGCGGAACAAAGGAACTTCCACCACAGTTGCTCAGTAGATTTCCAGTAAGAATCAGTATGGAATATCCACCTGAGGACATTGAATTGCAAATAGTAAAAAAATATGTTTCAGGAGATTTTGATGCAGATATTTTACAAGGGATTAAACTTGCCAACACCCTCAGACAGGCCGCAGCTGTTGAAGAATTGTTTTACGCCCCAAGTATGAGAGAAACTATTGCATATGGAAAATTGCTTGAAAAAGGAACTTCACCAAAAGAAGCCGCCTCTATAGTTTTTGGAAATGTTTACACACAGTGGGGAAATATAGAACACCAAAAGGTAAGAGACATCATCACATCAATGTTTGGTAGCTAGATGCAATCCTTAGAACTACGAAACGAAACTCTTGTGGAAATTGCGACCTTTTTGGTAAGACGATGGTCAGAAAAAGAAAATGTTATTGTAGAGTTTTCAGATAAAGTTGAAACAAAAACTAGACTTACTGAAAATAAAGTGATACTAACACCAATCGAAAAAAGAATCGGTAGTTATTTCCAAAGATATCGACAATTACGAACTNNGCATTTGGATTTATTCTAAATACCTTGGAAACAAGGAGAATTGAGCATCTTGGAAGGAAAATTTGGAAAGGTATGGATGAAGAAATTATTTTTAATTACACCTACACGCTGGTTTCTAGGCCGCAATTACACACAGTTTACGGTAAAGCAAGAATTGTCGAAGCATTTTACCAATACTTTATGTTTGGAGCTATAAAGGGAGAAATCCAATCAAGTCATTATGAAAAAATTCAACAAGCATCAAAGGAAGCAAAAAGAATTGTAGATGAAGCAATTACTAAAAACTATGGAACCGATTGGTTAGAAAAAAAAGTCAGTGAAATAATAAAAATTTTAGATATAGACTCCCTACTTACAGTTCCAGTATCACTTCCATTCATGAAAGCTGGGATGGCACTTACCGAAGAAGAGTTGCTAAAATTTTTGACAGTTGTTTCAAAAAATAAGGAAGGTGATTTTGGAAAGGTAGATCCTAAATCCATTTTAAGAGGAGATAACGTGTATGATGAATACAAAGTACTTTTAGACGAGAATAAAAAAAGTGACAACAAAGGATTAACACCTGAAACCATAGGAGTTCAAATTCCTGCAACAAATAACATTGATGAAACCAAAATTTACGATTTAAGTTTGATTAATAGTTTGAAAACTAAATTCAAGGAATGGAAATTTGGATGGAAAGAACAGCACCTAAGGAGTGGTGATGAATTTGATGAGGAAAGTTACATTGAAGGAAATGAGCCATTTTTCACAGATGTAAAAAAATCAATTAAAACAAAAATTGTGATTTTGTTAGATCATTCTTCTAGCATAGCTTCTGATGCGCTAGAATACAAAAAGGCCACACTTGCTCTTTGTGAAGTTTTATCGTATCTTAAAGTAAAGTTTGCAGTTTATGCGTTTAGTACCCAAAATAGAGAGGTGGTTTGTTGGCAAATAAAGCCTGATAATGTAAAATGGAATACCATAACGGCAAAGAGATTGGCTCAAATTGTTGCCAATGGTTCTACTCCCTTAGCAGAAGTGTATGGGAAAATGTTTCCTATTTTACAATCTAAAAGGCCAGAGATTTTTCTTACATTAACAGATGGAGAGCCATCAGATCCAAATGCGGTTAGAAATATGACTAAATCTCTTAAAGGACTTGGAATTAAGATGGTCGCAATAGGATTAGGACCCAACACAATTAGGGCCACTACAATTGCAACGAACTTGAAGCATTTAGGATATGAAAAAACCTTGGCAGTGAGTAGGTTAAAAGACATTCCTAGCAAAGTTATTAGAATTTTGGATGCATAACTCTGGACAAAAAGTAGATCCTAGCATATCAGATATTTATATGAGAATGAAACATTGGTGAATCCAGAGGGAAAATTTTTGGAAGAAAGCGCTGTTGATAATATTCTACTAGAAAAATTTAATCAAGAAATATGGAATAAGATTCCTCACTTAGAAAATGGTAAAATTGTTAATCCCTCACCTCTAACTGACCTTACTGAAGATTTCAAAGAATGTGCTAAAAGGGAATACAAATTAGATCTTGATGATAAGGATCTAAAGGTTTACGGAAAGTTTGATTCCACACTTATGAGTGGCTCAATAAAAGTGAGGGCTGCAACTCATATTATTCATAATGCAATTACTTCCGGAATACTGAGAGGAGACCAGACCGTTATTGAGGCTACTTCAGGAAATTTTGGAATTGCACTTGGGCAATTATCTAAACTCGGAGTTCCTGTGGTGGCTCTGGTTTCAAGAAAATTACAAGAAGGAGTCTTTAAAGAATTAAGAAATGAAAAAATCCGAATTATGGATTTAGATATGGATATTTGTCCTGCCCCTGGAATGGAAAATCAAGCAAATGAGTTGGCTGCAAAAGCAACTGCTGCAAATGTAAGATCACAATTATCAGAACTAGGATTTAACCCCGAAGTCTTTGATATCAATTTACAAGAAATTGAATCTCTACTTGCCAAGCAAGATATTATTAATTTGGCAAGATTTCTTGCAAAGATTTACGGTTTGTTTTGTCCAAAACAATATGATAATGAATTGAATGTAGAGGTTCATCGAACCGTAACTGGTCCGGAAATAGATCAACAATTACACGAAAAAGGAGATTCCTTGGAAGATTATCAGTTATTTTGTTCATTTGGTACAGGTGGAACTTCGGGAGGATTAAGTCAGTATATGTCTGAAAAATATGGTAAAAAATCAATTCATGCAGTATTTCCTATACCAGGTCAAGATGTGGCAGGAATTAGAACAAAAGCAAAGGCTGAAGGATTGAGCCTATACAAGCCTGAAATTCTCGCATCAGAACCAGAAGTAGATTTTGAAAAGGTCAAAAAACTTTTCAAGTTTTTCGTGGAAAAGGGTCATGATATAGGTGAGAGTTCAGCCCTTGAATTGTACTCTGCCATGGAAATGGCAAACTCTGGTATTGCTAAAAAATTTGTCGTAATCATTGCAGATGGGCTTGAAAAATACAAAAAGAATTTTGAGCAAATATCGAAAAATCAAGTACCAATGAATATTTCCTTAGAGGATGCAGCATCAAGTGTAAATGATTATGATAGAATTATTTGGGTTCATACCCAATATACTCCACGTGAAGAAGGAATAGAAATTATTGCTAATTCATTAGGAGTAGATAAATCAAAAATTTCTATACCCAAGGCTCGAACCATTAATGAGCTACTAACAAGACAAGAAGTCCCAGAAGATCTTAGCAAAGAATTAGAGGGTTCAAAAGGTAAATCCCTGCTAGTATGTATGGCTGGAAATACCTCATTAATGACAGCTCAGGTACTTGCAAGTAAGGGAATTGTTACTCAGAGTTTGAATGGCGGAATAACAAATTTACCTGAAGGAAGAGAAAAACACCCTGGACAATATATGAAAATAGCTACTGAATAATATCTTGAAATGCCTTTCAGTGTCACAACCATTTGCTGAACTAATAATTTCAGGAAAGAAAACTATCGAGTTGAGGAATTGGAATACAAGTTTTCGTGGTGAATTTTTTATTCACTCTCCAATTAAAATTAAAGTAAAAGATTGTAAGAGATTAAAAATAAATAAAAAATTAGTTACCGGTGCAATCATTGGTAAAGCAGAATTATATGATGTAAAAAAATATAATTCCATTGTAGAAATTCGCAAAGATAAAAAATTTCATTTTGCAGGAAATCAAATTCAAAATAAAAAATTTGGTTTTCTTTTAAAAAATCCTAAAGCATTTAGGATTCCAATTCCTTGGAAAGGTCAATTGGGTTTTTTTGATGTTGAAATTCCAAAAAATGCCGTAAAAAATAAGGACATTATCTCTGACATTATGGATGAAGAATTTAGGTATCAGTGGATTGGGCACCACTGAGATTTTCAAAAAATATGCCTAGTATATATAAAGTCAGTATTTAAACTCCCTCGGCATGCCTGAAACAAAACCAATAGTTAGTGTGGAAAATGTAGTTGCTTCAGCATCAATTGATCAACAAGTAGACCTCAATGAAATCACTGAGAAATTTCCAGATACTGAATATAACCCGGATCAATTTCCTGGTTTAGTTTTTAGATTAGCAGCTCCTCGAACAGCGACTTTAATTTTTAGAACTGGAAAAATGGTTTGCACTGGTGCAAAGTCTGAAGAATTAGCCATCAAAGCAGTAAACACTGTGGTTCAAAAATTAAGAAAAGGCAAAATCAAAATAAAAAAAGATCCTATCATTACAGTTCAAAATATTGTAGCTGCAATTAATCTGGGTGGAAAAATTCATTTGGAAAAGGCTGCAAAAACATTACCGCGTAGTATGTATGAACCTGAACAATTTCCAGGATTAATTCATAGAATGTTAGAACCAAAAACAGTAATGTTGTTATTTGCTTCAGGTAAACTAGTATGTGCCGGGGCAAAAAAAGAATCAGATGTATACCGTTCTGTTCACAATTTGCATGCATTACTAGAAGAAAAAAATCTAATGATTTATGATCAGTGACATAATCTTTGAAAAATTTTATGAAAAATGACAGATAATATTGAAAAACAGAAAAATGAGTTTACTCCAGAAAGTGGATTTAATTTAGTAGGAATAGATTATTTTGATAATCCTGATGGACAGTTGTATTTGGTTGAACATTTTGAAATGTATCAAGATGCACTAAATGCAAAAAAAGATAGAAAAAATCCTCAAGAATTTTTAATTTTATACAAAGGTACAGGCGGAGAAAACCTATCTCGTTAAATTAGAAAAGTTCCAAAACTTTACTTTATTTTACAAGTTATTTTATCATCAGGTAATTTTGGATTTAATTTGTGAGTAATGAAACGGGAGATATCATAGATTCAATTTATGACAAAGATTCTGTTTTAACCCCAAATGAGAGATCAAGTCAGATCTTAAGGCAAAGTCCACGTGCCAAATACAAAATCTTTGATGAAGAAGAATTTACTCGGGGAAGAGAGGTTCTTGGGGATTTGATTGTACAAGGAATGGTAACTTCAGGGGGTACTGATATTGATTGGATGATTGAACATAATGGAGGTTTCATAATTCTTGAGTTCAAAGGATTTCATGATGATAAAATCAACATCGCAAGGGGTCAAATGATTGCATATGAGAATCTTCATGAAAAGCTCAACAAGTCCACCAAATGTTTTCTATACATTATTGGGTATGACGATGCCAATTTTTCAAATCCTGATTCAAAAATGTGGGTTTTTGAAATGAATCAATGGAAATCAGGAATTATACCAAAAAACATTTCAGACAATTATCAGGAAAATAAACAAAACAGATTTGTTGTTTATCGTGATTACATGGAAGAAATTAGTGTAGAGGGGTTAAGGAAAATTATTGATTCACATTGGAATCAATTTTGATTATTAATTGAATGAAAATGTGTTAGTAGTTTGTTCTGAGTTGGTTTCGGCCATAACTGTAAATATTCCAGCATCCCATCCTGAACCTCCTGCAAAAGTCAATGTTGTAAATTTACCATCCTTTTTTACTGCAACTTGTTCAGACCATACAGTTTCATCATCTGGGTTTTTTATTACCAAATTTACTGGTTCGCCAGCAGAGAATTCGGAATTTCCACTAATTGATATGATATCTCCTCTTTGATATGATGACAAATCTGTTTGGATTGAGAATGATTGACTAGTTGGAGTTTTAGTAATATTTGGTGTTGAAGAAATGTCAGAAACACCACTCATAGATGCGGCAGCTGCGATAATTACTATAAGAGCTGCAATTCCTGCTCCCAACATTATTTTGGTATTCTTTGAATTTGATTTGGAAACTTTTGGTGGAGGTGAGAAAGTTTGTACAGGTTTAGGTTGGGGTGGTGTTGGTGTAGGAATTTGAACGTCGGGAATTATTTTTTGTTCCTCTGGTTTTTTCTCCATTGCTGGTTTTTTACCTAAGTGTTTCTCAGCTAGTTTTCTGACATAATTTCTTTCAAAATTGCTAATTACTTCATTATTTTGAGCTGCTCGCAAAATTTGTTCTAAAATTCGTTTATCTCCTACTTCTTTGTCAAGGAGGGCTTGAACATCATCTAAAATCGTATCAGGCATTCTCAAATTATTCTTTTATGAGATTGTTTATGAAGTTACCGTGTTATTTCTCAGTATTTGATGGAAAACTGCCTTTTTTCAAAATAATTTTCCAGAAATTGAATTTAAAACCTGGAAAATATCAAATCTATTGTGCATAGATCTTTTTGGCTTGTATTATTACAGTTCTAATGTAATCTTTAGCGGTTGAATCAGTCACACCCATCTGTTTGGCTCTAAGGTAAAGATCTCGTTCTTTGGGGTTTTTCAAATAATATTTTAAAAGATAATTTAGTCTGTGAGAGCGTTTTTCATCGCTTTTCATATTTGGAAATTTCTATTTAGATTAAAAAGTCCAGAGGATAATGAAATAACCAATCAATGTATCATAATCTTCCCATAAAAACATATGATCTTTTTTAAATAATAGGGATTTAGGAATGGAAATGAAACGAGTCGAGGCAACTATTCAAGTCGATAAAGTCAGTGCTGTTTCTGATGCAATTAAAGAAAAGGTGGGAGGATACACCGTTCTTGAAGGAAATGGCCGTGGTTCTGGAAGAAGGCAAACAATGAGAGCAGGAAGAGGTACAGGTACCTTTGAAGCTGAATACAACAAAGTTGCAACAGTAAGTACCATAGTAGACGATTCTCAAGTAGAATCCGTAATTTCTGCAATTGCCGATGCTGCTTTTACAGGAAGTGCAGGAGACGGAATTATAGCAATAGAAAACATAGAAGATGTAGTTAACATAGCATCTAAAAAGAGAGGATCAGAAGCCCTCTAATTATTTTATTTTAAAACCGTCTTAAATGCAAAAAGAAATGTCTTTTATTTTTAAAATTACTATAAGAAATAGGTAAAATGGTAGAGCAAATTCCTGAAGAGTTGTTTCAGCAAAAATTAGATGAAATTTTGTCTGAAAAAGATATAAGATTTGCAGGATTTGTTGGAGTTGAGGGCAATCTCCAAAAGGGAAAATTTAGAGACGATGTAGTTCCGTTTGAAAACGATGAAGAGCAACAGCAAGTATTCAGAGAACTGGCATTAAGAATCTCTACTAGAAAAAAATTTGATTATTCAATGGGGCCAGTAAAGTATTCAGCTTCTAGACGTGAAAAGTTAGTAATGATGAGTTTTCCCTTAAAAAATATGATTCTTCTAATTACTGCTGAACCAAACGTGAATATCGATAGATTAGCATACAAAATTATTCAAATCTTAGGTGAGGATTGGGGCAGTTTTTATGGAGAGTAATTTTATACAATCTATAGATTACAATTGTTTAAAATAATAAAATAATTTCAATAAATTTTTAGAAATAGTAAAAATAACCTAATAAGTTATAATGAAAATATTTTTTGATGGTTATTTCTTTGCAGTATATTTTTGGATGCTCACACTCAAAAAGAAGGATTCATTCTACAGCAATTTTTGAGAGGGGGTTTGAGATTCCAGCTGCATATTGTGAAGATTGTGTAGATGAGAAACATCTTGGAAAATCTAAATGACGATAGTTTTAAGGAAATTAACTTTCTTGTTCGGTAATCACGTTTAGTGTCATACTGGTTCTTACATGAGGTAATGTTCTAATTGCTTTTGTAATTACAGTTTCCAAAATTTTGTATTCTGGAGCTTCAACTTTACAAATTACATCATAATATCCAAAGACAACATCAGCTTCTTTAACTTCTGGGATATGAGTTAGGTTTTTCAACAAATTGTATTCTTCTCCTTTATCACAGTGGATGACAACATATGCTTGAGAGTTATTTTGCCCAAGCATTGCAGTAATTAATTTTTCAGAGGTTTTGAATAATTTTTCAGATTCTGAACGAGTTAAAGTCATTGTGGAATGTATATTTGACATTCTTCTAATATGACTAGTCACAATTTCTTTTATTTTATCTTCAGAGTCTGACTCTATTTTTGCAATAATGTCGTATAGACCTAAAGTTCCATGGGCTTCTTTTACTTCTGATATTTCTTTAAGCGAAGAGATTACTTTTTTTTCTGAACCAAGATCACAATTCATCAAGACATAAGCCTTTGCCACTTAGTCCAACTCCCTACTCTTGACCTTCTATTCCCATTAATGTCAGAGTAGATCTGATTTTTGGAATTTTTCTAATTTTCCATGTTATTGTCTCTCTTAATTTTTCGACTTGGTCTGATTGTACCTTGGCCAAAATATCATATGCACCAAAGGTTCCATGAACTTCTCTTACTCCATCAATTGCCTTTAGTTCTGAAATTACTGCTTCTTCAGATCCTAGTTCACAGTTTATGAGAACATATCCTGTTGCCATCTCTATCTGCTATCTCCTAATTTCATAGAGAATATTAAAACTGGAAATATATAAGTAATAATCTAAATTTATTAAATAACTTTAAGAATAATTAAAAATATACTTAAAGGGTGTAAATGATTTTTAGATTTTGTAGTTCATGAAGTTTTTAGAAATTTAATTACAATATGCAGATTTCATAATTTTTTCAAGTTCTTCAATGTCTCTGGCAAATGTAATTTTGGATCTAAGTTTTGAGCCACCAGATAATCCTTTGGTGAATCTCATTGCCTGACCCTTGATATTTGCAAATTTTATTTTGTAATTTTTTGTAAGGTGCAGGTACTCAAAAAAGGAATCTAATTTACTTGAGAAAGAATATTTTTGGTAGGTGCCATTTTTTAGATAATCATTAATTTGTTCAAACAAAAAGGGATTTCCCATAGCACCTCTACCAATCATAACATAGTCACAGTTTGTTTCATCTAGCATTTTTTTAGCATCTTCAGGAGTGGTAATGTCTCCATTTCCAACAATAGGAATATTTGATATTTCTTTGAGTTCTTTAATCATTTTCCAATCTGCATTACCAGAATATCCCTGACTAACAGTTCTCGGATGAAGAGTAATCATTTGAATTCCTTCATCTTCTGCAATCTCAGCAATGTCTTTGAATAAGTAGCGACTTGCCTCAGTTACTCCAAGTCTAAATTTTAGAGTTACAGGTTTTTTTACTGAACTTACAAGTGTGGAAAAAATTTGCTGAGTAAGGTTTACTTCCTGTAAAAGTGCACCTCCTGCCATCTGTTGTGTTATGTGTGGTGCAGGGCAACCCATGTTATAATCAATAATATCGAAAAATGGCTCAACAATTTTAGCAGCTTTTGCTAGTGCTTGAATATCAGAACCAAACAATTGCACAGAGATGGGTCTTTCTTTTTCAGAAAATTCAATAAATTCTTGTATTGTTTTTTGATTTTCTTTTAGTTGTTTTTCTTTTGCGATTATTCCATGGATACTAGTAAATTCAGTAACAACTAATCCTGCTCCAAAATTTTTGCATTGGAGCCTCAAAGCTGGGTCACTTACGCCTGCCATAGGGGCCAAAAAGGCTTTACTAGAAAACTTTGGAAGCATGATTATTTTTTAAATTTCTGGTATATTTACTGTATCAACTTGAGAGAAAATTTTTTAGAAATTTTATCTGTCGGGACACCCGTCCTTGTCACTGTCACCATCATAGTCTTCAGGTTCTAATGGACACATGTCGTTGTTATCAATTATATCATCCAAGTCAGCATCATGTTTGTATCTGGACTGTTCAGGGATAATATCTGGACAACCGTCTTTATCTTCAAATTTATTCCAGGTTTCTTGTTCTTCTGGACACTCATCAACATCATCATTTAATCCATCCTTATCGGTATCCATTGGTCTTGTTGAAGTTGGAATATAATCAGAACAACCATCATAATCAACATATCGATTCCAAGTTTCCATTTGATTGGGACATAAATCCATAACGTCTGGAACTCCGTCATTATCTGAATCAGCTAAAGTGGTTTTAGAGTCGGGACAGCCATCTTTATCTTCAAAATTGTTAAAAATTTCTTTTTCAAAAGGACACAAATCAAATTTATCTTCAATTCCGTCTTCATCAGAATCCATTACAAATACAACCAAGGTATCAGGGCAGCCATCATCATCTTGATACATGTTAAAGATTTCAGAGACTTGAGGACAAGCATCTATTGCATCTGGAAAACCATCTTGATCTCTGTCTACAGGAGAAATATAATCATCAGGACACCCATCAAAATCTAAAATTCCATTTTCAGTTTCTGGTTGATTAGGACAATGGTCAGTATAGTCATCAAATCCATCGTTATCAGTATCAGGTAATCTTGATGAATCAAAAATTATCAAGTTATCCGGACAGCCATCATAATCTTGATATCGATTATAATTTTCCTTTAATTCGGGACATTGGTCTAGATGGTCTTCTATACCATCATAATCTTGATCATACCAGGGAACAAAATTAGATGGACATCCATCGATTTTTCCTTCGTTGTCTTCTTTGAGATAAGGACATTTGTCCATTTCATCTAGGACTCCATCCTGGTCAAAATCATCAGATTCAGCAAATACAGTATTGGTGGCAATTCCAATTGTTGCTACTAGAAAAATTAAAAATCCAAAAATCAACTGTTTTTTCAATTTCATTTACCTCTAATAATCAGGACATCCATCATGATCACGGTCTCCGTCATAGTCTTCAGGATCTAATGGACAAGAGTCTTGATCATTAATTATGCCATCTAAATCATCATCGTGAACAAATCTTTGTTGTTCTGGTGCAGTATC
>WVWY01000039.1:12879-14825 GCA_011773785.1 Candidatus Nitrosomaritimum khambatensis | reverse complement strand
TCATACAATCCATCGTTATCGGAATCAGTTCTTTGTGGAACTGTTGGTTCTGCACCTTTAACATCAATACATCCATCATTATCTAGATAACCATTGTAATTCTCAGGTTCATATATGCATGCATCCCATCTATCTTCAATTCCATCTCCGTCAGTATCTGGGAATTGATATTGTGTTAGTTCATCTGAAACACTGTCAGGACAACCGTCTGTGTCTTCAAAATAATTGTAAACTTCAGGAGTTAATGGACATGCATCAATTACATCAACAATTCCATCCATGTCACTGTCTATAGTTGAGGTAACCTTGTCTGGACAACCATCAGAGTCTTGGAATTTGTTGTAAACTTCAGGTTGTGTTGGGCACAAATCCAAGTTGTCAATAATTCCATCATTATCTGAATCTAAATTAGATACACCTCCAACAACATAATCAGGACATCCATCCCAATCATCAAATTTGTTGTAGGTTTCTGGAAGGGAGGGACATTCATCAACATTATCTAAAATTCCATCAAAGTCAGAATCTTTTGGTAATCCATCATCAACCAAATCTGGACATCCATCTTCGTCTTGGTATTTGTTATATCGTTCCCCGACAGTTGGACAAGCATCTAGATAATCTGGGATACCATCATAATCAGAATCTGCTAATGCAGCCTTTGAAAGCGTAACAACATCAGGACAACCATCCCAATCAGTATATTCATTGTAGACTTCAGGTAATGTAATACATTGATCTTTTCTATCTTCAATTCCATCTCCGTCAGTATCTGGGAATTGATATTGTGTTAGTTCATCTGAAACACTGTCAGGACAACCGTCTGTGTCTTCAAAATAATTGTAAACTTCAGGAGTTAATGGACATGCATCAATTACATCAACAATTCCATCCATGTCACTGTCTATGGTTGAGGTAACCTTGTCTGGACAACCATCAGAGTCTTGGAATTTGTTGTAAACTTCAGGTTGTGTTGGGCACAAATCTAGGTTATCTACAATGCCATCACCATCAGTATCGGCAGTTACAATTCCATCTACTACTTGGTCTGGACAACCGTCAGTGTCTTGGAATTTGTTGTAAGTTTCTTTGTTGTATGGACAAATATCACTGTGGTTTGGTATTCCATCACCGTCAGTATCACCTGAAATCACAAAGTCTATTACATCAGGACATCCATCTCCATCCTCAAATTTGTTATAGTTTTCTCTCTCGTATGGACAGTTATCATCAACATCAGGAATTGAATCATAATCAGAATCAATTATACTTGGAGAATCAAATGCTTCAATTTCTGGACACCCATCCCAATCTAAAACACCATTGAAGTTTTCTGGATTTTCTACACATCTATCTTTTCTATCTTCAATTCCATCTCCATCTTTATCTGGAAAATCATATGTTGATAGTTCTTCAGAAACTCCATCAGGACAACCGTCTGTGTCTTCAAACTTGTTGTATGTTTCAGAAATTTCTGGGCATTGATCTAAATTATCAGGAATTCCGTCTCTGTCTTTATCATTAGTTAAAACCGATTTATCAGGACAGCCGTCTGTGTCTTGGAAATTATTGAAAGTTTCTTTTTGACCAGGACACAAATCCAAATTATCAACAATTCCGTCACCATCTGTGTCAGCAGTAACAATTCCATCAGTTACCAAATCAGGACAACCATCTGTATCTTCAAACTTGTTGTAGGTTTCTTTGTTGTAAGGACAAAAATCAACTTGGTTTGGTATTCCGTCACCGTCAGTATCACCTGAAATCAAGTAATCAATAACATCTGGACAACCGTCATCATCTTCAAATTTGTTAAAGTTTTCTCTTTCAAATGGACAATCATCAATTGAATCAATAATTGAATCATAATCAGAGTCAATTACACTTGGAGAATCAAATGCAACATTTTCTGGACATCCATCCCAATCTAGTTCACCATTAAAATT
>WVWY01000039.1:12659-12844 GCA_011773785.1 Candidatus Nitrosomaritimum khambatensis | reverse complement strand
GTATCTGGGAATGTGTATCCTTGGCCATCCTCTGTAACTTGATCAGGGCAGCCATCTGTGTCTTGATATTGATTGTATGTTTCCCTTACACTTGGGCATGAATCGAATTCGTCAGAAATTCCATCTTGGTCAGTATCCCTTAAACTAAAAGCATCATCAGGACACCCGTCCTTATCATCAATTCC
>WVWY01000039.1:5292-12626 GCA_011773785.1 Candidatus Nitrosomaritimum khambatensis | reverse complement strand
GAGTCTGCAGTATCCTTACCCTTATCGGGAGAGAAATCTGGGCAACCGTCTGAGTCTTGGAATTTATTGTAATTTTCTTTTACTGTAGGACAATTATCTACGTGGTCTTGAATTCCATCATAATCCACATCATACCATGGAACAAAGTCAGAAGGACATCCGTCTATGTTAATTCCATATTCTGGGTCATAGTCTTCTAAAAGATGAGGGCATTTGTCAACAGCATTAGGTACTCCATCACCGTCATTGTCATTAACCTCAGCTGCATATACTGTTCCAGGCAACATACTAATCGTTGAAACTAGTAAAAGCAAAAAACCTAACAAGTGATATTTCTTCATTCTTATGGTCTCCGATATTATTCAGTATTTATTAAGTCTCACGTTAAATAGATCTTTTCCTTTCAAATCTAGATAACTATGGATCAGGACAGCCGTCTTCATCTCTGTCCCCATCATAATCTTCCGGATCTGCAGGACATAGATCTTCGTCGTTAATGATATCGTCTAAATCATCATCATGTACAAATCGCTTTTGTTCTGGAACAATGTCAGGACATCCGTCAGAATCATCGTATTTGTTCCATGTTTCTGGTTGAGTTGGACAAGAGTCTATTCCATCATGGAAACCATCTTGGTCTGAGTCAATTCTTGGATTGTCAACGGACTTGGCACCTGGAGAATCTGGACAACCGTCCCAGTCTGTGTAATCATTATAGGTCTCTGGCAATTCAATGCATTGGTCTTTTCTATCCTCGATTCCATCTCCATCAGTGTCTGGGAACTGATATTGTGTGAAAGCCTCAATAACAGAATCTGGGCACCCATCTGAGTCTTGGAATCTATTGTAATTTTCAGGTGCCTGAGGACATTCATCTAAAATATCATAAATTCCATCCATGTCTGAATCAATAGTAGATATTGATTTGTCAGGACATCCATCTTTATCTAAATAGTTGTTATAGGTTTCAGCTTGAGTTGGACACAAATCCAAGTAATCAATAATACCGTCTCCATCAGTGTCTGCCGATGTTTTTCCATTTGCAACAAAGTCAGGACATCCATCAAAGTCTTGGAATTTATTGTAAGTTTCTTTTACAAGTGGGCATTGGTCAATGTCATCCATTATTCCATCAAAGTCAGCATCACCAATTGTTTCATATTGTATAGAATCTGGGCAACCATCTTCATCTTGGAATTTATTGTATCTCTCTCCTAATGTAGGACAATTATCACGAAAGTCTGGTATTCCATCATAATCGGTATCTGTAATTTCAGCAATTACAACACCAGTGATTTCAGCGCATCCATCATGATCAAGAACACCGTTATAGTTTTCAGGTTCGTTAATACAAGCATCCCATCTGTCTTCTATTCCATCTCCATCAGTATCAGGAAATGTAAAGACAGAAATTCCATTAGGGGCAGTGTCTGGACATCCATCAGTATCTTCAAACAGATTATAGTTTTCTGCGACATCAGGACATTGATCTAAATTATCAATAATTCCATCCATGTCTTGATCATTTGTGATTACAAACTCATCTGGGCAACCATCTTTATCTTTATAATCATTATAGGTTTCAGCTTGAGTTGGACAAAAATCTAAATTGTCAATAATTCCGTCCCCGTCTGTGTCGGCAGATATTTTATTGTCAGCAACATAATCAGGACATCCATCGTCATCTTGGAATTTGTTATAGGTTTCCGGACTGAATGGGCATAGATCATCATTATCAAATAATCCGTCTTTATCCCAATCTCCTGTTATTTTGTATTCAATTTCATCAGGACATCCATCGTCATCTTGGAATTTGTTAAAGTTTTCACGTTGTGTAGGACAATTGTCAATTGTGTCTGGAATTGAATCATAATCACTGTCTAGACGCTCTTGTCCAGTAATACCTGCTAATTCAGGGCATCCGTCTTTATCCAAAATACCATTAAAGTTTTCGGGAGTGTCAATACAAGCATCCCATCTGTCTTCAATTCCATCTCCGTCTGTATCAGGGAATTGGTAATCTTGTCCATCTTCTTCAATCATATCAGGACAGCCATCATCATCTTGGAATCGGTTATAATTTTCAGGGATTTTGGGACATTCATCTACCAAGTCAGAAAGTCCATCAGAGTCAGAATCCCTTAAAGTAGAAGGATCATCGGGGCAACCATCTTTATCATCAATTCCATTGAATGTTTCCATTTGAGTTGGACATAGGTCTAAAAAGTCTACAAAGCCATCCCCATCAGAATCTTTTATTCCTTCACCGCCTGAGGGAGAAATATCAGGGCAACCATCGTTATCTTGGTATCTATTGTAAGTTTCTTTTACAGTTGGGCAATCATCAATGTGATCTTGTATTCCGTCATAGTCAGCATCATACCAGGGGACAAAATCGGCTGGACATCCATCAATGTTATTTCCATATTCTGGATTATAGTCTTCTTTGAGATATGGACATTGGTCTATGTTGTTTGGAACACCATCATTATCATTATCATTTGTTTCAAGAGCAAAAGTTGTTCCTTGTAACATGCTTAGAGTAGAAACAAGTAAAAGTAAAAATCCAAAAATTTGAAGTTTTTTCATTTCAAAGACTCCTAAGGATCAGGACATCCGTCAAGATCTCTGTCTCCGTCATAGTCCTCTGGTTCAAATGGACACATATCTTGGTCATTGATGATATTATCTAAATCAGCATCGTGTTTGTATCTTGATTGTTCTGGTGCAATATCAGGACAGCCATCATTGTCTTCATATTTGTTCCAAGATTCTGGTTCATTTGGACAAAGGTCTTCTGAATCAACAATTCTATCTCCGTCAGAATCAATCATAGTTTTTCCTGTTGGTATAACGTCAGGACATCCGTCATGATCAACGTATCGGTTCCAGTTTTCCATTTGAGAGGGACACATGTCCATAATGTCAGCTACACCATCACCATCTGCATCAGGCAAGGTTGTGGTAACGTCTGGACATCCATCTTCGTCTTCAAATCCATTATAAGTTTCAGCATTAAATGGACAATCATCTGCTACATCTTCTATTCCGTCATTATCAGAATCTACTACCATTGATTTTGAAATTGAGTCTGGGCATCCATCATCATCTTGGAATTTGTTGTAAACTTCAGGAGTTTGTGGACAAGCATCTATTGCATCTGGTAATCCGTCTCTATCATTATCAATTTTTGGAATATAATCATCTGGGCAACCATCCAAGTCTAAAATTCCATTTCGTGTTTCTGGTTGATTTGGACAATGATCTATAAGGTCATACAACCCATCACCATCAGTATCTGCTCTAATTTTACCAACTATTACAGTATCTTGACAACCATCTTCATCTTCAAATTTATTATAAGTTTCAGCAATTAATGGGCATTCATCAACACTGTTTGGTATACCATCAAAATCAGTATCAGCTTCGGTCAAGTAGCTTGGAATGTCTGGACATCCATCTTCGTCTTCAAATCCATTGTATCTTTCTGGCTCCATAATGCATGCATCAACTGAATCAAAAATCCCATCATAGTCAGAGTCTTGATTCACGGCATCATCTGGGCAACCGTCATGATCATGAAATCTATTCCAGGTTTCTGACTGGGTAGGGCATAGGTCTGACTCGTCTTGTACTCCATCACCATCAGAATCTACAATAGCAGAATCTGGGCATCCATCATGGTCTTGATATCCATTTATGGTTTCAGGTTCTAGTGCACATTTATCCATTAAATCTAAAATTCCATCCTTATCAAAGTCCATTCCTATTGGTTGATCAACAAAATCAGCACATCCATCAGAATCTTGGAAACCATTGTATGTTTCTTTTACAGTTGGACATTGATCAAGTGAATCAATGATTCCATCTCTATCTCTATCTGTTGGACTGGCTCCATCAGGACAGCCATCTCTGTCAAAAAATCCATTTACTGTTTCAGGTTGTGTTGGACACAAGTCAGTATAATCAAAAATTCCATCACCATCAGTATCAGGTGCACTGCTTGTATCAGCTAAATAATCAGGACAGCCATCAGTATCTTGGAATTTGTTGAATGTTTCTTTAACTATTGGACAATTATCGACGCTATCATAGATTCCATCCTGGTCTGAATCTTTATCAAGTGTGTATGGAGGAATATCGGGACAGCCATCTTCATCTTCAAATCCATTATGTCTTTCTGGTTCAGAAGGACATGCATCATCAAAGTCTAGTATTCCATCAGAATCAGAATCATTAAGAGTTCCAAATGCTGGTGGGATTGAATCTGGACATCCATCATAGTCTGCAAATCGATTAAATGATTCAGGTTCTCTAGGACAAATATCAAATCTATCAGCTATTCCATCACCATCTAAATCAGTAAACTCTGAATCTAATGCTGTATCTGGACAACCATCAGTATCCAAATAACCGTTATAAATTTCGGGTTGGGTTGGACATGAATCTATTTTATCTTGTATGCCATCGTTATCAGAGTCTACAAATTCTGGATCAACAATATCATCAGGACACCCATCAGAGTCTTGGAATTTGTTATAAATTTCTGCACTCAATGGACATTCATCCACTGCATCTGGTACACCATCTCTATCTCTATCACTTGCAGTAGAATATTCATCAGGACATCCATCCCTGTCTAAAACGCCATTGAAAGTTTCAGGTTGGTTAGGACAAGAATCTACCAAGTCAATAAAACCATCTGAGTCAGAGTCTGCAACACCATCGGAATCTGTGACAGGTGATGTGTCTGGACATCCATCATAATCTTGGAACTGATTATAATTTTCTCTCAAGCTTGGACATTGGTCAATATGGTCTTCTATTCCATCAAAGTCCTCATCGTACCAAGGTACAAAGTTTGATGGGCAACCTTCTATACTACCCTCATAATCTTCTTGGATATTGGGACAACTGTCAATTTCATCAGGAACACCATCTCGATCCAAATCATGAGTTGCGAAGGAAGGAGTAATTGGAATTGTTGTTAATGTTGCAAAAAGTAATACTAGGAATGCTACATAGTACTTTGGTTTCAACTTCAAGTTTATCCCGAAGATCCACCTATTAAACCTCACGTCCAAAATCTTGAAAAATTGGGGGCAAGGTAGATCAAAAAACACAAAATTCCAAAAAACTCGATCAATTTAAGTAAACCAAAACAGGGCTTTACTTGATGAGTTGCTCTGGCGAAACAATTGAAGAAGAACAACTAATCAAAATTAAACCTTTGATTGTTAAACAGCTTAAGAAAGCAAAGTATGGGGTGTCCGATCACTCAACAGTAGGTCTGTGTCATTGGACAAAAAAATCCTTTAGAAATGAAGGGAGTTGTTACAAACACAAGTTTTATGGAATTTCTACACATGCTTGTATGGAATTTTCTCCTGCCGGAATGTATTGTGAAAATCGTTGTGTTTATTGTTGGAGACCAATGGAATTTTATGATTCAATGAAAATGGAACCAGAACATGTAGCAGAACCTGAAGTAATAATGTCAAAATTAATGGAAGAAAGAAAAAATTTGATTATGGGTCACAAAGGAGATCCTAGGAGTGATGAGAGACTAATTTACGAATCACTAAAACCAAGTCACTATGCAATTTCTTTATCTGGAGAGCCTACCATGTATCCTAAGCTTCCAGAATTGATAAAATATCTAAAAACACTTGAAGAAACAAAATCTATTTTTCTTGTTACAAATGGGCAAGAACCTGAAATGATATTAAAATTACAAAAAGAAAATGCTCTTCCTACTCAACTATACTTGTCTACTAATGCAGCAGATTATGAGTCCTTTATTAGAATAAACAAGCCCAAATACGATGACTCTTGGGAAAGGTGGAACGCGACTCTCCAGATGCTGAAGAATTTAGATACAAGAACAGTCTTAAGAATCACTTTGATTAGGGATTACAATAATCAAAAAGAAATGATACCGGCATTTGCAAAACTGTTAGAGGAATCTAGTCCAAATTTTGTAGAAATAAAGTCTTACATGCATATTGGTCGTTCTACAAATAGATTACAACATGAAAACATGTTAGACATGGAAGAGGTAAGAGAATTTTCTAAAGAAGTCACAAAGCACACAAAAAATTTCTCAATAATGGATGAAAGTTATATCTCCAGAATTGTCATTTTACAAAACAATGAAAGGAAAATTGATAGATGGATTGCTACTTATCAAAATACCAATTAGAAAATTTTTTCAGTGCCTTGTATCTATGAGAAATTTCATTTTTATCTTTTAATTTTGCAAAGGTCAATTTTGATTTGAAAGGGATAAAAATAGGATCGTATCCCCAACCTTTACCTATAATTTTTTTTGATATAGTTCCATCTAGATAAGATTCAAACGAGATGATATTTCTCTTGTCGCAAAAGGAAATCACGGAAACAAACTTTGCTTTTCTTTTTTGTTTTAGTAAATTTAGAATTCCTTTATTTCCTATTGTTTTAAAAACATAAGATGAGTAAGGTCCGGGAAATCCACCAAGTGATTCAATGAACAACCCATCATCTTCAACTATTACTGGCTTTTTGCAATTTTGAAAGGCCTGTTTTGATTTGTGATTAGCAATTTCTTTAAGTGAATTGGATTGTATTTCCTCTAAATTACATTTGTAAAATCCAAGTTTAATCCCAAAATGTTCTAGAATTTTTTTTGCTTCTTGAAATTTGTGAAGGTTAGATGAAGCAAACAGGAGGTCAAACGACTGTTGCATACCTACCCCTACTCTCAATATCAGCCACAAGGTTAAGAATCCTTAGATATCGATTATTTCCAACCTCAGATTTGTATCCGAAAAGGAAATTATTCCATGCTTGTTTCATTATTTTAGCATGTGCGCTGTTAAGAATCTCTTTTATTAATCTCAGGTCAACTGCATGATCTTCAGGCTTGATTGAATTTTGAGATAACCCAAAATCAATAATGTACAATTTATTTTGATAAAAAATGAAATTTGAAGTGGTAAGATCTCCATGCATTAAACCATTTTTATGCATTAAACCAACTAGGCGCCCCATTTGTTTTGAAAGTAAAATTATTTTTGAATCTTTCAGATCATGCAATGGTGTACCTGGAATATGTTGCATGATTATAGACGAATTGTTTAGATTTACAAAATATACCAAAGGTGCATTAATGCCAAAAGACTTTACTTCAGAAATTGTGTGGGATTCCTTGATTGTTCTTTGTTTTCTTATGTTATTATCCAAAGTAGGATTCCTATAGTTTTTGGTTTTTCTAATTTTTAAAATTGCATTCAAAGTATTCCATTTTGTTTGATAAATGTCGGCCTCTGCCCCTTTTTTTATTAATTTCACGT
>WVWY01000039.1:0-5269 GCA_011773785.1 Candidatus Nitrosomaritimum khambatensis | reverse complement strand
AAAAATCACGTCTTCATCAATGGAAGAAGGAGAAAAAAAGCTAAAACAGGAAGATTGTAATGAAGATAATTTAGGATTTGGAATTCTTACTCTTACAAACAAAAGATTGGCATTTGATAAGACTCGCGCTAGAATGATGGATTTTTCCCGACATATGGGAGAAGAGATATTGAATATTGAATTAAAGAATATTACCTCTAGTTGGAAAGAGGGAAGGTTAATCAAGAAGGTTTGTTTTACAGCAAAAACTGATGAAGGTGAAAAGACCTTCAAATTTGGTGTTCAGAACACAAAGGATTGGTTAAAAAATATAGAAACTGCTATCGAGGAATACAAAAATCAATAATCAATTTTTACTGAATCTAGTCTCCAAGATTGGGTAACAAAAGTATTTTTTAATGGAGCTCCTTTTTTTACTTGAGATTCCAAAATTCCTGTCCATGCAATTTGAGAGCCACAATCTCCTGCATATTTTAAAGGAACAACAAAAAATTTTGATTTATGTCTATCACAAACATCCTTTAGCATTTCTGATAATCTTTTGTTTGCAGCAACTCCACCTACTACCATCAATTCTTTTTTTCCAGTAAAGGACAACGCCCTTTCAACGGTTTCACTAATCATTGCAAAAGCAGTTTCTTGTAATGAAAAACATGCATCAGCCTTACTTTTTTTAATAATAGATTTAGTTGCAGATAGTAAACCAGAAAATGAAACATCATTTCCTTTTACTGAGTAAGGTAATGTTACATATTTTGATGAAGTGTTGGCAAGTTCTTCTATATTTTTTCCACATGGAGATGCAAATCCAATCGAACGACCAAATTGATCAAGCAATTGGCCTAGAGTAATATCCAAAGTCTCACCGAAGACTCGCCATTGCTTGTTGAGAAAAGCAAGAAGCATGGTATGACCTCCTGAAACAAGCAAGACAAGAGGATTTGTTGCGCCGGTAAGAAGTTTCCCCAATTCGATATGACCTATGGCATGATTTACGGGATAAATTGGAATTTTATAATAAGAAGACAATGAACGGGCAACTACAGCCCCTACTCTTAAACAAGGACCTAGGCCTGGGCCTGCAGCATAAGAAATGATATCCAGGTCAGTAATCTTGACTTTGGCCTCAGAAAGACAATCAGACAAAACAGTATGACTATTTTCAATATGATGTCGTGAAGCTTCTCGTGGGTGAATTCCTTCCCCTTCAGCTGGTCGGTATATTTTTCTAACATCTGAAAGAATTTTTCCATTGCCATTTTTCTTTTCAATTATAGCACAAGAAAAGGTATGTGCTGTACTTTCTATTCCTAAACCTATCATTTTAACCTCTACTCAGAGTTGAGACTATTTTTATTACATCTCCATTTTGCAATTTATGATCTCCGCCAATTCTTTGTTTTGTTTTACAGTCTATTGCATGTAAAAATCCTTTAGCAATATCTTGGTGAATTAAAAGTGCTAAATCTTTTGCAGTAGAGTTCTCTGGTAATAGTTTTGCATCAGGTAAAACTTCTCCATCTTTGTTTGTGAGTTTTGTTTCATCTTCCACTGGATAAACTACAATGAATTTCAATGTGTCAAAAACTGCTGTGTTTAAAATTTTTTGAATTCCGGTCGAGGGAATTTTTGAAAAAACGTCTTTAACTAAATCTAAAGCCTTTTGTTGGGGTGGAGAAATTTCTTTTCCTTCTACAATAGAAAAGGATTTTTCTCCAGGCGAATATTTTATAATTCCAGCTTTGGATGCTTTGCGCAAAAGTAATTCTGTTTCTGCACTGCAAGGAACTACATCAGAATCAGAGATTTTATTTATTATTTCAAGATCTTGACATAAATCTGCCTTATTTGCTGCAATGATGATTGGTTTAGTATTCTTTCGTAATTTTTTTACAAATGTTTCAATTTCAGTTGTTGACCACTCCTTGGGGTTCTTTGAAATTAGATTTTCTTGTTGCAAAACTTCTTGTACTTGATAGTCTTTGATGCCTAATCCGGTGAATCGTTTTGTTATTGCTTCAGTGAGTTTGGCTCGTTTTTGATCAATTTCTCTTGTAATTTTATCCCATTCTCTTTTCAAAATATTCACAAACCACTGATCGAATTCATTTTGTACAAACTCAACATCCTCCAAGGGATTGTGTGAGCCTATGGGAACAGGTTGACCTTGAATATCTGTGGTTCCTGCAATATCAACAACATGAATTAAAACTTCAGCTTGTCTGGCATCATCTAAGAATTGATTTCCTAATCCTTTTCCTTCGTGTGCTCCTGGAACCAAACCAGCAACATCAATTAATTTTACAGGAATGAACCTCACTCCCACATTGCAAAATTGATTTTCGTGTGAAATTTTAAAATGCTTACAAGCACAATCTGCTTTAACATATGCTACTCCAATATTAGGCTCAATTGTTGTAAATGGAAAGTTTCCTGTGGGCACAGGTGTTTCTGTAGCAGCTGAGAAAAAAGTAGATTTTCCAACATTAGCCTTTCCCAATAAACCAATTTGCATTAACCACAAAAAGTGTATTGTACATATTAGTATTGCAGAAATTGTTTAATGTAGTCTATTTTGATTTTAGTATATGTCATATGTCATTACTGGAAACCCTGGTGTAGGAAAACATACTATTGCAAATGAAATAAGTAAAAATTTAGGTTTACCAATTTTAGACATTAATAAAATTGCAAAAGAGTCAGGATTATTTGAAAAAAATGAAGAGACAAATGATGTCGATGTAGAGAAACTTGCGAAAATTATTGAAAAAAAAATTACCACTCCCATTGTAATTGTAGGTCACTTGACTCCCTATGTTTTGAATTCGAGTCAGGTGAAAAAGGCAATAGTTTTTAGAAAAAATCCTTATGATCTTATACCCGTTTATGAAAAAAGAGGTTATTCTACTGAAAAAATTAAAGACAACATTGGTAGTGAAATTTTAGGCGTAATTTTGTATGATACGCTAGAAAAATTTGGAGCAGAAAAAACATTGCAAGTAGATGTCAGTTCTAAAACAATTGAGGAAGTTACAAAAATCGTTTTAGAGATAATTAAGGGGGAAGTTTTTACCGAAGAGGTAGATTGGCTAACAGAGGTAGCAGAAAAAAATGATCTGCAAAAATTTTTTGCTGATTGAATAAATAACGCCTCAGCTTGGTAAAATCACTTGTTTGAAATTTTAAAGACTGACCTATCTGCGCGGATTGGAATTATCCATACCAATCATGGAAAAATAGAAACTCCTGCATACGTTCCTGTGATTCATCCTGTAAAGCAAACCATACCATCAAAAAAAATCAAAGAGATGGGTTTTGATTTAGTTATTACTAACGCCTACATTACTAGAAAAAACTATGGAAGTGACGCCAAAAGAAAAGGAATACACAAAATAATTGATTTTGATGGAGCAATAATGACTGACTCTGGTGGTTATCAAGTGTTAGAGTATGGGGATGTAGATGTTTTACCACCAGATATGGCAAATTTTGAAAAGGAGATTTTAACTGATTTTGCAATTCCATTGGACAAACCTACTGGTTTTGGATTGCCAAAGAAAAAAGCCCAAGCTTTTGTTAATCATACTCTCAAAGTCTCAAAAGAAACTTTACAGAACAGTGAAAACAATGGGCAAATTTGGATAGGGCCTATACAAGGAGGTGAGCATTTTGATTTGGTTAGAAAATCCACAAAGTCTTTGGTAGATATGGGATTCAAAATGCTTGCTTTAGGAAGTCCAGTTGAGTTTATGCAATCTTACGAATACAAGCTTTTAGCACAGATGATAATATCTGCAAAAAAAATGATGCCGCATTCAATTCCTTTGCATCTCTTTGGAGCAGGTCATCCTCTTACCATTCCTTTTGCAGTAGCATTAGGATGCGACACATTTGATTCAGCTTCCTACATGCTATACGCTAAACAAGACAGGTACATTACTGAGGATGGTACCCGACAGTTATCTGAAATTTCTACATTTCCTTGTAATTGTGAGGTATGCTCCAAATTTTCACCTAATGAATTACGCCAGTTAGCAATTCCTGAAAAAATTAATCATCTTGCCATTCATAATTTGTACTCAATAAAGCTTGAAGTAGATAAGGTAAAGCAAGCTATTCACGAAGGAAGATTATGGGAATATGTAATTAAAAAGGCAAGGGCCCATCCCAGACTTTATGAAATGAAAGATGTCTTTATTGAAAATTCAGAGGTTATGGCAGCATCTACCCCCAAATTCAAGGAAAAAGCGATATTTCTTTTTGATGAGGATGACCAATTCAGACCAGAAGCCCAAAATTATCATAAGATAGTTAGAAAATTCAAATCAAAGAAAAGTTCTCTGATTTTAATTAAAGAGCCTCATGTGAAACCAGGTTATACATCTCATGAATATCACCAATTAAAACGAAAATTCAAGGATATAGACGGATACCAAGTCTGCTTTTATAATCCACAATTGGGATTGATTCCCAATGAAATTTCAGATATTTTCCCAGCTGCACATCATGAAACTTCGAGATTTAGTTTTGACCCAAGGAAATTTCCAGAATTTGAAAAAACTTGGATAAAATTTTTTCAGAACAATAAATTTTCAGAAATCTATTTTGATAAAAAAGATGATTTTCTAAAACCCTTTATCAAAATCCTTCCAAAAAAAATTAAGAAAAAATCTGTTTAATGAAAATAAGAAAAAAAGTGTGCTGAAAGATACAGTCTATAATGCTGCGTCTTCTGCCCAGCCGTTGATGAAGACACCGTTTTTGTGAAGAGGTACTGGTTGTCCAGCGGTATAGTTCATTGGTCTCATCCAGAAGATTGATTTGGTTGGGCATACACCGATGCATGCACCATCAGAAATACATCTTTCTGGGTAAAAGACAAATGCNNACATCTGGACCAAGAGTTGTACAGATTTCTACACATAGTGCACATCCGATACATCTTTGCTCATCGATGTCTGGAAGTATTGCGATTGGCATTTTATTCAATTTTTTATTGCTCGGTTGCTATTTAAACCATGATTGAAATCCATAACCCTGTTATGAAAAATGATCTCTAATTTTCATGTACATGCGCAGTGCGGTCTAACGAAATTTAAAAAACAAAAAGATAACGTGTTAATCACGTTTATTTTCTCATTGCGTCGATTTGTCCAGAAGTTACCCAATCGAGTAATTCTGCTGAACTTGGATTTAGGTCTGCTTTGTTGTTCATAAGATTGTGAACCCAAATCCAGTTAATTTGGTTAAGAAGTACTTTGTTTCCTTC
>WVWY01000014.1:12787-12986 GCA_011773785.1 Candidatus Nitrosomaritimum khambatensis | reverse complement strand
GGTTAGCACGTGGATTTACAAAAAAGAAAAAGATAATCAAATTTGAAGGATGTTATCATGGTGCTCATGATTCTGTTTTAGTAAAAGCTGGATCAGGTTCAGCACATAATGGAATTTCAGTTTCTGATGGTGGATTAGATGAAGTATCAAAAAACACTTTGGTAGTCCAATACAACAACATTGAAGATTTACAAAATAC
>WVWY01000014.1:8964-12749 GCA_011773785.1 Candidatus Nitrosomaritimum khambatensis | reverse complement strand
TAATTGTTGAACCCATAATAGCTAACATGGGTTTGATTTTACCTGAGAAAAATTTTCTCCATGACTTGAGAAAAATAACAAAAGAAAACAATATTCCATTAATTTTTGATGAAGTAGTTACTGGATTTAGAGTTGCACCTGGAGGTGCACAAGAACACTTTGGAATCAAGCCTGACCTTACTACTATGGCAAAGGCTCTAAGTAATGGATTTACTATTTCTGCAGTTGGTGGCAAAAAAGAGATAATGGATTTGCTATCTCCAGGAGGCAAAGTCTATCAGGCAAGTACTTTTGCTGGTAATCCTGTTTCGGTAAGTGCTGCAATTGCTTCAATTAAAACAATAAACAAACTCAAAAACAAACTATACTCCAAACTTGAGAGATTCAACCTGCTATTTTCTACTGCTTTAGATGATATGGCAACTGATATGAGAATTCCTCACCAAATCAATTTCACCGCATCGATGTTCCAGATTTTCTTTACAAACAAACCTGTTACAAATTATGAAACATCAAAGAAGTCAAATACAAAGAAATTCCAAAAAATGTTCACAACCTTACTCAAAAAGGGAATATTTATCCCACCTTCTCAGTTTGAAGTTGTTTTCTTGTCTGATGCCCACACCGAAAATGATCTAAACAAAACACTTGATGCATATCATTCAGCATTAAAATCGGTGAAAAATTGAAGTACGTTGTAGGAGCTAGAGGAAGTCAATTATCCGTTGCTCAAACAAATTTGGTAATTGAAGAATTAAAAAAAGTACACCCTGATGCAACATATGAAATTAAAACAATTACAACAAAAGGTGATACTGATAGTAGGCCATTATTTGCAATAGATCAAAAAGGAATTTTTGAAAAAGAGATTGACAGAGCAGTTGCACAAAGGGAAGTTGATTTTGCAGTTCATAGTCTAAAAGATGTTCCTTCTGAATTAGATGAAAATCTGGTATTAGCTTGCATTCCCCAAAGAGAAAAAGTAAATGATGTGTTTATCTCCTCAGATGACTCCACACTTGATTCAATAAAACCTGGCTCCGTAATTGGAACAAGTTCACTTCGAAGAGCAGTACAAATATCTAGAAAAAGACCTGATGTTACAGTTAAACCAATTCGTGGGAATATTGAAACTCGAATCAAAAAAGCATCTGGGGAAAACTATGATGCAATCGTTCTTGCAAAGGCAGGGATTACTAGATTAGGAGTTGACGTAAAATACACAGAGCTATCAACTGATGATTTTTCTCCGTCTCCTGGTCAGGGCGCGATTGCTATCGTGGCACGAGCAGATGATTCTAAAACAATTGAGATGCTAAAAAAAATTGAAGATTCTGATTCTCGTTTAGAAATTGAGGCAGAACGTGCACTATCTGATTTTGTTGATTCTGGGTGTCGATTTCCTATTGGAGCATATGCCAAGTCTAATGGCTCTGAGATGACTTTGAGTGTAACTGCCTTCTCTGTTGATGGAAAAAAATCTCTTCATGTTAGTAAGACAGGAGATAAAAATAATCCAAAACTTCTTGGGAAAAGTGCAGGAGAAGAACTACGTGAGAAAGGAGTAAATGATCTTGCATTAAATTGGAGAGAAAAAGTGGAGGAATGGAATAAGTCATGACAGGAAAAGTGTATCTTGTTGGAGCAGGCCCTGGAGATAGTAAATTAATTACATTACGCGCAGTTGAATTACTGCAAAAAGCAGATGTAGTATTGTATGATAGATTGGTAAGCAAAAAAATTATCTCAATGATACCAAAAAAAGTAGAAAAAATCTACGTAGGACGTGCAGTTGGGGATGATACCACTCATCAAGATACTACCAATGATTTGATGGTAAAGTATGCAAAATCAAAAAAAAATATTGTTCGACTAAAAGGAGGAGATCCAATAATCTTTGGCCGTGGTGGTGAGGAAGCAGAATTTCTAAAATCACACAAGGTAAAATATGAAATAGTTCCAGGCATTACTTCTGGAATTGGCTCTGCTACATATGCAGGAATACCCCTAACTCATAGAAAACATGCTTCATCAGTAGTTTTTGTAACTGGTCATGAAGATCCTGAAAAGAAAAAAGAATCCGTAAAATGGAAACGACTTGCAAAATCTGTTGATACAATAGTGATCATGATGGGACTATCTAGAATAGATGTTATTTGCAAACAGCTAATTGCGGGCGGGAAAGATCCCAAAACTCCTGTAGCTGTTATCCAAAATGGAACAACTCCAAAACAAAAAATGGTAACTGGAAATCTTTCAAATATTGCTCAACAAGTAAAAAAACACAAAATTGTACCTCCCACAAATATAATAATTGGAGATGTGGTTGATTTATCTAAAACAATAGGGTGGAAATAAAACGATGGATGGAAAAACTATTGCAATTACCAGATCAAAAGAAGATGCAGCAGAATTCATTGATTTAGTACAAAAAAATAATGCAACTCCAATACCCCTTCCTACAATTGAGCTAGTAAGCAAAGGAGAAAAAATTGTAGATGAATTTTTAGAAGTAATTGCAGAATACGATCCTGATTATTCTGTTTTTATGAGCTCTAAAGCAGTAAAACTGCTTTTTGATACAGCAAAACAAGTAAACAAATTCGAAAAATTACAGTTAGCAGTAGCAAATACCATGGTGATGTCTGTTGGACCCAAAACCACAACAGCGCTTGAAAATGAAGGAATTAAAGTGAATTATCAAGCTAGTACTTTTTCTTCAGTAGGAATTGGAGAAGTATTTACAAAAATTCATGCAGTAGGAAAAAAAGTAATTGTCCCACGAAGCGGTGCCTCAACTCCATTTCTAAAAGAACTTTTAAACAAAATAGGAATAGATGTCAAAGAAATTCACTTGTATGATGTATGCGCCTTCAGAGATATGTCTCAATGGAATGAATTTAGAATGCTATTTTCTCAGGATAAAATTGATGGGATTGTTTTTACCAGCGCATCATCTGTAAGGGCATTCTTCGAGATAATGTCCAAAGATTATGAAGAAAATAAAATTATTGAAAAACTAGAACAAACTCATGTGGTTGCAATTGGCCCATTTACCGCAGATGAATTAAAAAAATTTAACGTCAAAAACACAATATCTGAGGTACATACGGTACCTGGTTCATTTGACACTATGAAAATCGCCCTATCAAACTAAATCCTTAATTTTTGTAACTCCAAATTATATTGATTCTTTAACCAAAATGCGACTTAGAAAATAAAAAACCGTACAAAGATGTTCATACTTTTAGGGGAGCATGACCACTGTACGGATTGCTTTTGTCTGGTTATTGAGATTTCTAAAACAGATCATTAAATTTGTAAAACACTTTGGTGAGATCAAGTTGTTTTCATGAGATCAAGCGATCAAAATAATCTATTTTTTCTTAGATTTTTTCTTTTTTTGTTCAGTCTTTTTCAAAACTGCAGGTTTTTTCTTGCGTGATTCCTTTTTGTCTTTATCTTTTTTCTTTTTTTTGTGATCTTTGTTATCCTCTTCATGTTTTTCTTTAATCTTATATGGCTCCAACTCAAATTTGATTTTCTGAATTTGTTCTTTAGGATAATTTTTTCCTTCTTCCACAACCAAAAGTTTTACCTTATCTTTTCCTTCCTTTTTGGCTATGAATTGAATTTCAACTTCTATCTCATCGACCTTAAATCCGTATTTGGCATTTTTTCCATGTGACGTTTTTTGAATAACGTCAAACTCGTCTGCAAGTCTATTCAACACCTCCGAAATTCCAAGTGAATTCTTTTTAGCCAACATCCCTAGTAAGATTTAA
>WVWY01000014.1:0-8908 GCA_011773785.1 Candidatus Nitrosomaritimum khambatensis | reverse complement strand
TCATGGCTACTGAAAACCTTGACATGGATTATTCCAAATATGATTTTAAAGACTCTACTGACATGTATGTCCATCTCAGTAAGAAAGGTCTCTCAAAAGATACAGTTACTGCAATTAGTAAAATGAAAGATGAGCCCCAATGGATGCTTGATTTTAGACTACGATCTTTTGATGTTTTTATGAAAAAACCAATGCCAACTTGGGGAGGGGATCTTAGCAAAATTGATTTTCAAAACATCTACTATTATGCAAAAGCAACTGATAAGACTGAAAAAAGCTGGGAAGACGTTCCAGCAGATGTAAAAAACACCTTTGAAAAACTAGGAATTCCTGAAGCTGAAAAGAAATTCCTTGCAGGTGTTGGCGCACAATACGAATCAGAAGTTGTATATCATAATTTAAGAGAAGACTTGCAAAAACAAGGTGTTCTATTTTTAGACACTGATTCGGCTCTTAAAGAACAACCAGAAATTTTCAAAAAATATTTCGGTAAAGTAATTCCACCAGAAGATAACAAGTTTGCTGCACTAAACAGTGCAGTTTGGAGTGGAGGATCTTTCATCTATGTTCCACCTGGAGTAAAAGTGGATATGCCATTGCAAGCATACTTTAGAATCAATGCAGAAAACATTGGACAATTTGAAAGAACATTAATCATTGTAGATGAAGGAGCTGAAGTTCATTACATTGAAGGATGCACTGCACCCGTTTATTCATCAGAGTCACTACACTCTGCAGTAGTAGAACTAGTTGCACACAAAGATGCCAAATTAAGATACACAACAATCCAAAACTGGAGTAATGATGTATACAATCTTGTAACTAAACGAGCTTATGCATATGAAGGTGCAACAGTTGAATGGATTGATGGAAACATTGGAAGTAAATTAACAATGAAGTATCCAGGCGTTTATCTCATGGGTGAGCGCGCATATGGTGAAACCCTCTCAATTGCTTTTGCAGGTAAAGGCCAGCATCAAGATACAGGCGCAAAAATGGTCCATCTTGCACCAAATACAACCTCAAAAATCACATCAAAATCTGTTAGCCGCCTTGATGGAAGGTCAACATATAGAGGATTACTAAATGTGGCAAAAGGCGCAACTGGCGTAAAATCAACTGTCAGATGTGATGCCTTGCTATTAGATGACACTTCAAAAACTGATACTTATCCATACATGGAAATCAATCAAGAAGACGCAACCATAACACATGAAGCAACAGTTGGAAAGATTGGCGATGACCAAATCTTTTACCTAATGAGTAGAGGATTTACAGAAGAAGAAGCACTCTCTTTGATTGTCAATGGATTCATGGAACCATTCACTAAAGAACTTCCAATGGAGTATGCAGTTGAATTAAACCGACTCATCAAACTAGAGATGGATGATTCAGTCGGATAAACTATGATGTGCCATGTCTCAAACTCTTTCAGCTCTTAGTTTAGGACACATTGATGAGATTTCTTCATCAAAAAACGAACCAGATTGGTTAAAAGAATACAGAAAAAACTCTTTATCAAAATATGAGAGTCTTCCAATAGAGACTTCTCCTCTTTACAACAAATACACTGATGCCAAAAGAATGGATCCACAGCAAGTATCATTATCAGTTTGTACCACTGACGCAATACCTGCTGTTTTGCAAAGAAGACTTGGAGAGTTGGAAAATGAAATATGTATTATACAAATTGGAACAAATATTCACAAAATCAACCTCCCTGAGGAACTAAAATCAAAAGGACTTGTAATCTCTTCAATTGAAGACGCAATTAAAGACAATTCTGAACTTGTAAAAAAATCTCTTGAAGCTGCTAGTAAAATCAATGACAAATTCACAGCTTTGAACAATGCTGCATTTAATTCAGGAATTTTCATTCATATTCCAAAAAATCTGATAGTTGACAAGCCTATCCACTTTGTATCATGCCTATCAGATGACGGAATCTCTACAATTTCAAGAAATATTGTATTTGCCGATGAAAACAGCAAGGCAACAATTGTACAGGAATTGTATTCTGGAAAATCTGAAAAACAACAAGCTTACCTAGAATTATTCAACACTAATGCTGCAGCAAATGCACATCTTGATGTTACAACACTGCAAATGATGGACCAATCATCCGTTAACTTCTCAACTCGAAGAACTGACATGGATCAAGATTCTACCGTAAATTGGTATTCAGGATTGTTTGGTTCTGTTTTGTCTAGATACAAAATTGATTACTTCCTAAATGGTTCAGGGGCTTCGGCTAATGATTCTGAAGTGGTCTTTGGAAACAATGAGCAGTCATTTGACATTCAAACAGATGTAAACCATGAAGCTTCTGCAACAGAAGGAAGGGTTGTAGAAAAATCAATTCTACGAAACAAGGCAAAATCCTTGTTCAAAGGAATGATCAGAATTAAAGAAAAAGCTTCCAAATCAAATTCATTTTTGTCAGGGCGTTCCATCTTATTGGACAAGGATGCAAAATCCGACGCAATTCCTGGATTAGAGATTTTTACAAATGATGTAAAGGCAACCCACTCTGCATCTGTTGCTCAAATTGATGAGGAACAAATCTTCTATCTACAAACAAGATGTCTAAGCAAAGAAGAGGCAGAAAGAACTGTCGTTGAAGGATTCTTAGAACCACTTTCAAGAAAAATGTCATTTCAAGTCAGAGCATGGATTGCATATCTGATAGAATCCAAATGGGAAGGCAAAGAACTAACAATTAACACTGATGAAGAACTAGCAAAATTCGTAGAAGTTGAGGAGACTCGCTACAACGAAGATGCAGAAATTGAGCAGCACTACAAGTACAGGTGACAGGATTGTCTCAATGGGTAAAAGCTTGTGCTATAGATGAGGTCAAAGAAGGAAAACTTTTTGGCTTTCATACTGATGATAAAAAAATTCTATTAGCAAATCAGAAAGGAAAAATTTTTGCAACCGACTTGATTTGTACTCATGCTGAGGCTGATTTGTCAACAGGATTTCTTAGCGATGAAGGAGTAAGGTGTCCATTACATCTTTCTGTTTTTAATCTGCAAGATGGCATTCCACAAAACCCTCCTGCCGAAGCCCCTCTGAAAACTTACAATGTTAAAATAGAACAAGACGAGATTTACGTGGAGGTTTAGATTATGCAAAGTGCACAGACAGCTTTTGAAAATATTAGAAAAGACTTTCCAATTCTAGAAAGAAAGGTTAGAGATAACAAGACCTTGGTTTATCTGGATAATGCATCAACCACACAAAAACCAAATCAAGTAATTGATGCAATCAATGATTATTACAAAAATCACAATGCCAACATACACAGAGCAGTTTATGCACTAGCTGAAGAGGCAACAGAACTTTATGAAAAAACTAGAGATAAAGTTGCTAATTTTATCAATGTACCAAACAGAGATGAGATTATTTTTGTCCGAGGAACTACTGAGGCAATTAATCTTGTTGCATATGCTTGGGGAAGAACCCACATCAATGAAGGTGACATTATTGTAACTACTGAATACGAACATCACAGCAATATTGTTCCATGGCAACTATTGACACAAGAAAAAGGTGCAAAGCTAGAATACATTGGTATGGATGACAACGGAGAATTAATTTTAGAAGATTTAGACAAATACTTGGCAACAGGCAAAGTTAAACTTGTAGCATTTAGTTTAATGTCCAACGTTTTAGGAACTATTTCAGATTCAGAAGCAATAATTTCAAAATGCAAAGAGGCTGGTGTTCTTACCTTGATTGATGGTGCCCAAGCCGTTCCTCACATGAAGGTGGACGTTGAAAAATTAGACTGTGACTTTTTTGCCTTTTCAGGCCACAAAATGTTAGGACCTACTGGTATTGGAATTTTGTGGGTCAAAAAAGCAGTACTAGAAACCATGAGTCCATTTCACGGGGGTGGTGATATGATTCGAGAAGTTCACAAGTATGAAACTACTTGGAATGATTTACCATACAAATTTGAAGCAGGAACTCCAAACATTGCCGATGTTGTAGGCCTTGGTGCGGCAATTGATTATCTTACAAAGATTGGTATGGAAAATATTCGAGAACATGAAATTGAATTAACAAAATATGCTTTAGAAAAATTGTCTCAAGTCAAAGGACTCCATATTTATGGCACTAAAGATATCTCAAAACGCGGAGGAGTGATTTCATTTAACTTTGCAGATGTTCATCCTCATGATGTTGCCCAAATAATTGACGAGGAAGGAATTGCAGTTCGCTCCGGACATCATTGCGCTCAAGTTTTGATGGAGCGATTAAATGTTGCAGCAACATCTAGAGCAAGCTTTTACATTTACAACACCAAAGAAGAGGTTGACAAATTAATAAATTCCCTAAACAAAGTAGCAGAGGTATTCAAACTATGAGCAACGCTGACATTTATCATGAAATGATAATTGATTATTCAAGAAATCCAGTAAATTATGGAAAGCTTGAAGATCATGATGTTACATATCATGATTCTAATCCACTATGTGGTGATAGCATCGACATTGATATGAAAATAGACGACAACAAAGTGTCTGATATCAAGTTTCATGGAAAAGGGTGTGCAATTTGTATGGCATGCTCCTCAGTTCTAACAGAGATTGCCAAAGGAAAAGACCTCGATGAAGTAAAAAATATCTCAAAAAATGATGTTCTTAGTGAATTAGGTCTTGAAAATTTACAAGCTGTACGCATAAAATGTGCACTACTTTCACTCAAAGTTCTAAAGTATGCTCTTTACTCTTATCTTGGAAAACATCTAGAAGGAGACCAAGATGTAGATAAGTTAAAAGAAGAGGCGGCAAACCTCTACTAACATATGAGTTCATTTTCTCCAAAAACACCCATCCAATTACAAATCAGAAAAATTATTTTTGATAAATTCAATGATGCTGATACTAAATTTACAAACGATGAAATTTTTGAAATAATAAAACAAGAAGGAGATTATGATTCTTCTTGGATAATTGATGATTTAGAACCATATGTAAATGAAATTTGTGACCTGGATGTTGCAAGAAACATTGCACAAAATTTTACCACGATTTATTTGAAACTCTTTGAACCACTAAAACAACAACATTGTGACTCTTGTGGGTTAGATGTTCATGTTACAGAATCAGAAAAGCAATGTCCAAATCCGTCTTGCAAAGCATCACTTTAGCTTCTCTGTCTAGTAGCTGCATCTTCTAATGCTTTTATCATTGGAAGCTTTTCTCCTGTAAGATAAAGTACCAAAGCTCCACCAGCTGTGCTTACGTGATTAATCTTTTCTGCAAGACCATGACTTTTTAGAACCGATGTCAAATGTCCTCCACTTACAATTGTTGTTGCCATTGAATTTGCAACAGCCTCAAGTAATCCTTTAGTTCCAAAACTAAAATTCTCTTTTTCAAAAAATCCTGCAGGACCACTGATAAAAACAGTACCGGCACCTGCAATTAATTTTGAATAAAAGTCTACAGTCTTTGGACCTAAATCATAAATTTTATCTCCTTTAGTAATCTCTCTAACATCCATCTCTACCCTTTCTCCATCTTTGTCAATGGCAATATCTACTGGAGTTGAAAATACATCTGGATATTCTCCAATCAAAGTGTGTGCCTTTGCAACTACCTCTTCTTCACGCTTTATCCCTAGAGGGAATTTTATTCGGGCCTGTGCACGCATGAAAACATTGCCTATTATGCCTGTTAGAAGTATATGGTCAGCACGGCCATTTTGAATAAGCATCTTGATTGCCTCAAGCCTGTCTGGCACTTTGGAGCCTCCTAGAACAATAACATGTGGTGCTTTGGCGACAGTCATTATTTCATCAAGGTTCCTGACTTCTCTTTCCACAATTCTACCTGCACATGCTGGTAAGACATGTGGAAATCCAACAATAGAAGGATGTGATCTGTGAGCGCTGGGAAAAGAATCTAAAACACAGATATCAAAAAGCTTGGATAATCTGCTTACCATGATTGTTTTGGCAGCAGCTTCAGGAGCAAATTCGTAGTTTTCTTCTGCACATAATCTTAGGTTATCTAAAAGTAAGACTTCCCCATTTTGCAAATTTTTAATCTCGTTTTGGGCAGCCGTTCCAATAACGTCCTCTACATACTTGACGTGTTTGTTCAATAATTTTTCTAGGACTTTGGCGTGTTTGTCCATTCCAGTATAGTCTTTGTTTCCCACTCTTCCTTGATGAGATGCAACTACTACTTTTGCTTCAGATAATGCTTCTATAGTCTCAATTGCCTCCTCTATCCTCTTAGTGCCTGTGATCTCCATTGTTTCGGGATCAATTGGGCAATTCATGTCGACCCTCAAAAAAACAGTCTTTCCTTTAAGATCAAAATCATCTAGTGTGAGGACCTTCACGATCATTCTATTATCCTCTAGGTTAAATTCTTTCAGCCGATCAAAATTAACAAATTACAAATCAACTCAATATGTTGATTTTGATTTTTTATCTAGGAAAAATTAAAAATGATGTTAGAGGGGAACAACTGCTTGCAAGCTTGGATTTTTGATTTTAGGTCTCGTTCGTTTGTAATGCTGTTAATTGCATTTTTAGCTGTTCTTGCTTTGGTTTATTTTGAAATCACCGAAGATTTTGATCAAGCAGTAATTTCGTCTATGGTAGCAAACATTGGAAATCCAGGTCTTGATACAATAATGCAAATTATCACAGAAAGTGGAGATTCTTTTTACATGCTTGCCTTTGGAGCAATTACTCTCATCATTAGAAGAACAAGACGATTAGGCATAACTTTGATGATTTTGATAGTCATTTCGACTCTTCTTACAGGATACATAAAGTGTGGCGTGGACCGTGACAGACCTGATTTTGATTATGAAGGAACGCCATTTCCATTTGAAATTAGCAAAGATACTTTTGCACTTTTTTGTGAAGGTGGATTTAATGCATCATTTCCATCTGGACATGCTGCAAGATCAATGGTATTTGGAATTGTTTTAGCTTTTATTTTGTCTGAAAGATTTCCGCGTGGATGTTACTTGTTATTTTTGTATCCTATTTTGGTTTCATTTAGTAGAATTTACGTAATACAACATTACCCAATGGATGTAATTGGTGGTGCCATTCTTGGCATATTGTTGACAGGAGTTTTAGCTTATAGAACAAAGTTGTACAAATTTTTTGAAAAATCAAAAACCTAATTCTTCTAAAACTTTGTTACTGATTAAAACAATTGCATAATGATCCTCGTCATGATGATATGTCCAATATTTGATATCGCGGAGTTCATTTTTCTTTCTTAACCCATAATTTACGCCAGTAGTAACAGTATACCCTATTCGTTTTGCCAGCTTGCTTTCTTTTGGCATCAAAACTTTGAATCCTTCTTTTCTGTTAGAAAACCCCAAGTTTACCATATCGTCAACTGCATCGGTTGCATCTTTTTCATCTTTTAGATCGTAAGTTTTGAAAATTGGAAGATCTTTTGGATGAAAATCCATGGATTAAAGAAAATCCTTTTCCTAATATTTTTTGATTTTACAAAAAACTGCTAGGTCTGGTGATACAAAATAATCACTAGACCAAAACAATAATTGCTGCTGCTACAGCAATTACAATTCCGACAAATACTAGACTCCTTTTTTTGGAGTGCTCAACTAGTTCTTGTGCCATGTCCCTATAATCTCAATTTTTCATATAAAGACAAGGTGGAAAATTTTGGGATTTTGTGATACATTAAGAGTCTAATTTCTAAAAATTCAGGCTCCAAATCACCAAAATTTCTGATTTTTCAGCTAAAAAAAGAATGAACACCGAGGACTCTCAACTTTTTGCGATTTTATTGTATTCTTCTGAAGTCATAAATGGTCTAGCATATTCTAATTGTAAATAACATACCACCTCATTTCCATCATACCAATTCTTGTTATTTCCATCCAAATGAGAATTACATACTTCGCAATTGTAGGATGTATAGGTTATACTTTGGTCATCTACATCTGGCCCATCGTCTATTTCGTAAAATTCTGTATTTGTTTTGCATTTAGGACAGAATATTTCCATGGTTTTACAGCAAAATTGATACAAAAACTAAATTTATTGATATCTTTAATCGATCTAAAAAACTGTCGAATTGAAAAATTATGTTAAATTTCTTTACAGACAAGTCAAATCCTGATTATATTAACAACTTAATCGAGTCTGGCTTTGAATCATTTCATTGGCTTCACAAGAAAAATTAGTACTAAAGTTAAGACAAAGAAAAAACGAAGCTTCTAAACTTAGATTAAAAGCTGAAAAACAACTAAAAGAAGTAAAATCTCTTGAAAGAAGATCCACATCAGGTCTTGTTTCTTTAGATAAAAAAATAGAATCAGAAAAAGAAGATTCCTCTGATGTATCTGGTATCCTTACCCAAAAAACATCCCAGCTAGAGAGCATCCAAAGATTAATCGCCTCAGCTGAAGAGCGACTTGGCCGTGAAAAAGAGGTACTTTCTGATACTGAACAACAATTAGAATTTGCTGAAAACGAAGAAGAAAAACAATTTGCTCAATCTAGACTAAATTCGATTAAGGGACATATTGAGGAATTAGAATTCGAAATAAAATCCAGGCAAAAAACTGCCAAGAAAATATCTGAAGAGGTGACAAAACAGACCGAAATTAAATCAAAAATTAATTCCAAAATCAAAAAACAGGCTCAAAACAAGCCTGGCCTTCGAGAGACAATGGTGTCTAGTCATAAGGATGCTGAAAAATTGGCAAAACAATTAGAAAAACGTCAAAAAGCAGAAAATATTGCTAAAAAATCGTTAGATAAGGCTCTTACAAAACTCAAGCAAATACAAGCTAAAAAGAAAAAACGTTCTGTAAAAAAGACTGCTAAAAAAGCAGCTCCTAAGAGAAAACCTGCAAAGAAAACAGCAGCAAAAAAAGCAGCTCC
>WVWY01000012.1:19741-24665 GCA_011773785.1 Candidatus Nitrosomaritimum khambatensis | reverse complement strand
TTCATACGTAATTCCATACTCATTTTAAAGAAAAACGACATATTTCATGACTTTGATGAGTCAACCTCAAAGAAAATCTTTGCAATGTTTTTGGGGTACAGGTCCAAAAATCCAAAATACAGTTTTTCTTTAGAGCAACAAGTTGGAAAAAAGAAGAAACTAAACATTGCATTACATAATTCTGATACTGCAGAATTTTGTACAACACCAGACACTTGGGTAACCCCAGGATTACCATTCATGATTTTCATCTTGGGAGGATTTATCATTCAACTATTGTTTGGTGATTTAATCTTACGATTAGTAGGAATAGCCTAGATAATCATTTTTTAAACATTACCATATTCAGATTCATAAGATTTCTACGTTTTTTTTAAAAGTGAAAATTACATACAAATCTTAATGAGAACAAAATCCTTGATTTTATCTTCAATTATTATAATTTCATCAATATCTCCGGCGTTTGCAGAAGTCACTCAGATGCAATTGAATGATGATTCCTATGTTAAAGGAGATCCAATCCATGTTTCTGGAAAAGTAACTGAAGACGAGTCAGGCCTAGTGACTATAGTGTTGCGCGATCCCAATGACAAATTTGTCATGTTGAGTCAAGCAATGATTCAATCAGATAATTCTTTTGAGAAAACCATTGAGATAAATGAGAAATTTCAGATGTTTGGCATTTACAATGCAACAGGTTTTGTTACCAATATGACAGAGGGAAAAATTCAATCTTTCGAGGTTGTTTCAGCAAAAATAGAAAAAGCAAGTGACACAATGACAAAATCCGTTGAAGAGCCTAAACCCAAGCCCATTGAAAATTTACCTCAAAACGAGCCTGAAATTATAGAAACCATATCAAACCAAGAAAAAATTTCTGAACCTCCTTTGGAAGAACCGAAAATTTATGATGACCGTTTTTCAGAAACTCCTACAGAGACCACTAGCACTGAAATTGCAGATTTTGTAGATAGATCAAAAGATCCTCAATATTATCTTGATAGATACTATAATGAACCTGCCTACAAATCATGGTTTGATAGGAATTACCCTGATCTTTCAATTGAAGATGCAATTGGATACGATCCTAAATCCATTGAACCAAAAGAACCAGATGTAATAACTCCTGAAATTCTACCAACTGCAGAAGCTATCTCAATTACCACTCCAATACAAAAAACAAATGCAGATTTTGCACCTATGGCACTCGCACTAGGAGGATTAGCAGTGTTACTGGGAGCAGTTTATGGAATTAAAAGAAAGGTAGATAGTAAATCCATACATATTTCTCTTAACAAGGATATGATAAAACGGAAATTTATTTCTCCAATTATTGATTCCAGACCTCATCGAATTCTTCAAACAAGATTAGCAAAGGGAGAAATTACTCTTGAAGAATATGATAGACTGATAGAAAAACTAAACTCTAGATAGCCACTTGCATTGACTCTTTTGTTTTTTCAATAATTTTAGTTTCATTTTGTAAATTACCAAAGAATGTTTCAATCATTTTAATTCCTGCAACGACCTTTGGAGCATTATTTTTTACAAATTCAATTCGTTCTGAATGAGTTTTTGGTTTTTGATTTTGATAATTTTCATAAACTTTAGCACCATTATAATCAACAAAGGCGATTCTTGCTCTATAGTCTGTTCTTTCTAATACCAAACTATCCCCTCCCACTATAGCAGTGTGGTATGGATGTAAAATAAGGGATTCTGATAATTTTTGAGATGTGTTAATCTTTAATTTTTGTAACTCATCGGAATAAAAATTAAAATCTGCAAGTAAATAAAATGTGGCTTCAGGTTTGGTTGCCTTTATTCCATCTATTGAACAAAGGGCATGATAAGTGTAATCGCCTACAAGATGATGGATGTTTCTTGTGATTTCAAAATACTCATCAAGTTCACGGCTCACTTCAAACCCTGCCACTGCTGCGTGTTGTATTGGAGTAGAAACTGCAGTATATTCAGTAGCAAGTATTTTTTTAAATTGCTTTCTTACTTCTAAAGCATGTTGGGGGAAAATTACATAGCCTAATCTGTATCCACCTGCAGCATGTGATTTTGACAGGCCATTTGTAACAAAAGTTCCTTCAGGATAAATTTTTCCCATACTTACAAATTTAGAAAAGTCATAAGTTGTCTGTGCATATATTTCGTCAGAGATAATGCATATTCCTTGCTCTCTGCAAACATCAGCTATTTCTTCAAGCTCTAATTTGTTGTAAACTACTCCAGTTGGATTGTGAGGATTGTTTAAAATTAGAATTTTTTGTTTGTCATGCAATCTTAATGCAAGTTTTCTAAGTTCATTTGGTGAGATTTTTCCATTGGAGCGGGCTGGCAACATGTGAAAGTTCTTTTTTAAAAGTCGGATTTGTGGTAAATAACCAAGCCAAGCAGGAGTTGGTAAAATTACAGTTCCATGTAAAACTTCTAACAAATTAAAAATTAATTCTTTAGTTCCAGGTCCAACATAGATACGTTGAGGATCTACATCCATCTGAAAATAATACTTGTTGTATTTTGAGATGGTCTCACGAAGTTCTGGAATCCCGGCAACTGGAGCATATGCACCCTTATCGGCATTTTTGATCAAGGCTGTTTGGACTGCTTTTGGTACTGGGAAGGGGGACTGTCCAAAGGCAAAGCCGTAATAACCAAACCCACACTCCGGATGAAGGCAATCCGAGTGAAATTCTTGCAAAAAGGTGTTTAATTTTAGATTCTCAGGAAGCTCAATGTCCTCTACCTGTTGATCTACTATGAATCTCAATGATTTGATTAAATTTTTTCAATAAAGCAAACCGATGTTAGCTATAAAGTATCAAAAAGTAAGATTTTCTCAACCTATTTTGTCGATTTCTTCAAGAACCTGAGGGTTTTCAAGCGAAGATAAATCCCCTAATTCCAAACCAAGAATTTTGGCTTTTAATAACCGCCTCATGATTTTACCTGTCCGTGTTTTTGGCAAATCAGATAAAACAAAAACAAATTTTGGTTTGGCAAGTTTTCCAATTTTTTCTGATATGTACTTGGATATTTCTGAGGATAAAAAATCTGAAATCTCTTCTGGGACTACAAACAATACAATTGCTTCACCAGTTATTTCATCTGGAATTGCAATTGATGCAGCATCAGAAATTTTTGGATGGCTTATTGAGGTATGTTCAATTTCTGCAGTACTCAGACGATGACCTGAAACATTAATGACGTCATCTGTTCTACCTTTCATATACCAAAGTCCATCTTTATCAACAAAAACATAGTCTCCGTGAAACCAAATGTTTTCAAATCTAGACCAATAAGTTTCAAGATATCTTTCATCATCATTCAACAAACCATGAGTCATTGCAGGCCACGGAGATTTAATTACAAGATAGCCATCCTTTTCTGTTATTGAATTTCCAGTGTCATCAAAAACATCTAAATTAATTCCTGGACACGGAATTCCGACTGTAGATGGTTTTAATTTCATTCCAGGAAAAACTGATAACATAGCACCACCAATTTCAGTTCCTCCTGATAAATTCATTATAGGTATTTTTTTTCTACCAACCTTTTCAAACAACCATCGCCAAGAATCTTCATCAAGTGGTTCGCCAGTAGTTGGAATATTTTTAATTTTAATAAGAGAGTGATTTTGTAGGGGCTCTACATTATTTTTCTTAAACATTCTAACTGCAGTAGGAGAAATTCCAAAAATAGTCACATTGTATTTGTCCATCATATCCCAAATTCTATCAAAATTAGGATAATCAAGAGCACCGTCATAGATAACGGCCGAAGCTCCACGTATTAAGAGACCATAAACATTCCACACTAAACCAGTAATCCATCCAATATCAGCAGGCCAAAAAATCACATCATTTTGGGTCGTATCAATCAAAAATGACGCCTGATGTCCAGCAAAAACCGAAAATCCCCCCTGGAGATGTACCACTCCTTTGGGCTTGCCTGTTGTTCCAGACGTATATAGAATGAATAAAGGATCATAGGAATCTGTAATTTCTGTAGGGCAAAACTCAGATTGATTCAAAATTAATTTATCAAAAAATACTACATTTTCAGATTCATCATATTGGTCAATCCCTTTGTATGGTACTACAACCAAAGTTTGAACTGAAGTATCTTTTGTTGCCTTTGTAATTGTATTTTTTTGAGAAATTGGTTTTCCTTTACGGTAAAAGCCGTCAGAAACAAACAAAATCTTTGCTTTGCAGTCTTGTAATCGAATTTGTAATGAATCCGAACTATACCCAGAGAAAATGACTGTCTGAATTGCACCAATTTTTGCAGCAGCCATTATTGCTAAAATTGACTCCTCTATCATTGGAAGATAGATTGCTACAACGTCTCCTTTTTTTACCCCCAAATTTTTTAAAGAGTTTGCAAGCTTACACACTTTTTTATCTAATTCTAAATAAGTTATTTCTGAAATTTGTCCATCTTCTGATACAAAGGTGTAAGCTGTTTTTTCAGGGAAAATTTTACAGAATTTTTCAACGGTAGATTTGTAGATGTTTGTTTTGCCTCCAACAAACCATTGTGGCCATTGAATCCCCTTACTAGAATCAAGTACTTGTTGATATGGGGAATCCCAAACAATGCCAACATCTTTTTCAACTTCCTTCCAAAACCACTCTAGATTCTCAATTGCCTTTTTTGACAAATCTTCAAGAGAAGATATATCATGCTTTTTCATAAACCGAAATATGTTCGAATTTTCTATTTGATCTTGTGTGGGAATAAATTCAAATTCAGGCATTTAGTTTTTTTAAAAATTTTAAGGTAAAAAATTTGAAGAGTCAGAAAATATTGATACCCAATCTTCTTGCGCAGGCAATTGCTGCTTTTCCTTCATCTTGAGTTATTCCATAATTTTCAAATTTTTTATTCCAACCTTTATTCTGACCCA
>WVWY01000012.1:19070-19717 GCA_011773785.1 Candidatus Nitrosomaritimum khambatensis | reverse complement strand
TTGCATCTGAAATTGCCAAAATTTTGATAAATTCAACATCTTCCAAAGAAAGATCAGGGGTTTTATCCAATTTTCTTTTTTAGAAGATCTAAGGTAAGTTTTGGATCTGCTTTTCCTTTAGTTTTTTGCATTACCTTTCCTACTAGAAAGTTAATAGTTTGAGGATTTGATTTTGCCTGCTCTACGGCTTGTGGCTCTTCAGAAATTACTTGTTCCAAGATTTTTAATAACTCAGATTCGTCAGAAACATTTCCCAAATCTAGCTCAGAAATTACTTGGCTCAAATCTTTACCACTTTTTACAATTTCATATAAGGCGTTTTTGGCAGAAGTACGAGTCAATTTTCCAGATTGGATAGAATTTGCAAGGTCCTTTAGATGAATTGCAGTTAATTTTGAGCTTTCTCGTTTTTCTCTAGTATCGACCAACCCCATAAGGTCTGTTGTAATTATATTTGCAATTTCTTTTGCTGTTTGTTCGGAATGAGATTCTTCAAAAAGATCAGAATAATACTTGTCAGAAGATAAGACATCTGCAACCTGTTCAGGAATACCATATTTTGATACATACCGTTGTTTTTTGGAACTGATGCTTTCAGGCATTTCTCCCTTTAATTTTTCTTGAAGTTCTTTTTCAATTCTAATCCA
>WVWY01000012.1:15058-19063 GCA_011773785.1 Candidatus Nitrosomaritimum khambatensis | reverse complement strand
GATGAAATTGTAATTTTTCTTCTATCATCCCAATGACGTGTTTCTTGAGGGATGTGAATATCTCGGGCACGAAGACTTTCTTGGCGGGTAATTTCAAAATGAACGGCTTTTTCTAAATCATGAAAAGAACCAATATTCTTTATTTCTACTTTGTTTCCTCCCTCGATTGAAACGTTTGCATCTGCTCTCATTGCTCCTTCTAAACTAGGATCCGATACATCGAGGTTTTCAAGAAGGTCAGAAAGAATTTTCAGAAATTCTCGCACCTGTTTTGGATTCTCAAAATCAGGCTCAGTCACTATCTCAACTAGCGGTGTTCCTGCACGGTTGTAATCAACCAATGTTATTTGGTTTTTAGAAGAACTCCCTTCATAAACTAGCCTTCCGGGGTCTTCTTCTAATTGGATTCTAGTAATTCGTATTTTTTTGTCCCCTACCATCACGGAACCTGAACCACCAATACTGGTATCTCCATAGATGTTAAGTTGAGTAATTTGGAAATTTTTTGGTAGATCTGGATAAAAATAATTTTTTCTAAAAAATGCAATTTTTTCTGGTGTACTGCAATTAAGAGCCATTGCAATTAGTGTAGCCTTTTCAATTGCTTTTTGGTTAATGCGCGGTAAAGTTCCAGGAAGTCCCATGCATATAGGACAAACATTTGTGTTAGGTTTGTACTCCCTATAGTTTGCTTTACAAGGACAAAATAATTTGCTTTCCAGTTTTGTTAATTGACAGTGTATTTCTAATCCAATTTTTGTCATATTGGTACCTCCGGTAATTTTACAGTAGTCTCAAGAGCTCTTGCAGCTTGTAGAAGGGATTTATCCTCACCATGATTTGCTAAAAGTTGTATTCCGATAGGAAGCCCCTTTGAAATTGAGTAAGGAACTGAAATTGAAGGAACCCCAGTAAGATTTGAGGCAACAGTATTGATATCCACTAAAAATAAAGCGACGGGATCATCAATCTTTTCCCCAATTTTAAAAGGAAGAATTGGTACAGTGGGCGCAATCAAATAATCGTATTTTTTAAAGGAGGATACTATCTCTTTGGTTAGTTTGCTTTTTACTTTTAATGCTTTGAGAAAATATTTTCCCGCGTGTCCTGCAGATGGGACAAACCCACCAAGAATCATTCTTCTTATCACTTCAGGACCAAACTTTGTTCTTGCTTTTGAAATATACGAATTAAATTCAAAACCTTCAACTGAAAAATCATAACCATATCGTAGATTATCATATCTTGCCAAATTACTTCCAGCCTCTGTTGCCGTAATGGTATAGTAAGCAGCAACAGAATATTTTACCATCTCTATTGAAACTTCTTCGCAGATAGCACCAAGGCGTTCTAACTTTGAAACTGCATCTTTTGTGGCAGAAACTACTTCAGGATCTGCACCCTCGCCCATCATTTCTTGAACTATGCCTATTTTCTTGCCTTCTATTCCTGAATCTATGCCTGAGAGGTAATCTTGTCCTTGATTATCTATAGTAGTATTATCATTAGGATCCAAGCCAGAAAGAATATTGAGTAAAAACGCCGTATCTTTGACGGTTCTAGTTATTGGTCCAATTTGCTCAATGCTATTAGCATATGAAATAAGCCCATATCTACTGAGTAATCCATAGGTGGGTTTGTAACCAACTGATGAACAAAAACTTGCTGGGTTTCTAACAGAACCCCCAGTATCAGACCCCAAAGATGCTATACATTCAAAGGCACTTACAGAAACTGCACTTCCTCCTGATGAACCTCCTGGAACATAATCAGTATTCCAGGGATTTCTGCTAGGCCCATAAGCACTAAACTCTGTTGTTAACCCCATTGCAAATTCATCAAGATTGTTTTTTCCAACAAAAATTGCATCTTGTTTTTTTAATCTGCTAATAACAGTTGCATCGTATGGAGCAACAAATTTTTCTAACATTTTTGAACCGCAGGTTGTTTTAGAGTGCTTTATGCAAATATTGTCTTTAATTGAAATTGGCATTCCAAAACAGTCACCAACTTTTTCTCCAGATTTTATTTTTTTATCAATTTGACTAGCTTGTTCAATAGCTTTGGAATTTACTTGTAAAAATGCATGTAATTTTTCATCCACTTGGTTTATTCTATCGATAGTAGCAGAAACAAAATCTTCTGCAGAAATATTTCCATTTTTTACTTCTTCAACAAAGTCTAAGGCGGAAATTTTAAGATTCAATTAAACCATCTTGGGGGCTCGAACAAAGTTTTCTTTATAGTGTTTTAATTTTTCAATTAATTTTTCTTCATATTCAATATGTTTGTCCTCTCTTAAACTAGTCAATGGTAAATCCTTCATTGTGATTTCTTCGTCCTCAACACCAGCAGAATCAAGAATATCGAAATAATCAATCATCTCATGAACTTTTTCTACATATTCTCTATGATCATGCACGTCAATTTTCATTAATTTTGCAACTTGTTTGATTTCTTCTTCGGTTACCAATCCTTACACCTATGGTGTTAATCTGTCCACATCTCTTGGATAAAATGTTACATCGCGGATGTTTTCTGTGCCTGTAAGGGCCATGATGAGCCTTTCAAGCCCGATTCCACAGCCTGCATGTGGTGGTACTCCATAATCAAAGGCCCCTAGATGATATTCAAAAGCATCAGTTTTCATTCCTTTGTTTTTCATTCTTTCTGCCAATTCTTCTCGTTTTTCAATTCTTGTACTGCCAGAAGACAATTCTAAATCCCCAAACATCAAATCAAAGGATTCAGAAATTTTTGGATTTGATTTACTTGCTTTTACATAGAAAGGTTTAGGACCCAATGGCCAGTCCTTGATAAAGTAAAATCCCTCTACACCAATTTTTTTAAGATTGGAAGGGTAAAGATCATCTCCCCATTCTGTTTTAGCTCCAGCCTTTTGCATTTTATCTACTAATTCATCATATGAGTATCTTGGGATATTTTCAGGAATTTGTGGTACAATAAATTCTGTATCAGAATTTTCTTTTACAAAATCATTTACAGTCTTTATTGAAATTTTGATGATTTTTTCAATCCTGTCCATTACATCATTATAATCTACAAAAGCTTCTTCCAAATCAATTGAAATTGCTTCTGCCAAATGACGATTAGTTCTGGAAGGCTCTGCTCTAAAAATTGGTGCAATTTCAAAAACTTTCTCAAAACTCATGGTCAGTTGTTCTTTGTACAATTGTGGGCTCTGAGCTAAAAATGCTTCTTTGTTGTAGTAAAAGATTGGAAAAAGTGCAGCTCCACCTTCAGTTGCTGTTGCAATCATTTTAGGAGTGTTAATTTCTGTAAATTTTTGTTCTGTAAAATAATTTCTAATAGAGGTTAATACTTGACTTCGTAAATTGAAAATATTTTGAAGAGTTTTTCGTCGAAGGTCAATTGGACGAACTTCTAATCTAGTATCAATATTTTTCACTGTTTTTGCCATTGGTTCAAATGGAGGAATTTTTTCAACCTCAGAGAATACCCTCAAGGCAGATGGAATAACTTCAAATCCAGAAGGTGCCTTCTCTGATGTTTTTATTGTTCCCGTAATAGCAATAGAGGAATGAGGTTTTAGTGAAGATAGTTTTTCTCGAACGTCATCAGGACAAACTCCTTTTTTAGCAACAATTGAAATTTCTCCATTTTTATCACGAATAGTAACAAAACTGATGTTTCCATGTCCTCGAACAGTCAACACCCACCCCATAACTACAACTTCTTGTCCATCCTTTGATGAATCAAGTTCGTTGGAATAATGAGATCTACGTAAATTTCCGAGTTCCGTTTCTATCATAATTTAACTAATTTGGCTGATTTTTGGTGTAATTAATTTTCCTCCATAACATTTATCATCCCAAAGAAAATGACAATCAATCAAGTTGGCTATTCTAACTTTCTTAGTAATTGCGACCCTGATCATAGTAGGAGCATATGTCGGATATGCAGCATGGGAAAAATCGTTACATGAGGAACCTGAGGCGCATTTTGTACCTATTGAGTTGGAGA
>WVWY01000012.1:0-15012 GCA_011773785.1 Candidatus Nitrosomaritimum khambatensis | reverse complement strand
TTACAAACAAAGAAAAATTAATTGCCTTGATCTCAAATGGGATAGCAGTTTATTCACTTTATCAGGAAAGAGATAGTCTTCCAGAAAACGTAACTCTGTTTGATTTTATTTTAAAGGCGATTCCAGACGATCTAAAACAAGAAATTAATCCTGAATTAATAGATGAAGTTTTTGAATATGTCTCATCCGCACATAGTTCATAAAGTCGATTAAACATTGAAAATTATACATTGACGTCAATCGCTACTCTAGGCTCACATTGTTCTTTACAGGTTCTCAAGGGGGCAAAAGATGAAGGACTCAAGACATTGCTTGTATGTGAAAAAAAGCGTGAGCGTTTGTATAGGCGTTTTCCATTTATTGATGAATTAATTTTGGTGGATTCTTTTGTTGAAGTTCTTGATCAAAGTTGCCAAAATAAATTAGAACAAAATAATGCTATTCTCATTCCTCATGGAACCCTAATTGCTCAAATGAGTTCTGAGCAAATTGAATCAATTAAGACTCCAATTTTCGGAAACAAGTGGATTCTAAGATGGGAATCAGATAGAGAAATGAAAGAAAAATTAATGCGAGAAGCAAAACTGCCTGTTCCTACACCAGTTGCAACTCCTGACAAGATAGACAAACCAGTTATTGTCAAAAGGCAAGGAGCAGCAGGAGGAAAAGGATACTTTATGGCAGCAAGTGAAGAGGATTACAATAAAAAAAGAAATGAACTGATTTCTCAAGGAATAATTTCTAAAGATGAAACGCTGTATATTCAAGAATATGCCGCAGGAGTTTTAGCATATTTGCAGTTCTTTTACTCGCCATTAAAAGGAGAGTTGGAATTTTTTGGAGTAGACCAAAGACATGAATCAGATATTGAAGGACTTGCAAGAATTCCCTCAGAGTTACAGCTCAAAAGCAACAAGGTTCCATCCTTTAATGTGATTGGTAACAGTCCACTTGTCTTAAGAGAATCATTGTTAGATGAGGTGTATAAGATGGGAGAGAATTTTGTTGAGGCTGCAAAACGTATTGTCTCTCCAGGAATGAATGGTCCCTTTTGCATAGAAGGAGTTTATGATGAAAATGCAAAATTCACATCTTTTGAATTTTCAGCACGAATTGTTGCTGGAACTAACATCTACATGGATGGCTCTCCATACTATTCGCTGTTGTATAATGAGCCTATGAGTATGGGAAAAAGAATCGCCAGAGAAGTCAAGGCAGCAGAAATGACCAATGATATTGATAAGATTACAACCTAAACAAAGGAACTTTTGTTCTAGATAAAACCAAAATCACTGTCAAGATAACTGAAAAAATCAATAATACTCCAAATGGAAATTCTGGAATTACATGAGTTCCGATAATCTCTATTTCTTCAGTAAATTTAGGAACAAAAAATGTAAAAGTAGAACTATCGGCATCTGAAACAATTTCATAATCTACTTCTACACCATTTACCAATATTGCAAATTCGTTGTTAGTTGCACTAATCAAACGATGTTCAAGATCAATGATAAAAATAGAGTCTTGAGTGTTTTCAACTCCAATGAGAAAAGAAGTTAGTTCAGGATCAATAGCCATGGCAATGACATTAGCATCAACTTCATAAGGTATAGAAAAGATATTGTCATCTACTGTTAATTCATAAAAAATAGGATTATCGATAATTGAATATTCTGGGTGAGATTCTCCAAAAGCCGGAAGTAGTGAAACTCCTAAAAATATAATTGTAAAAATGAAGAATTTCATATACTTGAAATTAAAATTCCATTTATTAGAGTTTTTAATTATTTTGCAGTGACTTCCATTCCATGCTGTGATTTGACGATATACTTGTCTCTAATCTTTAAGCTAATCCAATCAATAATCAAAACCGTAACTAAAACAACTATCATAAATACTGCTGCCTTTCCATACTCAAAGAATTTGATGTAGTTGATTATGTAAAATCCGATTCCGCCTGCCCCAACTAGACCAAGAATGCTTGTTTGTCTTACATTATAATCAAACATGTATAACATTTGGCTAAGAAGATGAGGGGCAGATTCAGGTATCACTACATATCTTATCAGTTGCCACTTTGAAACACCTATTGAAGATACGGCATCCATTGGGTCAGCATCAATCGTTTCAATTGTTTCGTATTGTAATTTTGCAACAAAGCCCACAGTATACATGATAATTGCTAAAACTCCTGCAAAAGGTCCCAAACCCACCATAATTACAAACAAAATTGCCCACAAAATAGAAGGAAAAGTCCTGACAGCGGCAAGAATTGCTCTTACAGGTGCATATACAAATTTACTATTAAGATTGCGTGCAGCAAACATACTAAGCGGTAGAGAAATTGCCACACCTACAATTGTTCCAATAAATGCCATCTGTATTGTTTCAAACATGGACAAAAATGCTGTTCCAAAAAGTTCTGCATCAACTTGGGTCATTTCTTCTGCAACAATAGCCAGGTTAGGAAGCCCTTCAAAGAAATCAATTGGGTTTGCATCCACATTGTATGATGCGGCTACAACTAATGCGATGATTATCCCAATGACTAAATTATTTCTTTGATTCATCTGAGTACATCTCCATTATTTCTTGAGTTGTAAAATCACCAGTTTGAAAATCTACAATCTTATCTCCCTCCACTCCAATTTCTAAAATCTTTTCACCTTCCTTAATCACTGCAACCCTATTGGCATATTCCAGAGCTAACTGCATATCATGATGCACCATTATTGCAGTAAGATTCAGTCTTTTTTGAGCATCTGCAATTAAATTCATTATTTCTCGGGCAGTATGATGATCTAATTCTGAAACTATTTCGTCGGCTAGTAAAATAGTTGGTTTTTGCATGAAGGCCCGTGCAATTGCCACTCTTCTTTTTTCTCCACCACTTAACATGTAGGCTTTTCTTTCTTCCTTTCCTCCAAGTCCAACTTGACTCAGGATTTTTTTTGCTTCTTGAATTTCTTCTTCTGGAAAAATTTTAAACATTGATTGAAATTTCCCTAGTCTTGGTAAGGAACCAATTAGAGTATTTTCTAAAACTGTAAGATTTTTTATCAATCCCAAACTTTGAGGAATGTATCCAATTTTGTGCATCATTAATTTGAATTTCTTGTTGTTGACATTAGGCGTTTGATAATCTACTTTGATTGTCCCTTTGCTAGGAGTCATCATACCATTCATTAATTTCAATAAAGTTGACTTTCCTGAGCCTGATTGACCTACAATTGCATAATTTGTTCCTCTATCAATTGAAATGTTAATTCCCTTTAGAGCATAACTTTTTGAATCATACGAAGTCCATACATCATTCATTTGGATAATTTTTTGAGTTGTAATTTGAGAAAAAGAAGATGGAGAGGTCATCTGTAATTGTTTCATATCCAGATTTACCGCTTTTATTTGCTCTTGTTGTATTTGTCTAAGATTACTTGGTCTAATCCAGTTAATGCATCAATGAAAGTTCCAAATTCACCTATGTGCATTGAGGTAGTTGTAGGAACTAAAGCCTCAGCCCCATAGAGATTTTGTAGTATCTCATTGTTATCATCATAATTGAGTTCAATGAGAGCATCAACTAAAGCATCACGTGTGGAATCAGACATGCTTTGACTAACCATGAACACATGAGATGGTACTGGACCTATTGTTGTTACAGGTCTTAGTTTAGCTTGATCTTCAAGTTCAAGGTATTTCTGTGGAGCAATATCTGAACCAAATGCAATATCTACATGTTCTTCCAATAGCAGGGTCAATGCAGCTTTGTATCCACCAGCAAATGTATAACTTTCAAAGTTTTTTGCCAGTGCCATTTCTAAAGCCACAATATCATTTCCTTCAATGTCAACATGACCTTCTGTTACTAAGGTACCCATAGGTCTGACAAATCCAGAAGAGCCAGTAATGCTCGTAAAGGCTACTTTTTTGCCAACTGTTTCTTCGATTGATTGAACAGAAGTATCGTCTGCTCTGGCCCAAACTGTTGCTTGATAATTTACTTTTCCAGCAACAAGTTCTGCCAAAACAGCTTCTGCCCCAGTTCTTTCATGAGTAATCCATGCAGGGCCAGTATCCATAAAGGCTGCATCAATGTGGCCAAATCGCATTCCTTCAATAATGGTCTCATAGTTTGTTGGAATTACTAATTCAACATCAACCCCTAGTCGTTCTTCAAGGAATTGTTCTAAAGCTTGAGCTTTGGGGGTTAATTCATCGGCTTTTTCTACTGGAATAAAGCCAATGGTGATTTTATCCACATCCACGGATTTTTCACCTGATGAAACATTGATGACTCCATTTTCAATTAGGTATTCAATCCCATTGAGAAAAGTTTGGTCATCAATTTGATCTTCAGCCCACCAGCCAGCATTAGTTTTAATCCAATCAGGAACTAGGCTTTGGGCTTCTGCATTTTGAGCAAATGAAATTGTTGTAACACTAATTGCTGCAAATACTGCAATCAATGTGAATGTTAATTTGCGCTTCATTATAGACTGAAAATCTTAGGATTGCCTAAGTTATTTAAACCAGATTTTCATTCTAACTTTTCATTCTAAGTCTATAGAATTAGAATATGTATCAAGAATCTCAATTGGGTTGAGTAGATTTTTTGTTTGGGTAAAGATGTAAAACGGGTTCTGTATCGTTCAAAGTAATCTCCACTTTTCCAATTCTACTGCGATATTGTTTAATTTTTTTACCTTCATTAGAAAATATGAATTTGTGAACTTCGATAAGTGCAAGATCCTCTAATGATGAAAGTGTTTTGTATACAGTTGATAAGGATATTTTCAATTCATCGGCAATCTGTGTTGCATCCTTGGATTCATTTTTTACTGAAAAAAGTACTGCTCTTGTACACACATTGCTTAAGGATTCAATTATTTTTTGAGTTACATTAAACTCGCTTAATTGAATAATGTTAGGGTGTGCCATAAAATTCACTTATTTGATACCAAACTAAGAACAGGCTCAGGTTTTCGTATGGAAATGTCTGCTTTGCTAATTCTGCTTTTATAGACCTTGTATTTTCGTCCTTTATCAGAAAGCATCCATTTCTCAATTTCAATTAGTGTAAGTTCTTCTAAATCGCCTAATTTTTTATATACAGAGCTAAGAGGAATTTTCAATTTTTCGGAAAGTTCTGTTGCAGTTTTACCCTCCTTTATTATTGAGAATAAAATTGCTCGTGATTCTGCATCTGCAAGTGCCTCTATTACCTTTTGAGTAATGTCATATTTTTTTAGTTGTGGAAGCGTTATTCGTTTAGTCAAGTAAATCCAAAATTAAAGTAGAGTTATTTAAACGACATGATTTGGTTCTCATTCTAGAGATTAAGAACGACTAATTTAATGATGTAACCTGCTGGTTAGGATTAAATTTGTTCCACAGCAGACCCAAAATAAATCCAATAGAAACCCAAAAGGTAGACATGGCAAGAACAGACATTATTCTAAACCCATTTACTAACTCCATAGGAGAAGTAACCTCATCGGGATTATCTGGCATTGCAACAATAACAACAGATATGAAAACAGAATAACCGATTAAGGAGATTAGTTTCTTGTTTCCCTTGAAAATTTTAGATAGTTTGTAAAAACCAACTGCAGAGAATCCAGAAATTGCAATTAAAGACAAATATAGAATTCCTCTCAGAGCAACAGTTTCTGCATCACCGACTGTTGGTGGATTTACTGGATATTTTAAAAAGGGTACTAGAAAGATAGTAAACCACATTATTCCTGCAAGAATTAACGATTTTTTCAAATCATTGTTGCCAGGTAATGAATTTCTAGACAAAGCAAACACTATGCCAAATAAAGCCCCTACCGAGGTTCCCAAAATAACTCCAGCTAACAGCTGACCACCTTTTTGCCATTGCCTGTATCCTTCATATTCAACCCAAAATTCTAAAGTGTCTTCTTGTTCACCTGAGGAAATCAGGTTTTGATTTTCTATACCTATAGCAGCATCCAGATAAGGTTCAACTAGGGCAAGATTTGCAGAACCATGAATAAAACCCGCAAATGCACCTGAAATTAAAACAATAATTAGAAAAAGAGATGTTTTCATGGAATTAACTCCTAATGACAAGGAAAGCCAGCGGCATGTCTCATGTCATGAGTAAGTTCATGAATGAACATTTCATCGAATGCTTGTTCACCAAAAGCAATACTGAAAATATGTCCTTGATCAAAACCAACTACAAACAAACCTGCTGCAAAAATAACCGCTAGTGCAATAATTGCAATGGTAGGAACACCGGTCTTGGAGACATTAATCTGTCTTGATTGAGACATGCAAATTCTCTAGAACTAATCTATTTAAATTCTTGGACAATTTATCCAATTTATATAACAAATTTTGCAGATAAAAAATCTGCGCCATCAAATTCAAATTTTGCAAAATGTTGTTTCAAGAAAGGGATCAAGTAAAATTCTGACATTTAGCATTCCACATGTTTTCAAAGCCCTACAGTTATTGGATAAAGACAAGTTTGTGAGTAGATCGAAATTTTGTGAAGAATTACACCTAGGAGAAGGTGCAATTAAGACATTGATTTTGCATCTGAAAGATGCTAAAATGATAGATACTACAAAATCAGGAACTTTTCTAACCACAAAAGGCAAGAAATTTTGCCAATCTTTAATGCAAGTAATCAAAGGAGAATGCAAATTAGGAAAATGCAAAATTACTCCAGAAAAATACAATCATGCAATTATTCTAAAAAATTACTCTAATTCAATAAGAACAGGGTTAGAGCAAAGAGACTATGCTATATTGTATGGATCTTCAGGCTGTACCACGCTGCTATACAAAAACAAAAAATTTGTTTTTCCTGGAGAGGACAAGGATTGTTTTTCAAGAGATAAAGAGTCTAGAACAAGGTTGTTAGAAAATTTGTCTCCTGAAGAGGGAGATGTAATTATCATATCTTCTTCTGCAGATCCTTTTGTTGCAGAAGTCTCAGCGAAAAATTCTGCATTGTGGACACTGGCCACAAGCTAATTCAAGCAAGGTATTTACTAGTTTTCAAATTTTTAAAAAATATTGACTCGTGTATATTTGCTAGTAATTCCAATAATCATTGGAGTTATTTCGGGTGCTTTTTTGGCATTTTATCCAGAACAGGAACAAAATGAAGAGTCGCTTACAAAATCAAAATTAATTACAAATGGCTCTCCTGTTTTAGGCAATCCATCAGCTCCCATTACAATTTTAGAATGGGGTGATTACCAATGTACATTTTGTTATCGATTTCATGATACCACACTAAATACGTTAAAAGAAGATTATATTAAAAAAGGAAAAGTGAGTTTGGTTTTCAAAGACTTTCCATTGAATGGACCTGATTCTGTTTTAGCTGCAGAGGCATCCTATTGTGCTCATGATCAAGGAATGTATTGGCAATATCATGATGAACTTTACAAAAACTGGGGAGGAGAAAGAACAGGTTGGATTACAGACTGGTCTCTTAATGCATTTGCGTCAACCGTTGGATTGGATTTAGACGCATTCAATCAATGTCTAGATGAAGACAAATACCAAGATAAAGTGAATGCCCTTTATCAAGAGGGTAAAGATTTGGGTATTGATGCTACTCCTTCATTTCTAGTTTTTAATGATGAAAAAATTATCAAAATAAGAGGTAATCAGCCCCTAGAAACTTTCTTGAGAACTATTGATGGACTTTAACAAATTTTTCAAAAACTGACCAAACTTAATATTCGCATGATCAGGAGAACAAGCAAATGGGAAAGATAGACATTGAAAAACAAGACTCTGTAAAGCTTTACAAAATTAGAAAAACACTTGACGAGTTATCTGAAAAATCAGGGCATGGAACTGAATTAATCACAGTGTACATTCCCAAAGGAAAACAACTTCATGAGGTCATCAATACTCTTAGGGAAGAACAAGGAACTGCAGATAACATAAAATCAGATTTGACACGAGGTCATGTTGTTGATTCTCTAGGGAAGGTAATTCAAAGACTAAAACTATACAAAAAAACTCCCGAGCGAGGCCTAGTTGTGTTTTGTGGTGCATTACCACCAGAAGGCGGAGGTCCAATTGGAAGTGAGGTAATCAAAATTTACGAATTAGATCCTCCAAAAGATTTGAAACAATATCTCTACAGATGTGATGATCATTTTCATGTCGATATTCTCAAAGACATGCTCAAAGACGATAATCTAATTGGTTTCATAGCAATTGATGCAAAAGATTGTGGATGGGGACTATTACACGGAGACAAAATCGAGGTACTAAATCAAACAGGTTCTGGAGTAGCAGGAAAACATAGACAGGGGGGACAGTCTGCTAAAAGATTTCAAAAGTTACGAGAAATGGAATTAACATATTATTTTAACAGGGTTGCTGATACTTCACGGGAATATTTTATTGATATCTACCCTATCAAAGGGCTGATTATCTCAGGACCGGGACCTACTAAAGAGGATTTTATCAACGGAAATTATCTAGAGTATCGTCTCCAAGACATGATTATCTCAACAATTGATTCCTCTTATGCAGGAGCTGAAGGAATCCGTGAGGCCTTTTCAAAATCTGCAGATATTTTATCAAATTATAGAATGGTGGAAGAAAAAAAACTCGTTGAAGATCTTTTTAGACATATCAACTCTCATTCAGGGTTAGGAGTTTATGGATTAAAAGACATTATAGAATTGTTACAAAATAATGTTGTAGAAACTCTGATCATTACTGATGATACTAATCTCCACAGAGTTGAAGGAAAATGCAAACGATGTCAAAACATACAAGAAGCAATAATTGAAAGACCAGAAGTAATTCCAAAAAAAACTCAACTTACAAGTAATCCTTGTCCAAGTTGTAATGCAATGGAAGTAGAAGCAACTGAACGAGATATTGTTGATTATTTAGCCTTGATTGCTGCAAAAACAGGAAGTAAGGTGGAGGTAATTTCGGGTACTGCAGAGTATGGAAGTATGTTATCAAGTATTGGAAAAATTGGAGCAATCCTTCGCTATAATCCAGGACATGCTAAGTAAGACTGTCTTTTATTTTTCCAGCAAGAGTAGTTAATTCTGAATCTTCCTCAATAGCTCTTTTTGTCCAGATGGTACCCTTGTGGTTGTATCTAGGAATTATGTGGATGTGAACATGTGGAATGATTTGTTTTGCAGCTCGTCCATTATTTTGACCCAAGCTAAAAGCGTCTGCCCCGGTAGCACTTAGCACAGCATTTGCTATTTTTGGAACAACTGAAAACAGTTTTCCCACATCATCAGAATCCATATCAGTGATTCTTTCATAGTGTTTTTTTGGGATAACCAAACTGTGTCCAGTATCAATAGGATATTTGTCTAAAATGGATATGTGTAGATCATCTTCGTAGATAAAATGACCCTTACGGGCGCCAGATAAAATATCACAAAAAATACAATCCATGACAATTCGTTATCCTGTGTTTTTATTTATTGTTTAACACACAAATTAGACTCGAATCCAGTAGAACCAGTCTTTGAATGTAGAAAAATTTGTGATATTCTAAAGTCTAAAATTCAGTCACTGTTTTTGTTAAAAAATATCCATGCTGGTTTTATTTTTGAAATTAAAATATTTTATTTTTTGTTATCTTTGGGATAAATAAACTGGTACAACACAGCCTCTTTGGTGTATTCTATCCCATGTACTTTGTCAGAATGGTTTCCAAATTCAGAAATAACAGTATCTAAGTTACCTTCTGTGACAAAATCACATTCAAAGCCATAATCAGAGCATCTTAACTTGGTCATTTTTCACTAAAGATATTTGGTAGTTTTAGTTTTTAAAGAATGATAAAACTTGTAACTAGTGCTAAAAATAGACAAAATTTGAAAAATCAAGATTCAAATATTTAATGAGTAGATTTTAGCACCTTCTAATTTTTTCGACTAATATGACCACATTTTTCACATTCATATCGAACATCTCCAATTTGCAGATCATATTTTCTTTTTAGGACAACAACAGGTTCATGACATTTTTTGCATATTCCATTTGGGAAATTACTGTCATTCATGCAAATTGTCCATTATAATACAATAGATGTTTTTTTCATTATTTGGTATTTTAAAGACTGATACTCGCCAAACAAAATAGAATAAATCCCATGTTTTTTTGCTGCAGATATGTTCTCTTTTTTGTCGTCAATGAAGATTATCTCGTGGTTAGATAATCTCTCAGTTACATAGGAAAATATCTTTGAGTCAGGTTTAGACAGCTTGATTTGATCTGAGAAAAATACATGGTCAAATTCATAAGTCCACTTTTTTGGTAAAATTTGCCTCGTTTCAGGAGTGATATTTGATAATATTCCTGTCTCGAACCCTTGTTTTTTTAGGGAATAGGCAAGATTCAAAATTTGGTCATCTGGTTTTGAAAGTCTGTGAAATGTTTTAGATATGATTTTGGGATGGATTTGGTTTGCACCTGGAATTTTTTTCCAAAACTGTTTTTCAGTTATTTTTCCTTCAAAAAGTTCAGAAATATTTGCGTTAAAGTGGTCTTTGATTCTATCAAATGGAATTTTTGATTGTTTTGAAATTTCATCAAATAACCATTGATCCTTCCATTTGAGCAATACTCCGCCCACATCAAAAAGTATGACTTTTCTCAACATTGCCTGTTTTTCATAATCACAAATAAGGTGATTGACAAAATTATTGAGTATTGGCACTAGAAACTGAACTGTTATTTTTAAAATCTGAAGATATGTACCTAAATTCTAGTATAATTATACCAAATTATGACTAAAAATGAATTCCAAGAATTAAGGGCAAGATTAAACCAAATGCATAAAGGAGGCATGAAAGTTGTAAAGGAACAACAAAAAAGAATTGCCAAATTAGAAAAACGTGCCAAAGACGGAGATAAAATAAACGCTAATTACAAAAAAAGAATTGAATCTCTTGAAAAACAAGTGAAAATTCTTAAGAAAAAGAAATCTTAGACTAGTTCTGTTTTTTATTCATTGGCATCAAAATTCTTTATATTTTAAGTGGTAGGTAACTTTCGTATAGGTCTGACGACAAAAGAATACTAGATTCTGGAAAGGTTGAAAATAGAGGAGAGAGTTTTTCAAAATTGAGAAGAGATACCAATCAAAACAACAAAAATCCCCATCATGGATAAAAACGGTAACATCGTTGGTCTATTGGGAATATTCTAAGTTAAGTTATTGCAATATCAAAAACTCAGCATTTCTAAATTTGGGATGTTTGGTCTAATTTTCCTGTGAACCTTTACGTGAGTTTGTACTTTCTGATCATCGAACAGTTAATTAGGGTATTTTCTCAAAAATCACCATCTCATGGGAAGAAAAGAACGAAGAGAAAGGGAACAAAAAAGGGAAAGCTACGCTGCCCAGAGATCTTCTGAAAAAAGAAAACATACTCTTATTGCAGTAGGGGTTTTTGCCGTTATCGGTGCTATTGTAGTATATGCATCAATTGAGTTTATGAATATGTCACAAACTGCTCCAGGTGGGCCAGAAGGTGCAGGACCTCTTGGAAGTGAACACTCTCATGCAGGAATTTTAGTAAAAATATTTGGAGATACATTTGACTTTTCAGCCCCATCATATCAAATCAAATCAAGTTGGATACACTTTGAAGGAAATGATGGAACCACCATACACAAACATGCTACGGGGGTAAAATTGGGTTACTTGTTTGAGACCCTAGGATTGGGTCTTGATGATCAGTGCTTTGAATTCAAGGATGGGAGAAGCTTTTGTACCAATGAGGATTATTCTTTAAGATTCTTCATTAATGGTGAAGAAGTAAATGATGTTAGAGGCCATGAAATTGTAGAAGACGATAAAATTCTAATTTCCTATGGAGCAGAGACACCAGAAGAACTAGAGTCACAGTTATTAGAATTAGAAGCACAGATGCTAATCAAATAGAAAATAATTACAATTGGTCTTCTGAAGTAAATTCTGCAGTATCATCAAAAAACATGTAATAGCCACATCTTACACAACGTAATACTGTCAAATCAGTAGTCAGAAACTCCTTATCTTCGAATTGACCACTAAGTTTTACGTGCTTTCCCATCATTTCTGCTTTGTTGCTACCACATACGGGACATGATAAGGCCTTTTGTTCCACAACAAAAAAAACAGCCATGGGAATTTAAACGATCCAGATAGAAACTAGAATTTTTATAATTGATTATTGTTAAATGCAAAAACCGCCCATTAAGAATATGATGGAGTTGAATTTCTTGATGGACATATCTCCTGAATGGTGGCTTAGGGCAAGAGATGATGAAATATTTTTGAAAAAATATGTTTTTGAAAAATTTGAGAGAGACTATTATCCTAGAATCATTAACCAAGGAAGAGATAAAATTGATTTAGATGAATCAGGAAAACCAATAAAACAAGAGATTATTAAAAAAATCAAATTAGGTAATTTTAGCTATGAATTTTTGCCAGAAGATGAATTTCTAAAAGAAAGTTATTCAATTTCCAATGGATACATTCATTTTCATCCAAGAAGAACAAAAATCAATTCTCGTCTTTCAATCAAAGTTTCCATATGAGAAATTTTTCAATAAAGTCTAAATTATAGCGAGCTTCAATTCGTATGTTATGGAAATTTCCAGTAGAAATGTAGTTGAAGGAACAGCTCGTGCCCCTCACAGAGCAATGTACAAGGCTATGGGGTTAAATGATGAGGATTTAAGTAAACCATTTGTTGGTGTGTGTCACACTGGTAATGAGGCCACGCCTTGCAATATTCACCTTCCTCAATTGGCTGAAAAAGCCAAAGAGGGAGTAAAAGATGCAGGAGCTACTCCTAGAATGTTTTCTACTATTGCAGTTAGTGATGGGATTGCAATGGGACATGAAGGGATGAAATCATCTCTTGTATCTCGTGAAATAATTGCTGATTCTATTGAGTTGATGGTTAGGGCACATCAATATGATGCCCTTGTTGGTATCGCAGGATGCGATAAAAGCCTACCAGGAACTATGATGGCAATGGCTCGATTGAATTTGCCATCAGTTTTTGTTTATGGAGGGACAATCATGCCAGGAATGCTCGATGGACGAGAATTGACAGTGGTTGATGTCTATGAAGCTGTAGGAGCTTATGATGCAGGTAATTTATCACTTGAAGCTTTGAAAAATATTGAAAACACAGCGTGTCCAAATGCAGGATCCTGTGGAGGAATGTTTACCGCCAATACAATGGCATCAATTTCAGAGGCAATTGGTTTGGCCCTTCCAGGAAGTGCTAGTCCTCCTGCCGAAGATGATAGAAGAGAGAAAATGGTCTATGAAACTGGAAAAGCTTGTGTAGAGTTGCTAGAACAAAACATCAAACCAAGAGAGATTCTTTCCTTTGAAGCATTTGAAAATGCAATAACTATGTTAAATGCAGTTGGAGGATCAACTAATGGAATTTTGCACTTGTTGGCCCTATCTAATGAAGTTGGAATCAAATTAACTTATGATGATTTTGAACGAGTAAGAAAAAAGACTCCTCATTTGGCAGACATGAAACCAGGGGGCAGTTATGTTATGAACTCTCTTGATAAAATTGGAGGAATTCCTTTTGTTTTAAAGAAATTATCGGACAAAGGATTGATTCATGGAAATTGCATTACAGTTACAGGAAAAACAATCAAAGAAAACCTAGATTCTATGTCAATTCCCGAACCAGAACAAAATATTGTAAAATCAGTTGACAATCCAATTCACAATGTTGGAACTGCTGTAATTCTAAAAGGAAGTCTTGCACCTGAAGGGGCAGTTATAAAAACAGCAGGAGTGGAAATGACGAAGTTTACTGGCAAGGCACGAGTTTTTGACCGAGAAGAATTAGCTTTTGAGGCAGTGTCCAGAGGAGAAGTAGATGAAGGTCAAGTAGTTGTGATTAGATACGAAGGACCAAAAGGAGGTCCAGGTATGAGGGAAATGTTAGCAACAACTGCCGCCTTAGTCGGACAGGGATTAGGTAAGAAGGTAGCAATGGTAACTGACGGTAGATTTTCAGGTGGAACTCGTGGATTTATGGTAGGACATGTGGCTCCTGAAGCATATGTTGGAGGCCCAATTGCCTTGGTAAGAAATGATGATGAAATAACAATAGATACTGAAACTAACAATATTGATTTGCATGTATCAGAAGAAGAGTTAGAAAATAGAAGAAAGCAATGGAGTCCACCAAAACCAAACTATACTTCTGGAGCCTTGGCTAAATTTGCATCACTTGTAGGGTCTGCCGCCCAAGGGGCAATAACCACACCCAAACTATAATTTAATTTCCTTAGATAAAATTTCAAAAGAAATTTTTTCTTGTTCTAAAACATAGATATCCAATAGATTCTTCCAAGCCTTGGTCATATCCTTTTTGAATAGATTAATTCCCTTTGTTTGAGATAAAGATAATTTTTTGTCAGGATTGTATTCTACTTCATTTAATGAAACGCAATGAACTGTACCACTTCTTACTAGAAATAATCTAGACATGTCTCTAGCAAATTCAGGAGAAAAAATTTTCCAATCCAAAAATGTTCGTATTTTCCGATTGACTGGAATTAAGTGAAGTAAATACATCAATTCAACACTGTTTTGATTATGAGAATAGCCAACAATTCTTAGTCGAATAATTTCATCAAAAATAAAGGCCATTTTTGAAAAGGCCGACAAAACACTTTCTCTATTGTTTTCAATTTTTAATTTTGAATCAAAACCATCTTTCAAAATACCATCGTTGATAAAATAATGATTTTTAGATATCAAATAAAGTCGAATATGCTTTGGTAATTTTTTTTGTTTTTTAACAAATCTTACAAAATCAGATGAATTCATTATACAACCAAAAGGAGATAATCAATTAAGCATTTGGTTTGTTTTCAAAAAATAAACTATGATCAATTCGTCCATAATCTTTATAGATCATCGATCTGTAAATCAGCCAGAGATAGCAGGATAGAAAATAAAATTATAATAAAATCTGTTATCTACTA